>NZ_JBQFRI010000005.1:0-342387 GCF_056537325.1 Ruegeria sp. CF5 | reverse complement strand
GGTAGGCCCACCAAAAGTGTCGCGGGATGGAGCAGCCCGGTAGCTCGTCAGGCTCATAACCTGAAGGTCGCAGGTTCAAATCCTGCTCCCGCAACCAACTTTATAAGTCAGATATCAAACGCTTAACCTCGCACAACGCGGGGCTTCTTGCGTACGCCAAACCCGCTGGAAGTACTCCCGTCAGTTCCTGGCGAACTTCACCGCTGTTCTGAGGACGTCAGATTAAATCTGTAACTCTGGAACATCATGAGTGGTCCAATTTTTGGGCGCTGTTTCCTTTATTCAAAGAATCCGTTGGCGTTGATAAAAAATTCCGTTTGTTCCTAGTTTGCTTTGAGTTTGATTTAATCGTCGCCATGCTGGTTAATTGCTAGAATTTCACCTTTCCTCGCCGAGGGAGAGCGGAAAGCCACCTTTGTACAGGACTTGTACGAGAGTTTTCAGAATCCAGCTGATTGCTCCTGCGAAGTTCTACAAGTCGCGCGAAATTAGGGACGGCTTGAGTACCCCTAAGTGTGTATTAATAAATGTAGTTTTCGCGACCCCGGCAGGATTCGAACCTGCAACCTGCCCCTTAGGAGGGGGCTGCTCTATCCAGTTGAGCCACGGGGCCTGCGAACCTCTCTGTACCCGCCTTTTTCAGGCTTGTCATCGCCTTTGCGCAACAGTTGTAAAGATTGCCCTGTTCACGCTACCATCCGGTAAAACAAGCAATGCAGGTACCCTCGTGACCACAGATACAAAACGCCCGCTCACCCTTCGTGATGTCTCGGAAGCGTCCGGAGTGTCAGAGATGACAGTGAGCCGGGTTCTGCGCAATCGCGGGGACGTATCCGATGCCACTCGCAAGCGCGTTCTGGCGGCAGCCAAGGAGCTTGGCTATGTACCCAACAAGATTGCGGGTGCATTGGCATCAAACCGGGTGAACCTTGTCGCCGTCATCATTCCCTCGCTGTCGAACATGGTCTTCCCCGAAGTTCTGACCGGTATCAATCAAGTCCTGGAAGATACGGAACTGCAGCCGGTTGTAGGTGTCACCGACTATCTGCCCGAAAAAGAGGAAAAGGTTCTGTATGAGATGCTGTCCTGGCGTCCGTCTGGCGTCATCATCGCCGGGCTGGAACATACGGACGCTGCTCGGGCGATGCTGGATTCGGCTGGCATTCCGGTTGTTGAAATCATGGATACCGACGGAAAGCCCGTGGATGCCATGGTTGGCATTTCACACCGTCGGGCCGGACGCGAAATGGCGCAGGCAATCCTGAAGGCTGGGTATCGCCACATCGGCTTTATGGGCACCAAGATGCCGCTGGACCACAGGGCGCGGAAGCGATTTGAAGGGTTCACCGAAGTTCTGGGTAAAAACGGCGTCGAAATCGAAGACCGCGAGTTTTATTCCGGCGGATCGGCCCTGGCCAAGGGGCGTGAGATGACAAAGGCCATGCTGGAGCGATCGCCGGATCTGGATTTTCTGTATTATTCCAACGATATGATTGGGGCGGGGGGGCTGCTTTATCTGTTGGATCAGGGCATTGATGTGCCCGGCCAGATCGGATTGGCGGGGTTCAACAATGTGGAACTGCTTCAGGGTTTGCCGCGCAAACTGGCCACGATGGACGCCTGCAGGCTGGAGATCGGGCGTAAGGCGGCGGGGATTATTTCCGAACGGCTGGAGAACCCGGACGCGGAAACAGAGGTTCATCTGAACCTGACCCCCAAGATCAGCTTCGGCGACACACTGAAACGGCGCTGAGAAGGTGGCGCTGCAACGGTTGGGCAATCGCGCGGCGCGGGCTCTTTTTCTGGACCGCCATGCATTGTTGGAACAACCTGCAGGGCCTGCCACGGGTGAGCATCTGCTGACCCTGATCCATCGTCTGGGGTTCGTTCAGCTTGACAGCATCAACACTGTGGCTCGCGCCCATGACATGATCCTGTTTGCGCGACGTCCGACGTATCGCAGCCGGGATCTCAAGCGGCTTTATGAACGCGACCGCGCCCTGTTTGAACACTGGACGCACGATGCGGCTGTTATTCCGATGGAGTTCTACCCCCATTGGCATCTTCGGTTTCAACGCGATGCGGAATTGCTAAGGTCGCGGTATAAGAACTGGCGGCGGGACGGGTTTGAAAAACAGTTCGAAACGGTTCTTCAGCATATTCGTGATCAGGGTCCGGTTGGTTCATCCGATGTTGGAAAGGATGAGAAGAAGGGTTCGGGCGGTTGGTGGGACTGGCATCCGTCCAAAACCGCGCTGGAATACCTTTGGCGATCCGGCGCGTTGACGGTTGTCGGGCGCGAGGGGTTTCAAAAACGATACGATCTGACCGAACGGGTGATCGAGACGCACCTGCATCCCGGTCTGTCCCCTTGTGATGTCGAAGCCACCGTCGACTGGTTATGCAATGCAGCGCTGGACCGGCTTGGTTTTGCAACTTCGGGCGAATTAGCGGCTTTCTGGGACACGGTTTCTTCGGCTGAGGCAAAGGAATGGTGTCTGAGGGCCGTGCAAGCCGGGGTCATAGAGGAAATCGAGGTTGAATGCTGCGACGGGCGTGTTCGCAAGACCTTTGCCCGCGCGGAAACACTGGCGGAGGTTGGGAAACTGCCTGCAGCCCCGGGGCGTATGCGGGTTCTGAGTCCTTTTGATCCCGCGCTACGCGACAGAAACCGGGCGCTGAGGCTGTTTGGCTTTCACTACCGGATCGAGGTTTTCGTGCCGGAACCCAAACGGGTGTACGGGTATTATGTGTTTCCCCTTCTGGAAGGCGACAGGCTGATAGGCCGGATTGACATGAAGGCGCATCGGAACTGCGGCGAATTGCGGGTCAAGGCCCTTTGGCCGGAACGAGGGGTCAAATGGTCAACCGCCAGATCCCGACGGTTGGACGCTGAACTGGAGCGGGTTCGCCGGTTTTCAGGCATGGACCGCGTTGTCTATGCAGATGGATGGCTTCGCGATTCAAAGTAGGTTTTTGACGATCAATCAAGAAAACCCCGGCCGTCGACCAGCTTTTTCAGTTCGGCCAGCGACGACTGCACGCCTTGGCCTGATGTGTCCAGTTGCGCCTGAGCCCGACCGTACAGTGCCTCGCGGCTTGTCAGGATCGATTTCAGTTGTTCCATCGCCTCGGGGTTTCCGGCCATTGGACGCTCATCACCCTGTGCCCGCACCCGATCCATGTGTTCAACCGGCGAAGCACGCAGCCAGATTGTGTGGAACCTGCCCAGCAACGTGTTGTAAGTTTCGGGCTCGGCCACGATACCGCCTGCCACGGCAAGGACCATCTTGTCGTGGGTTTCGATGACCCGGTTTAGGGCTCGGGATTCCAGTTTCCGGTACCCCTCCTGACCATAAAGCGCCATGACCTCGGCCACCGGCATCCCGGCCTGTTCTTCGATCAGGGCGTTTAATTCCACGAAGGGCAGATCGTATCGGGCACCAAGCAGGGCACCCAGAGTGGACTTTCCTGCCCCTCTCAGTCCGACAAGGCATATTCTGTTGGCGCGCAGGACCTCTTCGGGTTCCGGGCTGAGTGCATGCAGCACCATCTTCTTCACGTCTTCACTGGCGTTTCGATAGAGATCGGCAACACGCAACGCGTCGGAACTCCAGGGGTCATCCTCGCTGATCAGCCATTCTATGCGATGATCCAGCGCCGTGGCGACGCGCTGCAGCAGGCCGATTGAAATATTGCCCTCGCCCGCCTCAAGCTGAGCCAGATACCGGGGCGACACACCGGAGATTTCGGAAAGGACACGACGGGGGATGGCCCGCATCTGACGGGCTTTCCTCACCCTCTCGCCTACACGGGAAATGAGTTCGTTTACCGAAGCTTCGGCCGGGTCAGAGCCGTCCTGTGCCGTGTCGTTGTCTCTGAATCCTCTGGTTTCGCTCATTCCGCCGTGCCGTTTATGTGAAATAATGCACAAATTACGACGGGCGGACCGGAGGGGCAATCCCAATTGCCGAACGGTCCTGTAATCTCAATAGGTTTCGACGTGATAGCGACCGCTTTCACGCATGGTATTGCGCAGGTCGCCCCAATCCAGACCTACCCCACGCGCAATATCACCCAAGGCTTCTTCAACGCCCTGCTCCATGGCTTTCAGGCCACAGACGTAGATATAGAAATTCGGATCGGCCAGCAGTTTACCAACCCTGTCAGCCTGTTCGCGCAGCTTGTCCTGAACATAGTGTTTTGGCTGCCCATCCTGACGCGAATACGCAAAATGCTTGGTCAGAAATGCGTCTGGCACTTTTTTGAGCGGTCCGAAATACGGCAGTTCCTGCGGACGGCGCGCTCCAAACACAAGGGTCAACGAACCGTTCAGAGAAGGGTTTTCGCGTTGGCGCCGCATGGTAAAGGCGCGAAATGGCGCTGAGCCGGTACCGGTGCAGATCATCAAAAGTTGCGCATTAGGGTCTGATGGCAGCAGGAAGGTTGCCCCAAAGGGACCGGTGACCTGAACAGAATCGCCGGGCCGGAGATCGCAAACGTAGTTGGAGCAAACCCCCAGCTCCTCGCGCTTGACCGTCAGCGACAAGTTGTTGAAATTCGGCCGCTCTCCATCGCGGGGGCTGGAAACCGAATAAAGCCGGGGCAGGTGGGCATTGCCGTTTTCGTCGGTGCCCGGCGGGATTATCCCGATGCTTTGCCCCTCGAGCACCGGAAAGGGCAGTGACCCGAAATCCAGAATGATGTGCCGGACATCGCTGTCGCTGTCTTCTGCCGTCAGGCGGAAATTGCCGGTGACTTTCGCCAGCGCCGGCTTGGCCAGCCCATACATGCTGATTGAAGGTTTCGAAGCCGTTGCTGGCGCCCGGGCCTTGCCCCCTGCGCCTTTGTGAGCCTCTTCCAGCAAGGCCTCGATCGCCTCGTCCAGCGCTTCTATCTCGCTTTCACCCGAAACCTCTTGCTGTTCAGGCAGTTCCATCCAGTCATACTGATCTTCCAGCGAATACGGTGTGGCGACCACACGCCAGTTGTCGATCGAGCCTGTGGGACAGACAGGGATGCAATCCATGCAGCCGTTGCATTTGGACGCGTCCACGACGACGTTCATGTCGTCATGCTCGATGGCCTCCTCGGGGCAGGTCATCTCGCATGTGTAGCAACGAATGCAGATTTCAGGGTCGATCAGGTGCTGCTTGAGCGGCTGGTTCATGAACTCTCGCGGTTTTTGGACAGGATCACGTCAGGCAAAACCAACGTTTCGATCAATGCTTCGCACAGACCGACGCAGTCGGAACACCCGACACAGGGCCCCTGCAGCGCGGATATCTGACCGGCGAGGGCTTTGAGCTGCGGCGTCTCGGCCTTGGAACGGTTGATCTGCATTGCGGGTCTCCCCTTGTGAACAAGCCGGTTCCAGCGAACAGGACAAATGCTGAGTCCGTCAATGCTGTTTTCGTCACAAATTGTTTCCATTTGCGGCATCCGGCCTGGATTCGGGCGCTAGGCCATGTGCAGTTTGACGTATTCGAAATCGCCTGGCTTGTTGTCGATGCCCACCTTGGGCGGGGCAATCCAGCTGGCATATTCGCCGGGCTCGTAACATGGCTTCATCAGGGACTGGATGAAATCGCCGTCAGCGCCGGACGGCAGCCAGTCCTGCAGGCCACGTTCGTATTCCTCAGCACTGACAAGTTTGCCTTCCGGGTTGAATCGTTGATCTGCAAAGACGCCGATCTTGCGGTTGAACGCCTCGTGCGGAAGCGCCAGTTCAAACTCGATCCCCAGTTTTTCGATAATCTTGTTCCAGCGGCCGACGCCACCGGCGGCGTCCTTGGTATAGTCGTCCCGCAAGCGCATGTTGATCGCGGTCAGGGCAGGGACCTGTTTTGCCACGGCTTTACCGTCCTCAAGATCCCAGACCGTGTATGTGTCGTTCTGCAACTTGTGGTCATCCTTCAGGCGGCTTTCCATGTACCGGCCCTTGATCCCCGCGTTGAACGCATTGGCGGCGTTGGTCGACACCTCCTGCCCGAACAGGTCCAGCGACAGGGTATAGTGCAGATTCAGCTTTTTCTGGATCGTCGGCAGGTCAATGACACCAAGATCGCGAATTCGGCCGATGTCATAAGGGTCGTCGATCCCGTTTTCCTTCATGACTTCGCAGGTGCGCTGAATCGTGCGGCCAACTCCGGTTTCACCCACGAACATGTGGTGCGCTTCTTCGGTCAGCATGAAACGGCAGGTTCGGCTGAGCGGGTCAAAGCCGGACTGCGCCAGCGATTCCAGCTGCATCTTGCCGTCCCGGTCGGTGAAATAGGTGAACATGAAAAAGGACAGCCAATCGGGCGTTTCCTCGTTGAAGGCACCCAGCATGCGGGGCGCTTCTTCCGAGCCTGACTGGCGGCGCAGCAGATCATCGGCCTCTTCCCGGCCATCACGGCCAAAATACTTGTGCAGCAGATAGACCATCGCCCAGAGGTGCCGCCCCTCTTCGACGTTCACCTGAAACAGATTGCGCATGTCGTAAAGCGAGGGCGCGGTCAGAGCCAGCAGGCGCTGTTGTTCGACCGAGGCAGGTTCCGTATCACCCTGAATGACGATCAGGCGCTTTAGCATATTGCGGTACTCGCCCGGAACCTCCTGCCACGCCGGTTCCCCCTTGTGTTCGCCACAGGGAATTATCCGTTCCTCAACCTGTGGGGCCAGCAAAACGCCCCAGCGGTATTCCGGCATTTTCACATAGTCGAACTTGGCCCAACCTTTAGGGTCAACACTGACGGCGGTGCGCAGGTACACAAGCGAGTCCTGAAAGTTCTGCGGGATCAGATCGTTCCACCAGTTGATATAACCGGGGTGCCACTTTTCCAGCGCCTTCAGCACCTTCTTGTCCTGACTTAGACCCACATTATTGGGTATCTGGGTGTCGTAACTTACGTTGATCAGGTCGAGCATATCTCTCCTCCGCCGGCCTTACACACGTTCCATGTCATATTCACCGCGCAACCCGCTGCCATAGCGTTGCAACGCACCATCCGGCCCAACAGCGTTGGGGCGCTGGAAAATCCAGTTCTGCCAGGCCGTCAGCCGACCGAATATCCGTGTTTCCATCGTTTCTGGTCCCGCAAAGCGCAGGTTCGCCTCCATCCCCGTCATTGCGTCGGGGGAAAAGCTGGCGCGTTCCTCCAGAAAGATGCGCACCTCGTCTTCCCAGTCGATATCGTCAAAGGCATAGGTAACCAGCCCCAGCTTTTCTGCGCCTTCGGCATCCAGCGCTTCGGCGATGTGTTCTTTCAGCGCCTCTGCGCTGTCGGGATCACCCCAGAACCGCGTGGCCAACCGGGTCAGATCGTTGCCCATTGGGTAGGTGCCGAAATTGCCCTCGCTCAGCGTGATCGTCGCCAGCGGTCGATTGTCGCCCTCGAACTCGTCCAGCATCATGTAAGACCGGTCCACGGCCCACAGCAGTTCAGCCAGCATCCCGGCGTAACAGGACCCGTGTTCCACCAACGCCACTAGGCTGCGCGAGGTCATGTCGACCCGTTTCAGCACGCGTTTCCAATAGAGCAGAATTTCGTTGGCCAGCCAGTTGTCGCGATTGTCGAGCAGGAACCTTTCGTGCGCCAGAACATGCGCAGGGTCGCCCTGGGTCTGAAAGACGATCAGGCCAACCTTCCTCTCATTCAGGCGTAGATGCAAAATGGCGTCATCAAGCTCTCGCGCGGTCCTGAGGCTCCAGGTTTCTGCGCCTTGCTTCAACAGCTCATCGATATCGGACGGTGCATCCTGTTCCGGACCCCTGATCGTTATCGTTGCAGTGCCGGCAGTTTGGTCCAGTGCTACCTCGACGCTGGAATAGGTGATTGATCCATCATCGCCGAAAGTCCGGGAAAGTGGCTCTAACACGATGCCTTTCAGGTTGCTTGGCTTATCCGCAGCACTTGCGAATTCGCGCGCGCGCTCCTGCACAACCTCATCAAATCTGGAATTCGGGGCGATTTCATCGACAAGATTCCAGTCGACGGCCCGCTGACCGCGCACCCCTTCTTCGAGGGAACAGAACACATCAGCCAGATCACGCCTGACCTTGCGTTTATCCGTCACACGGGTCAGTCCGCCGGTTCCTGGCAATACCGCCAGCAACGGTACCTCTGGCAGGGCCACCGAGGATGAACTGTCATTGGTCAGCATGATGTGATTGCACGCCAGCGCCAGTTCATACCCGCCACCAGCGCAGGAGCCCTTGATGGCCGCGACGTATTTCTGCCCCGAATCTTCTTCTGCGGCCTCATAAGTGTTTCGCGTTTCATTGGTGAACTTGCAGAAATTCACCTTGTGCGCGTGGCTGGCACCACCCAGCATCCGTATGTTGGCACCCGCGCAGAACACGCGATCCTTTCCGGATTGCATCACGACAACCCTGACCTCGGGATGTTCAAACCGCATCCGTTGCACGATATCGGACAGTTCGATATCCACGCCCAGATCATATGAATTCAGCTTCAGATCATACCCGGGGCGCAGCCCGCCTTTCTCGTCCACGTCCATGAACAGATTGGCAATATCGCCATCGTATTCGACGCGCCAATGGCGGTACTTCGATGGATCAGTCTGAAAGTCGATGCGCTGGGGCATGACGGGTACCTCAATGTGACATCCGGGAAGTGTAGTTTGCAGATACTCCAGCGGCAAGGCGATATTGGCAAAATAATGCATTTATGACGTAAAATTTTACGGCGAGCTCGCGGTATTCTGCAATATGTTGCTTAAATTGGGTGTGAATGCAGGTACTGAACACGTCGATTCAGCTCTGAAACGTCAACTCCGAACACAGGGGCAGAGTTGTTGAAGCCCTCGATCTGCCGCTCCACCATCCCGCAAAGCCGCAGGACGGCATTGGGACGTCCCATGATCTTCTTTAGATGCGCGTTCGCAAGCTGGATGCAGGCCTGCACCATGGTGCGCTCATCCGAGTGTCGCGGCAGGCACATCCAAACGGGTTCCCAGACCTCATGCGCTTCCCAAAAGAAGCCGTGATTAAAGAAAACCCACCCGCCCTGCCAGGCGTCGGATGCCCTGATTTGAGCCACGGACATTTCGGGCCTGACCGAGTGCACAAGCGCGGAAAACAGCCCGTCCGGATGCCGCCCGGTCTGACCCGGGACATATGCATGATCGGGTAAAACAAGGCGCACGGTTCAGGCCGGGGTGACGTTGGCCGTTTCAATCCGCTGCAACCGGGTGCAATATTCCGCAACAGCCTCCAGCGTCGCCGCGCGCGCCTCGACATGCGGTTCATGTCGGCATTCCAATATGGCGGTATCGACAGGGCAATAAGCGCGCGTTTCGATCTCGGCGATCTGGTCCAGCGTCCCGTATTGGTCGTTGCGCCCCTGAATGGCCAGAATGGGTACGCGAATATAGTCGATCACCTCGGCAACGTTCCACGTCCGGAACGCCGGATTCAGCCAAGCGCCGCTCCATCCGAAAAACGCGCCATCGGGATCATCGTGGTATTTTGCCAGCCTGCTTTTCAGACCAGAATTTTCATAAGAGCCCCGCGCCCTGGCAATTTCAGCCATTCCGATTTCTTCGGTAAAGAAATGCGGTGCCTCCAGGATCAGCCCGCGCACACGGTGGTCTTCGACGCTTCCGGCATAGATCGCGGCAATGGTGGCCCCATCGGAATGCCCGAACAGGATGCAGTGTTTCACGCCGGATTGATCCAGAACATGCGGCAGCACGTCGATTGCTTCACGAGTCATGAAATCCATGGGGCGCGGCAGGTCCGCCGGATCGGATTGACCGTATCCCTGGCGGGAATAGGCGAGAACACCCAGCCCGGTTTTGTCCGCAAGTTCCTGCGGAAAATCCCGCCACAGGGCCACGCTGCCCAGACCCTCGTGCAGCAACACGATTACAGGGGCGTCCGACGGCGCAGGTCCATAGCACGCGTATTCCAGTCGAATACCCCCGACATTCAGGGGCTTCGCCGGGGACCGGGTCCATTCGATCATGAAATGTCATCCCGCAATTTGAAACGCTGAATCTTGCCAGTCGCGGTTTTGGGCAGATCTTCGACAAATTCGATCCACCTTGGGTATTTCCACTTGCCGACCTTGTCTTTCACAAAGTCCTGCAGTTCCCCGGCAAGGTCACCGCCTTCGCCGTCTTTCAGGACAATGAACGCTTTGGGCTTTTCCAATCCGTTTCCATCCTTTGCCGCAACAACGGCCGCCTCCAACACCGCCGGGTGTGCCACCAGTGCCTGTTCGACCTCGAACGGCGACACCCAGATACCCGATGTTTTGAACATGTCGTCGGTTCGCCCGCAATAGACATAGCGCCCGTCTTCGGTCATTTCGTATTTGTCGCCGGTTCTGGTCCATTCGCCTTCGAATGTCGTGCGGCTTTTGTTGCGTTTGTTCCAGTATCCGTCCGCGGCAGATGCGCCCCGCACCAGCAGTTCACCCAATTCACCAACGCCAACATCGCTGCCGGTTTCGTCGACAAGGCGGGTTTCGTACCCCGGAACCGGACGCCCCGATGTGCCGTAGGCAACGTCATCCGGTGCGTTGGACAAAAAGATGTGCAGCATTTCGGTCGATCCTACGCCATCCAGTATGTCGGTGTTCCACAACCGTGCCCAGCTGCGGCCGATTTCTTCGGGCAGGGCTTCGCCTGCAGAAATGCAGCGGCGCAGGGTGACATTCGGCACGTCCCCGGCTTCAAGTTGTGCTACCATCCCGGCGTAGAGTGTGGGGACGCCGCAAAATACCGTGGGCTGTTCGGCTGCGATGATCTCGATCATGCCTTCTGGTGTAGGGCGGCCATTGAAAAGCAGGGTTTCGGCCCCCACGGACATCGGAAAGGTCATGGCATTGCCCAGACCATAAGCAAAGAACAGCTTGGCCGCAGAAAACAGAATATCATCCGGTTTGATCTGCAGAACTTGCGCCCCATAGGTATCTGCCGTTGCCCTAAGGCTGGCGTGGACGTGGCGAACGCCTTTTGGTTGGCCGGTCGAACCCGAAGAGTAGAGCCAGAACGCGGTGTCGTCATCTGATGCGTCAACCGCCTTTACCGGCATGGCATTTGCCATGAATGCATCGAAACTTATGGTCCCGTCCGGAGTCGAGCCAATCACCACAATACGTTCCAGATATGGCGAGGTCAGCGCAACTGAACCGATGACCGGCCAAAGCTCTTGAGAGACAAACAGGCAGGTCGCGCGACTGTCGTGCAAGATGGTTTCGTAGACGGGTGGGGCCAGCAGTGTGTTCAGTGGTACCGGCACAACGCCTGCCTTCAGGCAGCCCCAGAAAATTTGTGGGAATTCGATCTGATCCAGAACCAGCATCGCGGCCCGCGATTCCCTGGCGATGCCTGCCCGGTTCAGCGCTCCGGCAACCTGGCCCGACGTATCGGACAGTTCGCCGTAGGACAGGGTGCGCTTATGCCCAGCGACTTCCCGAAAAGCCGTCTTGTGCGACCCGCCTTCGTCCACGTGCCGATCCACGAAGTACAGAGCCGCATTGCCGTTCATGGTCATCTCTCCCGGTTTGGGTGGAGGTGCTACGCGCGGGTGGCCCTCCTCTCCAGCCCGCGCGCGCCCCTCCCCTGGCGCGCAATAATGCATTCCAAACGCATTTATGCAAGATAGTGCCGATCACAAAAGGGTTTTTGTGCATCTTAATGCACCTATCGGCTATCCCGGCAACAAAAACAAGGTGATGGCCGGAAATGCGACAAGGATGATGACCCGAATGATATCCGACGCGACAAAGAACAGAACGGCCTTGTAGGTGTCCACCATGCGCGTGGTGCGATCCATGGCGTTGATGATGAACAGGTTCATGCCGACCGGAGGTGTGATCAATCCGACCTCGACCACGATCAGAACCAGAATACCAAACCAGATGGCGACATGTTCGGCCTCGATCCGGTTCGCCATGCCACGTGTGACGCGGATGCCCAACTCCTTCATCTGATCGCGGGTGAGTTCCGTTCCGGTTGCGATGGCCTCCTGAATCGATGCAAGCATCCCGGCGCCCATGCCTTCAGGCGTACCCGAACGCAGCACCTCCATAGCGGCATCTGCCTGCATGGCGGGTAGCGAGATCAGGTTAAAATCCATTGCTGATATGACCGGAAAGAAAATCGGAACTGTCAGAAGGATCATGGACAGGCTGTCCATAAGACACCCGAACACAAGATAGAAACACAGGATCAGTGCCAATACCATCCAAGGGGAAAAGCCCTGGCTGACCACATAGTTCGACAGTTCCTGCGGCACCTGCGTGAGGGCCAGAAAACCGTTATAGAAGGCCGCGCCAAGGATGATGAAAAAGATCATCGCGGTCGAACGTGCGGTGACAAGAAAGCTGTCTGTCAGCGTTTCCCGTGTCAGGCCGCCGTTAAAAAAGGCGATGACAGCGGTGCCGAATGCACCTACAGCCGCCCCTTCGGTGGGGGTGAACCACCCCAGATAGATACCGCCGACAACCAGCCCGAAGACGACCAGCACCGGCCAGACGTTCAACAAGGCGGCAAACCGCTCTGAATAGGGCACCGGCGGACGGGTGCCGGCGCTTTCGGGGTATAGGCGCACATAGACCGATATCGCGATGACGTAGCCGATGGCGGCCAGAATTCCGGGGATGAACGCGGCAAGGAACAGCTTGGCAATATTCTGTTCGGTCAGGATCGCATAGATCACGAGCACGACCGAGGGCGGAATGAGGATACCCAGCGTGCCGCCCGCAGCCAGCGTTGCCGTGGAAAACCCGCCGGCATAGCCGTATTGACGAAGTTCCGGCAGAGCGACGCGCCCCATCGTGGCCGCCGTGGCCAGAGAGGACCCGCAAATGGCCCCAAATCCTGCGCAAGCGCCGATTGAGGCCATGGCGACGCCGCCGCGCCTGTGACCCAGCCAGCCCTCGGCGGCTTTGAACAGGGCATTCGACATCCCGCCAAGCGTCGCAAACTGTCCCATCAGCAGGAACATCGGCACGATGGTCAGCGAATAGCTTGAAAAGGTCGTGTAGGTTTCGTTCTTGAGGCGCGCAAAGGCAACCTGCGTGCCATCAGTGACCAAAACAAGCCCGACGAGACCCACAAGAAACATGGCCAGTCCAATGGGAACGCGCAGGAAAATCAGCGCCATCAATGCGGGAAAGGACGCAATACCGATCTCGAGGGCGGTCAATGGGATGCCTCCACGCCGTCCCAGATCAGGATGCGGCCAGTTGCAAATTCATAGGTACGGACGCAGGCCATGTAGACGCCTACAATCGCCGCCGCCAACGAGGCGGTAAAGCTGAGCGCATAGGCCCACCAGATCGGGAATTGCAGCAAAAAGGTCGTCTCGCCATAGGCTTTCTTGCTGACCATGCCGTCCCCCAGCTTCCACGTGATCAGGATCAGAACACCTGCAAAGACAATCTCGGTCACCATGCGAAGGAACCGGTTGACGCCCTTGGAAAAGGTGTTGGCCAGAATGTCGACCGACGCGTGACCGGCAGTGATCTGGCACAGTGGCAGGAAGCAGAAGATGGCAAAGGCCACTCCGGCCTCGACCAGTTCGAAATCACCGTTCACAGGCCCGATGCCGATGCCGATCGCCCAGTCGGCAAAGCCCGGGGCAAGGGATTGCATGAACTCTCCGTGAAAGAACCCGTTCAGCAAGCGGCCCGAGATGGATATGCAGGTCAGCAGGATAAGCGCGCTCAGGACAATCCCGCCAATGATGGCCAATGTTCTGGCCAGCCCCATCATTACTTTGTGCATAAACTCTTGGCCTGTTCTTCGGAATGTTCGGCCGCAGCACCTTTGCGCTGCGACCTGCAGTCAGTTGCCGGATCAGTTCGAATATTCCGGCGTGTACTTTTCGATCAGCATCTGCGCCTCTTCCAGCAAAGCCTGACCGTCTTTGCCCTTTGAATCCATGTCGGCGATCCACTCATCATAGATCGGCTGGGCCAGTTCACGCCATTCTGCGACGCTGGCCTCATCGATGGTGATGATGTTGTTGCCCAGATCCTCGGCCACAACGCGTGCCGGACCGTCCGCATCCGCCTGCGTTCCCCCGGCAAACACCGAAAACTCCAGACCCGAATTGTCGTCGACCACCTTCTTCAGATCGTCCGGCAGGCTGTCGTACTTGTCCTTGTTCATTGCCAGTACGAAGGTCAGGGTATACAGCGCACGGCCATCGAATTCGGTGTGGTTTTCAACCAGTTCCGGCACCTTGAGGGCGGTTGTGACTTCCCATGGAATCGTGGTGCCGTCGATCACCCCTTTCGACAGGCCCTCGGGAACGGCGGGCACGGGCATGCCAACCGGTGTCGCCCCCAGCTTGGTCAGCAGCGAGTTGACCGAGCGCGACCCGCCGCGAATCTTCATCCCCTGCAGGTCATCCGGGCTTTCGACCGGGTCTGCAGTATGGATCATGCCGGGACCATGTACCCAGGTCCCGAGAATGTGGACGTCCTTGAATTCGTCATCCTTCATGTGTTTTTCGAACATTTCCCAATACGCGTGGGAAACCGCCCGGGCATTGGTCATCATGAAGGGCAGTTCGAATACTTCGGTACTGGGGAACCGACCTGGCGTGTATCCAACGACGGTCCAGACAACATCCGCCACGCCGTCGATTGCCTGATCCATCAGTTCCGGGGGTTTTCCGCCCAGCTGCATGGACGGGTACCGTTCAACCTTGATGCGGCCGTCCGAGTCCTTTTCCACGTTGTCTGCCCAGACATCCAGTACCAGCTTCGGCACGTTGGCCTGCGCTGGCAAAAACTGGTGCAGTTTAAGCGTGACCTCCTGTGCCATGGCTGTTCCTGCGCTGAAACCGGTGGCCAGCGCGGCAACGGCGGCCCCTCCGATCATGCTCAGAAGCGTTCTCCGATTGGTCATTTGATCCTCCCTTTGACCCCTCTTGTCTGGCGATATAATGCAAATTTTCGGAAAATATGCAAAATATTGCCATCATTTTTTTCCGACCTTAGTGGCGCAGCCCGATTTCCCGGATTGGCGACAAAGCCGGATTGCAGTTGCGTGACGTCTCCCTCTTGGTTCCAAGACTGCAACTGAAACGGGCCAACAGGCAAGCTTCGTCTTTGTTTATGTTCGAACAAATGCCGTTCGAGTCAGTCGGGGAGGGTGACTATTCGGCCTCAGTCAGCGTCAGCCTGATGGGATCAAGGCCGTCGATTCCACCAGTAATCACATCGCCCGCTACAACCGGACCAACCCCTGCCGGAGTGCCGGTCATGATCAGATCTCCCGGCCGTAAGTGATAGAATCCTGAAAGATGGCTGATGATTTCGTCGATCTTCCAGATCATCTCGGAAAGATACGCGTCCTGTCGAGTTGTGTCATTCACTTCAAGGTGGATGCGTCTGCCGTCAGAGGGTTGCCAATCGCTCGCTTTGGTCAGGGGCGCAAAAACGGCGGCGCTTTCGACATCCTTGCCCAGATCCCATGGGCGTTTCTTGTTGCGCTCACTGATCTGCAAATCCCGCCGGGTCATGTCCAGTGCGCAGCCATAGGCATACACCGCGTCCCACGCATTTTCCCTACTGACGCGAAAGACAGGTTCACCGATGGCCAGCACCAGCTCCATCTCGTGATGGTAGTTGTCGGTTCCAGGTGGATAAGGAACCACCGCACCCGACAAGATCGCATGTGGTGCGGATTTGGTGAAATAGAAAGGTGCCTCGCGATCGACCTCGTTTCCCATCTCGGCTGCGTGGGCCGCATAGTTCCGTCCGACGCAAAAAATTCGCCCCACTGGATATGCCCCGGTTTCTCCGTTTACCGGAATTTGGGGCGCTTGGGGGAGTGAAAAGAGAGCGTTGTTCATATCTGCCGTTCCTCGTGACTTACACGGGTTTGTCGCATTTGCGGCGGATCAGCTGTCCATCTCGTTCAGCTCATTCAGTAAGTCCAGCAACGTTTCATAACCTTTCGGGCCAAGATGCGCGCGAATACGCTCGGACGCCTGAATGCTTGTCGTCAAATTGACCTGAATGATCTGATTTCCGGATTCGGTGATCTCGACGATTTGTCTGCGACGGTCGCTTGGGTCCGATTTACGCTGAATCAGAGCCTTTTCTTCTAGCTTTTGCAGTATCCGCGTCAGGCTAGGCAACAGTAGGCAGGCACGCTCGGCGATCCTTGTGGGATCCTGCGCTCCTTCTTCCTGCAGGACGCGCAAGACGCGCCACTGCTGTTCGGTGATACCCACATCTGCAAGCATCGTTCGGATCGGGCCCATCACGCTTTCCCGTGCACGCAGTAATGCGATTGGCAGGGATCTGGATGTCAGTGGCAAGTCATTGGTCATGCGGAATCCTTGCCGAATTCCCGCTGCGCCGCAACCGGTGATTGCCAGCGCGCTTGACAGAATCAGAAAAATACTTCACATGTTAACAAAAGGAGGAGTCGCATGCCGCATATCACCGTGGACTATTCAGCCAATATGGAAGACCGGGTTGATATGGCCGGATTTTGCGACGCTCTGCGCGAAGCGGCGATTGCAACGGACGTATTGCCCATGGCTGGTATCAGGGTCAGGGCCATCCGCGCCGATCATGTTTCCATTGCCGACGGTGATCCTTCGCACGGCTATATCGACATTTTTGTCCGGTTGCGCGGCGGACGTGATTTGCAAACGCGTAAGGCTGCAACACAAGAGATCTTTGGTGCGGCAAAAGCCTTTCTTGAACCGGCGCTGCAAGAATTCCCGATCGCCCTGTCCCTCGAGATGCGGGACATCGATCCGGACCTGTCCCCAAAAACCGGCACGATCCGGGACCATCTGAAAAAGGTTGACTGAGATGACTGACCTGCAAGCAAACATCACGAAACTGGAAAAGCATCTCGACCGCTTTCGCGGCGATGGAATCCTGAACCTGATCGGCGGCGAAACGGTTCCGGCATTATCCGGCGAGACCTTCGAAACACATTCTCCGGTGGACGAAAGCCTGATCTGCCCTGTGGCGCGAAGCGGGGCCGAAGATATTGACGCGGCCGCAGCTGCGGCCAAAGCGGCCTTTCCCGCGTGGCGCGACATGCCAGCGCTTGAGCGCAAGAAGATTTTGCATCGCATCGCCGATCTGATTGTCGAGCGTGCAGAAGAGATCGCATTTTGCGAGTGCTGGGATACAGGTCAGGCCCTGCGGTTCATGTCCAAGGCTGCCCTGCGTGGGGCTGAAAATTTCAGGTTCTTCGCCGATCGCGCACCGGCGGCCCGGGACGGGCAGAATCTGCAGTCCGCGACATTGATGAATGTCTCGACGCGGGTTCCGATCGGACCGGTGGGTGTCATTACACCATGGAACACGCCGTTTATGCTCAGCACCTGGAAAATTGCGCCTGCTCTGGCGGCAGGATGTACGGTAGTGCACAAACCGGCAGAGTTTTCGCCGCTGACTGCCAGAATACTGGCCGAAATCGCGCATGAGGCCGGCCTTCCCGCCGGGGTCTGGAACCTTGTAAACGGATTTGGCGAGGATGCGGGCAAGCGCCTGACGGAACATCCCGATATCAAGGCCATCGCTTTTGTTGGCGAAAGCAAAACCGGTTCAATGATCATGAGACAGGGGGCCGAAACGCTTAAGCGGGTGCATTTCGAGCTTGGCGGCAAGAACCCGGTCATCGTGTTTGACGATGCCGATCTGGACCGTGCGCTTGATGCGGCGATATTCATGATCTACTCGCTGAATGGCGAACGCTGCACCTCGTCTTCCCGGCTGCTCATTCAGGACAGTGTAGCGGATGAGTTTCTGGCCAAACTGACGGAGCGTGTGAATAATATTCGCGTTGGCCATCCGTTGGATCCGGCGACCGAGATCGGCCCGCTGATCCATCAGGAGCACTTCAGCAAGGTTACGTCCTATTTCGATATCGCAAGGAAAGATGGTGCAACCATCGCAGCGGGCGGTGAAAGGGTTGGTGACAAGGGGTGGTTCGTGCGCCCCACGCTGTTTACCGATGCGACCAATGACATGACGATTGCGCAGGAGGAGATTTTTGGTCCGGTCCTGACCGCGATCCGGTTCACGGACGAAAATCAGGCTCTAACACTGGCAAATGACACTCAATATGGCCTGACGGGATATGTCTGGACCAACGATCTGACTCGTGCGCTGCGCTTTACCAGCGCTCTTGAGGCCGGGATGATCTGGGTCAACAGCGAAAACGTTCGCCATCTGCCGACCCCGTTTGGCGGCGTCAAAGCCAGCGGCATCGGGCGCGACGGCGGGGACTGGTCGTTTGAATTCTACATGGAGCAAAAACATGTCGGCTTTGCCACCGGCCAGCACGCCATTCCGCGCCTTGGCGCCTGAACCCGCATAGAAACGCGCATCCTGTTTTGAGGAGGAGAAAATGGGCGAAATCGTTCTGGCAGCAAAATGCACGCACGTTCCGACCATGCTGATGTCGGAACAGCCTGGACGCCTGGAAGGTGCCCGTAAACCTGCTATCGACGGGCACAGGGAAATTGCACGGCGCGCCAAGGCGCTGGGTGTGGATACGATTGTGATCTGCGATACCCACTGGGTGATCAACGCGGGCTATCACATCAACGCCAACCATCGGTTCAAGGGGCTGTTCACTTCAAATGAATTCCCGCAATTCATCCAGAACCTGCCTTACGAATACGAAGGCAACGCGGCGCTGGGCGATGCGATTGCGGAAAAAGCCAGCGACATGGGCGTCTATACCTTGTCGCATCAGCTCGACTCGCTGGAACTGGAATACGGTACGTTGGTTCCGATGCGCTTCATGTCCCGCGAAGGGGATTTCAAGGTGGTTTCCGTTGCTGCCTGGTGCACCGTTCACGGTCACGATGAAAGCCGCATCGTTGGCGAGGCGATCCGGGCCGCGATCGAGGCGAGTGACAGTAAGGTTCTGCTGGTCGCATCAGGTTCGCTCAGCCACAAAATCTGGGCCAACAAGGACTATGCGGCCAACAACGGCACCTTCACCATCAGCTCGGAATTCAATCGTCAGGTCGATCTGCACGTTCTGGATATGTGGCAAAGGGGTGATCACGCGACGTTCCTGAAGATGCTCGGAGAATATGCCGAATATTGTTGTGGAGAGGGGTCAATGCACGATACCGCCATGCTTTACGGTGCGCTGGGCTGGGACAGTTACACCGCGCCCTGCGAAGTCATTACCGAATATTTCCCCAGTTCCGGTACCGGACAGACCAACGTGATCTTTCCGGTTCAGTAAGGAGGACAAACATGCCTGTACCCGCACCAAA
This sequence comes from Ruegeria sp. CF5, assembly GCF_056537325.1. Taxonomy (NCBI): domain Bacteria; kingdom Pseudomonadati; phylum Pseudomonadota; class Alphaproteobacteria; order Rhodobacterales; family Roseobacteraceae; genus Ruegeria; species Ruegeria sp. CF5. The sequence continues at coordinate 323,147 of NZ_JBQFRI010000005.1, read as the reverse complement.
CCTCTATCCGTCGTTCAACATCGTCCGGCTGAGCCACGTTGAATACCGCGTCACCGATTTGGCCGCGTCGCGCGCATTTTACGTGGACACTTTGGGCCTTCAGGTCACGCACGAAGATGATACCCACATCTATCTGCGAGCCATGGAGGAACGCGGGCATCATTGCATTGTTCTGGTACAGGCTGATCTGGCCGAGGTCGGAGTGCTTGGTTTCAAGCTGTTTGACGAGCCGGATCTGGACAAGGCGGCAGAGTTCTTTTCGGCTCGTGGTCTGCCCGTGGACTGGGTCGAGCGCCCGCATATGGGCCGCACACTGCGCACCCGTGATCCGTGGGGCATTCCGCTGGAGTTCTACGTCAAAATGGATCGACTTGAGCCGATTCACCAGAAGTACAGGCTCTATAATGGGGTAAAACCACTGCGGATCGATCATTTCAACATGTTCTCGGCAGATGTGGATGCCTCGGTTGCGTTCTACAATCACATGGGATTCCGCGTTACTGAGTTCACCGAAGACGACGAAAGCGGTAAGGTCTGGGCCGCCTGGATGCACCGCAAGGGTGGGGTGCATGATGTGGCCTTTACCAACGGACTTGGCCCGCGTCTGCACCACACCGCGTTTTGGGTACCGAACCCGCTGAACATCATTGACCTTCTCGATCTGATGTCCACCACTGGCTACGTGGACAATATCGAACGAGGACCGGGTCGCCATGGAATTTCCAACGCATTTTTCCTGTATGTGCGTGATCCTGACGGGCATCGGATCGAAATCTACTGCTCGGACTATCAGACCGTCGATCCCGATCTTGAGCCGATCAAATGGTCGCTGACCGATCCCCAGCGTCAGACATTGTGGGGCGCCCCCGCACCGCGCAGCTGGTTCGAAGAGGGCTCGACTTTCGAAGGGGCCAAAACGGTTCAGAGCGCACTGAACGCGCAACCCATCATCGCGCCATAAGGGGTCAGGAATGAAATGGTACGAATTTGCTAGTTGGGGCAAAAAGGTAGCCGACTGGTCGCAGGACTATCACCTGACCGTCGGTGATAAACCGGTACGGGCGCGTTCCGAGCCCGGAGATATTCTGAATGCGCTTCCGGTCAGCCCGCCAGAGACGTCCGAGGCGATGGAGGAAATCTTCAAGGATTTCGAAGACATCGTGATGCCGGGGATTACCCATTGGCAGCACCCCCGGTTCTTTGCCTATTTCCCGAGCAACGCGACGCCGCCATCCGTGCTGGCCGACTACCTGATCGCCACCGTTTCGCCACAGTGCATGCTGTGGCAGACATCTCCGGCGGCCACAGAAATGGAAACCCGTGTTCTGGACTGGTTGCGTCAGGGTTTGGGCTTGCCGGACGGGTTTCATGGTGTCATTCAGGACAGCGCAAGCGGAGCGACCCTTGCCGCCGTTCTGACCATGCGCGAGCGGGCGCTGAACTGGCAGGGCAATACAAAGGGTCTTGCAGGTCAATCACCGGTTCGGGTCTATGCCTCTGGCGAAGTTCATACCTCGATCGACCGGGCAATCTGGATCGCGGGTATCGGTGAAGACAACCTTGTTCGCATTCCCATAGAGGGTCCAAATCGCGGCATGCAGGTTGAAAAACTGCGGGAAGCCATTCGGGCTGATCGTGAAGCGGGGTTAACCCCCGCAGGAATTGTTGCTTGTGTCGGTGGGACGGGTGTTGGCGCAACTGACAACATCTCGGATGTCGCGGACGTCGCGCGTGAAGAAGGTCTTTATCTTCACGTTGATGCCGCATGGGCCGGAAACGCGATGATCTGCCCCGAGTTTCGCGCTCTCTGGGCCGGTGTTGAACGGGCCGATTCCATTGTTTTCAACCCCTATAAGTGGATCGGCGGGCAATTCGATGGCTCGGTGCATTTTGTCCGTTCGCCCGAGGATCTGACCCAAACGCTTGCCATCAGCCCCGAATTCCTCAAGACCCATGGCAAGGACGGCATCATCAACTATTCCGAATGGTCGGTGCCGCTGGGCAGACGGTTCCGCGCGCTCAAGCTGTGGTTTCTGATCCGTGCCTACGGGTTGGAGGGTTTGCGCGAACGGGTGCGCAATCATGTGAAATGGTCTCAGGCCCTGCATGACAAGCTGGCTGCGGAACCAGATTTTCAGATTGTGACTCAGCCGATGTGGTCGCTCTGGACCTTCCGGTTCGTGCCGGAATCGAATGCCGATCTGGATGATTTGAACCTGCGTCTGGTGAACGCCATCAATGACGACGGGCGCATCTACCTGACGCAGACCCGCGTGGATGGTGATCTGGCGATCCGGTTTCAGGCAGGTCAGTTCGAGACGACGGAAAAGGATGTGATGATGGCCTATGACGTCATCACTGAAATTGCACGAGGGCTTGCGTGATGCGGTTTGCTACATTCAGTTCAAATGGTGAGACATTCTATGGTGTCGCGACTGAAGGCGGCATGATCGCGCTGTCGCCGGAATTCCCCGACTGGCCGACTCTGCGCGAGGTGATCGGGGCTGACGGGCTGCACGATCTGGCGATGGCCGCCAAGGGTAGGGACGTCACCCATCCCAACGGCAGCTTTGCCTATGAAATTCCGATCCCCGCGCCGGAAAAGATTATCTGCGTTGGCGTGAATTTCCCGGACCGCAATGCGGAATACAAGGATGGCAAGGACGCGCCGCCGAACATGTCGCTGTTCATCCGGTTCCCCAGATCGTTCACCGGGGCAGAGCGGCCATTGATCCGCCCGCCGGAAACGCCTCAGCTGGACTATGAGGGCGAGATTGCCGTGATCATCGGCAAAGGCGGTCGACGCATTCCGCAGGACAAGGCGTATGAGCATATCGCGGCGGTGTCACTGTGCAACGAAGGCACGCTGCGTGACTGGGTGCGGCATGCGAAGTTCAATGTCACCCAAGGCAAGAACTGGGACAGTTCCGGGGCAATTGGCCCTTGGCTAGTGCCTTTTTCAGCATCTGCGCAACTGGACAACATTCGTCTGACCACGAAGGTGAATGGCGAATTGCGCCAGGAAGACCGGACCAGCCGGATGTTGTTTCCGATCCGGCGTCAGATCGAATATATCTCGACCTTCACGACGCTGGTGCCTGGTGACATCATCATTACCGGTACGCCCACAGGTGCGGGGGCCCGCTTTGATCCGCCCCGCTTTCTGAAACCCGGAGACGTCATCGAGGTTGAGGCCGAAGGTATCGGCAAGCTGGTCAACACGGTGGCTGACGAATGACACCGGATCAGCACAAGGAAGCCGCCGAGACCTTGTTTGAGGCTGAGGTGAGCGGGAAACAATGCGGCCTGTTGAGCCTGCGCTATCCGGGCATGACGCTGGACGACGCGTATGCCGTACAGAAGCGTCTGGTCGACCGAAAGCTGGCAACGGGAAGACGGCGGATCGGCTGGAAAATCGGTCTGACCAGCCGTGCCATGCAGGACGCGCTGGGCATCGACACGCCGGATAGCGGCGTTTTGCTGGACGATATGGCTTTCGATACCGGCGGCACTGTTCCCGCCGGGCGGTTCATCCAGCCTCGTATCGAGGCCGAGATTGCGTTTGTCATGAAAGCGCCGCTTGCCGGAGCGGATTGCTCGCGCGAGGATGTGCTGGCCGCGACTGACTATGTTTGTCCGTCGCTGGAAATCCTCGACACGCGCATCCTGCGCGCCGATCCCGAATCGGGACAGGCGCGGGTCGTGACGGATACCATCAGCGACAACGCCGCAAATGCAGGGGTTGTTCTGGGGCACGAACGCCACCGTGTCGACGCCCGTGATCTGCGCTGGGTCGGTGCGTTGGTGACGCGAAACGGGACGGTTGAGGAAACAGGCCTTGGCGCCGGGGTTCTGAACGATCCTGCTACCTCGGTTCTGTGGCTGGCCCGGCGCATGGCCGGGTATGGACTTGCCATCGAAGCCGGGGATATCGTTTTGTCGGGCTCGTTCATCCGCCCGATCGAAGCCCCGGCCGGATCTGTGTTCCACGCCGATTTCGGGCCGTTCGGTTCGGTTCATATCAATTTCGCCTGAAGGGATTATGCAATGCCAGCTCCGGTAAACAGGTTCAAACAGGCTCTGATAAAGGGTGAACGGCTGATTGGTTGCTGGATGAGCTTTGCCGAGGCAAGCGTGGCAGAGATCATGGGAACAACCGGTTTCGACTGGCTGGTGATCGACGGAGAGCACGCGCCAAACGACATCCGGTCGATCCGCGATCAGTTGATGGCCCTTGCGAACAGCCCCTCGCATCCAGTTGTGCGTGTTCCTGTTGGCGAAACCTGGATGATCAAGATGGTGCTGGATGCGGGTGCGCAGACGATACTGGTGCCGATCGTGGAAAGCGCGGAACAAACGCGCGAGCTGGTGCGGGCGTGCCGGTACCCGCCACACGGGGTACGCGGGGTAGGCGCAACCGCCGCACGTGCAACCATGTTCGGAACGGCAGGCGAGTACATTCAAACAGCAGATCAACAGGTCTGTCTGCTGGTACAGGTGGAAAATCGCGCGGGCATTGCGGCCCTGGACGAGATTTTGCAGGTGGATGGTGTCGATGGCGTTTTCATCGGCCCTGCGGATCTGTCAACGGATATGGGATTTCAGGGAAACAGCGCCGCGCCTGAGGTGCGCGCAGTGGTTGCCGATGCAATATCCCGCATCAAGGCTGCCGGCAAAGCACCGGGCATTCTGGGCACGACAGAAGAGGCGACGCAGGCCTATCTGGATATGGGTGCGCAGTTTCTGGCGGTTGGGATCGATGTGATGGTTCTGGCCAAGAATGCGCGGTCTTTGTCTGCGCATTGGCAGGCCAAATAAGGAATACGTATTTCCGCATAATTGACCCAAACCCCCCCTCGCCGTTAGCTTCATCTCATTCAGATATTTCAGCGCCGAAACCGTGGCGCACCACCGGGGAGGAGTAACGTGAAACGCATTCTGTGCGCAGGGATGGTGTCTGCACTCGCGCTGGCAACAGCCGCAACGGCCGACATCAAGATCGCCCATGTCTATGGCAAGACAGGCCCGTTCGAGGCTTATGCCAAACAATCCCATGACGGGCTGATGCTGGGGCTGGAATATGCCACCGGCGGCACCATGGAAGTCAATGGCGAGAAAATCGTCGTGATCGAAAAGGACACTCAGCTCAAGCCTGAGAACGGCAAGGCATTGCTGGAAGAAGCCTATGGCGATGACGAAGTTGATCTGGCGGTAGGCCCGGTCAGTTCCGGCGTTGCACTGGCGATGCTGCCGGTCGCCGAAGAATACGAAAAACTGCTGATCGTGGAACCTGCAGTGGCGGATTCCATTACCGGCGAAAACTGGAATCGCTATGTATTCCGTACGGGCCGCAACTCCTCGCAAGATGCGGTTGCCAACGCGATTGCCTTGGCGGGTGAAGGTGTCCATATCGCAACGCTGGCGCAGGACTATGCCTTTGGCCGCGATGGTATCGCTGCCTTCAAGGAGGCGCTGGAAGGGGCCGGGTCGGGTATTGTGCACGAAGAATATGTGCCAACCGACACCACGGACTTTACGGCCGCAGCGGAACGGATTTTCAACGCGATGAAGGATCTGGACGGTGAAAAGCGCCTGTTCATCATCTGGGCCGGTGGCGGTAACCCGATGGGCAAGATCAACGCGATGGATCCCAGTCGTTTTGGTATCGAGATCGCGACAGGCGGGAACATTCTGGCGGCCATGAAAGGCTATAAGGATTTTCCGGGCATGCAGGGCGCGACCTATTACTACTATGACATTCCGGATAATCCGGTGAACGACTGGCTGGTGAAAGAGCACGAAGCGCGTTTTGGCACACCACCTGACTTCTTCACAGCGGGTGGCATGGCGGCGGGCATTGCCGTAGTCGAAGCGATCAAGAAGGCAGGGGGTGCCGACACCGAGGAGTTGATCACTGCCATGGAAGGCATGGAGTGGGAAACGCCCAAGGGCAAGATGAAGTTCCGCCCCGAAGACCATCAGGCGATGCAATCCATGTACCACTTCAAGATCAAGGTGGATGACAACGTCGAGTGGGCCATCCCCGAGCTTGTCCGTGAGTTGACGATAGACGATCTTCCGATCCCTGTTCGCAACCAGTAATCCCTGTGACCTTGTCCGGTCCGGAACCTGCGGGGTTTCGGGCCGGTCCTTTGAAAAGAGACGCCCACAGCCATGCCCTCCCCTATTCTTGCAACCGAGGACCTGACAGTTCGTTTCGGCGGTCATGTCGCGGTGGACACGGTGACCTGTTCGTTTGATGCCGGAGAGCTGACGGCTATCGTTGGCCCAAATGGCGCAGGCAAGACGACCTATTTCAACCTGATATCGGGTCAAATCCCCGCCTCGGCTGGTCGGGTCTTTCTGCGTGGAAATGATATTTCGGGTCAGTCGGTATCGCGCCGGACCAAGGCGGGAATTGGCCGCGCGTTTCAACTGACCAATCTGTTTCCGAACCTGACTGTACTTGAGAACGTTCGGCTTGTGGTTCAGGCCCGGTCCGGTCAGGGGTTCAATCTGCTATCGATGGCAATCAGTCACGCCGAGCTGACGGATGCTGCCGATGCCATCCTGCAGCGGGTGCGTCTGCTGGACAGCCGCGATCAGGTCGTATCCGAACTGTCCCATGGTAATCAGCGGAAACTGGAGGTCGCGCTGCTGATTGCGCTGGACCCAAGCGTTTTCATGTTCGACGAACCCACCGCCGGGATGAGCGTGGACGAAGCGCCCGTCGTTCTGGATCTGATCGCCGAACTGAAAGAACTGACCGACCGCACCATATTGCTGGTCGAGCACAAGATGGATGTGATCCGGACGCTGGCTGATCGGATCATCGTTTTGCACAATGGCGCTCTGGCAGCTGACGGGCCACCTGCCGAGGTGATGGCGTCGGATGTGGTGCAGGAAGCCTATATGGGGCGGGAGCTGGAAAATGTCTGATCCAATTCTCAGGCTTGAAGGCGTCTATACCAACATCGCGCAGTATCACATTCTGCAGGGCGTCGACCTGGAAGTGCCGCGCGGTGCGGTGACCATGCTGTTGGGACGCAACGGCGTCGGCAAGACAACCACTTTGCGGACAATCATGGGGCACTGGCGCGCGCATCAGGGACGTATCCTGTTTGATGGCGAGGATATTACCCGGATACCGACCCCGGCAATCGCACGGGCGGGCGTTGGTTTCGTGCCTGAAGACATGGGCATTTTCTCTGACCTGACGGTCGAGGAAAACATGACTCTGGCCGCCGTTTCCGGTGCCATAGATCCGAACCGGTTGGATTGGGTCTTTTCCGCTTTTCCGCCGCTCAGGACTTTCTGGAAATCCGAGGCCGGGACTCTGTCCGGGGGACAGAAACAGATGCTGTCCATCGCGCGGGCCATGATTGAGGAACGCCGCCTGTATCTGATTGATGAACCGACCAAGGGGCTGGCTCCGGCCATCATCTCGACCATGGCGAGGGCCCTGAAGGACCTGAAGGAGCAGGGCGCTTCAATCCTGCTGGTCGAGCAGAACTTCTCGGTTGCAAAAGCGCTGGGCGACAGCGCCAATGTCATGGATGACGGGCGCATGGTGTGGGCCGGCCAGATGGCGGAACTTGCCGGTGACGCGGACCTTCAAGAGCGGCTGATGGGCCTGAGCATGGAGGCGACGTGATGGTGAACCGGAACGGTGGCGCCGGAGATATTCAGCCTCCGGCGGGGCTACTTTTTGCAAGAGGAAGAAGCGGAAATTGTCATGACTGCGGCACCTGAACACGCGCCTACGATTGCCCGGCTTTCACTGGTGGAGCGGCTGACGCCATGGATGCCTGTCCTGCTGATTCCTGCGCTGATCATCCTTGGGTTTCTGGTGATCCCAAGTTCCACGTCCTGGTTGACCCTGACGGTATCGGGGCTGGCGATGGGGATGATGATCTTTATCATGGCGTCCGGTTTGACGCTGGTGTTCGGGTTGATGGATGTCATCAATTTCGGCCACGGCGCCTTTGTCTCGGTCGGGGCGTTTGTCGGAGTGTCGGTGTTGCTGGTGCTGGGGCAGATGACGTCCGCGCCATCACTGGCGCTGAACCTCGCCGCGCTGATGGTGGCGGTGTTCGGGGCCATGGCGGCAACCGGTGCGATGGGCTGGGCCTTTGAAAAGGTGATTGTCGAGCCGGTCTATGGTCATCATCTCAAGCAGATTCTGGTCACGATGGGTGGTCTGATCGTTGTTGAGCAGTTGATCATCGTCTTGTGGGGACCGGAGGAGATTTACATCGCACGGCCAGAGGCGTTGAAAGGTGCGGTAACGTTTGCCGGTGCTGCGATCGAGAAATACCGTCTGGTTGCGGTTGGGGTCGGGCTGGTTGTCTTTGCCGTCATGCGGTGGGTTCTGCGCCGGACCAAGATCGGGCTGATCGTTCGCGCGGGCGTGGAAAACGGCGAGATGGTCGAGGCGCTGGGTTATCGCCTGCGGCTGGTCTTTGTCGGTGTATTCATTGCTGGTTCGGCGCTGGCCGGGCTGGGCGGTGTGATGTGGGGCCTTTATCAGGAGGTCATCACGGCGCATATGGGCAATCAGGCCATGATCCTGATTTTCATCGTGGTGATCATCGGCGGGCTGGGCAGTGTCGAAGGGTGCTTTATCGGCGCGCTACTTGTGGGCCTTATGCAGAACTATGTTGCCTTTTTAGAGCCTAAAGTTGCCCTGATTTCGAACATCGGACTGATGGTCGCGATTCTGATGTGGCGCCCGATGGGCATGATCCCTGTGGTGAAAGCAAAATGATCAAAGCTGTTCTTTCGGGCGACACGCCCCGCTCGGTTCCTCTGGCCCTGATCCTCGGCGTCATTCTGATCTGTCTTGCGCTGGCGCCGTTTCTGTTTCCCGGTGTGCGGACCGTGGATACGGCGGCACGTATCTGTATCTTTGTTGTTCTGGTGGCCAGCTATGATCTGTTGCTTGGCTACGGCGGTATCGTCAGCTTTGCGCATACCATGTTTTTCGGGATCGGGGCCTACGGCGTGGCATTGGCTTCGACACATTTGGGTCGCGGGTTTGATGCGCTGATGCTGGGTTCGGTGGCCGGGGCCGTGGTTGCGGCAATACTGGCCCTGATTATCGGCCTGTTTTCGCTGCGCGTCAGGGCCATCTTTTTTGCGATGATCACGCTTGCGGTGGCATCAGCGGTTGCAGTTCTTGTCAGTCAGCTGTCAGGTCTGACCGGCGGAGAGGATGGTCTGACCTTCAAAACACCACGGGCATTGGGGCCTGCGTTCAAATTTGGTGGTGAGCTGTTCGGCGTCAAACTGAATGGCAAGTTGCTGGCCTACTACCTGATCTTCTTTGGCAGTCTCGTTCTGTTCCTGTTGATGTTGCGGGTCGTGAATTCGCCATTTGGGCGGGTCTTGCAGGCGATCAGGGAAAACGACTTTCGCGCCGAATCGATCGGATATCGGGTGGTGCAATATCGTGTTGCCGCCACATGCCTGTCGGCCGCGGTCGCGGCTTTGGCCGGCAGCCTTTACGCTATCTGGTTGCGATATGTGGGGCCGGATACGGTTCTGTCGATGGAGATCATGATCGATATCCTTTTGATGGTGGTGATCGGTGGAATGGGTACGATGTATGGGGCCATCATCGGGGCCACGGTATTTGTGATCGCCCAGAACTATCTGCAGGCCTTGATGGGGACGGCTTCGGGGCTTGTTGAAGGTTTACCGGTGTTGCCGCAACTGCTCAGCGCGGATCGTTGGCTGCTTTGGCTGGGTGTATTGTTCATCCTGTCGGTCTATTTCTTTCCCACAGGTGTCGTCGGGCGTTTGCGCGGGAACAGGTAGCGGAATTCAACCTTTCATGGTGGCGGCTGCGCGGGCATAGCCACCGGATGCACCATCAACGAAATGAACGTGATCGTCCTGCGTTGCAGAAGGTACAAAGCAGGTCATCATCGCCTCGGTCTGAGCGTGCATCCCATAGCGGATTTTGCGCCCCTCCCATGCTTCTTCCAGCATGGTCGTTATCCTGCTCAGCGTTGCGTCATCGCAATCCAGGGTCATTCGTAACCCGTCATCGAATTTACGGAAATCGGCGTTTTTGCTGACCATCTGCCGGTAATGCTCTGGATCAAAGCTGCCCATGGCCCTGCCGGATTTGAACAACAGCCAGATCAGCAGGTTTTGACCCAGCAGGAACACTTTTTGCAATCCGAGGTTTCGTCCGGCGCGCGATACGTGTGCATCCAGATTCAGCCCCGGGGGCGGCCAGTTCATCGGAGGGCCATTGAGCGGCACAGGATGACCGCCCCGCTCCAGCCCGTCCGAAAGCGCAACGATACGCTGGGCAAGATCGGCGAAATCGCGTTCGCTTGCCTTTTGTGTTGGCTGAATGATCAGGGATACGATGTGCCCGTTCTGCGCATGGCAGTTGGACCAGCGGCAGGACAGGCCGGTCAGGTCTGGTTGTGCGCCGGGGTGGGCCGGAGGTACCTCATAAGCCCCCGCTTTCATTTTTGTTTCCGCCCAGGCCAGACCGCCGCCGTTGAACATGGCATAATCCACGCCGTCTGACGCAGCATAGCGTGCAACCCGAATGTCGCGGCCAGTGTTTCGGATATCCGCCACCGGGATCAGCGCGGCGCGCAATTCGATGGAGAACTCTTCCCGTGCCCAGCATCGCAGCTTGGCAAGCGCCGCGCGTGTAGCATCCGCATCCTCGCCGGGCACGGCAAAGGAAGCTCCGTCGCCACCAAAAACATAAGGAAACCGCTTGCCGTTCAATGCGTTGATCATGGCAGAGATCACTGCAGCACCCACCATGTTTACCGTCTTGTACCGGCCATTCTCGATTTCGCCGGTTGAGTTCACGATGTCGGTGATGCCCACATACCAATCATCCGGAACCGGAGAAAACTGCACGGGCTCCGCAAGTGAGGCGAAATCACGCATTAGGGTCAGGTCTTCGTAGAACGAGCTTTGCGTATCCGCCATTGTCCCCCCATTGATGCGTTTGGTTGCAACATTAACGTGTTGATACCCCGGAACCGGTATTTGCAACAAACCACACGTGCTTGTGTGCATCGCCGGGACGTGCCAAGCATCCTGGCAGAGGTTCGAAGCAGGGGGCAGGACATGCAGGCAGGATTGGTGGTGTTGTGTCTTGCCTATGTGCTTAGCCAGTTCTTCCGCGCGTTTCTGGCGGTTCTGACGGCTGATCTGGGACGCGATATCGGTGCGACGCCTGAGGATCTGGCCTTTGCCTCGGGGCTGTGGTTCCTGATCTTTGCGGCCATGCAGATCCCGGTGGGATGGGCGTTGGACCGAATCGGGCCGCGGGTCACCTCGGCCGTTTTGCTGATGATCGGTGGTGCGGGCGGTGCGGCCTTGTTTGCCGTTGCAACGACGCCGTTTCACGTGGCCCTTGCAATGTCTTTGATCGGGATCGGATGTTCACCGGTTCTGATGGCATCGTACTTCATATTTGCGCGCGAGTTCCCTCCGGCAAAATTCGCCACGCTTGCCGCTGTCATGCTGGGTGTGGGGTCGGTCGGAAATCTGGTGGCATCTTATCCAACGGCGCTGGCCGTGGAACTGATGGGCTGGCGCGCGACCCTTGCGGGTTTGGCGGTGATTTCGGCGGTGGTGGCCGCCGGGATCTGGTTCACGGTGCATGATCCCAAGCGGGTCGAGACCGAACACAAGGGATCGCTGATCGATCTGCTGAAAGAGCCCGCGCTTTGGACGATCCTGCCGCTGATGCTGGTGGCCTATGCACCGTCCGGAGCATTGCGCGGATTGTGGGCAGGGCCCTATCTGCTGGATATTTTTGGGCTGAGCACCACTCAGATCGGTCAGGCGACGCTGATCATGGGGGCCGCGATGATTGCCGGTACCTTTGCCTATGGCCCGCTCGACCGCCTGCTTGGGACGCGGAAATGGGTGATTTTCGGCGGCAATGTTCTGAGCTGCCTGTCCCTGTTCCTGCTGTGTCTTTGGATCGATAATGCGGTCTGGGTGTCGGTTGTGCTGATGGCGCTGATCGGTTTTTCAGGTGCGGCGTTCCCGGTAATCATGGCGCATGGGCGCGCCTTTATTCCACCGCATCTGGTTGGCCGGGGAGTGACACTGCTGAATCTCTTTGGCGTGGGCGGCGTTGGACTGGCACAGTTCGCCACCGGCCGCATTCATGCGGCAACGGTGGACATGGGACCAACCGCGCCCTACACAGCGATATTCGGCTTTTTTGCCATCACCGTTGCCATCGGTTGCGTGATTTATCTGTTCAGTCGGGACAGCATGGACTGACGCAACGCCCTTCGGGAGACCCATGTGAAAGACCCTGTCGTCATCGCTCCAAATCTGAAACGCAGACTGTCGGGCGTGACTGCAACCATCGCGCGGTTGGTGCCGTTGCAGGTGCAATGGATCGATATTGCCGCAACAGGACCGGGCCTGCCCGCCGACATTCCGCATATTCCGTTGGGGCGTTTGCCGTTTCTGTCGCGCCGTACACTGCGCGTCTGGCACGCGCGGCGGAACACCGAAATGCTGTTGGGCCTGATCCTGCGTGGGTTGTTTCGACTGAAGCTGAAACTTCTGTTCACCAGTGCTTCTCAGCGCGCCCATACCGGTTACACCAAATGGCTGATCGACAGGATGGACGCGGTGGTCGCAACTTCGCGCAAGACCGCCAGCTATCTTGAACGCGACGCGCAGGTGATCATGCACGGTATCAACCTGCAGGATTTTGTTCCGCCCAAGGACAAGGCGGCACTGCGGGCACAGCTTGGCCTGCCGGATGGGCTGTTGCTGGGGTGTTATGGCCGAATCCGGCACCAGAAAGGCACTGATGCCTTCGTCGATGCGATGATCGACCTTTGCGGGCGGTTCGAGGATGTTTCGGGCATCGTCATGGGTCGGGCCACCGAGAAACACACCAGCTTTCTTGGCGAGCTGAAGGAAAAGGTCGCAAGGGCCGGTCTGTCCGACCGTATCCTGTTCATGCCCGAGGTAACCGTCGATCAGATCGCCGAGTGGTATCAGGTGCTGGACCTGTTCATCGCCCCGCAGCGCTGGGAGGGGTTCGGCCTTACCCCGCTGGAAGCGATGGCTTGTGGCGTTCCGGTTGTCGCCACCGATGTCGGCGCGTTTTCCGAGATCGTCACGGACCCATCCCTTGGTCGTGTTGTCGAACCGGGTGATATCCCGGCTCTTACAGATGCGGCGGCTGCGATGTTGCAGGATCGTGATTCCCTGTCCCGTTCCGGCATCGCAGCCCGCATTCATGTCGAGCAGAATTTCGACATCAATGGCGAGGCAAAGGCGCTGGTTGCGCTGTATGAGCGCCTTCTGGACGGCTGATCCCCCTCAATTCGGCGTCATTCGCTGAATTCACCTCCGAAAGCCCTTTTTTCTTTTCTGCAACGCGGCTATGAACGCGCGTCCTTTATTCAGGAGACTAAAAATGGGCTATCGCGTCGTTGTCGTCGGCGCCACGGGTAACGTGGGCCGCGAAATGCTGAACATTCTGGCTGAACGCCAGTTCCCCGTTGATGAACTTGCCGTGCTGGCAAGCCGTCGTTCGCTGGGCACCGAAGTCAGCTTTGGCGACAAGACACTGACGACCCAGGATCTGGCCACCTTCGACTTTACCGGCTGGGATATCGCGTTGTTCGCCGTGGGCTCTGCCGCGACCAAAGACTATGCACCCAAGGCTGCTGCTGCGGGCTGTGTGGTGATCGATAACTCGTCGCTGTATCGCTATGATCCGGATATTCCGCTGATCGTGCCCGAGTGCAATCCGCAGGCAATTCACGACTATTCCAAAAAGAACATCATCGCGAACCCCAACTGCTCGACCGCACAGATGGTTGTGGCGCTGAAGCCGCTGCATGATCGTGCCAAGATCAAGCGGGTTGTCGTTTCGACCTACCAATCGGTATCCGGGGCGGGCAAGGAAGGCATGGACGAGCTGTGGGACCAGACCAAAGCCGTCTACAACCCGATCAACGAGGTTGAGCCGAAGAAGTTCCAAAAGCAGATCGCCTTTAACGTCATTCCGCAGATCGACGTCTTCATGGAAGATGGTTCGACCAAGGAAGAGTGGAAGATGGTTGTCGAGACCAAAAAGATCGTCGACCCGTCGATCAAGGTCACGGCCACCTGCGTTCGCGTACCGGTCTTCGTCGGCCATTCCGAGGCCGTGAATATCGAATTCGAAGAATTCCTCGACGAAGACGAAGCCCGCGACATCCTGCGCGAGGCCCCCGGCATCATGGTGATCGACAAGCGTGAGGCTGGTGGCTACGTCTCGCCCGTCGAATGCGTCGGCGATTTCGCGACCTTCATCAGCCGCATCCGTCAGGATTCGACCGTCGAGAACGGCCTGAACCTTTGGTGCGTTTCGGACAACCTGCGCAAGGGTGCGGCGCTGAACGCGGTACAGATCGCCGAACTTCTAGGCCGTGAGGTTCTGAAAAAGGGCTGATCGGCAAACGCGAGGAATTGGGTCAGGGCCGCTTCAGTCGAAGCGGCCTTTTCTTTGCCCGAGATGACAGGCCTGTCCCCACTTATAGGGCGCGTGTACCGGGCGGAATTTCGTGATCTGCATGGTGTGTTTTGTTTGCTGGACGTGCTGCTTCAAACACACCAATATCAGGCTCAGGCAGAGTATTTGGGGCGAGACGTGCGTGGTCTTGCAGGAAACAGAATTTTCCGCGCTCTGGTATTGAGCGGCGCGCTGATCCTGATGGGATTGGTGATCTTCGGTTTTACCGGTCGTTTTTTTGCGGCGGGTGATTCAATTGCCCTGATGCGACCGCAGGCGGGTGTACTGTTGGTTGCGTTTGCCGCCATGCTGCTGTTCGTGAGGGCAAAAGGATTTGCGGTGATTTCACTGGCCCTGGCGATTACCGCCATTGGTTCGATCGCGTCCGGGTTCATTCCCTCAGGGCCTGATTGTGATGACGAGTGCCTGACGCTGTATCAAAAGAACCTGTTGTCCAAGGCCTGGCCGCGGTATTCGCTGGCGGATGATATCCTTGCGTCCAACGCTGAAATTGTGACCTTGCAGGAGGTTTCGTCCCACAACCAGAAATTCATGAGCAACCTGTTCGACCGGTATCCACATTCAATAAAATGCGAATTCCGGCCCGAGCAGAATGTCGCGGTTCTGACGTCGTTACCGATTGTCGAAAGCTCGGAATTTTGCCTGCCGGGTAAAGGGCTTGCCGGAATTCAGGTGGTGACACCGGGCGGGCAGCCGGTCTGGGTGGTGTCGGTACATCTGAGCTGGCCCTTTCCCTTTGATCAATTCGAGCAAAGCAAGATAGTCGCGGAACATGTTGAGAAGCTGGATGGGCCGGTGTTGATTGCGGGGGATTTCAACATGGCCCCCTGGGGTGGCAGCGTACAACGGATCAGGCAGGCCGCAGATAACCAGAATTTCGGCACCGCGCTGAATACCTATAATCTGGGTAGTTGGGCGATACCCATGCCCATAGACAACTTGCTGGTTCCCAAGGGTACAACCGGAACGGCCGTGCTGCGACCATTCATGGGGTCGGATCACCTGGGCATTCTGGCCCGGATCCGGCTGCCATGAAAAAGAAAACGCCTTTGAAAACACGGCATCGGTTCAGTTGGCGTTTTCAACGACGGCTTTAAGGTTGGCAAGCCCGGTTTCATAGTCCGCACCGACCCATTTATCCATCATCAAGCCCATCCAGCGTGCCATCGGATTTAGGCCCAGATCGGATTCGAACCCCCAAGTGACCTGCGTTTCTGCCCCTTCGGGTTGTAGCGTGAATGACGCCGTAGCCTTACCCATCGAACCAAAATCAAGCGCGGTTCTGACAAGTTGCCCCTCGATGCTTTCGATGATTTCCTGTGTGCCCGACCCGACTTGTGGATGGTCCGAGGTCCATGCCAGCTTGTTGCCCACGCCAGCGTCGGGGCCGGAATAAGCAAGTCTGGTTTCCGGATCGCGCGCCAGCCAGGGGGACCATTGTTCAGTCAGTTGCATGGAATTCACATAAGGAAAAATCGCGTCCGGCGGCGCATCTATCGTGATGCTGCGCGAAACCCGGGCCTTGCCGGGCAACACGAAAGAGATGGCAATCATCACCAGAACGGTCAGGATCAATGAGTACACAATGCGTTTGATCAATCTCATTTTGGGCTCCAAACAAACTATGCAGGCCCAGAATATCAAAAAAAGGCGCGCAACAGGTACCGTTGCACGCCTTTTTTAGTCGCTGGCTTTTCGTGCCGGTCGGATCAGACCAAAACGAATTTCTTTTCTTGCGGATCATAACATTGCAGATCGCCTTCGCCGATGTCGGTCCACAGACCGTGCACACTCAGCGTTCCGTCCTGAACCGCCGAAGAGACGAAAGGGAAGGTCATCAGGTTTTCAAGCGATGCAACAACGGCTTGTCTTTCAAACTGACGTGCCTGCTCGGTGCTGTCCTCGACATCGGCGACCAGCTCGTATTTCGGTTTGAGGATATCCATCCAGCGCCCGACAAAGCTCTCTTTCGCTTCCAGTTGCGGGGCCTGGCCCTTGCACATGTCAATGCAGCCCTGAACGCCACCGCATTGCGAATGGCCAAGCACGATCAGATGGGCAACCTTCAATGCGGTGACCGCATATTCGATGGCGGCACTGGTGCCGTGGTGATCGCCATCAGGTGCATAGGGCGGCACAAGGTTCGCGATGTTGCGATGAATGAAAAACTCGCCCTGATCCGCCCCGAAGATAGAGGTGACGTGAACACGGCTGTCGCAACAGGATATTACCATGGCGCGCGGACGCTGGCCCTCGGTTGCAAGCCGTCTGTACCAGGCCCGGTTCTCGGAATAGGTTGTGGCCTTCCAACCGTGATAACGCTGTACCAGGTAGTTCGGCAAAGGTTTGGCAGCATCCATAATTCTGTCCCCGCGATTTCATGCTGACGGCTGATTTAGTCCGAATTCAAACAAATTTCGAGAGATTATCGATGAGAAGCGCAACCTTTTGCAAAGGATTGTGGCCAAAGGATACGGATACGCCGTGGGGGCGGGAAATACTGGGGTAAATGTGGTGGAGAAAATAGTTACGCTTCAACAGTGCGAATCCGTGCGTCTGGACACGGATCGTCTGGCCGGACTGTACCGGCAACTCGGAGAGGACAGTGCCGAGGATGTCCTGTGCCGCGCGGTCGAGGAGATGGCGGCGCGTCTGTCGAATTGCGAACAACTGTGGCGGCGGCGCGACTGGCTTGGCATGCGCAAAAGCGCCCGGTCACTGGTTGCAATGGCCGATCAGGTCGGCATGACCGCGTTGGCGCGGGTGGCCGGCGACGTGACCGATACGGTCGATTCCGGCGATGCGGTTGCAGCGGGCGCGACGCTGTTCAGGCTAATCCGGGTTGGCGAGCGGTCGCTTCTGGCGGTTTGGGAACAACAGGATCTTTCCGTCTGACGGGGGTTGCGGGTGGATCGGGGGTGGCTAGTCTGGGCGCGCAACAACACGGACGAGATGCCCATGCCCCTGACCTTTGCCAAGCCGACCGATCAGGCCATCGACCTGCATGTTATCGCAAAGTCCGATCTGGAAGACTGGCTTACCGGCCAGTCCGAGGCCGTCAGTTCGTGGATCAATGCAAACGGGTTCACCGGAGCAATCGGGCAGGCCCTGCTGATACCCCAAGCCAACGGGGCGCCCGGTTTTGCAGTGGCAGGGTATGGCAGCAAGGGCAGTCGTGCGCGCAAACGCTTTCCGCTGGCTGCGGCGGCAGAGGCCTTGCCCAAGGGCGTGTATCGCATTGCCTCAGAGGTCGCGGCGGATGCATTGGAGGTCGAATGTTTCGGCTGGCTTATGACCGGCTATGCCTATGACCGCTACAAGGCACAATCGTCTGCCGGGGCGGAACTGATTGCCCCCGATGGCGTCGATGCAACGCGGGTCGAAGTCATGGCCAATGCCGAGGTCCTGATCCGCGATCTGGTCAACACTCCGGCGGCCGATATGGGCCCGAACGCCTTGCAATCAGCGGTCGAAGCCATGGCGCAGGAGTTCGGAGCGTCGTGTGAGACCATTTCCGGAGAGGCATTGAACGACCGAAACCTTCCAATGATTCACGCAGTTGGCCGAGCGGCGGATCAATCGCCCCGGCTGATCGAGTTGAACTGGGGAAAGGCCGGACCAAAACTGACTTTGGTTGGCAAGGGTGTCTGCTTTGACACCGGTGGTCTGGACCTGAAGCCAGCCTCTGCAATGGCCCTGATGAAAAAGGATATGGGCGGGGCTGCGAATGTGCTGGGGTTGGCGCAGATGATCATGGCGCTGAATTTGCCGCTACGGTTGCGCGTTCTGATCCCCGCGGTGGAGAACTCGGTGGCCGGCAATGCCTTCAGGCCCGGCGATATCCTGACCTCGCGCAAGGGGCTGACCGTCGAGATCAACAATACGGATGCCGAAGGCAGGCTGGTTCTGGCAGATGCCCTGACGCTGGCGGATGAAGACAACCCCGACCTGATCATTTCGATGGCAACGCTGACCGGCGCGGCGCGGGTTGCCGTAGGGGCTGATCTGGCACCATTCTATACCGACGATGAAGATGTGGCGGCATCGCTGGGGAAAGCCGCAAGGATCGTGGCCGACCCGGTATGGCGGATGCCGTTTCACGAGCCGTATGAGGCATTGATCGAACCGGGAATTGCCGATCTCGACAACGCCCCGTCGGGCGGGTTTGCCGGGTCGATCACGGCGGCCCTGTTTCTGCGCCGGTTCGTCACTGACAGCGCCTATGTCCATTTCGACATCTACTCGTGGCAACGCGCCAAAGAGCCGGGGCGCAGCAAAGGCGGGCTGGGTCAGGGACCGCGGGCCCTGCTGAAAGCATTGCCCGAGGTGCTCAAGCTATGACCGGGTACAGTGTGGTTTTGCCGGTTGTTGATTTGCTGAGCGCTCCGAACGGGCGGCGCGACAGACAATTACTGTTCGGCGATTTGGTGATGGTTGAAGACACGGCCGAAGGCTGGAACCGCATTGTTTCGGAAAAAGACGGGTATTCCGGTTGGTTGCGCTCAGAGTCGCTTGGCCCGGTTTCTGAGCCGACTCATTGGGTTAGTGCGCCAGCGACGCATGTGTATTCCGAGCCCGACATGAAAAGCCCTGATCGCATGTCGCTGAGTTTTGGCAGCAAGCTTCGTGTGGTTTCCGAAAGTAAGAATTTTGTGGAGACAGACGTGGGGTTTGTTCCTAAAGCCCATGTTCAACCCATAGCCATCACTTCATCCGACCCTGTTGCAGTTGCGGAGCTGTTTCTGGGAACGCCTTACCTGTGGGGCGGAAACAGCCGGTTCGGGCTGGATTGTTCGGGTTTGGTGCAGGCCGCTTTGCTGGCTTGCGGTGTCTCGTGCCCCGGCGACAGTGGCGATCAGGAACAGGCGCTGGGCAGGAATTTGCCGGATGGAGCCCACCCCGAACGCGGGGATCTTATGTTCTGGAAGGGGCATGTGGCCTGGGTTGTGGATGAAGACACGCTTTTGCACGCCAATGCCCATCACATGGCCGTCCGCTTTGAACCATTGAAAGTGGCGATCAGCCGGATCGAGGCGCAGGGTGATGGACCTGTCACGGCCCACAAAAGACTCTAATCCGGGTCAACCGATCGGATCAGCTTGCGTTCCAGCACCCGCAGGACCGCACGCAAGTCGTGGCCACGTTTCAAAATGCGCCCGTCCATCCCGACGACCGAATACATGCCCTGCCGCAATCGCAGGCGCGGATGCTTTTCCACGCGGTAAATGGGATGCTCTGCGGTTCGTCGGAAAATCGAAAACACGGCCGTTTCGCGCAGGCTCGATATTCCATAATCGCGCCACTCTCCTGCAGCCACCATTCGGCCGTAAACAGAGAGGATCAAAGACATTTCGCGTCGGTCGAAGGCGACCTGCGTCGGGGCCGCACCCGTTGGAAACGGGCTGGGAGGCTGCATGTTCATGTTCCCAGCCTTGCCGGATTTTCGCGCCAAATCAAGCCTTCAGCATTTTTGTCACCCGCAATTGAGGTTCCGGGAACACGCGGTATCGATTCGTCCCAACCAAAGATTTGTCTGGTTTTCACGCGAAACGCCCCTGGCAGAACCAGCCTGCTGACATCGTTCCGCCATGGCCATAGAACAGCCACAGCCGGTCGCCCTGTTCGGTGACAACGGTCCAGTAATCACGCACGCCACTGCGCCAATTGGGATCGTCCAGCCACCATTCCGGCGCAATCCGTTCCGGGCCGGTTGCCTGCGCCAGTTGCCAGTCGCGGCCGCGCCAGCGAAATGCTGTCGGAATATCCGGAATACCGGGGGCCATCACGGGTTCGGGCTGCCACATCAGCAAAGGACGGGGGCGGGCAGGGGCGGGCCAGTTGCGCGCCGGTTTCGACCAGGCTGCTGCCAGCGTTTGCGCCGTCTTTTCGGGGATGTGGGATGAGGCCGGATGACAGCGGGTGATCGTCTCCAGCCCGACCCGCGTGCCCAGTTTGCCGATCAGGTCATCAACAGCGGTATGACCCTCCAGACGGTTGCGCACCGCTTGACGGGCCTCGGCATGACCAGACAGCGTGCGGGCGTAGACAGGCTCGGTCTGCACTGCCTCAAGCCGCAGCATGTCGATGCCATAGCCTGCATCGATCTTGTCAACTTTCATCTCTAACAAAGGGCGAATGCGATGTTTGTCAAAGGTTGGACTGGCCATCCCGACCTCGATCACCTCGGTAGCCTGGTCAGCGCGGTGCGCCTCCAGCCGCAGGGTTCGCGCCCCGCGCCTCTTTTCTTCCAGCCGGGTGCAGAGCGTGGGCAGAACCCGGTCGATAGCGGCCATCACATCCTCTTGCAGGCCAATTGGGTTGGGCAGGGTCATCCGCACTGCAAAGTGAAGTGGGCGACGGGCAGGCGAGACCGGTTCGGGCGCACTGCCCATGGCCTGATCCAGCCGCAGCACCAGACCCCGTCCGAATCGCCGGGCCAGGCTGGCGCGGGGCTGGCCCAGCAGATCACCGATCCGACGCAGGCCCAGCCGGTTCAGTTGCGCGATGGTCTGATCGTCCAGCCGCAGCGCCGCGATCGGCAATGGGCTGAGTGCGCCATAGGCCTGACCCGGTGCCGCAATCCGGGCCCCGCCACCTGATGCTGCCACTTGAGGCGCCGCGCCGCCTTTGGTCCAGTGCCGCCGCTTGCCCGCGCGGGCACGGGTGGCGCGGGCCTCCTGGCTGATGGCGTCGCCGGTACGATCCGATGCAGCCTCCTGTCCTGCATAGCGCGCCAGCGCCCAGGCCGCGCCCAGCGTATCAGCGATGCCCATTTGCACGCTCAGGCCCATATCGGCGCAATCGGTTTCGACTGTGGACAACAGAGTTTCTTCGCCACCAAACAGATGCGCACAGCCTGACAGGTCAATGACCAGCCCGTCGGGGGCTTCTTCAGCCACCCAGGGGCTGAACTTACCCGCCCACCGCCTGAGAGCTGTCAGAAACGCAGTCTCAGCCGGGGCGTTGCGGGGGCGTGTAACAAGGGTTGCGCACATGGCATGGGCGTCGCGCACCGGCTGCCCCGTGCGCAAACCAGCGGCCTGCCCTTGCGCATTCAGCGAGGTGATGACCTGCATGTTGGCGCGCTCGGCCACCACGGCAAGCGGACCAGCGTGCAGGCCACGGGCGGCGCGTATCAGCCTTTCCGCCCCAAGGCGAGGAAACCACAACGAGAGTATTCGGCGTTTCGGCATCGGACAGTCAACAAAATGTTCTCATTTTGTTCTTATCCGGGAATCTACGCTTGAGTCGAGGGTGATTGCTGTTTTTAACCGCAGGTCACGCGCTGGATAACACCCGCGTCGTTCACAAAGACATTCAGGCGGTCAACCCGATAATCCTGCGTGGCAATGTCGTTCGGTCCAAGCACGCGTGCCTTTTCCGGCAGGCTCGCCTGAATCGATGACACTGGCTGGCCGATCGAGTCGGCGAACGCCTCTCCCTTGCAGAAGGCCAGATCGACCGGCGCCGCCTCGGGTGTGGATGCGCTTTCGATTGGAATCTCTGATTCAGCACACGCCGCCAACATGATCAGAATCGGGACAAAACGGTACATTGGCGCTCCTTCAATCGCTTATGTCGGATATGTAATATCAAATATTTAGCCAACCTGTCACGAAAGCGCAGTTGAAAACACCCTGTAATTGACGCAGGGTCGGGGCAAAATTGACAGGGAGATTAGCACCATGCGTACCCGTGCAGCCGTCGCAGTTCAGGCGGGCAAACCTTTGGAAGTGATGGATGTGAACCTCGAAGGCCCCAAGGCGGGTGAGGTTCTGGTGGAAATCAAAGCCACCGGCATTTGTCACACAGACGAATTCACCCTGTCCGGTGCCGACCCCGAGGGGTTGTTCCCGGCCATTCTGGGCCACGAAGGCGCAGGCGTGGTGGTCGAGGTCGGACCGGGCGTCACCAGCCTGAAGCCGGGTGATCACGTCATCCCGCTTTACACCCCGGAATGCCGGGAATGCGAATACTGTCTGCACCCCAAGACCAATCTGTGTCAGGCGATCCGTGAGACGCAGGGGCAGGGTCTGATGCCCGATGGCACCTCGCGCTTTTCGACGCTGGATGGCGATCCGATCCTGCATTACATGGGCTGCTCGACCTTCGCGAATCACACTGTCCTGCCTGAGATTGCGTTGGCCAAGGTGCGTGAGGACGCACCCTTCGACAAAATCTGCTATATCGGCTGTGGCGTGACTACCGGCATCGGCGCGGTGATCAACACGGCCAAGGTTGAAATCGGTAGCCGCGCCATCGTGTTCGGTCTGGGCGGTATTGGTCTGAACGTGATCCAAGGCCTGCGTCTGGCCGGAGCCGATCAGATCGTCGGTGTCGACCTCAATCCGTCAAAGGTCGAGATGGCGACCAAGTTTGGCATGACCGATTTCGTCAACCCGAGTGATGTAGAGGGTGATCTGGTTCCCTATCTGGTTAACCTGACCAAAGGCGGCGCGGACTATACCTTTGACGCCACCGGCAATGTGGGTGTGATGCGCGCGGCGCTTGAATCGGCGCACAAAGGCTGGGGTGAATCGATCATCATCGGTGTCGCGCCTGCAGGTGCCGAAATCTCGACCCGCCCGTTCCAACTGGTTACCGGCCGCTCGTGGCGCGGCACGGCTTTTGGCGGGGCGCGGGGCCGGACGGATGTGCCCAAGATCGTTGACTGGTACATGGAAGGAAAGATCGAGATCGACCCGATGATCACCCACACCATGGGGTTGGATGACATCAACAAGGGCTTTGACCTGATGCATGCGGGCGAAAGCATCCGCAGCGTGGTGCTCTACTGATATTGAATTGAAGGGCCGCAATTTGCGGCCCTTTTTTCATCGGTTCTTACAGTTTGTTCAGCGCCCGTAGCGCGCCATAAATGTATCCACGGCCTGTATTGCGACTTCGTCCACTTCGGCCTGTGAAAAAGTGGTTTGAATTCCGAAAACTGCCCGCGTCCACAGGCGCACTTTGCAAAGTTCCGAAAACTGTTCCGCCGCCATCGGGATGTCTTCGATTACAAGATCACCTGCCTCAACGGCTTTCTCAAGATACTCGCACAACTGATGCCGACCGTTCTCCGGTCCGGCTGCATAAAATGCGCGGCCCAGTTCAGGAAAACGGTCGCGTTCGGCCACGCAGATGCGGAACACCTGTTGCGCGAAGTCCGAGGTCAGAAACCCGACCAGTTGCGCGGCCGCGATGGTCAGCACCTCGCGCACTGGTTTGCAGTCGTCGACCATGGACAGAATGCGTTCTGACATACGCTGGCATTCCGTCTGAGCCACCTCCATGAACAGCAGGCGCTTGTCAGGAAAATAGCTGTAGAGTGTCGCCTTGGACACTCCTGCTGCGCGGGCGATGTCGTCCACACTTGCGCCTTCGAACCCGTCGGCCATGAACACCTCGCGCGCGCCACGCAAAACCTGATCGAATTTGCGCCCTGTGCGAAGGATAGTGGCGGCCTGGGTCATGACATCTCCTGAAGAATTCGGTTCTTCAAATTTATAAACCGTTCAGTTCAGTTTCAACGATTATCGGCACCGGTTGCATGATTTGTATCAATCAGTATTTTAGAATTATTCTAAAAAGAGGGCAGGTATGCGGTTCTTCACCCAACGCAAACATTTTCGCGACCTGACGGATCAGGAAATTATCGCTCTGGCTATTTCGTCGGAGGAGGATGACGCGCGTATCTACCGCTCATATGCCGAAAAATTGAGAGAAGAGTATCCTTCAACTTCCAGAGTTTTTGATGGCATGGCTGCAGAAGAGGATCAGCATCGTGCGCGGTTGATTGCCCTACATGAACAGCGGTTCGGGTCGGTAATACCCCTGATCCGTCGGGAACATGTTGCCGGGTACTACGCGCGGAGACCCGTCTGGCTGGTTGAAAATCTGGGTATCGAACGCATTCGTGAAGAAGCAATGATGATGGAACGCGATGCCGAACGGTTTTATCTGACAGCCGCCGCCCGCACATCAGACGCAGCTACGCGCAAGTTGCTGGGCGATCTGGCCGTGGAGGAAGCCGGTCATGAGGCTAAAGCCCAGAAATTGGAAGATACCTTTCTGGATGGAGACAGCCGCGAATCCGAGGATGCGACATCACACCGGCAATTCATCCTGACATGGGTGCAGCCAGGCTTGGCGGGTCTGATGGACGGGTCTGTGTCGACACTGGCACCTATTTTTGCCACGGCCTTTGCGACACAGGATACCTGGACAACTTTTCTGGTCGGGCTGGCCGCCTCGGTCGGGGCGGGGATTTCGATGGGCTTTACCGAGGCTGCATCGGATGACGGAGAGCTTTCAGGCAGGGGTTCGCCCATCAAACGGGGGCTGGCTTCGGGCGTCATGACTGCTGTTGGCGGGCTGGGGCATGCTTTGCCCTATCTGATCCCAGAATTCTGGACCGCCACAATTATCGCTTTCCTTGTGGTGTTTTGCGAACTGTGGGCCATCGCCTGGATTCAGAACAGATTCATGGATACGCCCTTTTTCCGCTCGGCGTTTCAGGTGGTTCTGGGCGGATCGCTGGTTCTGGCGGCTGGCATTCTGATTGGCAGTGGATAGCGTGTTGCCCTTGTGATGCGGTGAAATTGCTTTACCAATCCCTCCATGGTCGAAATCTTTCTGCGCACGTTGCCGTTCTTTGTGATTATCGGCCTGGGTTACTGGGCGGGGCGCAGCCGCTTTTTTACTGAAGAAGCGACCGCCTATCTCACGAAATTCGTGTTTTACTTTGCCCTTTCGGCAATGCTGTTCCGGTTCGCGGCCACATTGCCGTTTGCCGAAATATTCAACGGGCGTCTGGTCATCGGCTATCTGATCGGCACAACCTGCGTCTATGTGCTGGCGACGATGGTTGCCTACTTACGCAGGCTGGATATCCCAACTGCAGCGGTCGAGGCGCAATGTGCGGCAATCGGCAATGTCGGTTTTCTGGGTCTGCCGATGCTTGCCCTGCTGTTCACCGAGGCCGCCATCGGCCCGGTCATGCTGATTCTGGCGGTTGATCTTGTGGTTTTCTCGTCCCTCATCGTTATCCTGATCAACGGTGGCAGGGATGGCAAACTGACGTCTGGCACACTCCGGCTGATCGGGGTTGGGTTGATCAAAAACCCAATGATAGTGTCTATCTCAGCCGGTCTTGCCTGGTCGGCGCTAAAAATTCCTGTACCGGCACCTCTCAATGATTTTCTGACCATTCTGGGCGGTGCGGCAACACCCGGCGCGTTGTTTGCAATTGGCGCATCGCTGGCCAGCAAATCAGCCGAACGGGTGCAGATCGCGGCCTGGCTCAGCTTTTGCAAACTGGTGGTTCATCCGGTTTTCGTTGCGGTCGCCCTGATCTGGCTGATTCCTGTCGATGCGTTTCCGGCCTCTGTGGCTATTGCTGCGGCTGCACTGCCGGTTGCCGGGAACGTCTATATGCTAGCGGCCCATTATGGCGTTGCGCCACACCGGGTCTCGGCGGCAATCCTGCTGTCGACCGTGGCCAGCATCGTGACAGTACCACTGATTATCGCCTGGGTTGCGGCGTTCTGACCTTCGACTTTCAGAAAAATAGGCCTGCCAGAGGCCCATGCACTTTACGCCAGAGCCCTGTGCCGTTAGCCATTGCACAGACTCAACGCAAGGATAATGCCAGATG
Organism: Ruegeria sp. CF5; assembly: GCF_056537325.1. Lineage (NCBI taxonomy): Bacteria > Pseudomonadati > Pseudomonadota > Alphaproteobacteria > Rhodobacterales > Roseobacteraceae > Ruegeria > Ruegeria sp. CF5. The sequence continues at coordinate 296,946 of NZ_JBQFRI010000005.1, read as the reverse complement.
GAAACCCTATCGGAAAATGCATGTTTTGGCGGTGTGCAGGGCGTGTATCGCCACGCGTCTTCCGCGTGTCAGTGCGATATGACCTTTGGTCTTTTCCTGCCCGCCGAGGCGAAGGATGGGCCGGTTCCGGTTCTTTGGTATCTGTCCGGCCTGACCTGTACCCATGAAAACGCAATGACCAAGGCAGGGGCGCAGGGCTGGGCCGCGGAACAGGGCATTGCGCTGGTCTTTCCTGATACGTCCCCACGCGGTGAAGGTGTGGCAGATCACGATGATTATGATCTGGGGCAGGGCGCAGGGTTCTATGTGAATGCAACGCAAAAACCCTGGGCCCCGCATTTCAACATGTGGGACTACGTAGCCGAGGAACTGCCTGCGCTGCTGACCGAAAATTTCGCCATCGACGGGGAACGGCAGGCCATCACCGGCCATTCCATGGGCGGTCACGGGGCGTTGACGCTTGCAATGAACCTGCCGGGCCGGTTCCGGTCGGTTTCAGCTTTTGCGCCGATCTCGAACCCTTCGGGCAGTGATTGGGGCCGCAAGCAGCTGAGCGCCTATCTGGGTGATGATGAGGTCGCATGGGCGAAGCATGACGCAACATTGATGATGAAGGAAAAGAGTTTTGACGGCCCTATCCTGATCGATACCGGCACAAACGATCAATTCATCGACCTGCTGCGACCCGAAGCGCTGGCTCAGGCCATTGCCGAAAGCCGCCAGCAGGCGACCAACCGGTTGCAGCCGGGTTATGACCACTCGTATTTCTTCGTCTCCAGCTTCATGGAAGATCACGTTACTTTCCACGCCGAAGCCCTGTACGGAGATTGAGGCATGGGCAAATACGACTATGACCTGATCATCATCGGTTCGGGCCCTTCCGGACGCTCGGCCGCTATTCAGGCGGGTAAGTTGCAACGCCGGGTGCTGGTGATTGACCGCAAGGACCGGTTGGGCGGTGTTTCCGTCCATACCGGCACAATTCCGTCCAAGACCTTGCGGGAAACCGTGCTGAACCTTTCGGGTTGGCGCGAGCGCAGCTTTTATGGGCGTTCCTACCGAGTGAAGGATCAGATCCGGGCCGAGGATCTGAAGGCGCGGCTCCACATGACGCTTGATCACGAGGTCGATGTGCTGGAGCATCAGTTCAATCGGAACCACGTGGAAACGCTAAGCGGTCTGGCGAAATTCGTTGGACCGCATGAGGTCGAGGTGGCAACCGACGCAGGGGACAAGACGCGGCTGACGGCTGCCAAGTTTCTGATCGCCACGGGCACCAAAACCTACCGGCCGGACTATGTGCCCTTCAATGGCACCTCCATCGTGGATGGCGACGACTTCCTGGAGATGGCCGAGATTCCGCGTTCCCTGTGCGTGATCGGTGCAGGCGTGATCGGCGTGGAATACGCCACCATGTTCTCGGCGCTTGACGTTCGGGTGACCCTTATCGAGCCGCGCGAGACCTTCCTGGATTTCATCGACCGGACCCTGATTCAGGAATTCACGCATCAGGTCCGCGAAAATGGGGTCGATCTGCGTCTGGGATCGGCCGTGGAAAAGATCGAGGATGCGGGCACCCATGTCGAGGTGACGCTGGACAATGGCCGTCATGTTCGTGCCGAAATGCTGCTGTTTGCAGCCGGACGCATGGGGGCAACCTCGGCCTTGAATCTGGATGCGGTCGGGGTGGAAACCGATCATCGCAACCGGATCAACGTGGATCGCAAGACCTATCAGACCGCGGTGCCGCATATCTATGCGACCGGTGATGTGATCGGGCATCCTTCGCTGGCTTCGACCTCGTTGCAGCAGGGGCGGGTAGCGGCCTGTCACGCGCTGGAAACGCCGACGCTACCGGAAAGCCCTTGGTATCCGTATGGCATCTACTCGGTCCCCGAAATGTCCACCTGCGGCATGTCCGAGGAAGAGTTGCAGGAACGCGGGATTCCCTATGAGGTTGGCGTGGCACGATTCCGCGAAACCTCGCGCGGACATATCATGGGGCTGGAACACGGCATGCTGAAGATGCTGTTTTCGCTTAAAACCCGCAGGGTACTGGGCGTGCAGATCGTCGGCGAGGGCGCGACGGAATTGATCCATATTGCGCAGGCCGTCCTGAACCTGAAGGGAACTGTGGATTACTTTGTCCAGAACACCTTCAACTATCCGACGCTGGCCGAGGCCTACAAGATCGCGGGGCTGGACGCCTTCAACCGGATGCCGATCCCGGATGAGTTCAAGGTACGCAAGAAGACTGACGACTCTGCCGCGCAGGATGGGGCCAAGCCTGCTGCCAAGCAGGCCAAAAAGGCGTGAGCACGCTTTATATCGATGCCGATGCCTGCCCGGTAAAGGCCGAGGCCGAACGGGTGGCTACACGGCATCGACTGCCTATGGTGCTGGTATCCAACGGCGGGTTGCGCCCTTCTGCCAACCCGCTGGTGCAGGTGGTGATCGTGGCCGAGGGAGCCGATGAGGCGGACAAATGGATCGCCGATCGCTGCGGCGCGGGCGATGTGGTTGTTACATCTGACATTCCCCTGGCTGCAAAGTGCATCGAAGCCGGAGCGCGGGTCCTGCGGCCCAATGGCGAGGCATTCTCGGCCGCAAATATCGGTCAACAACTGGCCATGCGGGATCTGATGGCCGATCTGCGGGCCGCCAACCCTCTGGGTGCAGGCGGTGGCGGCAAACCGTTTGGCAAGGCGGACCGGTCGCGCTTTCTGGATGCGCTAGAACGGGAACTGCGCGCGGCGATGCGGGGCTGAAGATTCCTGCCCGTGTGAGCCTCATCGCAGATGCGCCCCCTCCGGTTCCGCCTTGATCATTGGCGCGCGGCTTGGTTCAGTCACAGGCGACAGGAATTGATTCAGAACAGGATAAGCGAATGCCCGTTGAAGCCGTTGTTTTCGATATTGGCAATGTTCTGATCGAATGGCAGCCGGAAAGGTATTACGACCGCGTGATCGGTGAGGATAGCCGCCGCGCCATGTTCGCTGAGGTTGATCTGCACGGTATGAACGATCTGGTCGATCAGGGGCATCATTTCACCGAAACGATCTATGACTGGGCCGAAAAATACCCCGATTGGCGCGATGAGATTCGGATGTGGCATGACAACTGGATCGAACTGGCTTCGCCCGAAATTCCGCATTCGGTTCGTTTGCTGCGCGCGTTGCGTGTCAAAGGTGTGCCGGTTTTTGCCCTGACGAATTTCGGGGTTCAGAACTTTGATTATGCCACAACGGTTTATCCTTTTCTGAACGAGTTCGACCGTCAATACGTGTCTGGCCGGATGAAAACCGTGAAACCCCATGTGCCGATCTATGAAATGGTTGAAGCGGATTGCGGCCTGTCACCTGAGTCCCTGTTGTTCGCTGATGATCGAATGGACAATATCGAGACTGCCCGGGCGCGCGGCTGGCAAACGCATCATTTCAAAGGCCCGCAGGGCTGGGCGGACCGATTGGTTGCCGAGAGTCTGTTGACCGAAAGCGAAGCCGGATGACGATTACGCAAATCTCCTTTGACGAGGGCGAGGCCAAACTGGATTGGCTGGAACTGGCGCAAGCCCTGGCAGACGGGCACAAACTGCCCAAGGCCCAGATCGGTGACACGTTTCTGTATCGTGATCAGGATACCGTCTTGTCGCGCGCCGCGTGGATCGACGGGTTGGGAATGGCTGTCAAGACGGCCACCATCTTTCCCGAAAATCCGCAGCGCAACGCGCCGATGATCAATGGGGCTGTTTGTCTTTACGACGACACGTTCGGAACGCTTGCTGCACTTGTCGATTTTCATCTGGTCACAAAGTGGAAAACGGCGGGCGACAGCCTGCTGGGCGCGTTGCGGCTGGCCAACCTGGACAGTCAGAACATTCTGATAGTCGGAGCGGGAGCGGTTGGCCAATCCCTGTGCGAGGCGTTTGCCGCGGGATTTCCACGCGCGAAGCTGCGTTTATGGAACCGGACATTGGCGAAAGCCGAGGAACTGGTGTCAAAGCTCGAAGGTGTGGACGTTGCGCCAAACCTGCCGGACGCCGTCCAGAATGCGGATATCGTCGTGACTGCGACCATGTCTACCGAACCTGTAATCAAGGGCGAATGGTTGCGGCCCGGACAACACCTGAACCTGATTGGTGCATACCGGCCCGACATGCGAGAGGCGGATGACGAAGCGCTGAGACGCTCGCGCATCTATGTCGATAGCATTGATACGACCGTTGATCATATCGGCGAACTCAAGACACCGCTGGCCGAGGGGGTCATTGCCCGCTCTGATGTGAGGGGTGATTTTTATGATCTGGGTGCCTTTGCCCGGGATGCGTCCGCCATCACCCTGTTCAAGAATGGCGGCGGGGCACATCTGGATCTGATGACCAGCCGCTATATTCTGGACAAATACACTGATTGATCAGGCTGTGGCAGGTGCCAGGTCCCGGTTCTCACGGATCGGCAGATGTACGATTGCGCTGAATGCGCCGATACCAATGCCGATCCACCAGACCATCGTGTAGTCGCCATAGATGTCGTACATCCGGCCACCCAGCCAGACGCCAAGAAAACTGCCGATCTGGTGGCTGAGGAAGATGATGCCATAAAGCGTGCCCATGTAACGCAATCCATAGAGATGCGCGACAAGGCCCGAGGTCAGCGGTACGGTGGCAAGCCATAGCGATCCCATCGCGATCGAGAACACGATGACCGACATCGGGGTGATTGGCAGCATGATGAACGCGGCGGCGGCAATTGTGCGCGCCGCATAGATCGTTGCAAGCAGGTATTTCTTGGGAAAGTGGTTTCCGGCCCAGCCAGCCAGCAGCGTGCCGCCGATATTGGCCAGACCAATGAGCGATATCGCAATAGCACCCAGCGCCGAAGTGGTCGTGATGCCCATGGAATGCAGAACGCCTCCGGGCTGAACGGGCCCACACATCTCGGTTACGAAGGCTGGGAAATGCGCGGTGATGAAGCCAAGTTGATAGCCGCAGCTGAAGAACCCGAGAAATATCAAGGTATAAGACGGATCACGGAGCGCTTTCCCCAGTATCCGGCTCATGCTTTCTTCAACTTCAGTGCGGTCTGCTGGAGTGGGAGCGCGCATGAAAGGCAAAGTCAGTATGATTGCCAGAATCGCCGCGGCAAACAGGATGAAGACTTGCTGCCACGGCAAAAACGTCATCAGCCACTCAGCCGTAGGGGCGCCGACCACCTGACCAAAGCTGCCCGCTGCGGTGACAACGGCCAAAGACATAGACCGGTTTTTGTCCGAAGATGCACGTCCGACGACAGCCAGAACTACGCCAAAGCCGGTGCCCGCAATACCAAAACCCACCAGCCAGGCGTACATCTGGTGTTCGAAGGGTGTGACTGACCAGGCGGACAACACCATCCCGGCTGCGTAAGTCAGCGCTCCGATGATGATCGCGCGCCGGTCGCCAACCTTTTCGGCGATTGCGCCGAATATGGGCTGACCAATTCCCCAAGCCAGATTCTGAATTGCAATGGCCAGCGAGAAATCTGTGCGCAGCCAGCCAAATTCATCCGCAATCGGTATCTGAAACACGCCAAACGAGGCGCGCACGGCAAAGCTAACCGTGATGATGATGCAGCCAACGATCAGAACAGGGTTCAGCAAACGGGCTGATTGCGGCATTTGGGTCTCCGGTACATATACGACCCGGACGTTAGCGGGATTTTGCAGGCGGTCAATTCAGGAGTTTTGTGCGGATGGATAAGCAAATTTGATGCGAGAAAAAAATGCCTGCTTTTCAATGCGCAATACGGGCGGTATGGCTCGGGTATGACGGATCTTCTATCGCTTTACGAAGCGCGCATCGCAGAAGGCACTCTGACCCGGGATGATGCCCAGAATGCGGTATTGCCCGAATTCGAACGTATCCGGGCCAAATTGGCCGAGCCGGTCAAACGCGGGTTTTTCCGCAAGGCGCCGCCGCCGCCGAAAGGGTTGTACCTGTGGGGTGGTGTCGGGCGTGGCAAATCCATGCTGATGGACATGTTCGTCGAAACGCTGGTCGATGTTCCGGCGCGGCGGGTGCATTTCCACGCCTTCATGCAGGAGGTTCACTCTGGCATGCACAAGGCCCGCGAGGCCGGTGTTAAGGATGCATTGGCCCCGGTTGCGGCTGAGGTAATCAAATCGGTCCGGTTGTTGGCGTTTGATGAGATGCAGATTTCCGACATCACGGACGCAATGATCGTGGGGCGTCTGTTCGACATGTTGCACGATGGTGGTGTGGTTGTGGTGACGACCTCGAACCGGCATCCTGACGATCTGTACAAGGACGGGCTGAATCGTCAGTTGTTCCTGCCGTTCATCCATCACATCAAAGAGCAGCTAGTTGTGTGGGAGCTGACCTCTCCCACCGATTATCGTCAGAATCGGCTTGAGGGATCGCCGGTCTATTTCACACCGATTGGTCCCGAAGCCCGCGCGAAGATCCGTGCGGTCTGGACCGATCTGTCAGGTGGTCCGGCTGAGCCGCTGAGCCTGCATGTCAAAGGGCGCGAGGTGGTGCTACCCGCGTTCCGCAACGGCGTGGCGCGTGCATCGTTTTATGACCTGTGTGGCCGGATGCTGGGCCCCGGCGACTATCTGGCCATTGCCGATGAGGTGAAGGTTCTGGTGCTTGAGGACATCCCGCGCCTGTCCCGCAACAACTTCAACGAGGCCAAGCGGTTCGTGACGCTGATCGACGCGCTCTACGAGGCGAAGGTGCGGTTGATTTGTTCCGCCGCCGCAGAGCCCGAGATGCTGTATGTCGAGGGTGAGGGGACGTTTGAATTTGAACGTACCGCATCGCGCCTGCGAGAGATGCAGGCAGTTGACTGGGGGCAGTGAGGGGCGTTGCCCCTTTTGGCCTGCGGCCAATTCACCCCAGTATATTTCCGGCAAGAGGAAGGATCAGCCGTTTTCGCGCAGGATGTTGCCGGCCAGATAGAGTGAGCCGCAGATCAATACGCGGGCCTGCGGGTCATTTTCCGTGATTTTCGCAAGCGCATCCTGAACGGAAGCGGCGGTTGCTGCCGGCAAATTCACTTTAGCTGCTGCTGCTGCCGTGTCTTCAGCGCTGAGCGTGTTGGCCTCACCCGGAATCGAGACAGCTGTCAGGCTTTGGGCATGCCCTGCCAACGGGGCCATGTACCCTGTGACGTCCTTGGTGTTGAGCATGCCGCAGATGAGATGGGTTGGTCTTTGGGGCAGTTTGGACAGGACGTCGGCCAAAGCTTGCCCGGCAGCGGCGTTGTGGCCGCCATCCAGCCAGAGTTCGGACTGAGGTGCCGCCTCAACCAGTGGCCCGGCTTTCAGGCGCTGCATGCGGGCAGGCCAGTGGGCGTTAGTTACCGCCGCTTCGTAAGCCGCGTCGCCGAGTTGCAGGTGGCGAAGAACGGCCAGCGCAGCGCCGGCATTCTGAATCTGATGCGCACCCAGCAGATTTGGCAAGGGCAGGTAGCACAGGCCGGTTTCGTCCTGATAGATCAGGCGGCCGTTTTCTTCGTGAACGTGCCAGTGCTGGCCATAAGCGATCAAGGGGGCACCGAGGCGGGCGGCGGTGGCTTCGATAACCTCCAATGCCTCGTCCGGTTGCGGTCCGACGATGCAGGGCACGCCGCGTTTGATGATCCCGGCTTTCTCTGCCGCGATCTTGGTCAGCGTGTTACCCAAAAACTGTTCGTGATCGATCGAGATTGGGGTGATTACCGTGAGCGCCGGGTTGTTGATCACGTTTGTCGCGTCCAGTCGGCCGCCAAGCCCAACCTCGAGCAGGGTGTAATCTGCCTGAGTGCGCGCAAAAGCCAAAAGAGCGGCGCATGTGGTGATTTCGAAATAGGTAATGTTTTCACCGCCGTTGGCGGCATAGCATTCGTCCAGCACTCTGGTGAGCTCAGGCTCAGAGATCAGCTCACCAGCCAGCCGAATTCGCTCGTGAAACCGTGCCAGATGTGGTGACGTGTAGGCGTGGACGCTAAACCCGGCACCCTCGAGGCCCGCGCGGATCATCGCCTGGGTCGAACCCTTGCCGTTGGTGCCCGCGATATGGATGACTGGTGGCAGGTTATCTTGCGGGTTGCCCAATGCTTCCAGCAAACGCCAGACGCGATCCAAGGTCAGGTCGATGATCTTGGGGTGCAGCGCCATCATCCTTTCGAGGATGAGGTCCGATGTCTGGCCGGTCATTGTTCGCCTTTGTCCTCGGCGGGTGTTTCTTCGGCGGCGGGTTCTTCTGCTGCGGGCGCGGGCAGATCGCCTTTGACTGCGGGGGGCAGGTCCATCAGCATACGAGTGATGGTGATCAGCTCATCCCGCATTTCCGTCCGCTTGGTCACGCGGTCCAGCATGCCGTGGTCCAGCAGATATTCGGCGCGCTGAAAGCCTTCGGGCAGTTTTTCGCGAATGGTCTGCTCGATCACGCGGGGACCGGCGAAACAGATCAGGGCGTTCGGTTCGGAAATATGCACGTCACCCAGCATCGCATATGATGCTGTTACGCCACCCGTCGTCGGATGGGTCAGCACGACGATATAGGGCAGTTTCGCCTCTTTCAGCATTTCCACGGCCACCGTGGTCCGCGGCATCTGCATGAGGCTGAGGATGCCTTCTTGCATCCGTGCGCCGCCAGCAGCGGAAAACAGGATCAGCGGACGCTTGAGTTTCACGGCCTCTTGTGCAGCCGCGATGATCGCGTTGCCGACATACATGCCCATGGAACCGCCCATGAACGAAAAATCCTGCGCGGCAGCAACGATCGGGGTGCGGCCGATTTCACCGGTTGCTACCAGCATCGCCTCTTTTTCCCCGGTCTTTTTCTGCGCCGCTTTCATGCGGTCAGGGTATTTTTTCTGATCGCGGAATTGCAGAGGATCGGCGGTAGGCGCGGGTACTTCAACCTCGGTAAAGATACCGCCGTCGAACAGGCCCGCGAACCGGTCGCGCGGCGTGATGGCCATGTGGTGGTCGCACTGGGTGCAGACATTCAGGTTTTCGGCCAATTCGCGGTGAAACAGCATGGTGCCGCACTCGTCGCATTTCTGCCATAGGTTTTCAGGCACTTCCCGGCGCGAGAAGATCGAGTTGATCCGGGGGCGGACGTAGTTGGTGATCCAGTTCATGGCGGAACCTTGCTGATGCGACGTTGGTGTCAAATAAGGCGCAACGACGGGAAATGCAATCAGCGCCGAAGCGCAAGGCGCGCCGCAAGCCATCCCACGAACATGACGGCGATATCCACGAACAGCCAGTTGCGCAATTCGCCGGTGTCGGACATTTCGTAGGGTAGCAGGAACAGGGCCAGCCCGCTTAGGGTTCCGGGCAAAGCAACAAAAAGCAGTGCAACAACATTGTTGAAAAAATGCAGGGCTATGGCGGGTCCAAGTGTCCCCGACCGTGCAGTCAGATCGGCGGCGAACAGACTGAACACCCCTGACCACAGAGCGACCAATAACGCGTTTTCCCCCGCTTCCGCCGGTGAATAATGACCGGCCGCAAACAGAGCCGATGGCAGAACCATCCATATCCATGGGGAACGGAACCGGGCGGCGAGGGATTGTTGCAGGTAACCGCGAAACAGAACCTCTTCGGCACTTGTCTGAATCAGCACGGCCAACAGGGACATAGGCAGGATCGACAGCCAGACGGCAAATGACAGGTTGGGAATAAGCGGTTTTCCCATGTCATAAGGCGGAAGGGCTGCAATTACCGCGCCTAAAATCAGCAATGTCCCCAGAACGCGGCGAAACTGGGCAAAGGCCAGACCGAGCTTTCCGATGACTGAGCGAAAAGGGCGGTGCTGCATGATTTTTGCCGCAAGGCCGACGCCCAGAGTGACCGAGGCGAAACTGGACAGCAGAACCAACATGGCTAACGGGCTAGAGGCCTCTGTCAGGTCCTGCATCAGTGAGGCTGGTCCCAAAGTGGCAAGGGCCGCCAGCAAAGACGAGTTCAGCCCAGTCGCCACGAGACCCACAATCCCCAGACCGACAAGCAGACGCCAGATTTCCGGGTGAGCGCGTGCCGGTGCCACAAATTGGTGATGAGCTGAATAGGCTGATGCTCTGTCAGGCTGCATGGCTTTATCCGGCCCGGCCCTGAGGTTCGTTTGCATCGGGGAGGTTTGCAGGGTTGAAGTTCGCCTCCTGCATGGTGCCTGCCAGATTGGTCAGATAGCCGGCAACCGTCTCAAGCAGCTGCATAGCGACACCGGCGTCGCTTTCCACGACCGCGCGCAGTTCTTCGGCACCGATCCTCAGGAATGAGCACCCGGTGTCGGCGATCAGGTCAAGTTGTCTGGGTTTGTCGGCGATAATCGCCAGATCGCCGATCAGACGCCCCGGTTCCACGGTGGAGATCAAATGCGTGTTCTTCTGATCATCGGTCCAGCACAGGTCGGCTTTTCCGTCGATGCACAGATAGGCCGCATCAGGCGATTGACCGCGGGAAAAGATCACCTGGCCTGCGGCCGCATCATACCATTGGGCCGAGAACGCGAGCAGGCGCTGGTTGCGGGCGTCGAGCTTTGCAAAAAGCTCGGTCGAGGAAATGATCTTGAGTTTGCGACTCAAATCTGCGGATGCGCCTTCCTGTATATCAGGCTTAGCCCGCGAGACTCCGTCTATCCGTCCGTCCTTGACTTCGACGAACAGGTCATAAGCTTCGGGATGGGCAAAGTGGTCCTCCATAAAGATCATGATCGACTCGGGCAGCAACTCCCGCAGTTTCAGGCGTGTCCGCAGGCGGCTTTCTGAATCGTGGCTCGCCAGCGCCTTGTCGAGGATCAGAATGTCGGGCCGCTTGATCCCTGCGCGGGAAAAGGCGGCGCGTTCCTGGAATACGGTTGGCAGGTTGTTTCCGCCCAGACCTGTCGGCAGGTCATAGATGATCGCGGCCAGACGGCGGCGCAGACCGGCCTTGTTCAGCACGTCCGCCACCACGTCTTCGATTTCATCCATACGCGCACCGGCCATGATCGAGACCCGGCCATACAGCGCATTTTCCAGAACCGTCAGGCGTGGGACGTAAGCATCCGGCGTCACCGGGACGAATAGTCCTTTCATAGAAGACAGCAGATTCCCGGACTGGCTTTTGCGGATGGCAAGGATCTTGTCCTTGTATTCCTCGGGAAAGCTTTGACCGATCTGCTCGGCAGTCAGCATGAACGGAACGGTCAGCAGCAACGCACGTTCCTGATCGGTCAATGCCTCGTCGCCCTTACTGGTGCGGCGGTCGGCGATGTCGAGAAGGCGATGATACATGTCTTCGGACATGCCCAGACGCAAAAACAACGGGTGATCCGTGCCATCGCGGCCAAACGCCTGTTTCAGGGATTCGAGTACGCCCAGTGCCATCTCCATGGCCTCAACGGCCAGATCATGACCTTGCAGCATGGCCAGAAACCTGCGGTCGCCCGCCAGAACGTCCGGCGAGATATCCCGTGACGGCGAGGCAAACAAAAGGTTGCCGCCAAGGGGAACTGCCGGGTTGAATTGTTCGGGGTCAAAGCGGAACACCAGATCGTCAAGACCCTTTTCCCGGATGCGTTCTGCCACTTCTTCCCGCAGATTGACAATCTCGGAGGCCAGCACTTTGTGCAATTGCGGATCGACTCGGGACCGCAAAGTACGGCGGAACATGAATTCGTCGATCCCCATGGCTTCGACCAATTGAAACCACCAATCGCGAATCTGCTCGCTATCGTTCAGACCGGCAAGACCGGGATCGACCCAGTTATCATCGAGAGAGTCCGGTGTGTTCCCGGCCCTTACCGCCTCGATCTGTTTACGGGTCGGCATGCGAATGGCGTCCGCTTCATGCTGGGGGCGGGTGCGCAACGGCATCAGCAGGTTGTCCCCCAACGTGCCGTCAAACAGATATGGCCGGGAATAGGCATAGCCCACGCGGGCCGCGATCACCGCCTGATGCAGGTCATTCAGATTGTGCCCGGCCACGATCACATCACCCCGCACAGGCTGAATTTCCCGGGTCAGAAGCTGCGCGATCGCGGATCGTTCCAAAGCATGAGACGACTGAATCGCAACTCTGGCACCCAAGGGAATGTTCAGGTTGATGTCTTCGAGGATCGTGTTGCCGTCCGGGTCCCTGACGGTCACATTACGCAACTCGATATCACCGGTCAGGCGCGGAATGCTGTCGGGTTCACCTTCGAACAGGTTTTCGGGGATCATGTCATCGGGGGCAAATCGCTCGGTGACGATCTGCCAGCGCAGCGACATGTCCTGTACCTGATTGTAATAGAACAGCAATTCCTTCCAGGGGCTGCTCAGGTCCTTATAGGCCCCAAGCGCGGCAACCAGAGCTCCCACCGTGATCTGACCCTTGATGGCCAGATATCCACCGACCGAATAGAACAGAAACGGGGTCATCTGCGTGATCAGGTTGTTGAGGAACTTCATGAAGAATTTCTTGTTGTAGATCCGGAACCGGATCTCGAACAATTTCCCCAACCGGTCGCTGAACTGGGCCAGCCTGTAGCGCCAACCGCCATTGGCGCGCAGGTCACTGATACCCGCGGCGCTTTCACCGATTTCAGAGCTCAGCCTGCGGACCTCCTGAATGCGGTCCTTGTTCAACAGGTTGATCTGGCGCTGCAATTTTGGGATCAACCAGGCCTGCAGCGGGATCAGGGCAACCGATGCCAGACCGAACCAGACGCTTTGCATGAACAGGAAAGTGACGATCGTCAGCATCTGGCCAAGCTGGAAAACGGGTTGAGCAATGGCGTCACCCATCAAACCACCCATTGGCTCGGCTTCGGACGATATCATCGAAACCAATTCGCCCTGACTGGTGGTTGCGAAATAGGATTTCGGAAACCGCATCGTCCGGCTGATCAGGGTATAGCGCAGGCGGCGCAGCATCCGCTCGGACAGAACGCCCTTCATCGTGTTGATGCGCATTTTCATCAGGCCGCTGATGATCACGGTGGCCAGAAAGGCGAAACACAGGATCATCAGGTACTGAACCTGTGTTACCGTCACCCCCAGCAGGGTCACCGTATCACTTGGTGCACCGATGGCGTCGTTGATGATCCGTTTGGGCAATTCTAGCGAGACGTACAGAAACGGAAATGACAGAACGGTCAGCACCAGCAGAACCAGTTGCTGTTTCTTTGAATGCTTCCAAATGAAGGAAAAAAGAGTGGGTTCCATGCCCGGCCTCATCGTGAATTTGGGTGGTCTGCGGCAATATGTGGAAGAACCCACTGCGTCGGGACCCAAACGGTAAGCACTGCCCCCTACGATTGCAAGAACGGCCGGTATATCTTCTGCTCACCAACTCGCGCAGGTGTTGTGCACTTTTTTAAGCTTTTTCCCGTTCCTGTCTTTATCTCGCAGACCCTCATTCGTTAAAGAGGTGCGAAACGCAGCGGAAGGCACATGGGTAAATATCTGGATCGGCTTTTTCACCGCGCGACCGAGCGGCGATGGCGCGAAGCCGCGCAGACGGCGAAGTCGGCTGATTGGCGGGACTTGCGGAAATTGCGCGATCAGGCTCGCGGGCTGCGTCAACAGCTTGATCAGTTGATCCTGACGGCCGACGAGCGATTGAATTGCCCGGACGTCGGATCAACCCGCTTTTTCCGGCCGCAAAGAACGGATTGGTCCTGGCGGCCTGACCTTTGGCGCGGGCCTTTGCAACGGTTCGGGCAATCCGCTGTGTCCCGAAAGACGCCTCTGGACGATCAGGTGAAGCTGTTTCACGATTGCGCCACCTCCGAGATCACATTTCGCCAGATACGCAACCGGCAGGCGGGCGATCTTGCCCCTTTTGGCCTGAGTCTCGAGGTGTTCGGCTTTGACGGTTCTTTTCTGTCCCTGTCTGCCGAACTTCCGGCGGAATCGACATCTGGTATGACAAAGTCGCATCTGATGCGGCTGGATGCATCGGTCGAAGCAGAGCGCCCGGTTGAGGTCATTGCTCGACTGAATATTCAGCATGGCCCAAATACGGAACAGATCGGGCACCACTTTTCGACAGACTCTCCGGAGGTGTCGATCGAGTTTGATCTGGCTTACGCAAATCTGAACGAAAACCGGATCAGCAAGGTCTGGCTGGACCTGATATTCCAGTCACCCGAAATGAACCGGCTGGTTGTTCGCGATTTGACCTTGTGCCGCCACTTTCGGGCCGAATTGTAGGGTGTTCTGGAATGACACAACCAAATCTGAGCGCTGTTCGTTTTGAAAACGGAATATGGGAAGGCCACCTGAGCGGGCAGGACAAGCCGGATCTCAGGGTGTGCTATCTGGATCAGGATGTGGAAGGCATCGAGCTTTCTGAACTGGATAATGGATGGTTGCTGCGCATTCCCGTTCCGCTTGCCGCCGTGGCTGACGGGGTACATACGGTCGTCATCCATGATCAGAGCGCTGACATCAAACTTGGCGATTTCACTCTGATCGCAGGCTCTGTGGTGGAACATGACCTGAGGGCCGAGGTTGAATTGCTGCGCGCTGAACTGGACATGCTGAAACGCGCATTCCGGCGGCATTGCCGGGAAAGCGACGACTAGTCACGCGGCAACTGATTGCATTTCCGCGAAACGTTCCTGATTTTCCTATCTTTTTTGCGCTCGATAAGGCACCAATAGAACAAACCTATATTCAAGAGTGACCAAATGGACCGCAGCAGCATCACCAAGGTCATCGCCTTGATGGTGACCGCTTTTGGGATCGGGATCGATTTCACGGGTGCCTTGCTGCTGATACCTGCCATCGAAAACGCGTTCGATGCGGACATCACCAGTACTCAGTGGGTCCTGAACATCTATGCGCTGTTCTTTGCGATGACGATGGTCGCTGGCGGGCGGCTTGGCGACATGTACGGCCACCGCAGGGTTCTGATGATCGGGCTTTTGATCTTTCTGACAGCCTCGGTGATCTGTCTTGTTTCGCCCAGTCTGGACGTACTGATTGCCGCGCGTGCCTTGCAAGGGATCGGGGCGGGGTGCGTCTGGCCCTGTACTTTGGCTTTCGGAGCCACCAAAGTGGCAAAGCCGGAACATCGCGCATTGGTGATGGGGTTGATCCTGGCCGGTGTCACCAGCGGCAATGTCTTTGGCCCGATGATCAGCGGCGCGGTCGTCAATCTTGGCGACTGGCGGCTGTTTTTTGTGGCCAACGTCATTTTCTCGGTCGTGTCGATGGTGACCGTGCGGCTGCTGATGGCTCGGGAAAAAGACCACAAAAAAGGCGAACATATCGACTTTGCGGGTATGGCCGTTCTGTCACTGGCCGTTCTGTGCCTGCTATACGGGTTGGATGTCGGTGCCGACTGGGGTTGGACGTCACTGCCGCTGATGGCGCTGTTCGGCGTTAGCGCAGCGTTGTTTGTCCTGTTTCCAAAGGTCGAGAAACGCGTGGCCGAGCCGCTGATACTGCCGCAGATGATGCAGAATCGTGAGTTCAGGATCACTCTGGCGCTGAACGCCGTGAACGTGCCGGCCGCCTACATCGCGCTATTGTATTTCCCGCAATACATGCAGAAATCTCTGGGCTGGTCGACCTTTGAGTCGGCCCTTGGGCTGGCGCCCCTGACCTTGCTGCTGGCGGTCGGGTCCATTCTTTCCGGCACGCTTTATAACGACTTCGGTCCAAAACGGTTGTTGTTCTGGGGGTATATCATAGCGACCGTCGGTTCTCTGAGCGTGGTTCTGATGCCCAGTTCGCTGGGGTATTTCCAGATCCTGCCCGGCATGGCTTTGATCGGGCTTGGTGCAACGCTGACAGTCGGGCCTTCGGGGACCGCCGCGGTCTGTGCGGTCAAGCCTGAACGCGCCGGACTAGTGGGCGGGCTGAGCTTTATGGTTCACCTTGTTTACGGCGCGATCGCGGTCGCTGTGGCAACGGCAATCATGTATATGGTCAGCCTGATAAGCCTGCGCGATGAACTTGCAGCCGAAAACATCAATCTGTCTGATGCCGAACAACGGGCGATCAATGGCGGAACCCTAGCGACAAAATCGGCGCAGGCGGTTCTGGAAAAGCTTGGACCGCAGGAAACCGAAAAAATCCGCAGCGCCATCAACGCCGCCTTCGACAGCGGCATGAACATGGCCTTTGTGTTTGCAACGATTTCAGTTGGAATCGGAGTGATCTTTTCGTTGATGCTTGACGAAGAAAAGCTTCACAAAGTCGAGGCGTAGAAGGGGCCGCCAGATAGACGGCCCCACTTCATTTTATTGCGAGCGTGCCGGGGCCGCAGGGTTGAAGGCCGACAATCCCTTGAGGATATCAATCGCATAGGCCAACTGATAATCCTGCTCACGCAGTTCTGCAGTGGCTTCGGCTTTGGCGCGATCTTCCTCGATCTGGCGAATTTCATCTTCGCTCAGGCTGTCGTTGTTCAGACGGCCACGCAGGTCCGCCTCGGAACGGCTGCGGGCGTTTGATTCTTCCTCTTCCTCGGTTTCAGGCTGACGGCGCGGTTGTTCGACAACGATGTCGGGGCTGACGCCAAGCGCCTGAATCGAGCGCCCCGACGGCGTGTAATACCGCGACGTGGTCAGTCGCATGGCGCCGTCTCCGCGCAGGGGCATAACCGTCTGAACGGACCCTTTGCCAAAGCTCTTGGTGCCGACAACGATGGCCCGATGATGGTCCTGCAACGCACCAGCAACAATTTCCGAAGCCGAGGCAGACCCGCCATTGATCAAGACGACAATTGGTTTGCCGTTGGCCAGATCACCGTCGGTTGCGTTGAACCGCTCGCCGTCTTCGGGGTTGCGGCCACGGGTCGACACGATCTCACCCTCGTCAAGAAACGCATCCGAGACCTTGATCGCCTGAGTCAGCAAGCCGCCCGGATTGTTGCGCAGGTCCAGAACGACGCCGTTTACCTTGTCGATGCCACCGGCCTCTTCGATCTGCTTTTCCAGACCTTCCTTGAGGTTCGGGTAGGTCTGATCGTTGAAGGTTGTCACGCGCAGCACCACGCTGGTGCCTTCCGTACGCGCCCGGACGGCCGTCAGTTTGATCGTGTCACGGATGATGGTGACGTCGAACGGGTCCTGTTCGCCTTCACGAACCACGGTGATGATGATTTCCGACCCAACCGGCCCGCGCATCAGGTCAACCGCCTTGTCTAGTGTGAGACCCAGAATGCTCTCGCCATCCACGTGGGTAATGAAATCTCCGGCTTCGATACCCGCCTCGTCCGCAGGAGTGTCGTCAATGGGTGAGACGACCTTTACAAAGCCGTCTTCCTGAGTGACCTCGATGCCCAGTCCTCCGAACTCGCCGCGTGTCTGCACACGCATCTGTTCCGCGTCATCCGGCGACAGATAGCTTGAGTGCGGATCAAGTGATGTCAGCATGCCGTCAATCGCAGCTTCGATCAGTTCATCCGACTCGACCTCTTCCACGTATTGCGCGCGGATGCGTTCGAAGATGTCGCCGAACAGATCCAGCTGCTCATACACGGTAGCCTTGCTTTCCGCCTCTTGCGCCAGCAAAGGACCGGCAATCTGAGTGGTGGCGATTATGCCCGCCACGGTTCCGGCCAGACCGGCCATCACAAATTTCTTCATGCTCGTCTATCCATCCTTGTCCGTTCGGAACCAAGTTTCCGGGTCCGCAGGGCTGTTGCCCTCTCTCACCTCTATATAGAGCGTTTCTGACCGGTTTGTTCCAGTGCCATCACCGCTTGTTGACAGAATTGCGCCGATTTCCGGAGTCTCACCCGCCATCAGGCCCACAGGGCTGCCTTTTGGGATAACCTGTCCCGGCTCGCCAAAGACTTCGCTCAGCCCGGAAAAAATGAACAGCAGATCGGGCTGTGGTTCAAGAATGACGACATTGCCAAGATCAAGCAGCGGACCGCGATAGCGTATGGTTGCGGCGGTTGGCGATACCACCAGCGAACGGGGCCGGACACCCAGCACCAGCCCAGGGCGGGTCACGCCGGCCGCGTCGGTGCCGCCAAAGCGATGCAGCAGAACGCCCTGAACAGGCAGGTCGATCTGCCCTCGCAAACTGGAGATATCGGCGTTGGTTTCGGCGATGTCAGTGCCGGAAATTTCGGACAGACCGCTGGCAAAGCCGTCCAGAGTTTCGGTGGACGAGATCAGAATAGCCGTGCGAACCGGGTCTTCCACGAACCGCTGCGGCAAATCCGTCCGGTCGGCGATGGCCTTGCTCAGTTCGGATCGTGCCGTTTGTACACCAGTCAGCCCTTCGGTCAGTGTATTCGCCGCACTTTGCTGAAGCTGCCGCAGCGTCTGGACCTCTTGCAGATCATCGGCAAGCGCCTGCGTCCGCGCATTGAGACCCGGCGTGACCTCGGCCAGCATCATGCCGGTACGCGCCGCGCCCAGTGGGCCCGACGGATGCAGCATCAGAACCGGCGGCGCGGTGGTTTCGATGGTTTGCAGAACGCCCAACAACTGTGAGATGTCTGTTTCCCGGGCCCTCAATTCCGCGGTCAGCTCGGCTTCGCGCGTTGCCGCCTTGCGCAACCCTTCGCGCATCGCGGCCAATCCGGCCTCATAGGCCTGAACGGTTGCAGTCAGGGCGCGTACCCGGTCCCGAGCGCCTTCGGCCTCGGTCAGGGAAACCGAGGCCTCCTCGAGCATTTGTGCCGCATCCAGTGCGGCCTGCGTGACATCGGCCTTGGCGGCGGCAGGCGCCAACCACAAAAGCGCAGCAGCAAAAGTCGCGCGCAGCTTCATCCCAACAGGCTCTGACCGGTCATTTCCGGTGGCTGAGGCAGGTCCATGAGGTCCAGAATGGTAGGCGCCAGATCTGACAACCGCCCATCCCGCAGGCTTGCACCCTGAGGGCCGCCAACCAATGCGACCGGTACCGGATTCAGCGTATGCGCGGTATGCGGGCCACCGGTTTCGGGGTCGATCATCATCTCGCAATTGCCGTGATCGGCGGTGACTATCATGGCCCCGCCCGCTGCCTTCAATGCAGAAACCACCTGTGTCAGACCCTGATCAACGGCTTCACAGGCCTTGATCGCCGCATCCAGATCACCCGTATGGCCAACCATATCGGGATTGGCATAGTTGGTTACGATCAGGTCATATCCGTCCTCAATCGCTTTGACGAATTTGTCGGTTACCTGCGCCGCCGACATTTCCGGTTGCAGGTCATAGGTCGCAACCTTGGGCGATTTCGGCATATATCGGTCTTCGCCTTCTTCGGGCTCTTCCTTGCCGCCGTTCAGAAAGAACGTCACATGCGGGTATTTTTCGGTCTCGGCAAGCCGGAACTGGTGTCGACCCTGTTTCGCGACCCAGGCACCCAGCGTGTTGACGATCTCGCGCTTCGGAAAGACGGTTGTCATATAGGCATTGTGTCCGGCTGAATATTCCACCATCCCAAGCAGCGCTGCCAGCCTTGGGCGCGGACCGGTGTCAAATTCCGAAAAATCCGGCTCGCCTATGGCGCGCAGAATCTCGCGGGCACGGTCGGCGCGAAAGTTCAGGCAGAACAGGCCATCACCGTCCTTCATACCGTCGTAACCGGCCAGAACGGTCGGGGCGATGAATTCATCGGTTTCCGACTGGTTATAGGCGTGGTCCACGGCCGAATGCGCTGTGCTGACCTTGCGGCCCTCACCCTTGACCATCGCTTCATAGGCTTCGCCCACACGTTCCCATCGGTTGTCCCGATCCATGGCGAAATACCGTCCGATGACGGAAACGACACGGGCACCTTCCGGCAAGCGTTCCTCAAGCTCGGCAAAATAGCTGTAGGCAGATTTCGGCGCCACGTCCCGCCCATCTGTGATTGCATGTAGCGCAACGGGTATTCCGGCCTGCGTGATGGCCTTTGCTGCAGCGACGATGTGATCGATATGGCCGTGTACACCGCCGTCAGAAACCAGCCCCATCAGATGAGCTGTGCCGCCCGATTCTTTGACCCTGTCGATAAAGTCCACAAGCGTGTTGTTGTCGAAAAACGATCCGTCCTCGATCGCCAGATCGATCTGACCCAGATCCATCGCAACCACGCGACCCGCGCCGATATTGGTGTGGCCGACCTCGGAATTTCCCATTTGCCCGGTCGGCAGGCCCACATCCGGCCCATGCGTGATCAGCCGTGCATGTGGGCCGTTTGCCATGATGGCGTCAAAGGTCGGTGTATTTGCCAATAATGGTGCATTGGCTTTGGTCGCATCCGACAATCCCCAGCCATCGAGAATGCACAGGACAACGGGCTTGGGGGCGGTCATATTCTTACTCCGGAAACTGCTCTGAGCAGACTTCTACCCCTTGCCCGCCCGGGGGTGAACCGCCTTTAGCGCAACCACTTGCCAAAATTGCCAGAACGTCTGGAATCGGTTTGGTATTCGGACTTATCGCGACCTGAAGCTCAAATCTGCTGTTATGCGGCATCCGGCGTCAGCAGATGCCTGAGCAATGCCACCGGATGCGCCTTGAGGCTGAGGCGCGTGGCAACATAATCCTCGACGACCTGCTCGCCCAGAGACATCTGCGGCAGGTAGGCCGCAGGCTCGTCCAGCGCTTCGCCTTCCAGATCCTGCGCAAAAAGTGGCAGGGGTCTGGCTGTGGCAATCGCCTTGGCCTGCCACAATGCCTCGCGCCGGGTCAGGCCGCAGGTGGCAAAGGCATCCGCCTCGGCCAAACGCTCAATCACTGCCGGACCAAGACCGGCGCGGCGCCAGATATCGTCGACCTGCATATATCCATTGCCCCGTGCGGCGGTCAGCCATTCGGCATCCTCTGCGCGCAGGCCCTTGATCTGCCGGAACCCCAGACGCAGGGCCAGACCACCGCGCCCGTCAGGCTCCATCACGTTGTCCCAATAGCTGGCGTTGATGCAGACCGGGCGGATCTGCACCCCATGTTCGCGCGCATCGCGCACGATCTGGGCCGGGGCATAGAACCCCATCGGCTGTGAATTCAGCAGCGCGCAGGCGAAGATGCCCGGATGGTGGCATTTGATCCAGGCCGAGGCATAGACCAGCAGCGCAAAGCTGGCGGCGTGACTTTCGGGGAAGCCATAAGACCCGAAGCCTTCGATCTGCGAAAAACAGCGTTCGGCAAAGTCGTTGTCATAGCCGTTGCGCTTCATGCCGCGCAGGAACAGGGCGCGGAACTCGCTGACATTGCCGTGCTTCTTGAAGGTTGCCAGCGAGCGACGCAGCCGGTCGGCCTGTTCGGCGGTAAAGCCCGCGCCGACAATGGCGATCTGCATCGCCTGTTCCTGAAACAGCGGCACACCCATGGTTTTGCCCAGCACCTCGCCCAATGCGTCCGAGGGGAAAACAACCGGTTCTTCGCCATTCCGTCGCCGGATATAAGGGTGCACCATGTCCCCCTGAATGGGGCCGGGGCGGATGATGGCGACCTCGATCACCAGATCGTAGAATTTGCGCGGCCTCATGCGGGGCAGGAAATTCATTTGCGCCCGTGATTCCACCTGAAACACGCCAATACTGTCGGCCTTGCACAGCATGTCATAAACCTGCGGGTCCTCGGGCGGCAGGGTGGCCAACGTATATTGGGTCTGGTGGTGCTGGCCGATCAGATCGAACGCCTTGCGGATACAGGTCAGCATCCCGAGGCTGAGGACATCGACCTTGAGGATGCCAAGCGAGTCGATGTCGTCCTTGTCCCAGCAAATGACTGTGCGGCCCTCCATGGTGGCGTTTTCGATGGGGACCAGCTCGTCCAACCGCCCTTCGGTGATGATGAAACCGCCCACATGCTGAGACAGGTGGCGGGGGAAGCCGTCGATCTCATAGACCAGTGTCAGAGTCTGTTTCAGGCGGCGATCTTCGGGATCGAGGCCAATTTCGCGCATCCGTTCGGCCTCAAGCCCGGCAGCCGAGAAAAAGCCCCAGAGTTGGGAGGACAGCGCCGAGATGGTATCTTCGGTCAGGCCCATGGCGCGGCCGACCTCGCGGATGGCACGCTTGCCGCGGTAATGCACGACCGTCGCGCAGAGGCCCGCGCGTTCCCGCCCATAGCGGTCGTAGATGTGCTGGATCACCTCTTCGCGGCGTTCATGTTCGAAGTCGACATCGATATCGGGTGGCTCATCGCGCGCCTCGGAGACAAAGCGTTCAAAGACCATGGTGCCCATCTCGGGGCTGACTTCGGTGATGCCGAGGCAGAAGCAGACCACCGAATTGGCCGCCGACCCGCGCCCCTGACACAGGATGCCGCGCGAGCGGGCGAAATGAACGATGTCGCGGACGGTCAGAAAATAGGGTTCATATTTCAGCTTGCCGATCAGGGCGAGCTCATGCGCCAGCATCTTTTTTGCCTTTTCCGACGCGCCCGCCGGATAACGCCATTTCAACCCTTCATGGGCCAGGCGCTGCAGGCGCTGGGTCGGGGTTTCCTGCTCATTGCCCTCGCTGGGGTATTCATAACGCAACTCGTCGAGCGAGAATGTAAGCTGTTCGCTGAGCGCGTGGGCGCGGGCAACGGCGCCTTCGTGACCTTTGAAGATACGTAGCATTTCACCCTCGGACCGCAGGCGCTGTTCACCATTGGCCAGCGCCTCGCGGCCCAGTTCATCCACCTTGCGGCGCAGGCGGATGGCGGTCAGCACATCACCCAGCTTGCGGCGGGCACCGTGATGCATCAGCGGCGTCGCGCTGGCGAGGGTGGGGATGTTCAGCTGTTTTGATTCCGTCTCTAACAAAGGGAAATATGTGGTATCGGCGCCATCATACCGGGGGTGCATCAACAGATGCATCCGCCCGGCAAAGCGGCGCGTCAGTTGTTGCGCCTGTGTCCGCCATGCGACCGCGCCGCCCGGAGACCGGGCCGCCTGTGGCCAGAGCAGCAGGTGGAGACCGTCGGAAAACTCCATCAGGTCCGACAGGTGCAGGATGCAATCGCCTTTCTCGGCGCGCAGGCGACCCGTGGACAGGATGCGGCACAGGTTGGCCCAGCCCTGCCGGTTCAGGGGCAGGGCGGTGACGGTGGGCGCGTCGGTGAAAATCAGCCGCGCCGCCGGGATCAGGCGGGGCACCGCGTGGACCGGGTACGAGAGTGGTTTCGGGATGTGATCGGGGCAGGGTGGGCCGATGGTGGTATTCTGCGCCTCCCACTCCAGCCGCTCGCGGACCTTGCGGGCAATCTCGCGCCCTTGGGTATGGGCGCGGACGATTCCGGCGACCGAGTTGTCATCGGCAATCGCAATAGCGGGGAGGCCCAGGGTAACGGCACGCTCCATATACTCCTCGGGGTGCGAGGCCCCGGTGAGGAAGGTGAAATTCGACGTGATCGACAGTTCGGCATACATGGCGATTCCATATTATATTCACGTTTTGTTCTTTTTCGAGTCCTTTACGCCATTGCGCATGAAACGGGTCGCCTGAATGTGGGGTGGCGGGCATGTTCAGGGCAAAACAGGAGACCCGAGATGTTCAAGATCACTGCCTTATCCACCGAAGATGTACGTGCCCTTCAGGCCGGTGGCCCGGACGCCTATGGCGCAACGCCGGAACGTGCTGTCTCAAAAGGGGCAGGTAACCCTTGCCGCCACTGTCTGCAGAACATTCCCGAGGGTGACGAGATGCTGATATTGGCACATCGGCCCTTTTTAGAGACACATCCGTACGCCGAAACCGGTCCGATCTTTCTGTGTGCCGCGCCGTGTGAGCGGTATGAGGGCGAAGCATTGCCCGAGATTCTGACCTCATCCCCGGATTATCTGATTAAGGGATACGGACCGGATGATCGGATCGTCTATGGCACTGGTGCGATCACGCCCACTGATCGGATTGAAGCAAAGGTCAGCGACATCTTTGCTCGTGCTGACGTGAGCTATATCCACGTCCGTTCATCCCGGAACAATTGCTACCAGGCGAGAATCGACCGGGCCTAAAGCCTGACCCTGTGCATGCCCCGGCGCGGCTGATCCTGATCGTCTGCCGGGGTGTCCGCCTGTGTCGAGGTGAGGGCCAGAAAAATGTCCTCCAGATCCGCTTCTTCGGTGCGGACGTCGCGGATGCGGATGCCCGCCTGACGGACAGATTCCAGAACCTGCTCGGCGCTGGTCTGTGCGCTGCGATACCGCAGGATCAGATTGCCATCTTCGTTCAGCGTGGCCTCGACACCCTCAGCCACGGGCAGATCCGATACGGGGCTGTCCGGGATTATCACCATGGTCCGGCTATCCATGCGGCTCAGCAGGTTGGCGGTGCTGTCCTGCGCGATCTTTTCACCCTGATTGATGATGGCGATCTCGTCGCACATCTCTTGCGCTTCTTCCAGATAATGGGTGGTCAGGATGATGGTCATTCCCTGTTCGTTCAGCTTGCGGACGTTGGTCCAGAGCATCTGGCGCAGTTCGATATCGACGCCAGCTGTGGGTTCGTCCAGAACCAGAACTTTCGGATGATGTACCAGTGCCTTGGCCAGCAGCAATCGCCGCCGCATTCCGCCGGACAGGGTGCGGGCATAGGCATCGGCCTTGTCGCTGAGGCCCACCAGTTCAAGTATTTCATCACTGCGCCGCGCGGATTTCGGAACGCCGTAAAGCCCGGCCTGAACCTCCAACGCGCCGCGGGGTGTGAAGAACGGATCAAGGTTCAGCTCCTGCGGCATCACACCAATAGCTGCCCGCGACCGGCGTGGGTTCCGATCCTGATCAAATCCCCAGATCGCCACATTGCCCGATGTTTTGACAACCAGCCCCGCCAGAATGTTGATGAGTGTCGATTTACCTGCGCCGTTCGGCCCCAACAGTCCAAAAACAGAACCGCGCGGTACGGTCAGATCGATCCCTTTGAGCGCATGTTTTTCAGGTTGACCCTTGCTACCGCGATAGGTCTTGTTCAGCCCTTTGATCCTGATCGCCGCATCGGTCATTTGTTGCCCTTGCCCCCGGTTTGCTCATCGCTCATAAACGCATCTAATACACGCCCGCCGGGCCGACAACTCAGGAAGGATCGCCAGCGATGACTATCGAAGCGCCGGAAACCAGGATCGTCGAAAACAGCCGCATTGCCTGTGACGGCGGAGAAGGTGCATTGGGTCATCCGCGTGTCTGGTTGCAGATCCCCGAGGACGAAGGCTGGGTCGAGTGCCCGTATTGTGACTGCAAATACGTTCTGGCCGGGCGTCAGGCGGACGCCTAGCATAGTTGCCGGAAGGCTCCGCAAGGCAGGTGCCGTCGGAATTTCCGTATTTTGAATGAGAAGAAGAAACCGGTTGCTGATAAATGGCGGCTGGCAGGCGCGGGCGCGTCATGGCACAACTGTGCAGGCGCAAACGGAGTGAGGTTTTCATGTCGCAGAATTTCGGAAAAGGATGCCATCTGCATCTGATCGACGGTTCGGCCTTTATCTTTCGCGCCTATCACGCCTTGCCGCCTTTGACGCGAAAGTCGGACGGGTTGCCGATCGGGGCCGTGTCTGGCTTTTGCAACATGCTGCAGAAATACGTCGAGGACAATTCCGGGCCGGACGCGCCGACGCATGTGGCGGTGATCTTTGACAAGGGTTCGCACACGTTCCGCAACGATCTTTACGATCAGTACAAGGCCAATCGCGAGGCGATGCCTGAAGACTTGCGCCCGCAGATGCCGCTGACCCGCGAGGCGACCAAAGCCTTTAACATCGCCTGCAAAGAGCTGGAAGGGTATGAGGCCGATGACATCATCGCAACGCTGGCGGTTCAGGCGCGGGATGCAGGCGGCCGTGTGACCATCGTCAGCTCTGACAAGGACCTGATGCAGCTGGTCGGTGACGGCGTGGAAATGCTGGACGCGATGAAGAACAAGCGTATCGACCGGGATGGCGTGTTCGAAAAGTTCGGTGTGGGTCCGGAACGTGTTGTCGACGTGCAGGCGCTGGCCGGGGACAGCGTCGATAACGTGCCGGGTGCGCCGGGGATCGGGATCAAGACGGCGGCCTTGCTGATCAACGAATATGGCGATCTGGAAACCCTGCTGGACCGGGCTGAGGAAATCAAACAGCCCAAACGCCGCCAGACCCTGATCGAAAAGCGCGACCAGATCGAGCTGTCGAAAAAGCTGGTGCAATTGGATGAGCAAACGCCGCTGGACTTCACACTGGATGATCTTGAGGTGAAAGACCCCGAGCCAGACACCTTGATGAGTTTTTTGGCCGAGATGGAGTTCCGCACCCTGACCAAGCGGATGGCTGATAAACTCGGCGTTGAGTCGCCAGTTATCCCTGAAGCGCCCGCCGCTGTTGTCGAGCCCGAGGCTGATGCGATCCCGTTCGACGCGTCCAAATATGAATGCGTGCGGGATGCGGCTGCGCTGCAGAAATGGATCGATCAGGCTTATGAGCGTGGCTGGGTCGCAGTGGACACCGAAACCACCGGTTTGAACGAAATGATCGCCGAGTTGGTTGGTATTTCACTATGTGTCGAGCCGGGTGAGGCCTGCTATATACCGCTGATTCATCGTCAGAGTGCAACTGAGGACCTGTTCGGTTCGGATGCGCTGGCCGAGGGGCAGATGCCTCTGGATGAGGCTTTGACACTGCTGAAACCAATGTTCGAAGACCCGTCGATCCTGAAGATCGGGCAGAACATGAAGTACGATGCCAAGATTTTTGCGCGGTACGGGGTGAATGTCGCGCCCATCGATGACACGATGCTGATGTCTTATGCGATGCACGGGGGTGAGCACGGGCATGGCATGGATACCCTGTCCGAGCGCTATCTGAGCCATACACCTATCCCGATCAAACCGCTGCTGGGATCCGGCAAATCTGCTATCACCTTTGACAAGGTGCCGATTGATGAGGCGACCGCCTATGCTGCCGAGGACGCGGATATCACCCTACGGCTGTGGAAGCTGTTCAAACCGCAGCTGCATAAGGTTCAGGTGACGACTGTTTATGAGACGCTCGAACGTCCGCTGGTACCGGTGCTGGCCGAGATGGAGATGCACGGCATCAAGGTCGACCGCGATGTGCTAAGCCGCATGTCCAACGCATTCGCGCAAAAAATGGCCGGGTTAGAGGCTGATATTCACGAACTGGCCGGTGAGAACTTCAATGTTGGCTCGCCCGCGCAGCTGGGTGAGATCCTTTTCGACAAGATGGGTCTGGAAGGCGGCAAGAAGGGCAAGACCGGCAAGTATTCGACCGGGGCGGATATTCTTGAGGACCTGGCGACCGAGCATGAACTGCCACGTCGGGTGCTGGACTGGCGGCAGTTGTCCAAGCTGAAATCGACTTATACGGATGCGCTTCAGACGCATATCAATCCGGATACGGGCCGGGTGCATACGTCTTATTCGATCACCGGCGCCAACACGGGGCGTCTGGCCTCGACCGACCCGAACCTGCAAAATATTCCGGTCCGCACCGAGGAAGGGCGGCGCATCCGCGAGGCGTTTATTGCCGAGCCGGGAAATGTGATGCTCAGCCTCGATTACAGCCAGATCGAGCTGCGGATTCTGGCCCATATTGCCGATATTCCGGCTCTGAAGCAGGCGTTTTCCGATGGGTTGGACATTCACGCGATGACCGCGTCCGAGATGTTTGATGTGCCGCTGGACGAAATGACGCCGGATATTCGCCGTCAGGCCAAGGCGATCAATTTTGGTGTGATCTACGGAATTTCGGGTTTTGGTCTGGCACGCAACCTGCGTATTCCGCGGGCCGAGGCCCAGGGGTTCATCGACCGCTATTTCGAACGGTTCCCGGGTATTCGGCGTTACATGGACGACACCATCGCCTTTGCGAAAGAGCACGGTTATGTGCAGACCCTGTTCGGGCGGAAAATCCACACGCCTGAGATCAATGCCAAGGGGCCCCATGCCGGGTTTGCGCGCAGGGCCGCAATCAACGCGCCGATTCAGGGCACTGCGGCGGATGTGATCCGGCGCGCAATGGTGCGGATGCCGGATGCGATCAACGGCCAACCTGCCAAGATGCTGCTGCAGGTGCATGACGAACTGTTGTTCGAGGTTGCCGAAGGGGCTGTGAATCAGACCATAGAAATTGCGCGGGATGTCATGGAAGGCGCTGCTGATCCGGCTGTAAAACTGGATGTGAAGCTTGTTGTTGATGCAGGGCGGGGTGCCAACTGGGCCGAGGCCCATTGACGGGCGCGCCGCTCATCAGGCCCGGTGGGCCATCTTTGCGGCAGGTCAGGCCTCGGGCCTGACCAGTCGCGCAACCAGACGGCGGACCACCGGGCTTGCGATAAGGATGACGGTAAAGGCGATGGGCCAGCAGAACGCCCACGACGCCATCCAGTCGCCAAGTGTGCTTGGCCCGAACCCGATGGCCTTGAGCGTTGCGATACCGGTCACAATGCAGGACATCATCCCGGACATGATGAATCCGAACAGGGCAGGAGCAAAGCGGGCGGGGATCATTCAGGTCTTCCTTAGCATGTTGGATGTCATATGCGATATTCGAGATGTGAAATCCAGTGCCAATCGGTCACCATCGCATCCATTCCAGCGACTCGGCTGTTTGGGGTGTCGATGGGGAGTATTCCGCGCTGATCCATCCGGAATAGCCGCTGGCGTCGATGGCTTCAAAGAGGGCGGGAAAGTCTGTCGGGTCTTGTCCGGGTTCGGATCGGTGAGGTGCTGAACCAATCTGGACATGAAAGACCCGGGCGCAAAAGCGTTCCCAGATGGCATGGGCGTCTCCGTGGATCATCCGGGCATGAAAACTGTCGTATTGCAGGCCAACATTCGGGCGGTTCACCTGATCCAGAACCTCTGCCGCCAGATCATAATCGTTTAGGAAGTAGTCGGGCTGAGATATCGGGTTAAGCGGTTCGATGGTGAACCGTTGCTGCGGAGCCGTATCCGCAGCCCATTGCAGGTTTTGCACAAAAGTGTCCCGCGCATCCTGCCCGGTTTGATAACCTGACATCAGGTGAATCAGATCCGGGCGCAGAACCTCGGCATAGCGCAACACCCGCCGGATATCGGATTGAAATCGCTCCTCGCCACCCGGAACCGCCGCATAGCCCGGTGTGCCACCTGCATAGTTCGGAGGTGGCGCGTTGATCAGTACCAGGTCCAGCCCGCTGGCTATCAGGGCGCGGTGCGTTTCCTTGGCGACAACGTCATACGGAAACAGAATCTCTACCGCTTCAAAACCCGCATCTGCCGACGCCTGAAATCGGTCCTGATATGGCAACTCCTGAAACAGCAGGGAAATATTGGCGGCAAAGCGGGGCATCTGCGAACTTTCTGTGACTGCGCGAACAATAAACAGCCGGGGATTGCTGCGAAAGGGACTGAAAACGACAGGTTGTCGAAAACCGGCCAGATCAACACCCGGAAACACGCGACGCTGGCAACATGTGGCGAATCATTTCCGTGTCGCTGCAACTACTTGAGGAAAAGCACCTATGGCCATGAGCCCGGAACCCGTCGGCGGGGGCGCTATTTCTGCGCCTTACGGGCGGCCCGCTGTCAGATCCGGCAACGCGTTGGCGGTTGCTTCGATGCTGACTTGGGCCGTGGGGTTTCCGGCGGTCGAAGTTCTGTTGCAAAGCTGGCCACCCTTGGCGCTGAACGTGGCACGGCTTGCCCTGGCTGCCTGTGTCATGTTTCCGATCTGGTTCCTGATTGACGGCCCGGCCCGCATACTGAACGCCCGGTGGCGGCACGCGGTTTTGGTTGGTGGCGTCGGAATGGGTGTAGGCACCGTTCTGCTGCTGCTGGCGCAGAAACTGACCGATCCGGTTACCGTGGCGATCATACTCTCATGCGCCCCACTGATAGCAACCATTCTTGAGCAGGTATCGGGCACCCGCCGGATGACACGGAATTTTGCCTTTGGATTACTGGCTTCGGTCGTTGGCGGTTTGATCGCGACCAACGCCATTGCCCCTGCCCAGCTGGGTCTGGGGGCGGTTTGCGCGGTATTGTCGACCTGTTGCTTTTGCTGGTCCAGCCTCGCCACAGCCCGGGATTTCCCCGACCTCAGCCAGATGGGCCGGACGACGATCACGATGCTTGGTGGTTTGGTGGTTGCAGGGCTGTTGCTGTTTGGTGCGGGGAAAATAGGAATGACCATTCGCCCGGCCAAGTCCTTTGACCTGCATCAGGCAGGGATGCTGGCGATCTATGCGCTGGTTGCTGTGGGCCTCAGTCAGATGCTGTTCATCTCGTCCATCGGGAAACTCGGCGTGGCGGTCGCATCCTTTCATATGAACATCGCGCCATTTTATGTGATGGTGATCATGGTCATGCTGGGGGATGAGTGGAGCTGGACCCGCGCGCTGGGCGCGGGAATTGTCGCCTTGGGTGTTGTGCTGGCGCAGGACAGCAGGCCCGAGCAAACCGCCTAGATGGCGTCGAGTTCACCCGATGGCATGAACGGAAAAAACTGTTCCGACGACCAGACACCAAACCAGCCTTCGTGATGTGTGCCGATTTCCACCAGACGATAGAAACTCTTTCTGTCGATGCGCGCTTCCAAGTCACTGCGGATCAATACGTAGGGGGACGGCTCAGCTGTTTCGGTATCGATGACAATTCGAATGGGGTGTTCCGGCCCTGCAATGGCCGTG
Organism: Ruegeria sp. CF5; assembly: GCF_056537325.1. Classification (NCBI taxonomy): domain Bacteria; kingdom Pseudomonadati; phylum Pseudomonadota; class Alphaproteobacteria; order Rhodobacterales; family Roseobacteraceae; genus Ruegeria; species Ruegeria sp. CF5. The sequence continues at coordinate 266,453 of NZ_JBQFRI010000005.1, read as the reverse complement.
TCACCGACATGTGTTGTGAAAGTAATGATTTGAGCCGAACCCTCGCCGGAAATGTCGAAATCGACGGCAACAAAGGGCGCGTCTTCGACGGTGATTCCCACCTTTTCAACCGGCGTAACAAGAAAGTACTTGCCGTTTTCTTTCTTAAGAATGGATGAAAACAGCCGAACCAGTTCGAACCGGTTGATGGGCGACCCCATATAGTACCAAGTGCCATCTTTGGCGATCCGCATGTCCAGATCGCCACAAAACGGAGGATTCCACAGGTGAACGGGCGGCAAACCCTTGGATTTGGCGGCTTTTACCGAGGTCACAAGACCGTCGGGCGAAGGTGTCACAGGATTTTGTCCGCTCATTGCTTTTGCCATTTCCTCTCAACGCGATACACTTCAATCATACATGTGCACGGAAGGGAAAGTCATGACCGAACCCGCCGACCTCGTTGCAGAGATCGAAGCGCTGGAAGAAAAGCTGCAACAGGCCAAAACTTCGATTACCAGCAGGTTTATCGGGCAGGAGCGGGTCGTTGATCTGACCCTGACCGCGCTGCTGTGCGGCGGGCACGCCCTGTTGATCGGATTGCCCGGTCTTGGCAAGACCCGGCTGGTCGAAACGCTGTCGACGGTAATGGGGCTTCACGGCAATCGCATCCAGTTCACACCTGACCTGATGCCTGCCGATATTCTGGGGTCCGAGGTTCTGGATACGGCTGAGGATGGCAGCCGTCATTTCCGCTTTATCCCCGGCCCGATCTTTTGTGAGCTGCTTATGGCGGATGAAATCAACCGCGCCAGCCCGCGAACGCAGTCGGCGTTGTTGCAGGCGATGCAGGAACGCACGGTGACGGTCGCGGGCGAGGATCGCTCGCTCGGGGTGCCGTTTCACGTTCTGGCCACCCAGAACCCGATCGAGCAGGAAGGGACATATCCCCTGCCCGAGGCGCAGCTTGACCGCTTTCTGGTGCAGATTGACGTGGATTACCCAGACCGGCAGACCGAACGGGATATTCTGATCGCCACGACCGGGGTCGAGGAAGAACAGGCCAATCAGATTTTCACCAAACAAGAATTGCTGGCCGCTCAGGTTCTGCTGCGTCGGATGCCGGTGGGTGAATCGGTGGTCGAACTCATTCTGGATCTGGTACGCGCCTTCCGCCCGGAAGAGGCCGGCGTGTCCGAGCGTGTTGCGGAAACGGTTGCCTGGGGTCCCGGACCCCGCGCGGCGCAGGCGCTGATGATGACGGTGCGCGCGCGGGCGATGCTGCAGGGGCGTCTGGCCCCGAATGCCGAGGATGTTCTGGATATGGCACGGCCGGTACTTAGCCACAGGATGGCGCTAAACTTTGCCGCGCGGGCGCGCGGCGACAGTCTGGCCGATCTCATCGAAACCACCGCTGCCGGGTTTGTCCGGAACGAGGCTGCGGCGTGAATGCCGCGCTGACCCTTCGCGAAAGATCCGAGGCCGAGGCGTCACGGCTGCCGCCCCTTTTGGCGCGGGCCGAACATCTGGCCGGAACAGTCCTGTTGGGTGATCATGGCCGCCGCCGTGCCGGGCTGGGCGATGATTTCTGGCAATACCGCCCGGCGCAGATCGGTGACAGCAAGCGGATGATCGACCATCGCCGTTCGGCGCGTGGGGATCAGCAGTATGTGCGTGAGCGCGAATGGCAGATCGCACAATCCGTAATGCTGTGGGTCGATCAGGGGGCCTCGATGCGGTTCTCGTCGGCAAAGACCTTGCCGACCAAGGCAGATCGTGCGCGCCTGCTGGGCCTTGCCACAGGCATCTTGTTGGTCCGTGGCGGCGAACGGGTTGGGCTGACCGGAACCACTCTGCCACCCCGTCGCGGCAATGCGCAGGTCATCCGGCTTGCCGAAGCCTGGTCCGAAGATGCAAGTGCGGATTATTCCCCGCCCGAGCATCGCGCGATGATTCCCCATGCGCGTGCCGTTTTTGTTTCGGATTTTCTGGGGGATATTCAGGAAGTTGAGCTGGCGTTGACCAAAGCCGCTGACAGGGGTGTCAAAGGGGTTTTGCTGCAGGTCCTCGACCCCGAAGAAGAAACCTTTCCCTACAGAGGACGAACCATTTTCGAAAGCGTCGGCGGTTCGCTGCGGCATGAGACGCTGAAGGCCGGTGATTTGCAGGATCGTTATCTGGAACGTCTGGCCAGCCGAAAAGATGCCCTGATGCAATTGTGCCGCGCAACTGGCTGGCAGTTGGGGCTTCACCACACAGGCGAAAGCGCGCAGGCGGCGTTGTTGTGGCTTTACCGCGCGCTAGATGGGGGCGCGCGATGACGGTGCTGGCGGGCATCGGGTTTTCCGCCCCGTGGATTTTGCTGGGGCTGCTCGCCTTGCCCGTTCTCTGGCTGATTCTGCGCGCAGTGCCTCCGGCGCCTATTCGCAGGCTGTTCCCGGCTGTCACCCTGCTTTTGGGTCTAAAAGATGATGAGAGCGTGTCTGACAGGACCCCGTGGTGGCTGCTGCTGCTTCGGATGCTGGCGGTTGCGGCGATCATCATCGGCCTTGCCGGTCCGGTACTGAATCCTTCGCGGGATCAGGTGGGTTCCGGCCCGCTTTTGCTGGTGCTTGATGCAAGCTGGGCCGGAGCGCCGGATTGGTATTCGACGATCAATCAGATTGACGCGCAACTGACCGAGGCGGGACGCGCCGAACGCCCCGTGGCGATCCTGCGGTTAAGCGAACCCGAGGCTGCGGTTTTTCAGTCCGCAGAAGCCTGGCGAAGCCGTTTGCCGGGGCTGGTTCCCGCACCATGGCAACCGGGTGAGGCGCAGATCGCACAGGCGGCGGACATTATCAAAGGCATCGAGGGCGGGTTCGATACGCATTGGTTCAGTGACGCGCTGGACTATGCCGGTCAGGACAGAATTCTGTCGGAACTGCAGCCTCGTGGAAACGTGACGGTGTTTCAGTCACCCGACCCGGTGGTCGCGCTATTGCCCGCCGGGTTCGAGGACGGGGCCGTGCAACTGACCGTTTTGCGTTCCGGGGCCGAATCTGCCGATACTCTCACTCTGCTTGCGCTGGGGCCGGATCCTGCCGGTACCATGCGGACGCTGGACTTTGCCGAGGCCGAGTTCGCTGCAGGTGAGGCGACGTCTCAGGTGGCGCTAGCCTTGCCATCCGAATTGCGCGCGCGGGTTTCGCGCTTTGAGATACAGAACCGGCGCTCGGCCGGGGCGGTTGCACTGACCGATGACAGCCTCAGACGCCGGGAAATCGCCTTGATCGGAAGCAGCCGCAACCGCGAGGGGCTGGAGCTGCTCTCGCCCCTGCACTACCTGAAGCAGGTTGCCGTACCCACGGCAGATTTCGTTGACGGATCGTTGGCCGAGGTTCTGCCCGCTAACCCGGATGTCATTGCGCTGGCTGACGTTGTCATTCTGTCCGAATTCGAGGAATCCGAGCTTGCCAAATGGGTTGAAAAGGGCGGTCTGTTGCTGCGTTTCGCAGGTCCTCGCATGGCGGCAAGTGATCTGGGCCGTTCGGAAGAGAATATTCTGCTTCCCGTCCGCCTGCGGGGCGGGGGCAGATCGGTTGGCGGCGCCATGAGCTGGGGTGAGGCAAAGGGTCTGGCACCCTTCCCCGAGCATTCTCCGTTCTTTGGGCTGAATATTCCCGAGGATGTGACGGTCAGTACGCAGGTCATGGCGCAACCCGATCCCAACCTTGCGGATCGGGCGATTGCCTCGCTCAGCGATGGCACGCCGCTGGTGACGCGCAAGTCCCTTGGGTTGGGGCAGGTTGTTCTGTTCCACGTTACGGCGGATGCTGAATGGTCGAGCCTGCCGTTGTCAGGGCTATTCGTTGAAATGTTGGACCGTCTTGCCGTGGCTTCGGCTGCCAAAGAGCAGCAAAAGGCACAGTTGCAGGGAACCGTTTGGGTGCCCTCTCAGATCATGGATGGGTTTGGCGGGTTGTCCGACGCAGGTAATCTGGCCGGTGTGGACGGATCAACACTGGTTGAGGGTAACATCGGCCCCGGTCTGCGCCCCGGAATTTACGAAAACGAAGGCCAGAAGTTGGCCGTCAACGTCATGCAGGGCCGGGACGCTCTGCTAGCGGCATCCTGGCCGTCTGACGTGCCGGTAAAGGGGCAGGAAACAAACCGCGAGGTTCCGGTGGGAGGCGTTTTGCTGAGCATTGCACTGATATTGCTGTTTGTGGACATTCTGGCCTCGCTTGTCCTGTCGGGACGATTGGGTGCCGTACGGGCGGCGGCAATGGTGCTGGGCGCGGCAATGATGGCGCCGCATGCGCAGGCACAGAATGCAGCGGACGCTGATTTCGCAATCCGGTCAACGCAGGAGCTGGTTCTGGCCCACGTTCTGACCGGCAACCGTCAGGTGGATGATGTGGCCTTGGCGGGGCTGAAGGGGTTGTCGGATACGCTGTTCTACCGCACGTCCGTTGAGCCAGCGGACCCGGTTGGCATTGATCTTGAGCGGGATGAACTTGCGTTCTTTCCTCTGCTTTACTGGCCCGTGACGCCGGATCAGCCGCAACCATCGGACGAGGCCTATGCAAGGCTGAACACCTATCTGCGGTCCGGCGGGATGATTCTGTTTGATACGCGGGACGCAGATATTGCCAGCTATGGAGTGGCCAGCCCGAATGGCCGCAAGCTGCAGTCTCTGGCCGCGTCGCTGGACATTCCTCCGTTGGAACCTGTCCCCAGTGACCACGTTTTGACCCGCGCATTTTACCTGTTGCAGGACTTTCCTGGACGGCACGCCGGTAACGAGGTCTGGGTCGAGGCGGCGCCACTTGATGCCGAACAGATCGAAGGGATGCCGTTTCGCAATCTGAACGACGGCGTGACGCCGGTAGTGATCGGCGGCAACGACTGGGCCGGAGCGTGGGCCGTGGACAGGAACGGTCAGTCGCTATTGCCGGTCGGGCGCGGCTATGCCGGTGAGCGGCAGCGCGAGCTGGCCCACCGATTTGGAGTCAATCTGGTGATGCATGTGCTGACGGGGAACTATAAATCCGATCAGGTCCACGTGCCCGCCCTGCTGGACAGGTTGGGACAATGACCGGAACCGTCATCTTTGATCCGCTGATCGCTTGGCCGCTGCTTTTCATCGTAGCGGCGATCGCTGTTGCCGGGATTGTACTGGCACTGTGGCGGGGATTGTCCGGTTGGGCGTTGCGCGGTCTGGCGGCAGTGGTCGTGATCGCTGCGCTGGCCGGACCTGTTTATCAAGTCGAGGATCGGGCGGCGCTGACCGACATCGTGCTGATGATCGAAGACGAAAGTTCCAGTCAGACTTTGTCGGATCGGGCGGCGCAGACTGTGACAGCCGCCGAAGAGCTGGCCGGTGTCATCGAGGCACGCGATAACACCGAATTGCGCCGTATCAGAGTTGGTGACGACGAGGGGGATGAAGGCACAAGAATCATGTCCGCCCTGACCGAAGCGCTGGCCGAAGAGCCGCGCGCGCGTGTCGCCGGTGTCATTGTCGTATCCGACGGGCTGGTGCATGACGTCGATCTGGCCCCGAACCTGCCCGCGCCGATGCATCTGCTGCTCACCGGGCGGTCCGAGGACTGGGACCGCAGGCTGATCGTCCGTAACGCACCGGCCTTTGCAATCATCGACGAGCCGGTAACCCTGACCCTGCGGGTCGAGGACAGCGGTGCCGCACCGGCCAACGCAGTCACCGCGCCGCTGGAGATTTCCGTGGATGGCGGTGAACCGGAACGCTTCACCATTCCCATCGGACAGGATGTGGAGCTGCCGGTCGCGCTGCCGCATGGCGGCCGCAATGTGATCCAGTTCTCGGTGCCGGTTGCCGATGGCGAGCTGACCGACCGCAACAATTCAGCATTGGTACAGATGAATGGCGTGCGGGACCGGTTGCGGGTTCTGCTTGTCTCTGGCGAGCCGCATCCCGGCGGTCGGACCTGGCGGAATCTGCTGAAGTCGGACAGTTCAGTGGATCTGGTGCATTTCACCATTCTTCGCCCACCTGAAAAACAGGACGGCGTGCCGGTGGACGAACTGTCCCTGATCGCCTTTCCGACGCGCGAGCTGTTTCTGGAAAAGATCGACGATTTTGATCTGATCATTTTCGACCGCTACAAGCGGCGTGGCATTCTGCCGGCGATCTATCTGGACAATGTCACGAACTACATCAATGACGGCGGCGCGGTCCTGATCAATTCCGGACCCGATTTTGCCACTGCCGACAGTATCTTCCGCTCGCCGCTGGCGCCGATTTTGCCAGCGCAGCCGACGGCGCGGGTGATTGAAGAACGTTTTGTCCCCGAGGTTACGGAACTGGGTCAGCGTCATCCCGTTACAGCTGATCTGGGCAACCCGGACGAGTGGGGGGCGTGGCTGCGCCAGATCGATGTCAACCACCGTTCGGGCGAGGTGTTGATGACCGGAGTGGATGAAAGGCCCTTGCTGGTCCTGGACCGGGTGGGCGACGGGCGCGTGGCGATGCTGGCCTCGGATCACGCATGGTTGTGGAGCCGCGGTTTCGAAGGGGGCGGGCCGCAGCTTGAGCTTTTGCGCCGTCTGGCACATTGGATGATGAAAGAGCCCGAACTGGAGGAAGAGGCGCTGTGGGCCGAGGCGAACGGTCAGTCCATCCGGATCATCCGCCAGACCCTGAGCGACGAAGCCAGCGCCGTCACCGTAACCCGGCCAAACGGTGAAACAACGGAAGTTGAGCTTGCCGAGGTTTCGCCTGGCCGGTTCGAAGCCCAATATTATGGCCCTGAAATTGGGCTTTATCGCCTGAGCGATAGCGAACGCGAAGCGGTGATTGGTCTTGGACCCGCCTCTCCGAAAGAGTTCGAGAATACGATTGCGACCGGCGACATTCTGAAACCAGTACTGGCCGGAATGCGCGGTGGCGTGATCCGGTTGGAGGACGGCGTGCCGGTGATACGTAACGTCCGCGAAGGCAGGCCCGCTGCGGGTCGCGGCTGGATCGGTCTGACACCGCGCGGAGCTTATGAAACGCGCGATATCACCCAGGCCGGATTGCTGCCGCCCTGGCTGGTCCTGTTGCTGGCAAGTGGTTTCCTTGTGGCCGGGTGGCTGCGGGAAGGGCGGCGCTGAACAAGCGGGTCATTCAAACGTGACGGTTACAGTCGGATCACCGGGCAGACCGGAATAGGTAACTGACGCTCCGCCTTTGCCCTTGCCCGGCGGGAACAGCGGCCCGAATGACCCGACCGAGACGAGATCACCGGGTTTGAATTCGACGCCCTTGGACAACAGCCACAATACTGCGTTGGCCGGGTGTCCCAGAACCGCCCGTCCCGGCGCTTGTGCCAGAACCTCACCATCGGCTGCACGCAGTGTTACCTGCATGTCGGCTAGTGCGGTGGTTATCGCGGGCGGGTCGGTGACCGGAATTTCCTGCCCAATGACACCCAGCTTTGGCGCGACGCCGATTGCGGTCAACGTTACCGGCGTGATCGGCTCATCCTCGGCCAGGATCAGATCGGGAAGCTCGATGAAAGGCCGGATGGCTGCGATATTTGCCATCACCTCTTCGGGCGTGGTTGCCTGATTGATGGCCGCGTCACCCACCACCAGTATCAGGTCGGCTTCGAAAACCGGTCGGGCACCCCAATCCGAGGGGATTTCGGCTCCGTCCTTGTGCATCATGTCCCGAAACAGCACGCCCTGAACCGGTTCACTTGCACCAAACCTTTCCTGTGCCGGTTTGCTTGTCAGACCAGCTTTGTAACCGATCACCGGCCCTAGATGCGGCTCTAACGCTTGGATAGTCAGGGCTTGTGTACACAACGCGTCGTTCATGTCGCCATCGGCGATCAGGGCGGATGTCGGAGTATTGGACAGATAGTCCGATACAAACCCCTGAATTTCAGCTTCTGACGCGCAGTCGGCCAGCGCGCTGCCGGCCAGACATGACATCAAAACGAATATCGAGCTCCGCATGACTTCCTCCCTAATCAATCTGGATGGAGACCCGGTCGGATCGTCCGCGGGCATCGACAATCACCAGCGATGCGTAGCCCCGCCCCGGGTTGGGAATGTCGAATTCCCGCTGGCGCTGATCCGTTGTGACCGGCCTTCCATCCGCCAGTACCGCAAATGGCCCCGTGCCGCCCCGCAGCTTGATCGTAAGCGGTGTGCCGTTGGCGGCCAGACGGGCGCCATCCGGGGGAAATACCAGCTGCGGCGCATTGTCAGCCGGGGCAAACGCGGCTTTGCGCGGGCGAAATCGTTGAAGTGGCGGCGGCAGGTCCGCCGCACCTACGATCAGGGCGGCGGCAGGTGGTGCGCCAAGCGGGTCAAAATCGGGTTTCAGGTGACCGAAGGCATGAAACAGCAACGGCGCGGCCAGATCGCCGCCAAATGCACCAGGGACCGGTGTGCCATCGGCCCTGCCCAACCACACGCCGATAACATGTCGCCCGTCATATCCGATTGCCCAGGCATCGCGATGCCCATAGGAAGTGCCCGTCTTGTAAGCCAGAACACCGGCAGGGGCGCCTGACGGCGGGGCCAGTCCCGATAGAATGTCACCAACTTGCCACGCAGCGACATTGGACAGAATTCGGGCGGTTTCGGCTTTGGGTTCAAGCAGACCATGGCGCAGAACCGGACCTGTTCCACCGGCTGCAATGCCCGCATAAAGCTGCACAAGATCCCGAAGGCTGATACCTATTCCGCCCAAAGAGATGGCGAGCCCGGGGCGTCCCCCGGTCAATTGCGGTCGAGCTCCGGCGCGGTTCATCGCAGCCATGACGCGGGCTGGCCCAAGCTCGTGCGTCAGTCTTACCACTGGAATGTTGAGTGACATCTGCAACGCATCACGAACCCTGACGTCACCACGAAAAACGCCGTCGAAGTTGCGTGGCGCGTAGCGGCCGAACATAACCGGGCTATCGCTGATCAGGGTTTCGGGATGCGCCAGCCCCTGATCGAATGCCAGACCATATATCAACGGCTTGAGGGTTGAGCCGGGCGACCGCAAGGCCATCGTCATATCGACAAAACCCTGCCGTTCATCTTCGTATCCGGCAGAGCCGACTGAGGCGAGGATATCTCCGCTCTGGTGGTCGGCTACGATCAGGGCACCCGAAACACGCGATCCCGCCAACCTCGCGGCTTGCGAGACAAGAGGTTCCAGACGGGCCTGCAATTCGGCATCCAATGTCAGGTCGTGAACCGATGCTTCCGGCGTCAGTTTTGTTATCCGATCCGTCAGATGTGGGGCCAGACGGGGAAACGGGCGCATCTTTCCAGGAACCGGTTCGGCCAACGCTGCCGATGCCTGCGCTTCGGTCAGGATACCTTGTAGTTGCACACGTTGCAGGACGCGATCCCGCGCATTGCGCGCTGCATCCGCGTGACGGTCCGGGCGCCGTGCTTCGGGTGACTGAGGTAGGGCAACAAGCAAGGCCGATTGCGCGGGCGTAAGGCGGCGAGGCTCTTTCCCGAACCATGACCGCGTGGCCGCGCGGATACCTTCAAGGTTTCCGCCATAGGGCGCATGGGTGAGATACAGCGCGAGAATTTCGTCTTTGCTCAGGCGTCGCTCAAGCGCATATGCGACTCTGATCTGGCGTAGTTTGCCTTTCCAGCGCCCGGTCGATCCATCCTCCAGCAGCCGCGCGGCCTGCATGGTCAGGGTCGAGCCACCTGAAACGGTGCGCCCGTTCAGGATTGCCTGCCCAAAAGCACGGACAAGGGCAATCGGGTCCACGCCGGAATGCGACCAGAACCGTTTGTCCTCGTACCGGACAAGCATGTCGACAAAGCCGCGATCCACATGGCCGGGCGTCAGCCGCCAGATGCCATCAGCGACTGGGTAGGCGCGCAACAGTGCCCCGTTGCGGTCGCGTATTTCGGTCGAGGTTTCGGTCAAAACCGGGGGCAGTATGGTGGCGTCGATCCAGCGATCACCTGCGTCGCGCAAGGACGCGGCGCAAAAAAGCCCGAAGGCAAGGCCAAGGAACAGATGGCCGGGTTTAGGCATCGACCCATCCCTCCCACAGGTCTGGATACCGGGTAACGAAACCGGACTCGTGCACCCTCAACTCAGCCGAGAAGGCTGGCGACACATACTGAACATGGTCAGGGCCAAGGCTGGTGTAGGTCTGCTCCAAGGGCCCGATTGTAGCGAAATCCGGCTTTAGCCACGCCGCGCAAACATGAGCAGATTGATCGACTTTCAATGGCAGGCGTCGCAGGGGCAAAAGGTTGGTCGACGGGGTAAAGCTCAGGTCCAGATCGACGCAATCGGCGGTCCCCTCCTGCAAATCGCCGTTCAGATACCAGCCGTCTTCGGCGCGATGCAGCCGCAGAGACAGTTCATGACCGTCAACCTCGCCGCCGATATCTGCCGAAAGACTGGCCCAGTCTGGATCGCAGCGAATATCATAAGTCAGGCTGGCATCGGCCTTCCCATCATGCCAGATCGCCTGGCCGACCAGCATCCAGCCATTATCCAGACGTGACAGCGTGCAACGATCCGTTCCCTCCTTATCCAGCCGCCGCCAGTGCGCTGTTGCGATGGCTGTCCGGCCGGTCATCGGACAATCACCCGCCCGGTATCCGTCCGGGCGCGGTTTTGCGGGCGATACATATCCTCGACCGACGCCGCCGGGTGGTGGAAGTTGCCCGGAGTGACCGCACGGGCGACATAGGCAAGGGTCACGGTCCTGCGCTCCCGTATATCCACTGCAGCAAGAAACCGGTCGGTTCGGAATTCGGCATGGGTGGCTTCGGACAAATCAAGCCAATCGAGCGTGCGTACATCGCCCGAGCGCAACAGGCTGGGATTGTCTATCTCAACCCCGGCAGGCAGTGGATCATCCACCATCAACCGTGCACCACCGCTTTCAAAGGGCGTTACGGTGAGCACCGTGACAAATCGTTCCCCTACGGTAAAATCCCGGCGATCCAGCGGTTCGCCTTCCATCGAGTAATACTGCCGGTCAATGGCGTAACCGGTTCCGCCCGCGTCCGGGGCAACTTCGGGTACACCGGTGACCGTCAGGGTAATATCGGTGCTACGATTGCTGGCGCTGGTGATATTCAGTTCTTTGTTCGCGTCACTTTCCAACACCTGCACAAACGGCCCCTCGACCCCAGCACCATTCACGCGCAGCCCCGACTGTTCAGGCGTCGCGATCAGCGAATGTGCGGCCAGCAGGGACCACGCAGCTTCCTGCGTTGAGAGATAATCGCGCGGTGTACTGATCCGCTGCACCAGAGCGTCGCGATCTACTACGGCGCTGCCTGCATCGGTAGCCAGTGCAAGCACCCCGGCTGCATCGCGCAGAGAGGTTCCGTAGTCCGCGCGCCAGATTGATGTCTGTTGTGAGTTATCCGCGCCAATCATCCGGGCGGCTCGGGCGAACATCGCGTCTGCCCGCGTCTGATCTCCATAAAAGGCCAACGCCGCACCAAGCTGGGCCGCTGCAAGCGGAGAGTCAAAGGCCCCTCCTTTGACGTCGGCATAGTAGCGCAGATCGCCCATCGACGCGGCACCTTCGCGCGCCAACACCATCAGGGCATAAGCAATGTCCCGTCCTCCGGTGTCAAAATCCGGGGCATAGTTGATATGATTGCGCAGATTGTCCATCGCCTGTGCAAAAGCCCCGTCCGGAACCGCGTGACCCTGCGCCCGTGCCCGCGATAGGAAATCGCTGACATAGGCATCCAGCCAGAAATCCCCGCTTTCGGCCCGCCACAGCCCAAACGCACCGTTCGGGGCTTGCCGCGCCAGAATGCTCCGGATCGAGTCACTGACCCTTTTGTCGGCGGCTGATCCTTCGCCAAGGCCCCAGCTTTGCGCAACCGAGGACAAATACAGCAGCGGCAAGGCCTTGCTCGTGATCTGTTCGGTGCAGCCATAGGGATAACGGTCCAGCCTGTCCAACAGTCCCGGCGCGTCGAGCTTGGCCAGCGGACCCGCGGACAGAATTGCCCTGGCCGATCCGGACCGGAAACCGTCAAACACATCGGATGAGAACAGAAAGCTGTCGCCCGAACCCAGCGAAAACCGTCGTGTCAGAGCCACAACTGGATCGTTTGACCGGACCGGGAGGCGCAGAGATTGCTTCAGCTCCTGCCCGTCCGGCGTTTTCAACGCGACGGTGATTTCTGGGTCGCCCAGCATGTTGGCGCGTACGGGAACCTCGTATGTAATTTTGCCGCCGGCATTCAGCGTAAACGATGTCGGAACCTCGCCCAGTGTCAGCGTGTCCGGCGCTGTCAGGTTCAGGCCCATGCCGCCGGTTGGCCCGTCGGCATGGACGATCTCAAGCAACATCCGGCTTTCATCACCAGGTGCAAGAAACCGGGGCAGACTGGCCGTGACGACAACCGGATCGCGCACGATCATTTCAGCCTCGGCCTGACCAAGTGCTGATTTTGACCAAGCGACAACCATCAGCCGCACAGTGCCGTTAAAAGCAGGTAGTGGGATATCGACGATGGCCTCTCCGTCTTCATCAACCTGAACCGGCCCGCTGAACACGGCCATCAGATCCTGCGTTGGCGGGGGTGACTGCATCCGCATGCCGTTGTCGTTGTCCCCGCCCGAACGCACGATACCCAATGCGCCGTTCATTCCGTCGATCAGACGGCCATAAACGTCCCGCAATTCGACCCCTAGTCTGCGCTGCCCAAAATAGTGGCCGGTCGGGTCCGGGCTTTCGAACCCGGTCAGACTCAGGATGCCGACGTCAACAGCCGCAAGGGTCAGCCATACCTGTTCCCCTTCTTTGGCATCTTGGACTCTGATACGGGCCTTTTTGGTTTGTCTTGGTTTGCTGACTTCGGGCACGTCAATGGCCACAGACAGTTTGCGCCCGACCGGCTCGACCGAGGCATGAGAAAGGCCCAGTGCCCGCGATGGGTTCTGGCCTGCGGACACATCCATCGGGCGGATTACAGTCGCGGCGACATATGCGCCCGCGCCCCATTCACCCGTGACATTCAGCGGTATGACGGTTTCGCCCTCGGGGACTTCGACCATCCGGCGTTCGATCAACCTGTTGGACATCACGTCAATCTGAGCCACCCCGGCCATGCGCGGCACGATCCGCAATTGCGCGGTGTCACCGGGACGATAGCTGTCCCGGTCCAACGACATTTCCAGCCGGTCGGGCGTGGTTGATGCATCCGCCGACCGGTACCAGCCTGCGTAGAAGTCCACTGCGGCTTCGGCGTAGTCGCCATCAATGCGCTGCACCACCAGTTCATACCGGCCCCAGTCAACCGGTTGGCCTAGGGTCAGCGGGTCGGGTCCCAACTGCAATTCTCCGGTGGCGACACGCGACCGCCGGGTTGTGGGTTCCCAATTCCAGTTACCGTGAAGCTGATACCATTGATACCGCGTTTCCAGCCGGTTCAGCGTCCAACGAACCTGCATTGGCGCTGGGGTCATCTCGGGGGATAGGGCGATGATCTGAAACTGGGCTTCGGACCCTTCACTGACGACATCCTCGAACATCGGTTTGATCCCGATTACGGGCGCCGAGGGAAGGACCGGTGCCGCTATCTGACGTTCGACCGGACGGCCGGACCCGTCGGCCAGACGTACAGTTACCGTAGCCTCCACCGGTTTGCCATCAGTCTCTAATTGAGGGATTTCGACCGGTATCGTCGCGCGACCCTGTGCATCCGTGCGGTCACCACCGAAATGGGTGCTTTGGGTGGAAAGGGGGCTGTCATATCGGCCAAATCGATATCCGTCATATCCCGAAACCGTCTCGGCAGGCCGTACGATCACTTGCCCGTCAATCGTCAGATCCGAGCCGGGGGCGCCAAACAGATATTTCGCCTCGATCCGCAGGGGCGGGGTATCTCCGGCCCTTAGCGGCGCGTCCGGCAGCGCCAGATCAAAGTCGATACGTTCAGGCAGGAAGTCTTCGACCAGAACGGTTTGCCGGGCCAGATCGTCACCTTTGGGGTCCGATCTCAGTTCGATCTGCCAGGACCCGCGCGGAACATCCGCCGCCACCGGCAGGGCAAAGACGTGGCCTCCGGCGACACCGCCATCCGATACCGACCGACGGTACTCAACGCCATCAGGGCGGCGCAGAATGGCAGTCAGCGGCAGATTTTCGATGGCGCCGGCCTGATCATCGCGCGACAGCGCCGTCACATAGATTGTCTCTCCGGCGCGATAGGCTCCGCGATCTGTCGTCATGAATACGTCCACAGGCCCCGCGGGCGCACGGCCCTCGACGCCGCGATCCGATAAATCGAAGGCAGGATCGGTCAGCGACAGAAAGTTGAAATCCACCTCTCCGTCCGCCGCCAGTATCATGGCTGGCGCGCTGGCCCCTTTGCCTCGGGCCAGTCCGGGATCAAACCGGGCGTACCCTTCGGCATCAGCCTGTGTCTTGCCGATGACGGCATTGGCGCGGGACACAAGCGAAACCTCCACCCCGGGGCGTGGCGCCGCATCAGCCAGACCGCGCACCGTGACGTGCAATCCGTCTGTACCGGAAACCGAACTGATCCCCAGATCGGACAGAACAAACCACTGCGTCGCACCGGGGTTGTCATAGGGATCGGCGCCGGGAACGCGCGCGGTCAGGGCGTAAATACCAGCGGGCTGTCCCGAAATGGCGTCAGCCATCGGCAGGCGCGTGGTCATGTCCCGGTTCAACTCCGAGGTAACTTCGGCGGTTCCCGACCAAACATCCTGAGCTATTTCGTCCGAGAATGTCCGTTCCTGCCAGTTACTGAGGGGGCGGCCAAAGAAATCCTCTTGCACGGCGCGCAGCAGATTACGGTCGCTGATGCGGCGCAATGTCAGATCCAGGGTCGTGACATTGACCGATTCCACCGGCAATGCCGCATCCGCTGCTTTTGGCAGGACATAGGCCCGCCCCGGAAACCGGACCGACGGGGCGCGGTCGCGGACATAGTGGGTCAGTTCAACATCTTTGATCAGGGCTTCGCCTGATGCGGCGGGCAGGCCCTGCCGGAAGGTGACACGATACCTTTTCCCGTGTTCGACACCATCAACGCAAAGTTGATTTTCGTCAGCCTGCACCACCAGCTGCGGGTCAGGCAGGCGCACGAATGGCTCATAGTCTACGCCCGCTTTGACAAGCGGCTCGGAAAATTCGGCGCAAATGCGGGGGACCGATGCGTCACTTTCAACGGTGCTGTCGACAAGGCGAAAACCGTATTTGCCGATGGCCCGTTCCAGAGCGGCCAGAACATCCGGCCGCTGCTGAAGCTCTGACGCAAGGCGCAGCGTTGAAACCATGTCGCGCCCGCGCTCGTTTTCCTCTAGCGCATCTGCAAGCATCATCAGCGCGCTGACCTGAGCGCCTGCAGAGTCTGACCGCAGATAACCGTTAATTGCCGCACTCAGCGCCCGCGCCCGCAGCGCGCGCTTTCGGGTCCAGTCGTTGGTCTGAATGCTCAGCAGCAACCGGGCGTATTCGGTCCAGAGGTCGGGCCTGTCATCAAGCGATACAGCGGCGCCGGTCCATCGCATGGCCTGATCGGGGGTCGAGGCGGCTTGTGCCGCCCCAAGAATTGCATCCAAATCCAGTCCGCCCGCCAGATGACGCAGCCCCAGATCCCGGGCCTGTTGATAGGTCTGTTTCAGATCGGCGGGTTTCAGAAAATCCAGATTCGCAGCTCGGGTGTTCGAACGCTCCAGTGTCCGGGCATCTGTCACGATCTTTTGCGCGGATATCGCCCCTTCATAAGGTTCCTGCCGATTCACTCCGCTTTTGGGAAAACACGCATTCGACCGGGTGTTAAAGGTAAATGCCGCACAGTTACGGTTGGCCGAGCAGGCTCGGATGCAGGATTTCAGATCCGTATCAAATAGAGCATCCAGATCTGACCCGTAAAAATCGGCATCCCGCGTGCCGACATAGCGGAACTCCGGAACCGCCGATTGCGCGTGAACGGCGGCTATCGGGAAAAAAAGCGATATAATCAAAGGTATTGCGGAAAATACGAAGCGACGCATCACGACCTCCTGTTTGATGAAAGGGTCGCATGAGGCCGCTTTACAATGCAACGGCTTAAACTCTTTTTCATCGTCTCGGCGGATGCTGCGGAAGAACCGCCCGGAGACCCAGATCATGAGCCTTGCCGATAAACTTGCCCAGGAACGGCGCGCGCGTTTGGCCGCCGAAAGACTGCTGGAACAGAAACAGGCCGAACTGTCTGCCGCAAACCGCAAGCTTGGCCGCCACGCGATTGCCCTGACCCGACAGATCGGCGAAACGCAGGCCGAGGTGGCGACAGTTCGGGATGAAAACGAAAAGGTCAAATCGGACCTGACAGTGGCCAACGCCAAGATCGAGGTGGCAGAGCGTCGTCTTTGGCACTCCATCCAGACCATCCATGACGGGTTCGCGTTCTTCGATGGTGAAAACACACTGATTGGCGCGAATGCAGCCTACCTGAGCGTGTTCGAAGGGCTAAGTGAGGTCGCACCGGGTGTCTCATACCTGCGCCTGCTCGAAATCATGACGGACGAAGGGATTGTGGATACGGGGTCGGAACCGGGTGCCGACTGGCGCGCCAGAATGCAGAAACGCTGGGGCCGGTCAAACCCTGAGCCGATCGTGATCCAGTTGTGGAATGGCCAGTATATCCGACTGATAGATCAGCGGGGGCAGGGGGGCGATGTCGTCAGTCTAGCGTTGAACATCACGGCTTCGGTCCGGCATGAGGCTGAATTGCAAGGTGCGCGGGACCGAGCCGAGGCGGCCAATCGCGCGAAATCCGCCTTTCTTGCCAATATGAGCCACGAAATCAGGACGCCCATGAATGGCATTGTCGGGATGAGTGAGTTGTTGATCGAAACGCCACTGGATGAAGAACAGCGGCTGTACGTCAACATGATCCGGAATTCGGGTGAGGCGCTGCTGGTCATCATCAACGACGTTCTGGACTATTCCAAGATCGAGGCGGACAAGCTGCTGCTGCACACCGAAGATTTCGATCTGGAACGCTGCATTCACGAGGTGGCGATGCTGTTGCAGCCCTGCGTGCGGGACAAGGGGCTGACGTTGCTTGTCGATTATGATCTGTTTCTGCCCACGTTATTTGTCGGCGACCCGGGGCGGATACGACAAGTACTGACCAACCTTGTGGGAAATGCGGTGAAATTCACCGCTGAAGGGCATGTGCTTATCCGGGTTACGGGCGTGCCGCATCAGGACAGCCAAACCTGCGACATTCATGTAGCAATCGAAGATACAGGTATCGGAATCGCGCCGGACAAGATCGACCACATCTTTGGCGAATTCAATCAGGTCGAAGGCGAGCGCAACCGCCAGTTCGAAGGCACGGGGCTGGGGTTGGCGATCTCAAAGCGGTTGATTTCGATGATGGGGGGATCGGTGTGGGTGGAAAGCGAAGAAAGGCGCGGTTCCTGTTTTGGCTTTCGTGTCACGCTGCCGACCACGGATGGGCCACAGCCCGCACCCCCCGACCTTGCGGACAGGTTGCAGCACGTGATGGTGGTGGACGATCTGGCCGTCAACCGGGCGATCCTGATGAAACAGCTGGGGCGGCTGGGTTCCCGGGTGACGGTGTGCGAGACCGGGACCGATGCGTTGGAACGGCTTGATGGCTCGGTCGATCTGATCCTTTGCGACCACGACCTGCCGGATATGGATGGGCTGGAACTGGCCCTATCCCTGCGCGAAAAGGGGTGGCAGGACGTGCCCGTTGTATTGATGTCCGCCAATCCGGGGTTGGTGCAGGCCGATCCTGCGCGCGCGCTTATTCAGGGTGTGCTGCAAAAACCGCTTCCCCGGGCCGAGCTGTTTTCACGGCTGATCGCACTTGGTGATCCGGTTTTTGTGGACAGGGATACCGAACAGAATAGCTTGCCTGATACGGGTAAATCCGGCGCAACGCAGGGCGGACAAAGGCGCATGCGCGTTCTGGCGGCCGAAGACAACCGCACCAATCAACTGATCCTGAAAAAGATGACCAAAGACCTGAACATTGATCTGCAATTCGCCGCAAACGGGGTAGAGGCGGTTAAGGCCTGTTCAGACTTTGCCCCCGATCTGATCTTTATGGATATTTCCATGCCACAGATGGACGGAAAACAGGCAACGGCCGAAATTCGGGCGGCAGAGGTCGGAACAGACCGGCACGTGCCGATCATTGCTCTGACCGCTCATGCGATGGCGGGGGATGATCAGGGGATACTGGCCGCAGGGCTTGATCACTATCTGACAAAGCCACTGCACAAACAGCTGATCCATCAGGCGATCCGCACACACTGCCCTGCGGGTGTGTTCCCTGTTGTTGATGAGGATGAGCCGGCGCTGTAGTTTCGCCACATGTCAGATCAAAAAGGGTTTCGGCCTCGCGCGCTGGGCGAGATTGCCATTCGCTGCGCCGATATGGGCGCGATGGTGGAGTTTTATGAGAATGTGATCGGGTTGGAGCGTCTGACCGGCGATCACAACAGCGCCATCACCTTTTTTCGCATCGCCGAAGGGTTCGGCGGGCATACGCAGGTGCTGGCCCTGTTTCACTACATGGCTGCGCCGCGCCCCGGCCTGCACCCAACCGGCACGGAACGGCCCGCGATGGGGGCAGGGTCGTCGCTGCACCACATTGCGCTGTCCCTGCCGTTTGCCGAGCAGGAGGCCGTGATGCGCTGGTATGACAAACTTGGCCAGCCCTATCGCATCGAACAATTCGGCTGGATCGGATGGCGCGGTATTTTCACCGAAGATCCCGAGGGCAACACGGTCGAGTTGGTCGCCCATGACCCTTCGATGCTGGATCAGGCCTGATAGGGGCGCAGGAAAACGGGCTTATCCTTTTCCGACAGGTCCGGGCGATATTCATAGCCGCCGGTGTCGAAATCCAGCAACCCGTTGGGATCGGTCAATCGGTGCTGAATGATATAGCGGGCCATGGCACCGCGTGCCTTCTTTGCGAAAAAACTAACGATCTTGGGGGTGCCGCCTTTGTCTTCCATGAAGACCGGGGTGATCACCCGCAGTTTCAGCGCTTTAGGGTCTACTGCGCCGAAATATTCCTGACTGGCACAGTTCACCAAAACACCCGATCCAATCGCTTCGCCCTGCGCGTTCAGGGTCTTGCTCAGCTGGTCGCGCCAGTATTCATACAGGTTTTTTCCGCGCCGGGTCTTCAGCTTGCTGCCCATCTCAAGACGATAGGCCTGAATGGCGTCCAGCGGGCGCAGCACACCGTATAGCCCGGACAGAATGCGCAAGTGGTCCTGCGCCCATGCCATTTCATCGCTATCCAGCGAAGCAGCCTCAAGCCCCTGATAGGTGTCACCGGCAAAGGCCAGTGCGGCAGGGCGGGTCACATCTGCCGCAGGAGTATCGGCAAAGGCGCGGTATCGGTCCCGGTTCAGTCGGGCCAGATCATCGCTGAGGTCCATCAGTTTCTTCAGATCGCCCAGCGTCAAGTTGCGGGCGGTTTTTGACAGGCGGATTGCATCATCCTGAAAGTCCGGCTGCGTGACCTCGACGTCCCGCTCTGCCCAGTCCAGCCGCTTGGCCGGGGAAATCACTACCAGCATATCCGTCCTCGTTCCTTGCCTGATTGGCCGTATCTAGCCCGCATCCCGCAGCACGTCCAGAAACGCGGCACCAAACCTTTCGTGACGCCGGTCGCCCAGCACCTGTTCTATCCCGCGCGAATCTTCAGGCCGCAATTGTGCGATCCTGGCCAGTTGTGAGGCGGAACAGGTCAGCGGCTTGTCGATGCCATCGGGCCCGCGCGACAGCTGCGTCTGCACCTCAAGCAGGCGGTCATAGATACCGCCCTGATCGCGCCCGGCCAGTTTACGGCGGGCAGGGTGCAATTCTTCGATGGCGCCGGTCAGAACCTCAAGGAATGTCGTGCCATAGCGTTCCAGTTTTTTCGCACCAACTCCGCCGATCCGGGCCATATCATCCAAGGTGCCGGGGCGGCTTTCCGCCATCTCGATCAAGGTGCGGTCGGGAAAGATGACATAAGCCGGAACACGCGCGGCCTCGGCCAGAGCGCGGCGTTTGGCCTTGAGCGCGGACAGTAGAGGCGCGTCCTCTTCCGACACCATCATCTTGACCACGGGCCGCCGCGTGGCCTTGCGGATCGTATCCTTGCGCAGGTCGATCTGTGCCTCACCTTTCAGGATCGGCTTGGCCGCTTCGGTCATGCGCAGTGCGCCGTGGCGTTCGGGATCGGGGCGGACCAGATCATGGCCCATCATCTGACGGAAAATCGCCTGCCATTGCGGGCGCGACCAGTCTTTGCCGATGCCATAGGTTGACAAGTTGTCATGGCGACGCGCGCGGATCTTGTCGGTCTCGTTGCCCAAAAGGATGTCGATCAGATGACCCGTGCCGAACCATTCTTCCGTACGCAGGATCGCGGACAGGGCCATGCGAACCGGCGTGGTGCCGTCGAATACCTCAGGCGGGGTATCGCACAGATCGCATTTCCCGCAGGGTTCGATCTGTTCTCCGAAGTAGCCCAACAGAGTCTGGCGGCGGCATACCAACGCCTCGGCCAGACCCAGCAGGGCGTTCAGCCGGGCGTGATCGGCCATGCGCCGTTCAGGCGGGGCGAGCCCTTCGTCGATTTGCGATCGTCGCAGGCGGATATCGTCGGGACCGAACAGGGTTAATGTCTCGGCAGGGCCGCCATCGCGGCCAGCGCGACCAATTTCCTGATAGTAGGCCTCGATGGATTTGGGCAGGTCCGCATGGGCGACCCAGCGGATATCGGGTTTGTCGATGCCCATGCCGAATGCGACGGTGGCGACCACGATCAGCCCATCCTCACGAGCAAAACGGGTTTCAACGATGCGGCGATCCTCGGCCTCCATCCCGCCGTGATAGTGGCAGGCGGTGTGGCCTTCGGCGCGCAGGGCTTGGGCCAATACCTCAGTCTTGTTACGGGTGCCGCAATAGACAATGCCGGACTGGCCCTTCCGCGCCTCGGCAAAATCGAGGATTTGTTTGCGCGGACCGTCTTTGGCGGCAAAAGCGAGATGTATGTTGGGGCGGTCAAAGCCACGCAGAAATTTGCGTGGTGCGGTGCCGTCGAACAGTTTCTCGACAATCTCGTCCTGCGTTTCCGCGTCCGCCGTGGCGGTGAACGCGGCCAGAGGCACGTCCAGCGCGCGCCGCAGTTCTCCGATCCGCAGGTAATCGGGGCGGAAATCGTGGCCCCACTGGCTGACGCAATGGGCCTCGTCCACCGCGATCAGGCTGACATTGATCCGCCGCAGCATGCCCAGGGCCGATCCGGCAGCCAGCCGTTCAGGCGCCATGTAAAGCAGTTTCAGCCGCCCAGCCTCCAACGCCTCCCACACTGCATCGGTTTCTTCGGGGGTGTTGCCCGAGGTCAGCGCGCCGGCCTCGACGCCCGCCTCCTGCAAGCCGCGAACCTGATCGCGCATCAGGGCGATCAGAGGGGAAATAACCACCGTCACCCCGTCGCGCAGAAGGGCAGGCAGTTGATAGCACAGGGATTTACCGCCACCAGTCGGCATGATGGCCAGCACGTTTTCACCCAGCGTGACGGCATCGACAATCTCTTCCTGACCGGGGCGGAAGTCGTCGAATCCAAAGACATCTCGCAGCAGCGGTGCGGCGTCGAACATGTGCGGGGTGGCCCTGTTTTAAGGTTTATCTGCTCTTATGACAGGACAATCACATACTAAGATTCGGTGAACAAGAGGTCAGTAGAAATAGACCGCATTGTTGATCAGCACGATCCGCAGCGCATAGACACCGATCAACACCACCAGCGGCGTCAGGTCCAGACCGCCCATTGCGGGCAGGATACGGCGGATGGGGCCATAAAGCGGTTCCAGAATGCGGTTCAGGCCATACCATATCTGTGCCACGAATTGCTGATGCAGGTTCAGTACCTGAAAGCTGATCAGCCAGCTCATGATCACGTGGGCCAGAATGAAGAACCAGACGATATCCAGGATCAGCAGCAGGATTTGGATCAGCGACAGCATGGGAACTCCGTTTTCACATTGGCTGAGACCTAAGCGCCGAAGGGGCAAAGGGCAAGCCCGTGCAGCATCGAAGCCAACAGAATGCTTGCGAAAATGCCCAAAGGTCCGTCTTATGGCACAAAAGAACGCAAGGGGCAGTCATGGCAGAGATTTCCAGGCGCAGGCGCATATGGGGATGGTGGTTTTTCGATTGGGCCAGCCAGCCCTTTCACACCCTTCTGGTGACATTTGTGTTCGGCCCCTATTTTGCGGGGGTTGCGGCAGGGTACTTTACAGGGACCGGTATGGATGCCCAATCCGCCGCCGCGCACGCACAGAGCGTCTGGGCGCGTTGCCTGACCATAACAGGGCTAATCATCGCGTTCGGTGCGCCTCTGCTGGGGGCCATGGCGGACGTGACTGGCCGCCGCATTCCGTGGGTATTTGCGTTTTCCGTGATGTATGCGGTGGGGTCTGCGGCCTTGTGGTACACGATGCCGGACGGATCGAACATGTGGCTGATGTTGTCCGCCTTCGGTCTCGGCTTTGTCGGTGCGGAATACGCGTTGATCTTCATCAACTCGCAGCTGCCCGATCTGGGGGATGAGAATGAGGTTGGCGAAATCTCGGGCTCGGGTTTTGCTTTTGGATATTTTGGCGGTCTGTTGTCTCTTGCGATCATGCTTGCGTTGTTTGTCGAGCAGCCGAACGGCAAGACCCTGATCGGGATGGACCCGTTGTTTGGTCTGGATGCCGCTGCGCGCGAAGGTACGCGCTTTGTCGGCCCCTTCACCGCCGGGTGGTTCGTCCTGTTCATGGTGCCCTATTTCCTGTGGGTTCGCGACGACGAGGTAACGAACAAAAAGGGCAGCGTGGGTGAGGCTCTGCGGCTTTTGGGCAAATCGGTCTCGGCGTTGCGCCATCGGGGCAGCCTGGCGGCCTATCTGGGTTCGTCCATGTTCTACCGCGATGCGCTGAACGGGCTTTATAGCTTTGGCGGCATCTATGCCCGTCTGGTGCTGGAATGGGATCTCATCAAGATCGGTGTCTTTGGGATCGTCAGCGTGCTGGCCTCGGCCATCTTTGCCTGGATCGGCGGGAAGATGGATAAGAAATATGGCCCTAAACCGGTCATTCTGGTTGCGATCTGGGTGCTTATTCTGGTGTGCACGACGGTGGTTTCGATGGATCGTACGCAGATATTCGGCATCGGCCTGCCCGAGGGGTCAAACCTGCCCGATCTGACCTTCTTTGGCTGCGGAGTTCTGATCGGCGGCATGGGCGGCATTCTGCAATCGGCCAGCCGCTCGATGATGGTGCGTCATACCGATCCGAAAACACCTGTAGAAAGCTTTGGTCTTTATGGCCTGTCTGGCCGCGCGACCGCATTCGCAGCACCGCTTTTGATCGACATTGCAACAGTTGCCACGGGCAGTGCACGTTTGGGGGTGTCTCCAATCGTCCTGTTGTTTATTCTGGGCCTGTTCCTGATGCGCTGGGTCAGACCGGAAGGGGACCAGACCGGATGATTTTATTACGTTTTTTGACTATCGCCGCCGTTTTGTTTCTGGGGAGTGCGGTAAGCGCCGAGCCCCTTGCGAAACAGTTATTCGGGGCGCAGAAGGAAAGCTCCCGGCAGAAACCCGCCGCTTTCGGCAGCTATTCCCGTGGTTGTGCCGCCGGGTCTGTGCAGTTGCCTGAAACCGGCCCCACATGGCAGGCCATGCGCCTGTCGCGCAATCGCAACTGGGGACACCCACAGGCGATCGATTATGTTCAGGACCTCAGCGGCTTTGCCGCAAAACAACCGGGGTGGAGTGGTCTTTATATCGGCGATATCAGCCAGCCACGTGGCGGGCCGATGACTTCGGGGCACCGCAGCCATCAACTGGGCCTGGACATCGATATCTGGATGCTACCGGCAGACAATCTGCGCCTGTCTCGTAAATCGCGCGAGAATATCTCGTCGGTATCTCTGCGCCGCTCCAATGGGGCTTATGTAAACGGCAACTGGTCGT
Organism: Ruegeria sp. CF5; assembly: GCF_056537325.1. NCBI lineage: Bacteria > Pseudomonadati > Pseudomonadota > Alphaproteobacteria > Rhodobacterales > Roseobacteraceae > Ruegeria > Ruegeria sp. CF5. The sequence goes on along the minus strand of NZ_JBQFRI010000005.1, from coordinate 242,480 downwards.
CGCAGCACCACGCCATCCTGCGCGAAGCGGCCAAAGACAAACGGGTCGCGCGTATCTTTGTATTCCCCGGTGCCAAGGTTCAGATGTGCAACGATGAAAAAGGCAACCGGGCTTATCTGCGCAAGATCAGACCGTGGTGGGGGCATCACTATCATTTCCATGTCCGATTGAAGTGCCCCAAAGGATCGCGCGGCTGCGTCAATCAGGACCCGCCGCCCAAAGGCGATGGCTGTGCCGAGGCGCAGCAATGGGTCCGCAACATCCTGAACCCGCCGCCGCCTGATCCAAACGCACCACCGCCCAAAAAGCGTCGCGAGTATGTAATGGCAGATTTGCCCAATCAATGCGTTTCAGTGCTGCAATCCAATTGATCCCAGCGCTGTTTCTGGCCGCTGCCGCAAGCGCGGTTGAGGTCAGGACAGCCACGCATCTGGACAGCTATACTTGGCAACACGACGCCGACTGGTTTGGCGGGTTTTCCGCCCTGACGCTTTCAGATGACGGGCAAAGCATGGTCATTCTGAGCGACCGGGCAAAGCTTGCGACGGCACGAATAATTCGCTCGGGCGGCAAAATTCGAGAGGTCAGAATAGATAACGTCTGGCCCGTCCGATCCAGCCGAAACCGTATCCTGCCGGGATGGACCGGGGATTCCGAAGGGCTTGCCGCCGGTGACAACGGCGATTTCTACATCTCGTTCGAAGGCATACACAGGGTGGCGCACTATGCCCAGCCTGACGCGCGGGCCCGGGTTCTGCCACGCCCCCCGGTGTTCAGGACTTTTGAGGACAACGGATCGTTCGAAGCGCTGGCAATCGACGGGCAGGGCAGGCTGTATACCCTGACCGAAAAAAGTAGAACGGCAGACGGCCACATTCCCGTCTATCGCTGGGACGGTTCGGCATGGTCCATGCCTTTCACTCTCCCACAGCGGGGCAGGTTTCGTCCGGTCGCGTCCGATTTCGGCCCGGACGGCCGGTTCTATGTGCTCGAGCGCGCGGTTTCCCTGTTTGGTTTCAGATCGCGATTGCGTCGGTGGCAGGTGGACGAGGATGATGTCTTTGCCGAAGAGATCCTGTTTGAAACCTCGGCCCGTACCCATGACAATCTTGAAGGTCTGTCTGTTTGGCGCGATGGCCAGAACAGGATTAGGGCGACGATGGTATCTGATGATAATTTCCTGTTCCTGCAACGAACGGAGCTTGTGGAATACGCTTTACCTGACTGACTTGCCAAATGCGTTTTGACCCGCTAGAAGCGCGGCTTGCCTTGGGCGATGCCCTTGGCCAAGTCGCCGCTACCTTGTCAAAACGGGCATCAAAACATGCAACGCGCTTACATTCCCGGCATTATTGCCATGGCCGCCATTGTCGTGGCCTCGAACATACTGGTTCAGTTCCTGATCCTTGATGGCCTCCTGACATGGGGCGCCTTTACCTATCCTCTGGCTTTCCTCGTTACGGATATCATGAACCGCGTTTATGGCGTGGGTCCGGCCCGCAAGGTCGTGTTTGCCGGTTTCGTGACCGGCATCGTCTGTTCGCTGATCGGCAGCCAGATCATGCTGCAGGGCGATGGTTTCACCTATGCCGCCGTGCCACTGCGGATCGCAGTCGCATCGGGCACCGCTTTCCTGATCGCGCAACTGACGGATGTGACCGTCTTTAATTCACTGCGGGGTGGTCGCTGGTGGCGGGCGCCGCTGGTCTCGACCCTTGTGGGATCAGCTCTGGACACTGCGCTGTTCTTCACCATCGCGTTCTCGGCCTCGGTTACCTTCTTTGGCGCCAACGCGGACGCCGCAATCAACTGGGCGTGGGAGCCCGTGCCCTTCATGCTGACCGGCCCGATGGCGCCGCTCTGGGTCACACTGGCCTTTGCCGACTGGCTGGTAAAGCTGTCGCTGGCCCTGATCGCGCTTGTCCCGTTCCGGGTCATCGTGTCCTGGCTGGACCCAAGAACAAGCACTGCCTGAATACATGGGGCCACCTGAAGAGGTGGCCCTTTTTGTTTGCCCCGACCGCCTGTAAGGTCGCGCCATGTTGCGCGTGAGCGAAGATATCATTCTGCAGGACTGGGAAATGACCGAGAGCTTTGTGCGTGCGTCCGGTCCCGGCGGGCAGAACGTGAACAAGGTTTCGACCGCGGTCGAATTGCGGTTTGAGGCCGCACGCTCTCCGTCTCTTCCCGATCCGGTCAAGGCGCGCCTAAAACGCCTGGCAGGCCGCCGCTGGACCAAAGACGGCGCGATCGTCATTCAGTGTGACGAAACCCGATCGCAATCCCGCAACCGCGATATTGCACGTACCCGACTGGCCGAACTGATTGCCCGCGCCCTGATCAAACCCAAGCGTCGCATTGCAACCAAACCCACTTACGGCTCGGTCAAGCGCCGCCTCGCCACCAAAAAGGCCCGCTCGGATGTAAAGGCGCTGCGCGGCAAGGTGTCCGAAGAATAATCTGGTATCTTTTCGACACGTTGCTACTCTGCCTGCCGAAGTGTCAGGAGAGGGCAACATCATGAGGCTGGAGGGAAAAACCGCGATTGTGACCGGCGGTGCGTCCGGGTTTGGCGCGGGGATCGTTGCAAAGTTCATTGCTGAAGGCGCGCGGGTTATGATCGCCGATATCAATGGCGAAGCGGCCGAGGTCATGGCAAGCCAGCAGGGTCCGAACGCCTTGGCCTATCGCGTGGACATTGCCGATGGCGCGTCTGTCGGGACGATGGCGAACGCCGCCCTGACGACCTTTGGGCAGGTCGACATTCTTGTTAACAATGCGGGCGTGACCCATTTACCGACACCGCTGGAAGACGTGAGCGAAGACGAATTCGACCGGGTCTTCAACGTGAACATGAAATCCGTCTATCTGACAGCGCGTGCGCTTGTCCCACATATGAAAGAACAGGGCAGTGGCGCCATTCTGAACGTCGCCTCGACCGCCGGATTGTCCCCCCGCCCGAACCTCAACTGGTACAATGCTTCAAAGGGCTGGATGATCACAGCGACCAAGACGATGGCGGTTGAGCTGGCCCCTTCCGGCATTCGCGCCAATGCGATTTGTCCGGTGGCAGGGGAAACCCCCCTGCTCAAGTCATTTCTGGGCGAAGACACGCCCGAGATGCGCGCCAAATTTCTGTCCACGATTCCCATTGGCCGGTTTTCGACACCACAGGACATGGGCAATGCCGCCTGCTTTCTGTGCTCGGACGAGGCAAGCATGATCACAGGTGTCGCGATGGAGGTTGACGGGGGCCGCTGCATCTGACCCGCCTGAAACGCCTGCGCCAGAGACTGAGTTCCCCAGCCTGAAAATGAGGTCAGAATGAATCCAGGACCCAGAAACCTGATTACCGATATCCCCGGCCTCAGGGTCGGCAACGCGCAGGATGACAGGCTGAAATCCGGTGCGACGGTTCTGACTGCGGACGATCCGTTCACCGCATCCGTTCATGTCATGGGGGGCGCGCCGGGAACTCGTGAAACGGATCTGCTGGCGCCGGACAAATCTGTGGCAAAAATTGACGCGCTGGTCCTGTCCGGCGGATCTGCCTATGGGCTTGATGCCTGCTCAGGCGTATCGGATGCCTTGCGCGCGCAGGGCCGCGGGTATCGCGTGGCGGATGCCGTCATTCCGATTGTACCCGGAGCGATCATTTTCGATCTGCTGAACGGCGGTGAAAAGGACTGGCAGGAAAACCCCTATCGCTCACTGGGCCGGAAGGCGTTCGAGGCCGCTGCGCCTGAATTTGATCTTGGAACCACCGGTGCCGGAACCGGGGCGCTGACCGCCATGCTGAAGGGTGGATTGGGATCGGCGTCAATTGTGCTGGATTCGGGCATCACGGTCGGCGCACTGGTTGCCGCAAATCCCATGGGAACGGTCACGACGCCGGGTGATCGTCATTTCTGGGCTGCTAGTTTCGAGATTGGTGATGAGTTCGGCGGTCTGGGCCCTGACCCTTCTTCAGGTCTGGGACGCGGATTTGACAGCCGCAAAATGCTGACCATGAAGGCGCTGGCACAGGAGCGCGCGAACACTACAATCGCCGTCGTTGCAACAGATGCGGCTCTGACAAAGGCGGAATGCCAGCGCATGGCCATTGCCGCCCATGACGGCGTGGCGCGGGCCATTGTTCCCGCGCATTCTCCGGGGGACGGGGATCTTGTCTTCAGCGTCAGCACCGGTGCCCGTCCTTTGCAGGAGGCAGAGCAGGGTCTGACTGCGATTGGTCACGCCGCCGCCTTATGCCTGAGTCGGGCGATCGCGCGGGCGATTTTTCTGGCGACCCCGCACGACAATGACCTTTTGCCCTGCTGGTCCGAGTTTCAAGATCACGATTAGTCACATCTGGTGGAATTCAGTGCGGCACGTTGCCCTCGCGTGGCAATCTGCGCGTTGACACTTCGGGTATGGAGCGCTCCATTCTAATCAGCCAAATCTTATCGGAGCATGAGCTATGAAATGGATTACCGCTACAGCGCTTGTCGGCCTTATGGCCGTTCCCGCCTTTGCTGAAGGTGATGCCGAGAAGGGAAAAAAGACCTTCAACAAATGCAAATCGTGCCACATGATCGAGGCCCCGGACGGCGAGGCCATCGTCAAAGGTGGCAAGACCGGGCCGAACCTTTACGGCATCGCGGGGCGCACAGCGGGCACGCTTGAAGGTTTCAAATATGGCGAAAGCATCGTCGAAGCCGGGGAAAACGGTCTGGTCTGGGACGAGGCGAGCTTTGTCGAATATTCTCAGGACCCAAAGGCATTCCTGAAATCCTATCTGGACAGCACGTCCGCCAAATCCAAGATGACCTTCAAACTCAAAAGCGGTGGCGAAGACGTTTATGCCTATATCATGAGCGTTTCGGCTGAATAAGCCCTGACAAACCAGAGTTGAGAATGCGCAAAAGGCCGCAGCCCCTGCGGCCTTTCGTGCGCTTGATCAGCAGGCGGTTCGACGTCACCTTGGTGCCGATAGTGGCCCGTCCGGCCACCCCAAAGCCCGTGTAGCATGCCGGACCGGCACAGCGGCAGCAGGAGACGTCAAATGGGAATACTGATCCCGGCCTGGGTCGATGGCGAACTGGCCCCGGTTGACAAGCTGGAGGCGCACGAACAGGGCCTCAAGCACAAGGCGGTGTCGGTCTTTGTTGTACGCGGAACCGAAATCCTGATGCAGCGCCGCGCCCTTGGAAAATACCACACGCCGGGCTTGTGGGCGAACACATGTTGTACCCATCCGGATTGGGATGAAAACTCTTCGGTCTGTGCCGTGCGCCGACTGCGCGAGGAACTCGGGATTACCGGGCTTTACCCCGAATACCGCCATCGGCTGGAATATCACGCCGATGTCGGCAATGGCATGGTCGAGAACGAAGTGGTCGATGTATTTCTTGCCCACGCGCGCGGTCCGCTGAAAATCGAGCCTAATCCGGACGAAGTGATGGAAATCCGGTGGGTCGATTATCACGACCTGCTGGCCGAGGTTCGTCGCCACCCCGAGCGCTTTACGCCCTGGTTAAAGATTTATCTGCACAATCATGCGGACACGATTTTTGGCCCGGATCTGATCATCTCGGCCAAAAGCTGAACCTTGCAGTTACGCGTTTTGCCTGCTTCTGTGTCCGCAACGGGAGGGGTTGCGGATGACAGTATTGATTGCAGGCGGTGGTATCGCGGGGCTGAGCCTTGGTCTGACATTGCATCAGATCGGTGTTCCGTTCCGGATATTTGAGGCCGCCCGGGAAATCCGCCCCATGGGTGTCGGTATCAACCTGCAACCCAACTCGGTTCGAGAACTTTTTGATCTGGGCCTTGGTGACGCGCTTGAGAATATTGCAGTGCGCACCCGGCAATACGGCTTTTATTCCAAACTGGGAAAAACCATCTGGGAAGAACCGCGCGGTCTTTGGGCTGGCTACGCCTGGCCGCAATATTCAGTGCATCGCGGCGCATTGCAGATGATGCTCTACCACACATTGCTCGAGCGGGCCGGACAGGACAGCGTTCTGCCCGGCAAACGCGCGGTGGGCTATGAGACCGACGATAATGCGACGCTGTTGCTGGAGGATGGGACGCGCGCTGAAGGGGTGATTCTGATTGGTGCAGACGGCATCCATTCGGCGTTACGGGCACAGATGTATCCCGACGAAGGCGAGCCGATCTGGAATGGCAGGGTGCTGTGGCGTGCAACCACGCGCGCGCCTGAGTATTTCGGCGGGGCCGCCATGGTGATGGTCGGGCATGACACGCTGCGGCTGGTGGCATATCCGATCTCGCAATCGGACAGTGACGGGCAGGCGACAATTAACTGGATTGCCGAAAAGCGGTTTCCGCTGGATGCCACATGGAAGAAAGAAGACTGGAACCGTGCCGCCAATATCGACGACTTTCTATCGGATTTTCAGGATTGGCGATTTGACTGGATCGACATTCCTGCCCTGATCCGCGGCGCTGAGGTGGTGTACGAATACCCTATGGTGGATCGCGATCCGCTGCCGCGATGGACAGATGGCCGGGTAACGTTGATGGGTGATGCGGCGCACCCGACCTATCCTGTCGGGTCCAATGGCGCCAGTCAGGCAATTGTCGACGCACGCCTGCTTGGTGCCAGAATGTTGGAACATGGCGTATCCCCAGAGGCGTTGTGCGCCTATGAGGCCGAGGTCCGGCCACTTACAACCGCCGTTGGAAACGCCAACAGGGCAGGCGGTGGGCCGGATGGCGTCTTGCAAAGGGTCGAAGACCTTTGTGGTGGCGATTTTGAGGATATCGATCAGGTGATCCCGCGCGCTGAATTGGCAGCGCATGCCGAGAAATACAAGACGATCGCCGGTTTCTCGATTGCCGAACTGAACGCCAGACCTGGCACGATTCCGGCGGGTGCACGTATTTGATCGGGCGCCATTTCCAAAGCCGACTTGCAAGGGGCGCATAAGCCGCATAAATCAACGCGTCATGGCCAAGCAGAAGACAGATCCGAACTACAAGGTGATTGCCGACAACCGGCGTGCCCGCTTCGATTACGCGATCGAGGACGATATCGAGTGCGGCGTCGTGCTGGTCGGGTCCGAGGTCAAGGCTCTGCGCGCGGGCGGCTCGAACATTGCTGACAGCTATGCAGCCGTCGAAGACGGAGAGTTGTGGCTGGTGAACAGCTATATCCCGCCCTACGAACAGGCCAAGGTCTTCAAACACGAAGAACGCCGCCGCCGCAAACTGTTGGTGTCGCGCAAGCAGATGTCGGACCTGTGGAACGCAACGCAGCGCAAGGGCATGACGCTGGTGCCTTTGGTGCTGTATTTCAACCACAAGGGTCTGGCAAAGGTGAAGATCGGCATCGCCAAGGGTAAGAAAACCCATGACAAGCGCGAGACTCAGGCCAAGCGTGACTGGTCACGGCAAAAGCAGAGGCTTTTGAAAGATCACAGCTGACGTCGTGTCAGGCCCTATTTCTGAACGGATGCGCGCTTGATCTGAAACGCCTCAACCGCTTTGGCAGTCTCGGGCCGAATATTTTCCACACCTTCATATGGCATGCCAAAGGCGGGTGGTTGGTCCGGGTATTTTTCCTTGCGGGCCAGATGGCGGCCAAGGATGCGGACAAACTCCTGTCCGCCCCAGGCGCCCACTTCGGTTGAAACCGGATACTTCTCGTGCGTGTCGCGGTAGATATCATAAAACTCGGCCAGAATGGGGCTTTCGCCGGGTGCCGGCAGGTTCAGGCGCAGCTTGTCCTTTACGATCGCCTTGGGCTTGTCCACCGAATAGATGATCACACTGTCACGGCGGCCTTTGGTTTCATCCTCGAACAGGATCGAGGCCGACTGATCCACACCATCCACCAGACGATCGGTCGGGATATGGCTTTCGGCCCCGGCAAAGCGCGACAGCGTTGTATAGAGGTCAGAGACATGAATGATGTTGTTGATCATCGAATCCGCCTCGATCATGCCGGGCCAGCGAATAAAGGCATCGACGCGGACGCCGCCTTCGGTCGTATCTCCCTTGCCGCCCTTGTAGATCATCGGTGAAAAACCGGATTGCGGGGCATACTTGGTGAAATGGCCGTTGTCGCCCATCACGATGACAACCGTGTTTTCGGTCAATCCCAGTGCATCAATTTCTGCAAACAGATCGCCCAGCCACCCATCCAGCTGTTGCATCTTGTCGACATACAGACCCCCGTTGGGGCTTTGCGGTCCATCGCGCCCGGTTCGGGTATTATCCAGCGGGATCATGGGCCAGTATTGCAGGAAAAATGGCTCTGACCCGTCCGCCATCCGCCTCAGTTCGTCCAGCGTCTTGTCCTGAAACGCCTGATTCATCTCGTCATATTTTGCCGAGTTCCAGCGCTCGCCAGCCTCCATCCGAATTTCGCGGACAGGTCCGCCAGCCTCGCCTTCGATGACGGTCATCATCGCCGATGCGTCTGGCCTGAACAGATCGTCCAGAGTGTAAATCGGGTCGAAATCCGCGATTCCGACCGAGACCTGCTCGCGGATTGCGTCGTCATGAAAGATCGTCAGCTGACCCTGCTGGTGAATCGCGTGCTGGGCATAGTCGAATCCCTGATTCATCGCCCAGCTTTCGGCGATGTCACCCATGTGCCATTTCCCTACATGGCTGGTTGCATAGCCTGCCTGTTTCAGCACCTCGGCCAGCGTGACCTCATTTCCAGGCAGGCCGAACCCGGCGATGTCGACCGTGGTGTCGCCCATGCCCATGCGAACAGGCAACCGGCCGGTCATTTGCGCAACACGCGTCGGTGTGCATGAGGGTTCGGTATACATGCGTACCATACGCATTGCCTGATCGGAAAACGCGTTGATATTCGGCGTCTCATATCCGCGAACGGCGTTCAGCTCGGGGATTCCCATATCGCCGAATCCCATATCGTCAATCAGCACGCTGATGATATTCGGGGGTTTGCCCGCGTTTGCTGCGCGAAATTCCTCGAGCACTGCGTTCACCGCCGCATCATCCTGCGCCCACTGGTCCGCGTGCTGTGCCTCAAGGATGTAGTATTCGGAATCGTGCACGATATCCGTGCCCTGCGCCGCAGCCGTGGTTGCTGCGGTTCCCAATGCAAAAACCAAACAAAGACTCTTCACAATACTCCCCCTTGCTTGTCAGGCGGCTTTGACCTGATCGGAAACACGATTGATATCGGTATGCGGAAAAAACTCGACCCAGACATGCCAGAACATGCCCGGCTTCAGCACCTCGACACGCTCCAGCTTGCCAGCCGGGGTATTGCCGAAGAAATCAATCTCGGTGATCGGAGCGCCGGTGGTGTTATACCAGACCCCCAGACTATCGTAGCGGGGATGCCAGGCCACAACGACATGCTGACCGCCGACCTGAGCGTTGATGATGTTGCCGTGTTCGACAACGAAGTCGTCGGTCCAGCACACGGCATCGTCACCGATATTGACGCCCCAGACATAGGTCTTGTTATCCAGTCGCTCATCGGAATGGCTCATGTTGTCCATGACTGGCGCCGCTTCGCGATGCTGTTTGCCGATCGATGCCGAGAACAGCATTTCAAGCGCACTGTCGAACAGGAACAAGACCGGGTTGCCGGGCAGCTTGTTAAGAAACACCTTTCCATCGGGATAGGCCTTTTGAAAGCCCCGGAATGTCATCCGGAATGTGGGCCATGGTTTCATCGCCTGCGACGGCTTCAGCGGGCAGACCGCGCCAGATTCCGTTTGAGAACTGTCAGCTTCACGAAACCCATAAATCTGCTGGATCGGCTCGCCCGTCTTGTTGTCGCGCAGGATCAGGTTGTTACCGTGCTGGGCCAGTACCTCCAGGTCCAGCGGCTGGCCTTCGATCTCGGGTGTATAACCGATGCCCAGATTGGCCATCGCGCAAAAGGTCATTATCACATTCCGGCCACCCAGACCTTCGTCATTCCCGGCCAGATGCGGCCGCATGATCTGCGCATCCGGATGCGCGCGCGCGACACCATCGTTTTCGATGACCAGAACGGGGCTCGTGGGGCTGACGAATTCGCGGGCCTCGTCAATGCTGTAATAGTTGGCGGTGGATTTCTGATTTCGCAGACCGATATGCACCCAGACATACGGGAAACCGATCAGAACCAGACCCAAAAGCAGGGCAATCCAGTAAATCCATCCGGGTCCTGCCCCAAATGCAAAATGCATCAGGGTCATCAGGACCAGCCCGCCGACGGCCGCTGCCAGCAGCTGATACTCATTCCGGATAAAGCGCACCATATTCTCGCGCCTGACCTTGAGGACCATTTGGCTGACGTCGCCCAGGTCCCGAAAATAGATGAATCCAATCCCCAACGAAACAACCAGGCTGAGGTAAAAGATTATGTTTGCAAACATAAAACCCCTCCACGATTCCCGCCCATGTTATTCCGGGCGGGGCGTTACGCAAAGCCTGCACGCATTCAGATGAGTTATTTTAATGTTGGCACCAAGGGTCCGAGAGCTGGTTCCTTTCAGAGCCAACCCACAAAGGCAGCGGTGTCTCAGAGATCTCGCGACGCCTTCGCCTGATCAGGCTTTGGCAACTTCGAAATTGTCGATCAGCCTCACGCCGTCCGCCCACGCGGCGACGAACAGTCGGGCCGGACGGGATGCGTGGGTCAGTGGTTCAAGCGATTCGGCGCAGCGCAGCTCGACATATTCGACCTGCGAAAACCCGGCCGACAGCAAATCCACCTTTGCCTGATTTTCCAGCGCGTCAAAGGGATGTCCCTGAGACAAAGATTCGCTCAGCCGTCGCATGATGGTGCTTTTTTGCGCAGCGATATCCAGCCCTTCGGGTGACAGGCGCAGATTGCGCGACGACATGGCAAGACCCGAAGCTTCGCGCACGGTGGGGCAGCCTATGACCTCAATAGGAATGTCCAGATCGCGGGCCATGCGGCGAACGACCATCAGTTGCTGAAAGTCCTTTTCACCGAAATAGGCTCTGTCTGCCTGCGTCTGCAGGAACAGTTTGGCAACCACAGTGGCCACTCCGTCAAAGTGGCCGGGGCGGAACTCGCCCTCCATCACATCCGTCAGACCGGCAACCGCCACCGTTGTGGCAAAGCCGGTGGGATAAATCTGATCCGGGTCCGGAACATAGATTGCGTCAACACCATAGGGGACCAGTTTGGCGGCATCTTCATTCTCGGTGCGCGGGTACTTGGCCAGATCTTCGGGATTGTTGAACTGCTTGGGGTTCACGAAAATGGTCACGATGACCCTGTCACATCCGGCTTTGGCGGCCTCGACCAGTGACAAATGGCCCTGATGCAGCGCGCCCATGGTCGGCACAATGCCTATTTCCTCGCCGTTGCGTTTCCACTCACTTACCTGCGCACGCAGGTCGGTGAGGCGGCGCAGGATCATGGCGGTCATGACTTTGGTCCCTTCTGCGGCACTTGATCCGCAAAGACATGCTCGTCTGCAGGAAACGAGCGCGCGCGCACCTCGGCGGCGTATTCGGCGATTGCTGCTTCGGCCTTCGGACCGAGATCTGCATAACGTTTGACGAACTTCGGTTTGAATGCGGTGAAAAAACCCAGCATGTCATCGACCACCAGTATCTGCCCGTCGCAGCCCGCAGATGCGCCGATGCCAATGGTCGGAACAGGTATTTCAGCTGTAATTCTGTCGGCCAATCCCTGCGGAATCTTCTCTAACACGACGGAAAACGCGCCCGCATCGGCGACGGCGCGGGCATCCGCCAGTACCGCCTCGGCCTGCTCATCGCGGCCCTGAACCTTGTAGCCACCCAGCGTATTGATCGATTGCGGCGTCAGCCCGATGTGGGCCATCACCGGGATGCCGCGTTTCACGAGAAACCGGATCGTCTCGGCCATCTCGACCCCGCCTTCCAGCTTGACGGCGCCCGCGCCGGTTTCGGCCATCAGCCTGGCGGCGTTTCTGAACGCCTGCGCCGCGTCGTGTTCATAGCTGGAAAAGGGCATGTCGATGACCATCATCGCGCTTTCCAGACCACGTGCCACGGCCTGCCCGTGCAGGATCATCATTTCCATGGTCACGCCAAGGGTCGAGGTCAGCCCGTGCAGCACCATACCCACACTGTCGCCCACCAGAACGAAATCACAATGGGCGTCCATCAGCCTTGCCATTGGTGTTGTGTAGGCGGTCAGGCTGACCAGAGGATCGCCCCCTTTTCGGGCGCGAATATCCTCGGCGTTCGGGGCTTTCTTGCGGGCGGTGGCGCTCATGCTCACTCCTGCGGCGTTCATATTGCAGTGCGGCATAGCAGAGAGTGCGCCTGCAGAGAAACCCCGGTTGCGCGAACATTCCCTTGATTGACCCAAAGTTTGCAGGAACACTGTGGTGGTATTGGTCGCCCTACGAAAAGGGCCAACCGGTTATTCAGGGGAGAAAAATTTATGGGACAGCCGCTCTTTCGCACCTTCGCTTCGGCCTTGGCGGTCGGTGCAAGCCTGTTGGCTACACAGGCACTGGCAAAGTCGGACATCACGATCGCCATGCAGCTCGAGCCGCCGCATCTGGACCCGACCAGCGCCGCCGCGCAGGCGATTGATTCGGTCGTTTATACCAACGTCTTCGAAGGACTGACCCGTTTCATGGGCGATGGATCGATCGTACCGGGGCTGGCGGAAAGCTGGGAAATTTCGGACGACGGCAAGGTCTATACCTTCAAACTGCATGACGGGGTGACCTTTCATGACGGTTCGGCCATGGATGCCGAGGACGTCAAATTCAGTCTGGACCGTGCCCGCGCCGAAGACAGCGCCAATGCGCAAAAAGCGCTGTTTGACGGAATCGAAAGTGTCGAGGTCATGGACCCGCTGACGGTCAAGGTGACGCTGAGTGAGCCGAACGGGAATTTCCTGTTCAACATGGCATGGGGTGATGCCGTGATCGTTGCGTCGGAAAGCATCGAAGACATCAAAACCAACCCGGTCGGAACCGGTGCATACAAGTTCGGCGAATGGGTTCAGGGCGACAAGATCGTGCTGGAGCGCAATCCGGATTATTGGGGGGAACAGCCTGCGCTGGAGCAGGCAACGTTCAAGTTCATCTCGGACCCGACCGCAGCCTTTGCCGCAGTCATGGCCGAAGATGTTGACGTGTTCTCAGGCTTCCCGGCACCCGAGAACCTGCCGCAATTCGAGGCAGACCCAAGGTTTCAGGTTCTGGTCGGATCGACCGAGGGTGAAACGATCCTGTCCACCAACAACAAGCAGCCGCCGTTTGATGACGTCCGCGTGCGGCAGGCGATTGCCCATGCCATCGACCGTCAGGCCATCATCGACGGGGCTATGTTTGGGTATGGTACGCCCATCGGCACTCATTTTGCGCCCCATCATCCGGCCTATGTCGATTTGACCGGAAATTCGGCCCATGACCCGGAAAAGGCCAAGGCGCTGCTGGCAGAAGCCGGGTTTTCGGATGGGTTTGAAACCACCCTGCACCTGCCGCCGCCATCCTACGCGCGCCGCGGGGGCGAGATCATTGCCGCACAACTGGCCGAGGTCGGCATCAAGGCCGAAATCATCAATGTCGAATGGGCGCAATGGCTTGAAAGTGTATTCAAGGGCAAGGATTTTGGCCTGACTATCGTCAGCCATACCGAACCGATGGATATCGGCATTTACGCACGGCCGGATTACTATTTTCAGTACAACAATCCCGAGTTCCAGCAACTGATGGAAACGCTGAACTCCACGACCGATCCTGCGGAACGGGACAAACTGCTGGGTGACGCGCAGCAGATCATCGCCGAGGATTTCGTCAATGGTTACCTGTTCCAGCTGGCTGCGCTGAGTGTTGCCAAAGCGGGCGTTCAGGGGTTGTGGGTAAACGCTCCGACGGCAGCCAACGACCTTACGGCTATCACCTGGTCTGAATAACGACCCTTTCCGGGGCCTCATCCTGAGGCCCCTAATTCTTTATTAACTATGTGGATTTTTCGTTTCATAAATTCGGCGGCTTTGCATCTGACGGCATTGGTAACTGCGCTGGTGCTATCCGGGGCATCCCTTGATGCGCAGGAACTGTTCAGCGGCCAGTTGGGCGATCTGGTGGGAACGCCCGAAAACCCTCTGGAAGTTGGCGTTGGAATCAAGATCGACCAGATCACCAGCGTTGATCAGAAGGCTGAAAACTATGGCGCAGTTGTTGTCTTGCGGTTCGAATGGATTGACCCGGCGCTGGCCTTTGATCCCGAGGTGCTGGGGCGGGATATCCGGGTCCTTGATCCGTCGACACTGCTCAAACAAGCTGCTGAAATAGGCACTATTGTTCCGGCTTTTGTCATTCACAACCAGCAATCCAATCGCTGGATTCACGAAGCCGCCGCCGCACTGCGCCATGACGGGCGGGTTCTGTACGTGGAAAAATCGTCTCTGACCCTTCAGGCGCCCCACTTTAATTTCCTCAAATACCCGTTCGATACGCAGGAATTCCACTTTGAGGTGGTGTCTGTGTTTCCGTCGGACTTTGTGACCTATTTCCCCATGGACGAATTTTCCGGCCTCGGCGACCTGCTGGGCGAAGAGGAATGGATACTCGATAACGCCCGAATTCTCCAATCCACTGTCACGGGTTTCTCAGGGCGCGACAGCGATCAGGTTGAACTGGTCTTCGAAGGCAAACGGCATCTGACCTATTACGTGATCCGGGTATTCCTGCCGATGCTGGTCCTGATCACGGTTGGCTGGGCACTGTTCTTTCTGGATGAATATCGCAGGCGGATCGAGATTGCGGGCGGCAACCTGCTGGTATTTGTCGCCTTCAACTGGGCGATTTCAGCCGATCTGCCAAAGCTGGGGTACCTGACGTTTCTGGACTTCATCCTACAATGCATGTTCGTGATGACCGGGGCGATCATTGTTTTCAATGTTGCCCTGCGGAAAATCAAAACAACCGGTCGCGAAGCATTGGCCAGAAAACTCGACAACTACGCGATCAAGTGGATCTACCCTTTGGGATATGCAGCAATCGTCGGTTACGCGGTTTTTGCCTATTTGCTGGTGCCTTAGGTGCTGGACCCGGACCCGAACCACCCCTAACGTGGCGCTGATGCTTCGTTATGCGCTCAAACGGCTGTTTTCGCTGGCCCTTAGTCTGGCTGTGGCTTCGATCGTCATCTTCGCGGTGATCGAGGTGGCACCGGGTGATCCTGCTTCTTTCATGCTGGGTGTCAATGCGCAGCCCGACACGCTGGCAGCACTCAGGGCCGAGCTTGGACTGGATGTCCCCAAAACCCAGCGGTACTTCGATTGGATCGGCGGGATGCTGAGCGGAGATTTCGGTACCTCCTACACCTATCGTACACCGGTTTCAGGCATGATTGCGGACAGGTTGTGGGTCTCATTACCTTTGGCGCTTTATGCACTGGCCCTGTCCACGCTGATCGCCTTTCCGGCAGGAATTTATGCTGCCGCGCGTCGGGGCAAACCCGGCGATCTGGCTGTCATGGGGACCACACAGTTGGGGATTGCGGTGCCGAATTTCTGGTTCGCCATGATGCTGGTGCTGATTTTCGCCATTAATCTGCGTTGGTTCAATGCCGGTGGTTTTGCTGGCTGGGACAAAGGGCTGTGGGCTGGGCTGCATTCGCTGACACTGCCCGCAATCGCCCTTGCGCTACCGCAAGCAGCCATTCTAGCGCGCGTCATGCGCTCGGCCCTGCTGGATATTCTGGGCGAGGATTTCATGCGCACTGCACGCGCCAAAGGTCTCAGCCGCCGTCAGGCGCTGTGGCGGCATGGGGTGCGCAATGCGCTGATCCCGGTGCTGACGATCATCGGGTTGCAGTTTTCATTCCTGCTGGCCGGGTCGATCATCATCGAACAGGTCTTCTATCTTCCGGGTCTGGGAAGGCTGGTCTTTCAATCCATTTCCTCCCGAGACCTCATCGTGGTGGAATCTGTTGTCATGCTGCTGGTCTTTGCGGTTATCACCGTGAACTTCGTGGTGGACCTGGCCTATGCCGCCGTTGACCCCAGACTAAGGAGCAGGACATGAGCCGAAACCTGATCCTTGGCGCGATATTGTCTTCGCTCGTGCTACTGGCTGCGCTGATCTCGTTTGTCTGGACGCCTTACGACTACGCGGCGCTGGATATCCCGGCCAAGCTGCAACCCCCCAATGCGCAGCACTGGTTCGGTACGGATCATTTCGGGCGCGACATATTCTCGATGATCATGGTCGGCGCGCGCACCTCGATCGCGGTGGCGCTGGTGGCGGTGGGCATCGGCATGGCGCTGGGCGTGCCCCTTGGCCTGACAGCAGCAGCGCGCAAAGGGTCCTGGTTGGATGAGCTGATCATGCGCGGCAACGATCTGGTCTTTGCGTTCCCGTCGCTCGTCATCGCCATCCTGATCACGGCCGTCTTCGGGGCCGGGGCAATCAACGCCATCATCGCCATCGGTATCTTCAATATCCCCGTCTTTGCGCGCATCACGCGCGGGGCAGCCCTGTCGCTGTGGGAGCGGGAGTTCATCTTTGCCGCCCGCGTTGCTGGCAAGGGCGCGGCGCGCATTTCTGCCGAGCACATTCTGCCCAACGTGGCCAACCTGTTGATCGTGCAGGGCACCATTCAATTTTCGCTGGGTATCCTGGCCGAGGCGGGCCTGTCCTATGTCGGTCTGGGCGCGCAGCCGCCTACGCCCAGCTGGGGCCGGATGCTGGCCGATGCACAGACAATGGTCAGTATTGCCCCGCATTTGGCTCTGATTCCGGGGCTGGCAATCATACTGACGGTGCTGGGCCTGAACCTGATGGGCGACGGCCTGCGCGATTGGCTGGACCCACGGATCAGGGTGGCGCGCGCATGACCCTGTTGCAGATAGAAAACCTGTCGCTGTCGATCAACACGACCGAAATCCTGCGGGACGTCAGCCTGTCCATAGCGCCGGGCGAGATTGTTGCGGTCACCGGCGAAAGCGGCTCGGGCAAGTCGATGACGGCGCTGGCGATCATGCAATTGCTGCCTAGCGGGGCACAGAGCAGCGGGTCGGTTCTGCTTGAGGGGCAGGAGCTGTTGAATGGTTCCGAAGATGACATGTGCCGCCTGCGCGGTGCCTCGATCGGAATGGTGTTTCAGGAGCCGATGACCGCGCTCAACCCGGTCAAGACGATTGGCGATCAGGTGATGGAGACCATCCTGATCCACAAGGCGATGCCACCGGACAAGGCGCGGGATCGTGCGCAAGAGGTGCTGATCCGGGTAGGCCTGCCCCCTGACAGGTTTCCCCTGTCCCGCTATCCGCATGAACTGTCCGGCGGCCAGCGGCAGCGAGTGGTGATCGCGATGGCCATCGCTCTTCGCCCGAAGCTGCTGATCGCGGATGAGCCAACGACAGCGCTGGACGTGACGACTCAGGCGCAGATACTGGACCTGCTCAAGGGGCTCGTCATTGAATATGGTATGGGCCTGCTGATGATCACGCATGATCTGGCAGTGGTTGCCGACATGGCCGACCGGATCGTCGTGATGCGCCACGGTCAGGTGGTCGAGGCCGGGGAAACCGGCCACCTGTTGCGCAACATGCAGCATCCCTACACCCGCATGTTGTTCGAGGCTTCGGATCATCAGGTCGCCTTGCCTGATCCGCCCGAACCCAACCCCCTGCTGGTAGTGTCGGACGTTGTGCGCGACTATCGCCTGCCGCGAAAACGTCTGTTTGAATCCCCGGGGCATCATCGTGCTGTCGATCACGTCAGCTTTGCGCTGAACAAGGGTGAGCGGTTGGGGCTGGTGGGTGAGTCCGGGTGCGGGAAATCGACTCTGACACGGGCCATTTTGGGGCTGGAGGAGGTTCAGTCGGGGGAAATCCTGCTGGACGGTCAGCCGGTTTTCACCGGCCACAAACCCAATCTGGCGGTGCGCCGCAAAATGCAGGTGGTGTTTCAGGACCCGTTCGGCAGTTTCAATCCCCGCCATCGCGTTGCGCGGCTGATAACCGAACCGTTCCACTTGTTGGAAACGCCCCCGACCGGATCAGAGCGGCAGGATCGGATTGCCGAGATGCTGACCGCAGTCGGTCTTGGTCCGGATGACGCGGGCAAGTACATCCACGAATTTTCGGGCGGGCAACGCCAGCGGATTGCCATTGCCCGCGCCCTGATCATCCGGCCGGAACTTATCCTGTTTGACGAGGCTGTATCGGCCCTCGACGTTTCGGTCAGGGCTCAGGTTCTCGATCTGCTGGCCGAACTGTGCGCAACCTATGATCTGACCTACCTGTTCATCAGCCACGACCTGAGCGTCGTGCGCACAATCACTGACCGGGTGATGGTGATGCAGGCAGGTCAGATCGTCGAGCAGGGGGAAACCGAGCAGGTGTTTGCCGATCCCCAGCACAGCTACACCCAAAAACTGATCGCGGCGGCGCCGACCTTGCCGAACTTTGCAAGAGGTGCGGCGTGAAACATGGATTTTTCCCTATTCAGGGCCTGATTTTGTCAAGGAGGCACCAATGAGCAACCCAATATGGTTCGATCCCGGCCATTGTCTGATTGGTGACCAGTGGATACCTGCATCTTCCGGTGAAACCCTTGTCCTGACAAACCCCTCCGATGGATCTGAAATCTGCCGTATCGCGCGCGGCGGACCTGCCGAGGTAGATCAGGCCGTTCAGGCAGCGCACCTTGCGATGGAGGGGGAGTGGGGCCGTTCAACGGCATTGGAACGAGGCCGCATCCTTGCCCGATTGGGGCAGCTGGTGCTGGAACGGGTCGATGAGCTTGCCGTGCTCGAAGCGATGGATGTGGGCAAACCCCTGACACAGGCACGCGCGGATGCCTTGGCTCTGGCGCGATATTGCGAGTTCTACGGGGGGGCGGCGGACAAGGTGATGGGCGAAACCATTCCCTATCTGGATGGCTATACCGTTTATACGCTGCGCGAACCGCATGGGGTCACGGGGCATATCGTGCCGTGGAACTATCCGATGCAGATCATCGGGCGCTCTGTCGGGGCCGCCTTGGCGATGGGTAACGCCTGTGTGCTGAAACCGGCAGAGGAGGCTTGTCTGACCGCGCTCGCCTTCGCCCATCTCGCGGTTGAGGCAGGGCTGCCAACCGGGGCCTTGAACGTCGTACCCGGATTGGGGGCCGAGGCGGGTGCGGCCCTGTCCGGCCATCCGGGAGTCGATCACATCTCATTCACCGGATCGGTTGCCACGGGCGCTCTGGTCCAGCAGGCAGCAGGGAAAAACGTGGTCCCGGTGACGCTGGAACTGGGTGGCAAGTCCCCGCAACTGGTCTTTGACGACGCCGATCTGGATGAGGCGCTGCCGTTTCTTGTGAATGCGGGCATACAGAATGCCGGTCAGACCTGCTCGGCTTCGTCCCGAATTCTGGTTCAGCGCGGCGTATACGATCAGGTCAGGGCCAGAATGGCCGAGGCGTATTCAGACCTTACCGTCGGACCCGCACAAGAGGATTTGCGGGTTGGGCCGTTAATTTCAGCCCGGCAGAAAGAGATCGTCAGCGGGTTTCTGGCCAAGGGCAGCGATCTGAACACCGCCGCGCAGGGCCGGGTGGTCGACCATGCGCCTGAAACCGGGGCTTACGTGCGCCCAACGCTGTTTGCCGACGTACCGCCGGATCACGTTCTGGCACGGGATGAAATCTTTGGACCGGTTCAGGTGCTGATCCCGTTCGACACCGAAGACGAGGCCATAAAAATCGCCAACGGGACAGAGTATGGGCTGGTCGCCAGTATCTGGACGCGGGACGGCGCCCGGCAGATGCGTCTGGCCAAGCACCTGCGCGCGGGTCAGGTCTTTATCAACAATTATGGCGCCGGTGGCGGCGTGGAATTGCCATTTGGTGGCGTGGGCAAATCAGGCCACGGGCGGGAAAAAGGGTTCGAGGCGCTGTATGGGTTCTCGCAACTGAAAACGGTGGCCGCCCGCCATGGCTAGATTGGGGCGGGATCTGCTGCCAGCCAGCGGGTGATGATTGCTTCTGCCCACGTCGATTGGGATGGGATAGTGAAAGCCCTTTGACGGCTTTAATGTCAGTCGTTCCTTAAAGCATCCATGATCCTGGGCCTTCGGAGGCCTAATTTATTTTTGCGCGCGTGTTCTTCCCCGAAATAACTGGGGCGGAGCATACTCTGCCCCTCTGACCTTGTTCATTTGCTCTTGCAGATGCAGCCCTCCATTTGGCAAGCTTGCACCGTTCTCAGGGCGGGGCGGAATTCCCCACCGGCGGTATGCGGATTATCTCCGCAAGCCCGCGAGCGGCTTCTGGTAACGGAAGTGTCAGCAGATCTGGTGAGATGCCAGAGCCGACGGTTACAGTCCGGATGAAAGAGAACGTGCAGGCCACGCCGCGATCCGGCGCGGCTGCTCGTGATCGCCTTGGGTGACGTGTCTGTTACGAAAGGAGATCACAATGACACACACCCGCTATGCATTCGTCAAAGCCAACTGGCATTCCGATATCGTCGACCGCGCATTGGATGGATTCCTCGAATTGATCCACGCCGATAAGGTCGATGTTTTCGATGCCCCCGGCGCCTTCGAAATGCCACTGCTGGCCCGCGATCTGGCCCAGACCGGCAAATACGCTGCAATTGCCTGTGCCGCCTTCGTCGTGGACGGGGGCATCTATCGGCATGATTTCGTGGCGCAGGCCGTCGTCGACGGGCTGATGCGCGCGTCTCTCGATACCGGCGTTCCAGTTCTGTCCGTATCGCTAACACCCCATCAGTATCAGGAAACCGATCATCACAATGCGATCTACCGCGCGCATTTCGTCCAGAAAGGCCGCGAAGCCGCGCAGGCTGCCCTGCAGATAACCCAAACACGCCAGAAACTCGATAACGCGGCCTGACCGCTACATCTTGTTTCAAATCCGGTGGTGGTGAATTGAGCCACCGGCTCAAGAGGGGGCAACGCCCCCTCCTTTGCCCTTGTCAAACGCAAATCCGCTTGAGGCCAAGGACACTCCCCGCTAATCACATCGTTCAAAGGAGCACGCCCATGTCGATGAACAGCTTTGGCCATCTTTTCCGCGTCACCACCTGGGGCGAAAGCCACGGTCCGGCGCTGGGCGCGACTGTCGATGGTTGCCCGCCGGGCGTGCAGATTGACGAAGCGATGATCCAGCACTGGCTGGACAAGCGTAAGCCCGGTCAGAACAAGTTTACCACGCAACGGCGCGAAGCGGACGCGGTGAAAATAATGTCGGGCGTGTTCGAAGGGCAAACAACGGGCACCCCGGTCCAGCTGATGATCGAAAACACCGATCAGCGGTCCAAGGACTACGGCGACATCATGGACAAGTTCCGCCCGGGCCACGCCGATATCACCTATTGGCAAAAATACGGTATCCGCGACTATCGCGGCGGCGGTCGCAGCTCGGCCCGCGAAACAGCTGCGCGGGTGGCAGCCGGTGGGCTGGCGCGTGAGGCGATCAAACAGCTGGCCCCGAATGTCCAGATTACCGGGTACATGGTGCAAATGGGTCCGTACAAAATAGACAGAGACCGTTTTGACTGGGTACAAATCGAACAAAACCCGTTCTGGACCCCCGACGCGCAGGCGGCCGGAGAATGGGCGGACTATCTGGACGAGCTTCGCAAATCCGGCAACTCGGTCGGCGCGGTAGTCGAGGTGGTTGCGCGCGGTGTCCCTGCTGGGCTTGGCGCGCCGGTTTATGCCAAGTTAGACACTGATCTTGCCGCCGCGATGATGTCGATCAACGCCGTCAAGGGTGTCGAGATCGGCGAAGGCATGGCCGCCGCCGAACTTACCGGTGAAGCCAATGCGGATGAGATTTTCATGGGTCAGAACGGCCCTCAATACAGCTCGAACCACTCAGGCGGCATTCTCGGCGGCATCTCGACAGGACAAGATATCGTTGTACGTTTTGCTGTTAAGCCAACGTCTTCGATCCTGACGACGCGCAAAACCATCACCAAGTCCGGTGAGGAGACCGAGATCATTACCAAGGGCCGTCACGATCCCTGCGTCGGTATCCGGGCGGTGCCCGTGGGTGAGGCCATGATGGCTTGCGTTATTCTGGACCACCTGCTGCTGCATCGCGGCCAGATCGGCGAAAACCGTGGTAAAATTGGCTGATCTTCGCAACCAATTCCGTAGCATCGCCGCGTCCCGCATGGCGACGGACCCGGCGCATGATCTTGCACATCTGGATCGTGTCTGGGTTAACGCCCGCGCCATCGCAGACGAGCAAACCGATATGCGCGTTCTGCTTGCTGCCTGCTATCTGCACGATTTGGTCAATTTGCCCAAAAACGCGCCTGACCGTCACCTTGCGTCTCGCCTGTCCGCGGAAGAATCAGAGCCTGTGCTGAAGGAAATCGGCTATTCGAGGACGGAAATTCAGGCCACGCAGCACGCTATTGCGGCCCATAGTTTCTCGGCTCAAATCCCACCTGAAACACAGGAAGCCCGCATTTTGCGCGATGCGGATCGTCTGGACGCGCTGGGTGCAATCGGTATTGCGCGCACTTTTTCGGTTTCTGGTTCACTGGGGCGGGAGCTTTATGACCCCGCGGACCCGTTTGCCAGCGCACGGGCCTTAGATGATCTGCGCTTTTCGGTCGATCACTGGAAGGTCAAATTACTGAACCTGCCTGACGATATGTTGACTGATGGTGGAAAAGTGATGGCCGGTGCCCGGATCCAGCGAATGATCCGGTTTCTTGAAGAATTTGCCGAAGAAATCGGCAGCGACCTGCCACCGGACTGGATACCAGATTAATCACGTCCCATCCGGGCGTTGATCTTTAGCCCATAAAGGCGCAGGGTCGCGCCGATGGCAAAATCCTTAACATCGCATCGACCCGTTCTTGCCGTGGTGCTCAAACTGAGCGCCCTTTTTCTGTTCACGGCGATGTCAGCGCTGGTCAAGGCTCTGTCGGATGACTTTCCGCCCGGCGAGATGGTGTTTTTCCGGTCGCTTTTTGCAATCCCGGTCATCGTCATCTGGTTGATTTCACGCGGAGAACTGGCGCACGGGTTCATTGTGAAAAAGCCATCGGGTCATTTCTGGCGCGGCGTTCTTGGGACAACCGCAATGGGGCTGACATTTACCGGGCTTAGTCTGTTGCCTTTGCCCGAGGTTACCGCAATTGGTTATGCGACGCCGATCTTTACCTTGATTCTGGCGGCGCTGATGCTGGGGGAACGTATCCGGATGATCCGCATCGGCGCTGTAGGGATCGGATTGCTTGGTGTTCTGATCATGTTGTGGCCCCGGCTGGGCAGCGGCGGAATGGAGACCGCCGCCACCATCGGCGCCCTGTGCGTGCTGGGTGCAACAATCGCCCGAGCTTTTGTGCAGATACACATCCGGCAACTGGTACAGGTCGATCATCCGGCAGCTATCGTGTTCTATTTCTCAGCGACCGCGACAGTACTGTCCGCCCTGACGGCCTTTTTCGGGTGGACCATGCCAACCTGGGAGCAGGCAGCGATATTGATCGCGATGGGACTGATTGGGGGCGTGGCGCAAATCCTTGTCACGTCATCTTATCGGTTTGGTCAGGCCTCGATGCTGGCGCCCTATGATTATACGACCATGCTGTTCGCCATTGTGATCGGGTACATCTGGTTTGACGAGTTGCCGACGTTGGTGATGTTGTCTGGGGCGGCATTGGTCATTGCAGGCAACGTTCTGGTGATTTGGCGCGAACGCCAGCTGGGGCTTGAACGTGGCAAGGCCCGATCGGTCACGGACCCCAAAGCATGACCTTTACCTTTTCCAAACTTCCCCTAGTTTGGCCCTGACAATGAAATGAGGTTCCCCCATGAGCGACGCCCAGGATCACAAGGAAAAGATGCAGCAGGTGCAGGCCCAGCACCGCAAGAAAGTGTCCGAGGCGGTTGATCCCGAACGCGGGCTGGTCCTGATCAACACCGGCAAGGGCAAGGGCAAATCCTCGGCTGCGTTCGGGGTCGTGATCCGGGCGCTGGGCTGGGGCAAGAAAGTCGCCGTTGTTCAGTTCATCAAGGGCAAGTGGAAAACCGGCGAGCGTCGGTTTTTTGAAGAACACAATCTGGTCACCTGGCACACGATGGGTGAGGGTTTTACCTGGGACACGCAGGATCGCGAACGCGATATCGCCGCCGCCACCGCTGCCTTTGGCAAGGCGCGTGCGCTGATGGAAAGCGGTGAATACGATCTGGTGGTTCTGGACGAGATCAATATCGCCCTGCGTTATGAATATCTTTCGGTGGCTGATGTTCTCGAGGGCCTGCAGGCCCGGTCCGACAAAACCAGCGTGTTCCTGACCGGTCGTGACGCTCCTCAGGAGTTGCGCGACTATGCTGATCTTGTCACCGAGATGACCGAGGAGAAGCACCCGTTTCAGGCAGGGATCAAAGCCCAGCGTGGCGTGGATTTCTGAATCGACGCGCGTCGGATCAAGCTAGTGCCAGATGTCCGGCAAGCTTGATTTCTTGCGCGCCATGAAATCCTGCAACGCCTCTTCGACCGCCTCGTCCAGAGGCGGTGCCTGAAAATCCGAAAGCTGCTTTTTCCACTTGGCATTGGCGCGGACCGCCATATCCGCGCCACCCCGCTCGGACCATGTTTCAAAGGGCTGCGTGTCGGACAGTTCGGCGTTGTAGAACGCGGTTTCGTAATTCCGGAGCGTATGGGCGCAGCCAAAGAAGTGTCCACCCGGCCCGACCTCGGTAAAGGCGTCCATCGCAAAGGCCTCGTCATTCAGGGGAAGCCCGGCCACAAATCGGTGCATCGCACCCAGATAATCCGCATCCATGACCAGCTTTTCGTATGAGATGGTCAGGGCGCCCTCCAGCCAGCCCGCCGATTGCAAAACAAAGTTCGCACCGCTCAGTACGGCGGCATGAAGGGCAGTTACGCTTTCCATCATGGATTGCGCGTCCGGCAGTTTCGAACTGGTAAACGCGCCCGAACAGCGGATGGGCAGACCAACACGTCTGGCAAGTTGCCCGGCCACATAAGACGCAAGCGCCGATTCCGGGGTGCCAAATGAAGGCGACCCGGATTTCAGATCCACCGAGGTGACGAAGTTGCCGAAAACTACAGGCGCCCCCGGGCGGACCAATTGTGCAAGTGCGCATCCGACAAGCACTTCGGAATAGGCCTGAGTGACTGCCGCGATCATCGATACCGGCGCTGTTGCACCACCCAGCACAAATGGAACGATGACGGGGCATTGATTGGCGGCGGCATAAGTTCGAATGGCGCCCGACATCGCATAATCGAACATCAAAGGTGAATTCATGTTGATGTTCGCCATGATCACACAGTTCTGGTCGGTGAATTCGTGTCCGAATGCAATGCGCGCCATCTCAATGCTGTCTTCTGCCCGTTCGGGTGCTGTGACTGACCCCATGAACGGCTTGTCGCTGTATTTCAGATGGGCAAAAACCATGTCCAGATGGCGTTTGTTCACCGGCAGATCGGTGGGTTCGCAGGTGGTCCCGCCGGAATGGTGCAGCCATGGGGACATGTAAACCAGCTTTGTCAGGTCCTGAAAATCGGCAATGGTGCCGTACCGGCGCCCCCGATCAAGGTCACTGACAAAGGGCATGCCATAGGCAGGACCAAACACCAGGTTGTTCCCGCCCAGATCCACCGTGCGATCCGGATTACGGGCGTGCTGACGGAATGTCCGCGGGGCCGTCTTCAGAAGACTCTGTATAAGGCCCGGCGGGAATTGTACCCTATCCCCCTGAATATCCGCCCCGGCTTCGCGCCAAAGTCGCAGCGCCTCGGGGTCGTCGATGAATCGGACGCCGACATCCCGCAATAGCTGCTCGGATCTGACCTCGATAAGCTCCAGCCCTTCTTCGCTCAGCATGTCATAGGGCGGAATTTCGCGCCGTACACCTGCGATGATTGCGGGCTTTAGCGTGCTTGGCACACGCCGGGCGGTGCGTCTTCGAATAGTGCGTTCCATGTCACATCCTGAAAACAGCTGTAATCAAAGACAGTTTCACAAGAAATGGTATCCGGAACTTCGCCGGATGCGACACGAGCCTCCAAACGCGACACAGCGGTTATCACGTTTTTGCGGATTCGTGGACCTGCTGCGCACTAAGCGCGGATACAATTCGGGCCGCGCATTTCTATATACGCGGCCCGGATTTTAGCGATTTGCCGGATCGGTTCCGGTTGTTTCAAGCTGTCACGCCCCGTTCAGGTGCACTGAGTAAAATCACCAGCACCACCGCTGCGCCGTTCAGCCAGTAATAGGCGGCATCCAGACCGGAAAAGCCCAAGAGACCTGGTGCAAACAGGAAAGTGATGCCGACAACAAGGTCCACTGCAAGGTGGAACCTGTATGGCAGAACCCTCCAGATACCCAGATGGTGATCGGTCAGTACGGTCAGAACAAAGGCCGCCACACCGGTGATCACCGAAAGCCAAAGCGCCATCGGGTTGGACTGCCCCAACCCCAGAACAAATGGCAGGATGACCAGCGCAAGGGCGACAGGATAGTCAAGATAGGCGTGCACTGTACGGGTCACAAAACGTAAAGACATTCGAGTTTCCTTTCCCTGGTTAAGATACCCCCAAGTTAGGAAAGTCATCCCGGACGCAGCAGCCCAGATCGTTTTGCATTCTTTGCAGATCGTTCAAAATCCGGCGCGTATTAATGCAACGCCCTGTAGGCCGCCGGTGACACCCCGATCTGTTTTTTGAACACGCGCGAAAATGCGGCCTCGGATGCGTATCCCACTTCGATCGCGGCATCAGCCACATTCCATCGGTTTTCCGTCAACCCGTGGCAGGCGATCTGCATCCGCCAGCTGGTCAGGTATTGCAAAGGCGTTGTTCCCATCTTTTGCGCGAACAGCTGCGCAAATGCCGTTCGTGACATGCCGGCCTCACGCGCAAGGGTTTCAACACTCCAGCTTTGCGCCGGAGAATGGTGAAACGCCGTCAGGGCGCGGGAAATACGGGGATCGGCAAACCCGGCCAGTGCCGCATTGTCCGGGCTTTGACGTTCGAGATAGGCCCGTATTGCCTGGGCAAACAGCACTTCAGACAGTTTCAGCGCAATCAGGTCGCCCCCAATACGCGCGCCGCCCACCTCCGAGCCGATCATGCGCAGTGTGGCTTCGATCCAGGTGCCCACTTCTTCGCCATAGTTTTCTATCAGAATGTATGGCGGCAACCGGTCAACCAACATGTGCCCTGCGCCCCGTTTGCCCGGCGCTTGCGTAAACGAGAAATGCCCGCAGATCAGCTGAGTGTCCCGGCCTTCTTCGGTCCCGCCATAGACCAGAACGCCATCGCCATTGTAACCGGCTGCTTCCAGCACGTTTTCCAGAGGTAAGGCATCCATCGGCCGCACTTCGTTACACAGCAGCGCATGCGCCGCGCCATGTGGAATAAGGATCAAATCCCCTTGTTTGAGCCTAAGCATATCTCCCGTTTCAGGTAAAAACACCTTGAGCTCGCCGCGTTGCACAAAGTGGAACCGCGCCACGTTTTCAAAACTTGGCACCTGAATTCCGAAGGGCGGCGTAAAGGAAGTTCGAAAATAGAATGTCCCCTTCAGGGACAGGCGGGTGAGGATATCGCTTAGCAGGTCCAACATGGCCAGAAGATAGGCAAGTATTGCCTTTCGTCCACTATGCTGAACGATCTGCAACACTATTTGGATGAATGGCACAAAAAAGCCCCCGCAAAATGCGGGGGCGGAAAAAGGTCGTGTATAATTCTCAGGACCGGACGAGTTTCTCGTAGTCCTCGGCGATTTCGCGGGTCAGATCACCAACTTCGAAGGTGTATTCACCAATCTGACCTACAGGTGTGACTTCGGCTGCAGTGCCGGTCAGCCAGCATTGTTCGAAATCTGACATCTCTTCGGGCATGATGTGGCGCTCATGCACGGTGATCCCTTTATCCTTCAGCATCTGAATCACGGTCTGACGGGTGATGCCGTTCAGAAAACAGTCCGGCAGCGGCGTATGAACTTCTCCGTCCTTGACGAAAAAGACGTTGGCGCCCGTCGCCTCGGCCACATAACCGCGGTAATCCATGAACAACGCATCCGAGCAGCCCTTGGCCTCGGCCTTGTGCTTGGAGATGGTGCAGATCATATACAGACCCGCCGCCTTTGCATGAACCGGAATGGTCTCGGGGCTGGGGCGTTTCCATTCAGCGATGTCCAGCTTAGCCCCCTGCATCTTTGCGTCGCCGTAATACGCTCCCCACGGCCAGACCGCGATGGCCATGCGAACCGGGTTCTGGGCGGATGCGACACCCATGTCATCGCCCGAACCACGCCAGACAACCACGCGGACATAAGCATCCTGCAATCCGCTGGCCTTCAGCGCCTCTTCTTTTGCGGCCTCAATCTGATCGACAGTGTAAGGCATTGGCATATCGAGGGCTTCTGCCGACGCAATAAGACGCTCGGAGTGTTCGCGGCTTTTGAAGATTTTACCATTGTATGCCCGCTCACCCTCGAACACGGACGAGGCATAGTGCATCGCGTGGGTCAGAATGTGCACCTTCGCGTCGCGCCAGGGTACCAGTTCGCCATCCATCCAGATGACACCTTCACGATCGTCATAGCCCGCCATGCTAACCTCCAAAACCGGCCTGAATTTCCGATTGTTGCGCCCAATAGGTCCGGAGTGGACATAATGTTGCGCAAAAACTGCGAGTCGATACCTGTTCACTATTGGAATGTCAACAACGCTGACATAAACTCGGATAGAGCTAAGAAAAGAGGCCCGATATGTCCGAAACCCGCCCCGCCCCTGTCTTTGGTGGCGAAAGCCTGTTGTTTCTGACAGACGAGCAATTGCGGCAGGGAATCGAGGCGATGTTCTTTGCCTATCGCGGATTTACGGCGGATCCGGATCGAATCCTGACCCAGATGGCCTATGGTCGTGCCCATCACCGGGCCATCCATTTCATCAACCGGGCGCCGGGAACCACCGTCAACAATCTATTGGCCATCCTTGGTGTTACCAAACAGTCTCTGAACAGGGTTCTGAGGACTTTGATCGAAGATGGTCTTGTCGAAAGCCGTGTGGGCAAAGTGGATAAACGTGAACGGCATCTGTTTTTGACTGAGGCCGGTAAGGCACTGGAAACCCGCCTGTCCGACGCCCAGCGCGCCCGGATGCGTGCCGCCTACAAAGATGCAGGTCCCGAAGCCGTGGCAGGGTTTCGTAAAGTACTTGAAGCGATGATGGATGCTGATATGCGTCGCGCCTATACCAAATTGCGGGAAACAACTTCATGAGCGAAATGGACGCCCACCTGCTGATCGTTGACGATGACGAACGGATTCGCGATCTGCTCAGGAAGTTTCTGATGCGGAACGGCTTTCTGGTGACGGCCGCACGAGACGCCGCGCATGCGCGCCGGGTTTTGTCGGGACTGGATTTTGACCTGATCGTGCTGGATGTGATGATGCCCGGAGAGGATGGCGTCAGCCTGACGCGGGCGCTGCGTGAAACGCACAACACGCCGATCCTGCTGTTGACGGCGCGGGGGGAAACCGAACACCGGATTGCCGGGCTTGAGGCCGGAGCGGACGATTATCTGGCCAAACCTTTCGAACCCAAAGAATTGCTGCTGCGGATCAATGCGATCCTGCGGCGTATGCCGGAAACACCGGCACAGGACAGCGTTTCCAAGATCCTGCATCTTGGGCCTATTCGATATGACATCGAACGCGGCGAGATGTGGCAGGGCGAAAACCCGGTGCGCCTGACGGCGACGGAAAGCCAGCTCATGAAGATATTTTCTGCACAGCCTGGTGAGCCGATCAGCAGGGCAAAACTGGTCGAGGACCTTGGGCGTGACCGGGGACAGGCGCAGGAGCGCGCCGTCGACGTTCAGATCACTCGTCTGCGCCGAAAGATAGAACAAGACCCCAAGCGGCCACGTTATTTGCAGACGGTTCGCGGCGCGGGCTACATGCTGGCACCGGACTGACGTTACGCTTTTTGTGAGTAGTACTCTGGCTCATGATACACTGCGCGCGATTTTAATCGAGTGGAGTGATTATTATGCGTTTCCTCACATTATTTATTGCAATGCTTCCAATGTCTGCGATGGCCCAGGAGTTATGCCGGAATTACGGACCTCAGTCCCCTCGGGACATCTCCAACGATGCGGGCACGAACCCCATCAGTTTTCCGGTCGCAACAGATGCCAGACGGATGAACCTGTGCGACATTCATTCGCATACGCTGGCCGAACACAAGGGGCCGGGCTTCTCGGTGCTGGCGGCTGACGACGGGATGGTGGGGTATAGATGCAATCAAACGGATAAGCTTAGCGAAGCGGAACTCACCCAGCCCGATGGCACCGTAAGCTATGGCGGAGCAAAACCGGGCGACACGATCGAAGTGCATTGGGTGTTTACCACATGCGATGTGGCCCCCGGGCCTACACTGAACTCCTGCTTTAGCGACAGTTGTGCCAACCCTGCACTACGTGTTGAAAGTCAGGTATTTTTGGTCGTCAATGATGATAAAGCGGCTGATTTCGCAGTGTTTGCCTATGACGGCAACATTGCCAACGGCTTTCACCAACCCATGGCCTTGCCGTCAGCTGGCGATGCTGCCGTGATGTACAGGGGCTCGACAACGGGTCCGGACTTTACCCAGAAAATCTGCTCTCCGATGCAGGTGACGTGGAACGTGCGGCCGGATTGCAAGAAAGTCTCGTATAGCTCTCTTCAAGATTGGGCGGCGAAAGGAAATGCGTTCGAAGAGGTTCAGAGCCATGGTGTCCGGCAGTTGGTAACGGCACCGGAATTGTTGTCGCAAATAGATTGACTATTTACCTTCGCGTCCTCGCGTTGATAGCCTGCGCGCCATGACAACCGCCCTGATTACCCATGCCGATTGCCTCGGCCACGTTACCCCGCAGGGCCACCCGGAAAGGGTGGCGCGTCTGGAACATATTCTTCATGCGCTCGAAGCGCTGGAACTCAGGCGCGTGACCGCTCCGCTTGCCGCCGACGACGACCTGCGCCGGGTCCACCCGGACAGTTACATACGCGATATTCGTGCCGCGCGCCCGGACAGCGGATTTACCCAGATTGACGGTGATACGTTCATGTCGCCCGGATCGGTGGATGCGGCCTATCGCGCAGCCGGGGCGGTGGTGCGGGCCGTCGACATGGTTTTGGGCGGCGAGGTGCCAAATGCCTTTTGTGCCGTTCGTCCGCCGGGTCATCACGCCGAATCCGAAACAGCCATGGGTTTTTGCCTGTTCGGCAACGCGGCGCTGGCGGCTAATCACGCGTTGGACCACCACGGGTTGTCGCGCGTTGCTGTTGTGGATTTCGACGTTCACCACGGAAACGGAACTCAGGATTT
Organism: Ruegeria sp. CF5; assembly: GCF_056537325.1. Lineage (NCBI taxonomy): Bacteria > Pseudomonadati > Pseudomonadota > Alphaproteobacteria > Rhodobacterales > Roseobacteraceae > Ruegeria > Ruegeria sp. CF5. Next base: position 211,171 of record NZ_JBQFRI010000005.1, on the reverse strand, counting down.
ACTGTGGGACGAGGCGCGCGCGCTGGTGGTAACCAGCCAGCAAATGCCGCTGTGGCCCGGTTCGGGTCGCCCGGATGAAACGGGTGTACACGACACGATCCTGAACATCCCGCTTGCCCCCGGCTCGGGCGGGGCTGAGATGCGTGCGGCCTATGAGGGCCAGGTATTTCCGCGCCTGCGCGCATTCAAGCCAGAGCTGATTATCATTTCCGCCGGGTTTGACGCGCATCAGGACGACCCGTTGGCCAATCTGAACTGGTCCACCGGTGATTTTGCATGGGTTACCGCCGAATTGTGCGGGATCGCCAAAGAGGTTTGTCAGGGTCGTATCGTCTCGACTTTGGAAGGCGGGTATGATCTGAACGCGCTTGCCGACGCGACACGCGCGCATGTGGAAGAACTGATAAAGGCTGCACAATGACCGAGACACCCGTTGACCAGATGACTTTTGAACAGGCGATGAAAGAGCTTGAGACCGTTGTCGGACAGCTGGAACGTGGCGACGTGGCGCTGGACCAGTCGATTGCGCTGTACGAACGGGGCGCAAAACTCAAGGCGCGTTGCGAGGCCGAGCTGAAACGGGCCGAAGAAAAAGTGGCTGCCATCACGCTGGATGCTGGTGGTCAGCCAACCGGGACCACACCTGTCGAAGGGCTCTGATGTTTCGCGAACAATTGGTGGGGGATGCCGAACGCATTCAGAAGCAGTTCGATCTGGTTCTGGGTTCGCTTGACGATCTGGAGATCACGCAGGCGATGGCCTATGCCACCCGGGGCGGCAAGCGACTGCGCGGGTTTCTTGTGCTGGAAAGCGCGCGTCTGCACAATATTGACGAAGCGCAGGCAATCTGGCCCGCCACCGCAATCGAAGCGTTGCATGCCTATTCTCTGGTACATGACGATCTGCCCTGCATGGATGACGATGATCTGAGACGGGGCAGGCCGACCGTGCATGTTAAATGGAATGACGGCACCGCGGTACTTGCCGGTGATGCACTGCAAACTCTGGCCTTTGAACTGTGCACCCGACCCGAGGCGGGAACTGCCGAAGTTCGCGCGGAATTGGCCCTAACATTGGCGAAAGCCAGCGGCGCCCAGGGCATGGTGCTGGGACAGGCGCTTGATATCGCCGCCGAAACCGCGTCTGAACCGCTGACGCTGGAACAGATAACCAGGCTACAGGCAGGCAAAACCGGTGCCCTGATCGAATGGTCGGCCTGCGCAGGTGCCCGCTTGGCCCAGGCAGACGGTACCCCGTTGCGCCAATATGCCCGGGCGCTTGGCCTTGCTTTTCAGATTGCTGATGACATTTTGGATGTCGAAGGTGATGCCGAAAAGGCCGGAAAGCGTCTGCAAAAGGATGCGCAGGCGGGCAAAGCGACGTTCGTCTCGCTTCTGGGGCTGGATGCGGCCAGATCGCGTGCCGCGGAATTGGTGGAAGCCGCCTGTGCGGCGTTGGATGGCTACGGTTCAAGGGCTGAAACCTTGAAGGATGCCGCACGCTTCGTTATTGCCCGGGACAGCTAAGCCGCAAGGGATGCGCCAAAACATGACGTCTGACCGCCCGAATACACCGTTGCTGGATCTCGTGAACCGCCCGGCGGACCTGAAGCAGTTCTCGGATGCACAACTGACCCAGCTTGCGCAGGAGCTGCGGTCCGAGACGATCTCGGCCGTTTCCGTGACAGGCGGGCATTTGGGCGCGGGTCTGGGCGTTGTTGAACTGACGGTCGCCTTGCACGCGGTCTTTGACACGCCGCGGGACAAGGTCATCTGGGACGTAGGCCACCAGTGCTATCCGCACAAAATCCTTACCGAACGGCGCGAGCGCATTCGCACTCTGCGACAAAAGGACGGGCTGAGCGGCTTTACCAAGCGCAGCGAAAGCCCCTATGACCCGTTCGGCGCAGCGCATAGCTCAACCTCGATCAGCGCCGCGCTGGGCTTTGCCGTAGCCCGTGATCTGGGCGGCAATATCCCCGAAGGTCTGGGCGATGCGATCGCCGTGATCGGAGATGGCTCCATGTCGGCAGGCATGGCCTTCGAGGCAATGAACAATGCAGGCCACCTGAACAAACGCCTGATCGTCATCCTGAATGACAACGAAATGAGCATCGCACCCCCCGTGGGGGCATTGTCGAACTATCTTTCCCGGCTTTATGCGGAAGAGCCGTTTCAGGACCTGAAGGCCGCCGCCAAGGGTGCCGTTTCGCTGTTGCCCGAACCGTTCCGCGAGGGGGCGAAGCGAGCCAAGGAGATGCTCAAAGGCATGGCCATGGGCGGAACGCTGTTCGAAGAGCTTGGGTTTTCCTATCTCGGTCCTATCGACGGGCACGACATGGATCAGTTGCTGCCGGTGCTGCGCACGGTCAAAGCGCGTGCGAATGGCCCCATCCTGATCCATGTTCTGACCAAAAAAGGCAAAGGCTATGCCCCCGCCGAACAGGCGCGCGACAAAGGACACGCAACCGCAAAATTCGATGTGGTAACAGGCGAACAGAAAAAGGCGCCCTCGAACGCACCTTCTTATACGTCTGTCTTTGGCAAAACTCTGGTTGAGGAAGCTGCACGGGACGACAAGATCGTCGCCGTCACCGCCGCCATGCCCGATGGAACGGGTCTGAACTTGTTTGCCGAACGGTACCCGTCGCGCTGTTTCGATGTGGCAATCGCGGAGCAGCACGGGGTGACCTTTTCGGCCGCGCTGGCCGCCGGGGGCATGAAACCGTTCTGCGCCATGTATTCGACGTTTCTGCAACGCGGATACGATCAGGTCGTGCATGACGTGGCAATCCAGCGTCTGCCGGTGCGTTTTGCCATAGACCGCGCAGGTCTGGTGGGCGCGGATGGCGCAACCCACGCCGGTTCATTTGACGTTGCCTATCTGTCGAACTTGCCCGGTATGGTCGTCATGGCCGCTGCGGATGAGGCCGAACTGGTGCACATGATCGCCACGGCGGCGGCCCATGACGATGGACCCATCGCCTTCCGCTATCCGCGCGGTGAGGGCGTGGGCGTCGATCTGCCAGAGCGCGGCGAGGTGCTGGAGGTCGGCAAGGGACGGATGATACAGGAAGGTTCACGCGTTGCACTGCTGTCCTTCGGCACACGTCTGGCCGAAGTTCAGAAGGCCGCCGAATCCCTTTCTGCCAAAGGTATCACCCCCACTATTGCCGACGCACGCTTTGCCAAGCCGCTGGACCGGGATCTGATCCTGGATCTTGCGTCAAACCACGACGTTCTGATCACCATCGAAGAAGGTGCGATTGGCGGCTTTGGCAGCCATGTTGCCCAACTTCTGGCCGAGGAAGGCGTCTTTGACACCGGACTGAAATATCGTTCGATGGTCCTGCCGGATATCTTTATCGATCAGGCCAATCCGGCGGATATGTACGCCGTTGCCGGAATGAATGCAGAGCAGATAGAAGCCAAGGTTCTGGACGTTCTGGGCATCGCAACGATCGGAGAGAAGCGGGCCTAAAAATAGCGGGTGCAAGGCCGGAAATTTTTAGTACGAGAAGCCGGTCGCTTTATCAAGCCAGCGATAAAGCCCCGAAAAACGGCTCTGATTCAGAGCACGAACCAACCTGGCTATTTCATCGTTACCAAGTATGTAAACCGGTAGGCGTTCCGGATGAGCGACTGCCAGATTCAATAGTGCCGCCCTCATCCCAAAAACTGCTGGGCCTAACACGATGTCGAACCTTTGCAATGCAGACAGGGATTTCCAGATTTGCTCGGCGGTTCCCGGAAACTGTTGCTGAAGGCGGGCATGCAGTCGCCCCAACGTGCGAAAGTTCCAAATAACATAAACCAGATGCGCCCAACCCATTCCGACGCCTACGAATTTTGCGGGTCAGCACCTTGGGCTTTTAACAGCGCCTCTAACCCAACCCGGTAATTTGGATAGATCAGCTTTACCCCCAACTCATTCTTGATCCGGTCATTCCGAACCCGCTTGTTTTCCTCGTAAAAACTGCGCGCCATCGGCGTCATCTCGGCTTCGTCGAACGGTACAGCGGGAGGAAGGGGCAGGCCCTGCAGTTCCGCCGCATAACCGATCACGTCCTGCGGCGGCACCGGTTCATCATCGCAGACATTGTAGATCGCTCCCGGATTTGGCTGCGCCATCGAAGCCATAAGGACCTGTGCAATGTCCTCAACGTGGATGCGCGAAAACACCTGCCCCGGCTTGATGATCCGCCGCAAACCGCCGCGTTTGAGCTTGGAAAATGGGCCACGGCCCGGCCCGTATATCCCGGCCAGCCGAAAGATGTGCAGGGGAAGGCCGGGTATCGCCGCCCATTGCTCTTCGGCGCTGACACGCCACCGGCCACGTTTTGCCGTAGGCGCGGGTGCGGTGCCCTCATCCACCCATCCCCCCTTGTGGTCCCCGTAGACGGCGGTTGTGGACAGGTATCCAACCCATGAAAACTGGGCTGCGCGGTCTGCAATCTCATCGCCCAATTCACTGAGAACGGGGTCGCCATCTGCATCCGGCGCTGTCGAGATGAGCAAATGGGTAACACCATCGAAAGAAGGCGATTCACCGGGCCAGACAACCGGTTGTGCGCCCGAGCCACGGATTTCGCCGTCCTGCTCTGGATTGCGCGTCGTGCCGATAATTTGCCAGCCCAGGGGCTTCAGCTGCCGGGACAGCGCCCGGGCCGAGTATCCGTGTCCGAAAGAAAGTAACGTACCAGTCATGCCACCTAGATGATCCGGCTGCAAAAAGGATGCAAGCGCCGGATGGACGCACTTGATTCGAATCTCCTGTTGCGCCTTTCATTAAGTCATGACCGATAAAAAACCGAACCTGCACGCCGCTTACGCACTGGAAACCCCCGAAGATCACAAACTGCTCTATGCAGAATGGGCTGGAGACTATGATGATAGTTTTGCGGCGCTCGAAGATTATCAGCTGCATATCCACACTGCCCGCGCTTTCGTTGGTGCGGGGGGGCAGGGGCCGGTGCTGGATGTTGGTGCGGGCACAGGCCTTTGCGGTGCCATTCTGGCCGGGTTGGGCGTGGGGCCTATCGATGCCACGGATATCAGCGCCGAAATGCTGGATCAGGCGATGCGCAAGGACATTTACCGCGATGCGATCGAGGCTGATCTAAACCAGGGTATTCCGGTTCCGCGCGACAGCTATTCCGGCATCGTCTCTTCTGGTACCTTCACTCACGGCCACCTCGGGCCCGAGGCCCTGCCGGCGCTGCTGCGTATTGCCCGACCCGGTGCGCAATTTGCCCTGTCGATCAATGCAAAACACTTTGAGACAATGGGATTTGCCGACGCCCTGAGTAAAATGGAGCAAGGCCAGATTGATAACCTGACCTTGCCCGAAGTCCGTATCTATGGCGACCTCGCGGCCGGTCCCAACAAAGACGACACGGCGTTCATCGCATTGTTCGACAAGGCCTGAGAGGCGTTATCGCCCTTTCCACACGGGATCGCGCTTTTCGGCAAAGGCCAGTGCACCTTCCTTGTTATCGTCGGAGCCATAAAGAACGTCCACGGTACGCAACTGGCGTTTGGTGATCTTGTTCATGACATCCTGGAACTTGGAGTCTTCGGCCTCGCGCACGACCTCCTTGATCGCAGCGTAAACAAGTGGCGGACCACTCGCCAAAAGGCGGGCCAGTTCCCAGGCCCGGTCGAGAAGCTGATCGGCAGGAACAATTTCGTTTATCAGACCCCATCTGTGCGCCTCTTCGGCGTCAAACCAGCGCCCGGTCAACAGCAATTCCATGGCGATGTGATACGGGATGCGTTTTGGCAGCTTCACACTGGCCGCATCTGCGACAGTACCTGACCGGATCTCGGGCAGGGCAAAGGTCGCATGGTCTGCCGCCAAGATCATGTCCGCGCTGAGGGCAAGCTCCAGACCACCACCACATGCAATTCCGTTCACCGCCGCGATAACGGGTTTGTTCATGTCCCGTAATTCCTGCAGTCCTCCGAATCCGCCAACGCCATAGTCACCGTCCACCGCATCGCCATCTGCCGCCGCCTTCAGATCCCACCCCGGGCAAAAGAACTTTTCTCCGCCAGCAGTCAAGATCGCAACCCTCAGATCGGGATCATCGCGGAAATCGCGAAAGACCTCACCCATCACGCGGCTGGTCGCCAGATCAATCGCGTTTGCCTTAGGACGATCCAGAGTGACTTCCAGAATGGCGCCATCGCGCCTCGTTTTTACCGGGTTCATGAACTGGCCTTTCGGATCAGGGCATCTACTGCCACCGCAGTTTCGGCGGTGCAAATGAGCGGGTTGATTTCAACTTCACTGACAGTTGCCGCATTGGCAACCACGTATCTTTGAACGGCTTCGACAGCATCCAGAACCGCGTCCATGTTCGCAGCGGGATTTCCGCGATACCCTCGCAAAAGGGGCGCACAGGCCAGCTTTCCAAGTGCTGCTTTTACGGCATCCCGGCTCGAAGGGATCAGAACTGAAACGGAATCGCGCAGAATCTCGGTCAACACCCCGCCGGCGCCAAGTGTAAGGACGTAGCCATGCGCAGGGTCGCGTGTGACACCGATCAGCAATTCTGCCACGCCACCGGTCACCATTTCTTCGATAAGGACCTCGCTGGTTCCGATTTCTTCGGTTACGGAAGTCAGATCTTCGGTATTGACGCCAAGCCTTACCGCACCGTGTTCGGTCTTATGGGCCAGCCCAACCCCTTTGACGGCAAAAGGCGGTCGCATCTGACAGACGGCATGGTCAACTTCTCCTGCCGTCGCCAAAACACGCCGAGGAGTGTTTACACCAAATTCGGCCAAGGCGTCCTTGGCCTCTGCTTCGGTCAGAACCAGATCTGCTGCACCACTGGTTGGCAACAACACAGGTTCTGCGGCTTCGGGTTGCGCGCGAGATGCGGCTTCAGCAGCCGAAAGCGCCTCGTGCAATCCCGCGAATGGAACTACGCCCCCGCTCATTAATTGATGCGCCACATCCTCGGGCATCAGTTCCGGCAGACCGGCAGCAACGGCAAAGGGTCTGCCGGTTTCGCGGGCGCAGTTCAACGCTGCCTCGGTAGCGCACTTCCAATCCGTTACATCTGTATGCGGATAGTCCACAATCGTCATGGTTAGAGCCACATCCGGTCCCGCCATGGCAGACCAGGCTCGGGTCATTGCCTGAGTATCCCGCCAAATATACGTGTGATAGTCCAGCGGATTGGCCAACGCCACCATTGGGCCAAGCGCCTGACCCAATGCTTCACGCCGGGTTTTCGTCAGCGGTGGAAATACAAGATTTCGGCCTTCGGCCATGTCGGCGATCAGGCTGGCCTCACCCCCGGAACAGCTGATTGAGGCAATGGCATTGCTTTCCAGCCGCCCTGTTACGTGCAGAAGCTTGAGCGTCTCAAGAAAACTCGGGATGTCCGAGAGCCGCGCAATCCCCAACCGATCCAGAAACGCCTGCGCGCCCGCATCACTTCCGGCAAGCGAAGCGGTGTGTGAAATCGTTGCGGCCTGCGCATGGGCCGACCGTCCCACCTTGAGCGCGACGATAGGAACACCCTTGGCCCGGGCGCGTTCAGCTAAAGCCTCCCATTTTCTCAGGTCACCAAAGCCTTCGATGTGAACGCCGATCGCAGTGATACGGTCGTCCTCCAGCAATGCCGAAGCAATGTCGGCCTGATGTGTCTGGGCTTGATTGCCGCAGGTCAACATAAACGCCAAAGGCAAGGCACGACTTTGCATTGTCATGTTGATGGCAATGTTGGAGCTCTGCGTCAGGATCGCCACACCCTGATTTACCGGCTTCATCCCGTGCTGGTCCGGCCAGATTGCCACCCGCTCTAGCGCATTTACGAAGCCGTAACAGTTCGGGCCAAGGATGGGCATATCGCCAGCAGCAGCGACCAACCGGGTTTGCAAATCAGCCGCCCCTGCATCTTCGGCAATAGCCTCGGTGAAACCCGAGGCAAAACAGACAGCGCCGCCTGCTCCCTTGAGGGACAGGGCCGCAACAGCTTCGATTGAAGCTTGTCGGTTGATGCCAACGAAGGCCACGTCCGGCGCACCGGGCAGGTCTTCGATAGTTGCAAAGGCCTGCTCACCCAGAATCTCACCAGACCTTGGGTGCACAGGCCAAATCTCACCCTCAAACCCGATTTTGCGCGCCTGTCGGATGACTTCCTTGCACCATGCACCGCCGCCAATAACAGCAAGTGTCGCAGGTGCCAGAACTCTGGTTAGGCGAGACATCGAGCGCCAGCGTGATTTTTCTACTTCTATCATGCACCCAGCGCCCGCAATAAGTCGCGGCTGATAATGTGGCGTTGAATTTCGCTGGTTCCGTCCCAGATCCGTTCAACCCGCGCGTCGCGCCAGAAGCGTTCAAGCGGATAATCGTCCATCAGGCCCATTCCACCATGTACCTGAATCGCAGCGTCGGTCACCCGGGCCAGCATTTCCGATGCATAGAGCTTGGCAGAGGCGATTTCCCGGTTCGCTGGCAAGCCCTTGTCCAAGCGGTCCGCTGCCGCAAGCGTCAACAGGTCTGCTGCATCGATTTCTGTGATCATGTCGGCAATCTGAAAGCTCACGCCCTGGAATTTGCCGATTTTCTGGCCGAATTGCTCGCGTGTCGCCGCATAATCCAGTGCAAAGTCAAAGGCCCGACGTGCACGTCCAACACTCATTGCCGCGACCGTGATCCGGGTCGCGTAAAGCCACGTGTTCATGACATCGAAGCCGCCATCGACCTCACCCAACACCTGAGCATCGGGAAGCCTGCAATCGTCGAATTCAAGCACCATGTTCTTGTAGCCGCGATGGCTGACGGATTTGTAGCCATCCCGAATTGTGAAGCCGGGTGTACCGCGATCCACCAGAAATGCTGTAATTCGTTTCTTTGGACCCTTAGGCGTCTGATCTTCACCTGTTGCAATAAACACGATGATGAAGTCGGCATGTTCGGCGCCCGAGATGAAATGTTTGGTGCCGTTTACGACCCAGTCACCGCCATCGCGCACCGCTGAACATTTCATTCCACGCACATCCGAACCCGCGCCCGGCTCGGTCATTGCAAGGGCGTCCATCTTCTCGCCCCGCACTGCGGGCATCAGGTATTTTTCGATCTGATCGCCTTCACAGGCCATCAGGATGTTCTGCGGTCGGCCAAAGAAATGGTTCAATGCCATCGAGCCGCGCCCAAGTTCACGTTCGACCAGAGCGAATTCCAGATGATTCAGCCCGGCGCCCCCAACGCTTTCGGGGAAGTTGCAGGCGTAGAATCCCAACTCCAACGTCTTGCGTTTGATGTCGTCGGCAATCTCTTTCGGAACTTCTCCGCTCCGTTCCACGAGGTCTTCATGGGGATAAATCTCGTTCTCCACAAAGCTGCGGACGGTTGAGACAATCATCTCCTGCTCTTCGGACAGGCCATACTGCATTGCTGATCTCCAGATTTGGATTTGGAGTCAGCTTGAAGGGACTTGCCTGACGTATCATGCAGGAATAGACATCTTTCATGCCAGATTGGAAAAAACCTGCCACCGCAGCGCAGAACTTTGGTGTTCTTCTGTTTGACGGATTTTCGAACCACTGCCTTGCGAACACAGTTGAACCCTTGCGGGCGGCGAATACGCTATCGGGTCGCCTTTTGTTTGAATGGCGTTTTCTGTCGCTGGGGCCGGGGCCGGTTACGTCTTCATCCGGTCTGCAGGTTGCTCCACATGCTACTTTGTCCGACGCAGCCGGGGATATGCTGGTGGTCATGCCGTCCTACGGGTTTCAGGCGCATGGGGGATGGCGAACCCAAGCCAGCCTGCGTTCTGCGGACGCTCGATTTCAGGTTCTGTGCGGCATGGATACCGGAAGCTGGCTGTTGGCCGAAGCTGGATTGCTCGACGGGTATCGGGCCACAATCCATTGGGAGGAACTAACGGCCTTTTCCGAGCGGTTCCCCGAGGTTGAAAGCAGCAGGGAGCGCTATGTCATTGATGAAAACCGCATCACATGTTCAGGAGCAATGGCGGCTTTTGACCTGATCATGCACCTGATCGGGCGGGATCAGGGACAGGCGCTGGCGTTGGAGGTCGCGCAACTGTTCATGACGCGCGAGTCGGCTCGCTCTCACTTTGGGGGGGCCGGATCGACCAGTATTTCGGTCAACAAGGCACTGGCACTGATGCAGGAACATGTAGAGGATCCCATCTCAATTCCTGAAATCGCACGGCGGACTGGCAGATCGCTGAAGGTACTTGAAACGCGCATGCAAGCCGAACTTGGTGCGAACCCGGCCCAGGTCTATCGCCGCCTGCGCCTGAATCTGGCGCGAAAGCTTGTTGTTGAAACGGACCTTTCGGTTGGCGAGATCGCCTTACGATCAGGCTATGGTAACCCGAGTGCAATGACACGTGCATTTCGCGCTGAGTTTGGCGCATCTCCGCGAGCGATGAGGGCTGGCCTTGATAAGGTTAGAGACTGATTGGGGTGTTTTCCCGAAAAACGACCTTGTTCTCCGGCATGTAGTTGAATTCTGTGACATCGTACTTGGCACTCTCAAAACCGGCACCGAACGGCAAATTCGGCACAGAAGTCAGACACACTTGCCAGTCTGATTAGGCCAAAACGCGCCGCTATCACAGGTTGATTGCATTCCGTTCAATCAACTGGTTTCCGCGGTGGCGACAGTCAATTTCAAAGAAAAGCTTGGACACATTTTCGCCATAATGACAGACTGACAGTGAGGGTGGCACGTCTTTATTTTATCACGTTAGTATTCCTCAGGGGGGTAAGAGTTCGGCGTGCCACCCCACGAAAATCCCAACTTCAACTGATAGTGTCGCAGAAGGTTCTGCCCTGGTGTTTCGTGGTTCCAGGAATTCAGGTTCGTGTCCGGATGGCAGTACAGTCCTGAACCACGGTTTGACATCGGGCTGGACGGTTTGCGTTCAGTCGGTGAACAGATAATCCAACTGCATGATCTTTCTGCTCTGATCTTCCGAGAGGGACAGAAACTCAGCAATATTATGTGCGTTCTCATCCATGGAAGACGTCTCGGCAATCCGCCAGAGCTGGTCGATACCCGCATCGCGGATACAATCAGATTCGTAAGCAAGGTCATTGCGGATTGTCGGCAGCAAGTGTTTCATGGTTGCTTCCGGAGTGTGGGGTGCCGCCAACCCGACACGATGGGCATGCCCAATCAGATAGTCGTCGGAATACTGGCATCTGATTTCCATGACATGCGTCTTTGCCTGATCGGCACAAAAATCCTGGATCAGATCCAGATTTGCGGGATCGACACATATGATCAGCCTGTCGGTATCGAATTGTTCGAACAACATTCCAACAACGGCGCGGCGATGCCGGTTGCGTTTCTGTAGCGTGGTCTGAATGCCCCCAAGATCAGGAAGCCATGTGTCCTCTTCGTTGAACAGATACTGGACGCTTTTGATATCCGTTTCATCGCTGATCCGTTGCACAAGCCGCTTTGCGACGTGCCACTTTTTGCAAACAACCAGAAACAGCTGGCGTTCGGGTCCTGTGGTGCTGCCCACCTCCCAGAACCGGCGTCCGAACCGGCGTCCGACCCTGCCGCGACCTGCCAGAAAGCTGTACAGGTTCCGGCCCTCGTTAGAGATGCGGAATTCCACGCCACTGCTGGCGTAAAGATTTCCCAGACGCTCTTTCAGTTCTGTCGCTTCCGGGCTGATTTTACGGGCGAACAGATAGTCTTGGGCCAAAAGCATGTCATAGTGATCATTGCAGAATGTGACTGGCATGCCATAGTCCGAGAAGATCAGGAATGTGGGCGTCCGGTTCTCGATCTCTTCCTTGGGAACGAAGTGGCGCACGAGCGTTTGAAAGAACGTCTCGTCCGGAATCCACGTCGTCGAAAAGAACCTCTTTACGTCCCGACGCTTGCGCAGAAACTCAAGTATCATTTCGATGGTCCGACGGCGCAGGCACCACCATTGGCTACCGATCATGATCTGCATGTCATGCGGAACTTCGCGGGTCAGCCCGAATTTCTTTTGCAGTTCGTAAGATGTGTAAAATCGCCGGGCTTGCGTTCTTTCGTTGAAATAGTGGCGATAGATCAGCCGGTCTTCCTTCATTCCGGTCTTGATCCAGTCGCTTTCGAAAAAGTCGTGACTTTCGATGAAATCAGCGTCGTTTTCATCCAGAAAGCGATGGGTATATTCCGCCGTCTTGATCGCCATGCAGTCGCCAGACAGCATGTAGAAATGGGTGGCGCGCGGGAACGCCTCAACCGCGGCTTCTATTGCGTGTAACGTGGCCTGAACCAGTGACCACGCCCCCCAGCCGCATTTGATGCGTTTGCGTGCGAATGTGACATTTGGGTTGTCTTTCAGCGCATTGCGAATGCGGTTGTAATCAACCGCGCTGGCACGGGCATCGAAATGGATCGCCATGCAGTCGCCAGCTGCTGTCAACTGTTCGGCCTGTGCGATGATTGCATCAGGACCTTTGTGGCACAGCAAAATATACGCAATTCTTGCCATTATAGGTACGATTTTTCCGGTTTCCGCCTGGTTTCACCCCTGATACTGAGGATGAGCGATTGAATAAACAGAATATTTTTGGTTCTTTGAACCCAAAAGCTGGCCGATCAGTTTGAGACTCGGTGGGCGAAGGAGGGGTGGCATATGGGATTTCCAGGCACGTGGATGACGGAAAGCGAAAGCGTGGTTTACCGCGTCGTGCCGAAATGCGCATGTTCAACCATCGGCCAGATCATGTATTTTTCGGATCACGGGCAGTTCTTTGACGGCGATATTCACGATGCCAAAGACGGCATGCATAAATGGGCCTTCGATCAGAGCCAGGGGCCGATTTCCAACAATGTCCGTGCGCATCGTTCTTATGCGTTCACCTGTGTTCGCAACCCGTATACGCGTATCCTAAGCTCATTCTTTGACAAGATTTGCGGTATCCAGCGCAACGGCCGTCGCTATCGCGGAAATCTTGTACCGTCGCTGGTCTACAACTACGGGATCGAGGTCGGCGGCGATGACGGGCAGGGTGATTTTGACCAGATCAAGAGTTTCCGGCGCTTTCTGCTGTTTGCCCGTGACACGATCCGCTGGCGTCGCCCGATGGACCCGGACATTCACTGGTCGGCCATGTCGGGGCATGTATCAACCTTTATCGTCAATGGCGGTCGGTATGACCAAATTTTCTGGACCGAAAAGTTCAATGACGGAATGCAGGGCGTCCTGAACCATATTGAAACACCCAACTTGATAAATCTGTCTGAAATTCCGCGGTTCAACGAGTCCGAGGGGCACGGCCCGAAGCGTGCGCATCCGGTAGAGGATTACTTTGACGATCTGTCGATGCATCTAGTCTATGAAATCTACAAAAGCGATTTCGAGCTGTTCAAATACGATTTTGAAAACCCGGCCAACAAGATGCCGACAGGTGAGATCGACTTGGACGAAATTCACGCAAAATTGGGTGACTGAAGCGGTAAGTTCCGCATCCGTCACCAATGCCTGTGACGAGACATCTCTTCCGATTGGGCCCGGCACCGCAGAATGCGCGGTGCCGGGCCCAGGCTTGATCAGACCTGTCGAACGGCCCCTTTCGCCGCACTGGTTGTCAGCTTGGCATAGGCCTTGAGCGCAGTAGACACCTTGCGTTTGCGTGGCTCTGCGGGCACCCATCCCTTTTCGTCCTGTTCTTCGCGCCGCGCCGCCAGTTCCTCGTCCGACACAGCCAGATGGATGGTGCGGTTGGGGATATCGATCTCGATCTTGTCACCCTGTTGCACCAAACCGATCTCACCGCCCTCGGCCGCCTCAGGTGAGACATGGCCGATCGAGAGCCCGGAGGTGCCGCCCGAAAACCGTCCGTCTGTCAGCAGGGCGCAGGCTTTGCCCAGGCCTTTGGATTTCAGATAGGAGGTCGGATACAGCATTTCCTGCATGCCCGGCCCGCCGCGGGGACCTTCGTAGCGGATTACGACCACATCACCTGCCTCGACCTTGCCGGTCAGGATGTCGTTGACCGCCTGATCCTGACTTTCGCAGACATAGGCGGTGCCGGTGAAGGTCAGGCTGTTCGGGTCGACGCCTGCGGTTTTCACGATGCACCCTTCGCGGGCTATGTTACCGAACAGCACTGCCAGTCCGCCATCCTGACTGAACGCGTGCTCTTTGTTCCGGATAACGCCGTTTTCGCGGTCGGTGTCCAGTTCCTTGTATCGGTTTGACTGGCTGAACGCCTGCGTGGTGCGAACGCCGCCCGGTGCGGCTTTGAAAAGTTCCTGCGCCTTGGGGTTGTTGGCGATCTTGATATCCCAGTTTGCAATCGCCTCAGCCATCGTCGCCGAATGCACCGTGCTGCAATCTTCGTGCAGCAGCCCCGCCCGGCTCAGTTCGCCCAGAATCGAGAAGATGCCGCCCGCGCGGTGGACGTCTTCCATGTGGACATTCTCAGTATTTGGCGCGACCTTGCACAGACACGGCACCTTGCGGCTCAGGTGATCCATATCGCTCATGTTGAAATGAACCTCGCCTTCATGCGCGATGGCCAGCAGGTGCAGCACGGTGTTGGTCGAGCCACCCATGGCGATATCAAGGCTCATGGCGTTTTCAAACGCTTCGAAGGTTGCGATCTCGCGCGGCAGGAAGCCTTTTTCGTCCAGCTCATAGTGGCGTTTGGTGATCTCGACGATGCGGCGTCCAGCTTCAAGGAACAGGTCCTTGCGGTCGGCATGAGTGGCCAGCGTCGAGCCATTGCCCGGCAGTGCCAGACCCAGTGCCTCGGCCAGACAGTTCATCGAGTTGGCGGTAAACATGCCCGAGCACGACCCGCAAGTCGGGCAGGCGTTTTCCTCGATATGCTTAACCTGCTCATCAGTGTAATGATCATCGGCGGCAGCGACCATCGCATCGACAAGGTCGATCTTCTTGACGTCCAGATCGGCGATGTCGATCTTGCCTGCCTCCATCGGCCCGCCTGAGACAAAGATGGCAGGGATGTTCAGGCGCATCGCCGCCATCAGCATTCCGGGTGTGATCTTGTCACAGTTCGAGATACAGACCATGGCATCCGCGCAATGGGCGTTGACCATGTATTCGACGGAATCCGCAATCACCTCGCGCGAAGGCAGTGAATACAGCATACCATCATGACCCATGGCGATACCGTCATCCACCGCAATGGTGTTGAATTCTTTGGCGACACCGCCTGCGGCCTCGACCTCGCGGGCGACCATCTGGCCCAGATCCTTCAGGTGTACGTGGCCCGGAACGAACTGCGTGAACGAGTTGACGATTGCGATGATCGGCTTGCCAAAATCGCTCTCGGTCATGCCGGTGGCGCGCCACAGCCCGCGGGCACCGGCCATGTTGCGGCCGTGTGTGGAAGTTCTGGATCGGTACATTGGCATGATGCTGTTTCCCTTTTGCCCGCCCTGCGATAGGGGTTGCGTATGTTATAGCGCACGCTACCCTATGTGCGTTATAACGTACAAGCGATATTGCAGGGCATGAGCATGGATTCGGACGATATTACCCTCAGACTACGCGATGTGCGCGCCGCAGCGGGTCTGAGCCTGTCGAAAGTGGCTGAAATGACCGGGGTCAGCAAGGCGATGCTGGGCCAGATCGAGCGCGGCGAATCAAGCCCGACCATCGCCACGCTGTGGAAGATCGCCAAGGGTTTCCAATTACCGCTGAGCGCGCTGATCGGTTCCGCCGAACTGCGTGACCCGGCAGATACCGGTGTGTTCCGCACCGTGACCTTTCCCGGCAGTATCAAGGTAAAGATCGTTTTCCCTTTCGACCCAACCCTTGGGGCCGAGACGTTTCACGTTGATTTGACAGCGGACCAGTGTCACGAGTCCCCCGCCCATGCAGCCGGCGTGACCGAAGAGGTTTTTGTACTGGATGGCACGCTGGATGTGCTGCGTGATGGAGAGTGGATTACGCTGCAGGCCGGGCAGGGGTTGCGTTTTGCCGCCGATCTGCCACATGGCTACCGCGCTGGCGGGGCAGGCGCAGCATTTCTCAACATGCATCACTATGCGCAGCAGGGCGCGGCGATCGTCTGATGCCATCAGTATTGGAACATCGCTTTTCGGAGGCAGAACATGACGGCATTTTTTGACACCCTGACGCTGGCGGATGCTGTCGGTTCATTTGGGGCACTTATGGTGGTTGCGGCGTATTTCGCCACTCAGATGCGCTGGGTGAATTCCGAAGATCTGGCTTTTCCGGTGGTCAACATGCTGGGGTCGGTCCTGATCGTCTATTCACTTTTACAGAACTTCAATCTCGCCTCGATGCTGATCGAGAGTTTCTGGATTGCGATCAGTCTGGTTGGCATCGTTCAACATATACGCCTGCGCCGGGGTGGTTTGCGTTAGGAAACGAAACGCAATATTCATACCCTTCGGATTTAGTTTAGAGAGCATGTGGCGTTCCGTGGCTGGTGATAGCGCAAGCGAGCCCTAGCGTTAGATTCAGACAAGGCGGCCGGGTACCGGAACATGGCATTCATCTCGGAAATCGATTTTCGCGGCGGCGGTGGCGCACCAAACGGCGAAACCATCGAAATCATTCTTGGCCCCGGAGACAACCCAGCCGATTTTGTCGTCAGTGCCTATCGTAACGACGGAACCCTGCACACCTCTGCCGGTATTCCGGGGGGCGAGGTTACGCTGTCCAGCCTGACCGGCACACCTGATCCGGATAATCCCGGATTCACCGTCTATGTCATTCCACTGGGTCTGAGAAACGGACCCAGCAATGCGAACGAGGCCAGCGGCGTTGCGTTGACCGATACATCATCGGGCAATGTCATCTCGTTTTTCAGCTCTGACAGGCAGGGCGCGATCACTGCAACAGAAGGTGCAGCCAATGGTGTAGCGTCGGACCCATTTCTGGACCATCGTGCGCTTTCACCGGGTGAAAGCTATCAATGGGACATCTTCGGCAATCAGACGATCGGGCCCGCAACGCCCGGGGATGCCGTATTGTGCCTGACAGCTGGAAGCGCGGTTCGCACGTCCAAAGGTCCGGTTTGCCCAACACAACTTGCGGCGGGCGATCTGGTCTGGACACTGGACCACGGCTATCAGCCGCTTCGTTGGGTGGGCCTGAGACGGGTAACAGCTCAGGAGCTCAGCAATCAGCCCCTGCAGCGCCCGGTTCGCTTGGGGCAGGGTGCACTGTCAGAGGGCGTGCCCAGAACAGACCTGCATCTTTCGCCGCAGCACAGGGTTCTGATCCGATCCGCAGTAGCGCAACGCATGTTTGGCAGCGAAGAAGTTCTTGCTGCGGCGAAAAAGCTGGATGCCATTGACGGTATCACTGCAGCGAAGTGCCCAGATGGCGTAATCTATGTCCACCTGCTGTTCGACCGGCATGAAATCATCGATGTCAATGGCGCGCTGGTTGAAAGCCTGCTGATTGCGGATCAGTCCACCGCCGGGCTGCTTGATGGATCGCTTTGGAGTCTGGCCGGAAATCTGCCGTCGGTTTCGATGGCCGCAACCCCGTGTCGCCAGATTGCGCAGGGGCGCCGCTTGCGGCACCTTCTGGAACGAATGCAAAAGAACGGCAAGGACCTGCAACCTGCTGCCGTCTCTTACACGTCGCGGCAGCGTGTTGGGCGCGGCAATAGCGGCCTGTGAATATCCTGTATCTTGCGTCACATTTCCCGGCAGTATAGGGACACCAATGTGTGCGTAGGGGAGGCTTTGATGCAGGACGATCCGAAAACCCTTGTTTCCACTGAATGGCTTGCCGCTCATATCAAGGACCCGGACCTGAGGGTTCTGGATGGGTCGTGGTATCTGCCGCAGCAAGAGCGCGACGCCAGGGCCGAGTACGAGGCCGCACATATCCCCGGCGCACGTTTCTTTGATATCGACGAGATTTCCGATCACCGCTCGGACCTGCCGCACATGGCACCGCCAGTGGAAAAGTTTATGTCCCGTCTGCGCGCAATGGGCGTCGGCGATGGCCATCAGGTCGTGGTGTACGATGGCGCCGGGCTGATGTCGGCCGCGCGGGTCTGGTGGCTGTTTCGCCTTATGGGGCAAGAGAATGTGGCCGTTCTGGACGGTGGGCTGCCCAAATGGCAGGCTGAAGAGCGTGAAATCGAAGATCTGCCGCCGGTCATTCGCGACCGCCACATGACCGTGCGGGTTCAGAACCATCTTGTGCGCGACGTCACGCAGGTGTCTGCCGCCGCCAAGCTGGCCGATCATGAAATTATCGACGCCCGTTCGGCGGGTCGGTTCGCTGGTAGCGAAGCCGAACCGCGCGAAGGCCTGCGCTCGGGCCATATTCCGGGTTCGCGGAACGTGCCCTTTGGTGCATTGCTGAACAAAGATGGCACGATGAAATCGCCCGAGGAATGCCGCGCAGTGTTCGAGGCGGCGGGCGTTGACCTGTCCAAACCTGCGATCACCTCGTGTGGTTCCGGCGTGACCGCCGCGATCCTCAGCCTTGCACTTGAGCGTTTGGGCAAGAAAGATCATTCACTTTACGACGGCTCCTGGGCTGAATGGGGTGCCTTCCCAACCCTGCCCGTCGCAACCGGAGAAACCTGATGTTCGAAAACCTGAAGGCGCAGCCAGCCGACAATATTCTGGCGCTTATGCAGATGTACCGAGACGACCCGCGCGATCAAAAGATTGATCTGGGTGTGGGCGTCTACAAGAATGCCGAAGGGGTGACCCCTGTCATGCGTGCGGTCAAGGCGGCCGAGAAACGCATTCTGGAGGAACAGGAAAGCAAGGCCTATACCGGGCTTGCAGGTGATCCGGCCTTTGCCGATGCGATGATTGGGCTGATTCTGGGTAACGCAGTGCCGCGCGAAAACATTGCGGCCGTAGCAACACCTGGTGGCACAGGGGCATGTCGTCAGGCCTTTGAGCTTATTCGCATGGCGAATCCGAAGGCCCGTGTTTTCGTGTCAAACCCGACCTGGCCGAACCATTTGTCGATCCTGAACTATCTGGGGATTGAAACGGTTCAGTATCGGTATTTCGACAGCGAGACCCGCGGTGTCGATTTTGCTGGTATGATCGAGGATCTGAAAGCCGCCGAAGCCGGAGATGTCGTCCTGCTGCATGGCTGTTGTCATAACCCAACTGGCGCGAACCTTAATCTGGTGCAATGGCAAGAGGTCGTGGCCCTGATCAACGAGCGCGATCTGGTTGCCATGATCGATATTGCATATCAGGGCTTTGGTGACGGTCTGGAAGAGGACGCGCAGGCGACCCGACTGGTTGCATCGTCGGTCAAGCATTGTGTCATCGCGGCGTCGTGCTCCAAGAATTTTGGTGTTTACCGTGAGCGGACTGGTTTGTTGATGGTCGTCAGCAATGGCGGGGCAGATACCGGGCTGAACCAAAGCAATCTGGCGTTTCTGAACCGCCAGAACTATTCGTTCCCCCCCGATCACGGTGCGCGGGTTGTCACGACAATTCTTAACGATCCCGAACTGCGGGCAGATTGGGAGGCAGAGCTGGAGGAGGTCCGCCTTTCGATGCTGGAGCTGCGTCAGCAACTGGCTGACGAACTGCAGCGCCTGAGCGGATCGGACCGTTTCGGTTTCATCGCGGAGCACCGGGGCATGTTCTCGCGTTTGGGCGCGTCGCCCGAACTGGTCGAGAAGCTGCGCAATGATTACGGCATTTACATGGTCGGCGACAGCCGCCTGAACATTGCCGGATTGAATGAGACGACTGTGCCGATTCTGGCCAAGGCGATTATTGACGCCGGCGTCTGAGCCAGCCATCTGCGAATGACAAAAGCCGCGCAGCACAGCGCGGCTTTTTTGTGACCCTTTCCAAAAGAACCTGCCCAGAAGAAAAAGCCGGGCGCGAACGCCCGGCCTTCGAGTGGTTAACTCAGGACTTAGCCCTTGGAGAACTCGGGGTAGGCTTCCATACCCAGTTCTGCCATGTCGAGGCCGTTGATTTCGTCCTCTTCGCTAACACGGATGCCTAAGGTGGCTTTCAGGATGATCCACAGAACCAGAGCGCCGACAAAGGTGAAGACACCGTATGCGATGATGCCGGTCAGCTGTGTGATCAGGTTTGCTTCGCCGTAGAAGATCACGGCGATGGTGCCCCAGATGCCCGCGAACAGGTGAACCGGGATCGCACCAACAACGTCGTCGATCTTGAACTTGTCCAGCATCGGAACCGCGAAGACCACGATGATACCGCCCACAGCACCGATCCACAGCGCACCGAACAGGGTTGGTGCGAGAGGTTCGGCAGTGATCGAAACCAGACCGGCCAGCGCGCCGTTCAGGACCATGGTAAGGTCAGGCTTCTTGTACAGAAGTTGGGTCAGGATCAGGGCTGCGACGGCACCCGAAGCTGCGGCCATGTTGGTGTTGGCAAAGATGCGCGAGACGTCCGATACATCACCCACGGTGCCCATCGCCAGTTGCGAGCCACCGTTGAAGCCGAACCAGCCCAGCCACAGGATGAACGTACCCAGAGTTGCCAGTGCCAGGTTCGAACCGGGCATTGGGTGTACTTTGCCCTCTTTGGTGTACTTGCCGATACGCGGGCCAAGGACGATGACGCCTGCCAGAGCAGCCCAGCCACCGACCGAGTGTACAACGGTCGAACCGGCGAAGTCGGAAAAGCCCATGCCGTCCAGCCAGCCGCCGCCCCATTTCCACGAACCCGAAATCGGATACATGATACCGGTCAGGACGACGACGAAGATCAGGAAGGGCCACAGTTTGATACGTTCGGCCACGGCACCGGACACGATGGACGCGGTTGCCGCCACAAAGACCAGCTGGAAGAAGAAGTCCGAACCGATCGACGCGTAATCCAGCGCGGCGTCTGCGGGCGCAACACCCACTGCATCAAGCACGGTCGGGCCACCAATGGCAAAGATACCATTGAAGTCGCCCGGATACATCGTGTTGAAGCCAACCAGCCAGTACATGATTGCGGCAATGGAAAACAGCGCTACGTTCTTGATCATCTGCATGGCGACGTTCTTAGAGCGCACCAAGCCGCCTTCCAGCATGGCAAAGCCTGCCGCCATGAAGAAGACGAGGAAACCCGCCATCAGGAACAGCAGCGTGGTAAAGATATACTGGGTGTGCAATGCGGCTTCGCCAGCGGCGGCCTCTTGTGCAAGACCCATCTGCGGCAGCGCAATAATCGCGGCAGCAGGGATGAGAGATTTCTTCAGGTTCATTGTCAGTCCTCGAATGATAGTGAATGGGGGCGCCTTACAGCGCCTCTTCGTTCGTTTCCCCGGTCCGCACGCGCAGGGCCTGCTCGACATCGAGGACGAAAACCTTGCCGTCGCCGATCTTGCCGGTTTTGGCGGTTTTGGTGATGGTTTCGACGATCTGGTCGGTCATCGCGGCGGGCACGACGATTTCCAGCTTGATCTTGGGCACGAAATTCACGGCGTATTCAGCACCCCGGTAAATTTCTGTGTGGCCCGACTGTGAGCCGAAGCCCTTAATTTCGGTCACCATCATGCCGCGCACGCCTGCTTCGGTCAGCGCTTCGCGTACCTCTTCCAGCTTGAATGGTTTGATTGTCGCAATAATCAGCTTCACGTCTTTCCCCTCTGCTTTCCGGGCAGGCCGGTTCTTTTGCACCTGCAGAAAAAAGCGCGGCTGGCGCGTCAAAGAAACGGGTTGGAGAGAGTCACGCAGGGGAAAATCCCACTAGTTTGCACAATTTTTGCACAAATAGGCGGTATTGCCTAAAATTGAGGCAAAGAAATGAGGGGAAATACCGGAATTTCACACCTCAACATGTACGGCGTGCCGGGGTATGGTGCGCCAAAAGCAAAGAACGGGCAGAGTTTGAGCATGGCTGAGTCCAAACGCCGCAAGCCGCGACTGGTCGCGGAGAAAAGATACCCGTCGGCGGGCGGAAAGAAGACGTCTGCCAAACGCAGCAGCAAACCTGCGGGAAAGAAGGCGGCGCCCAAAAAGTCCGCGACTACCCGGAAAGCGGCCCGCAAAACCACCCGTCGTAAATCTGGTGGCGGAGGCATCGGAGGATTCTTCCGCCGCATTTTCCGTTGGATATTCCGCCTGATCTGGGGGCTGACATGGCGCATCGGCGCCATAGCGGCGCTGTTGCTCGCTCTGGCTGTGGGGTTGGTTTATACGACACTACCCGAGGCCGACACCTTGCTGGACGGTCGCGCGCGCGGCTCGGTGACATTGCTTGATCGGGAAGGGAACGTTTTTGCCTGGCGTGGTGATCAGTTTGGCGGTGTCATCACGGCGGATACTGTTTCGAAACACCTGAAGAATGCGGTGATCGCGACCGAGGATAAGCGGTTCTACCGTCATTTCGGCGTAAGCCCCCGCGGTGTCGCCAGCGCCGTCCGCATCAACCTGAGCGAGGGGCGCGGCCCGCTGTCCGGCCATGGCGGTTCGACCATTACGCAGCAAACCGCAAAATTGCTGTGTCTGGGCGTTCCCTACGTTCCCAGTGAATGGGAATCCGAGGCGGCATACGAATCCGACTGTCGACAGGGATCGCTGTGGCGCAAGGCCAAGGAAGCGGTCTATGCGATGGCGATGGATGTCAAGTATGACAAGGATCAGATCCTGACGATCTATATGAACCGTGCGTTCCTTGGTGCTGGTGCGCGTGGATTCGAAGCTGCCAGTCAGCGTTATTTCGGCAAGTCAGCTGCCGAGGTGAACCCTTCGGAGGCGGCGATGCTAGCGGGGCTTTTGGTGGCCCCCTCGCGTTATGCGCCCACCAATAACCTGCAACGATCTCAGGACCGGGCGAATCTTGTTATCGGTTTGATGGAAGCTCAGGGCTATTTGTCCACAGCGCAGGCCAGTACTGCGCGCAGCAATCCTGCCGAATTGTCCGAGGCGGCTGCTGCACGGGCGGGAGGGTATTTTGCCGATTGGGTCATGGCCAGCGGGCCCGAGTTCTTTACGCGCAACACGACCGAAGATGTGGTTATCCGGACAACTCTGGATCAACAGATGCAGCAGGCGGCCGAAGAGGCCCTGCAATTCGTGTTTCAGGAAAAGGTCAGTCCGGGCTCCAAGGCGCAGGCGGCCATCGTGGTGATGTCCGCGGATGGCGCCGTTCGTGCCATGGTTGGCGGGCGGAAGACCCGAGTGTCAGGTGCGTTCAACCGGGCAACGCAGGCTTTGCGGCAGACCGGGTCCGCCTTCAAGCCATTTGTATATGCCACAGCGTTGGAGCTTGGATATTCACCGCTCGATACGGTGGTGGATGAGCCTTACTGCATCAACATCCCCGGTTCGGGTCAGTGGTGCCCCAAGAACTATACCAACAAGTACTATGGCCGCGTTACACTGGCCGACGCATTGAAAAACTCGCTGAACATACCGGCAGTGAAAGTGGCCGAGAAGGCAGGGCTCGACAATGTACGCACCGTTGCCAGCGAATTTGGCATCGACAGCGATCTGGCGGCCGGTCCGGCCCTGGCGCTGGGCGCGTCCGAAAGCACGCTGATCGAAATGACAGGCGCCTATGCGGGTATTCTCAACGGCGGGTCGTCGGTGGAACCCTATGGGTTGACCGAACTCAAGCTGTTGGGGGACGTGGACCCGGTTATGGTGACAACCTCGGGCATTGGTGAGCGTGTCATTCGCGAGGACGCCGCAAGGCAGCTGACCTGGATGATGGAGCGTGTCGTGTCGCAGGGGACAGGCAGCCGTGCGGCGTTGCCCGGCTGGCAGGTGGCGGGTAAGACCGGCACAACGCAGGCGGCACGTGATGCGTGGTTCATCGGTTTTACCGCCGATTACGTTGCCGGTGTCTGGATGGGATATGATGACAACACGCCACTATCCGGTGTGACCGGCGGTGGTCTGCCCGCCGAGATCTGGCGCGAGACCATGATCCGCATCACCGAAGGCATGACGCCAACCCCGTTGCCTGCGCAGGCACCCGAACCCCCGGTAAAGACGGCACAGCCGCGCCAGCAGAAGAAAGGCGGCGGTGGGTTTGGCAGGGCCGTGGACAACCTGTTGCGGGACATCTTCGGTCGCAACTGAACGTATTGATTTGCTGTAAAACAACACGGTCGGGTTTGTTTTGACCCGACGTAAGTGAATCGTGGATACGTCATCCGAAGAATGTTATGAATGTCAGAATATATTGATTTGGCGCAGTTCATGGCCCTTTGGCCGGATTCCGATTTTGCGGTCCGATGCGGGAACTGCCAACCGCTTTTGAAGCAAGGCTTGAGGGGGGAACAATGAAATTTGTGTCAAACCGCATCTGGAGTTCGGTCGTTGCCGGTATTCTTGCTGTCACCTTGGGCAATACGGCACAGGCGCAGGCCCTGACACGTTCAGACGCTGAAGACGAAGGCTGGCGTCATTCAATCACGCCCTATCTGTTCCTGCCGCTTACCACAAAAGGCACGTCAACGGTCAGCGGAGTCACCACGGAACTGGATTTGAGCCTGAGCGATATTCTGGATGCGCTCGATGGTGCACTGTCCCTGCGATACGAAGGCTGGAACGGCGATTGGGGTATAATCTCTGAACTCTACTACGTCCGGCTTGGCGGGGATGGCGAACTGCCCGTGCCAAATGTGGGGGTGAATGTGGATGTGCGGCAGGCCTATCTCAGTCTGCAGGGCGCGTACAGATTTGCCCATGGGGTGAACTCATCCGGTCGGCGGTATGCAGTTGATGCCACGGCAGGCATCCGAATGAACCGTCTGAAGCAGGAAATCGACCTGACCGGACCCGGGCCCGGCAGAACATTCGGTGGGACAGAGGAATGGGTCGAGCCCATGATCGGGCTGCGCTATGCAACCGAGCTAAACGACGACTGGGCTTTTGCCGCGCGCGCAGAGCTGAGCGGCTTTGGGGTCAACGGCGACGATCTTCAATATCTGGTGCTGGCCGGTTTTGACTGGCAGGCGTGGAAAAAGACGTCTGTCAGGTTCGGATATCAGTTCTACGGGATAGACTATTCGACCAATGCCGATACAGGTCCGTTTGCCTATAACCTGGATCAGAACGGTTTGTACGCGGCGATATCGTTCAGCTTTTGACGGCAAACGAATGAACGCGCCAGAAAGGGGACCGGCGGCAAAGGCCGCCGGTCAGTTCGTTCAGAGGCTTTCGTCAAGTGCTGCCAGAATCGCGTCGCCCATTTCGGTGGTCGAAACAGGGGTAACGCCTTCGTCAGCCAGCAGATCGCCGGTGCGTACACCATCCGCCAGAACTTTCTCGATGGCTGCTTCCAGACGGTCCGCCTCGGCGCCCTGATCAAAGCTGTAGCGCAGAGCCATGGCGAAGCTGAGGATACAGGCGATCGGGTTGGCCTTGCCCTGACCCGCGATGTCCGGTGCCGAGCCGTGTACGGGTTCGTACATCGCCTTGGGGCGGCCATTGGCCATCGGAGCACCCAGGGATGCCGACGGCAGCATACCCAGCGAGCCGGTAAGCATTGCGGCACAGTCCGACAGGATATCGCCGAACAGGTTATCGGTGACGATCACGTCGAACTGCTTGGGCGCGCGAACCAGCTGCATCGCGCCGTTGTCAGCGTACATGTGGGTCAGTTCGACCTCGGGGTATTCCTTGGCCACTCGGTCAACGACCTCGCGCCATAGGATGCCGGATTCCATGACGTTGGCCTTCTCCATCGAGCAGACCTTTTTGTTCCGACGCATGGCGAGTTCAAAGGCCGAGCGCGCGGCGCGTTCGATCTCGGATTCAGTATAGCGCTGGGTGTTGATGCCCACACGCTCGTTACCTTCCTCGAAGATGCCGCGCGGCTCTCCGAAATAGACACCCGAAGTCAGCTCGCGCACGATCATGATGTCGAGGCCGGCGACCACGTCCTTTTTCAGTGACGAGAAATCGGCCAGCGCGTCAAAACACTGGGCCGGGCGCAGGTTGGAATACAGGTCCATCTCTTTGCGCAGGCGCAGCAGACCGCGTTCGGGTTTCAGGCTGAAATCCAGATCGTCGTATTTCGGGCCACCCACGGCGCCCAGCAGAACGGCGTCCGCCTCCTGCGCCTTGGCCATGGTCTCGTCCGACAGCGGTTTGCCGTGTGCGTCGTAGGCCGCGCCGCCCACAAGATCCTCGCTCACGTCAAATTGAAGACCGCGATTGGAACCGAACCAATCGATGATTTTGCGCACTTCGGCCATAACTTCCGGGCCAATTCCGTCTCCGGGCAGGATGAGGAGCGAGGGGTTGGACATGAAGGGTCTCCTTGCGTTTCGTTGCAATCGCCCTAGCGTGTGCGCCGCAACGGGTCAATGAGACGATCCGGCCAAAACACGAGGAAAATACATGCTGATACCGGGAAATGCCGTCCCCGAACTGAAAATCGAGACATTGGCGCACGGAACCTTTGATCTGGACCGGGACAAGGGCGAAAACGGGACGCTGGTCATACAATACCGCGGTCTTCATTGTCCGATTTGTATCCGCCAGATGGGCGAGGTCGAGGCCGCGCTGGATGAGTTCGCCGAGCTGGGAATCGAAGTCATCATGCTGAGCACTGATTCTGAGGAGCGCGCGGCCGAGACGGTGGGTAAGGCCGGAACCGAGCGTCTGCGCGTTGGGCACAGCCTGCCGCTGTCCGGTGCGCGTGACGACTGGGGGCTCTATCTGTCCAAAGGGCGCGAAGGCACCGCTGAGGCACCGTTCTTTGCCGAGCCAGGGCATTTCTATATTGCGCCTGATCGCAGCCTGTATTTCGCATGGACGCAATCGACCCCATTCGGGCGCCCGTCCATTGCTGACATCAAGGGTGGCATCAAATACGCGCTGGATAATCAATATCCGCCGCGCGGGACCTACACCGACGCTCTGTGACGGAATTCAGATGCTGGCCAGCAACCCGTTGGCCAGCAAATCCCAGACCCTGCGGATGCGCGGGGTCTGGCGCATCGCCTGTGGTGCCGCCAGCCAGACCGGAAGCGGTGGAATGTGCAGATCCAATGGCAGGACCTCGATATCAGGGTCGGCCAGAGCGACGCGAAGTTGGCCGAAACCAATCCCGCACCCGGCCCGAATGAGTTGCCAATAGGCGCTTTGATTGTCGCAGCGCGTGGCAAAACTCTCTCGATCAGCCTCCCAGCCCAGTTGCCGCATGGTCGCAAGGATCAGATCATTCGCATCATATCCGACCAGATCGTGCTGCAGCAGATCTTCGGGGGATTGCGGTCTGCCAGCCCGGTCCAGATAGGCAACTGAGGCGCAGGTACAAAGCGGTACGTCGCCAATAAATCGGGTGACGATGTCCATCTGACGCGGGCGATACATCCGAACGGCAATGTCCGCTTCGCGGAACAAAAGGTTTTCACTGGTGTCTGACGGAACAAGCTCCAACTGGATCGCCGGTTCTTCCTGACGGATTCGGGCCAGAATGGGTGGCAACATGTGATGCGACGCAAAGACCGATGCCGTGATGCGAACCGACCCCTCAAGCTGCTGCGACTGTCCGGCAGCCGTCATCTCAAAACTGTTCATTGCCGTGCGCATCTGCTCGGCCATCGGCAAAAGCTGAATGCCAGTATCGCTCAGCGTCAGTCCTCGGGCGTGTCTTTCGAACAGGGTTATTCCCAAATCCGTTTCCAGAGATTGAATTTGACGACCCACCGTCGGCTGACTGCAGTGCAGTCGACGCGCTGCTGATGACAGAGACCCGGTTTCTGCAACAGCCAAAAAGCTTTGAATCAAGGACCAGTCGGAAAGTTTCAGCGCGTTACTCATTCAGAAATGAATACATGATCTGCATTATTGGGCAATATTCATATTTTTATGAATGGATAAATTGGGGTCAGACAACAGGAGAATCCCAATGAATCAGACAGTTCTTATTCTGGGTGCCAATGGAAGATTTGGCCGGAACGCAGCGACTCAGTTTGGCAAGGCAGGTTGGACGGTTCGGTGGTTTGACCGCAAGACGGATAACCTTATGCAGGCCGCTCAGGGTGCGGATGTCATCGTGAACGCCTGGAACCCTGCTTACCCGGATTGGGCCAGACTGGTTAAGAAGCTGCACGCACAGGTCATTGAGGCCGCCAGCGCCGCTGGTTCAACGGTTCTTATTCCGGGCAATGTCTATGTCTTCGGCGCCGAGGCGTCCGGTCTGTGGTCTGGCGCGACACCACATCTGGCGACCAATCCGTTGGGTCGGATCAGGGTCGAAATGGAAGAGGCCTATCGCGCCTCCAACGTGCGCACGATCATTCTGCGCGCGGGCGATTTCATCGACACTCGGGCCTCGGGTAACTGGTTTGACCAGATTCTGGTCAAATCTTTACACCGCGGGCGGTTTGTCTACCCGGGGAACCCGGACATTCCTCATGCGTGGGCCTTTTTGCCGGATCTGGCCCGCGCGGCGGTAGAGCTCTGCGAACTGAGGGGAGAGTTGCCCCGGTTCGCGGATGTCCCGTTTGAAGGATACACTTTGACAGGTCATCAGATGGCCGACGCCTTGTCGAGGATTGCCCAGCAGGATGTAACGCTCAGGCCTATGAACTGGCTGCCCGTTCGTTTATCCCGCCCGTTCTGGCGTCTGGCACCGCATTTGCTGGAGATGCGTTACCTCTGGGATACGCCGCATCAATTGGATGGATCGTATTTTGCCGATCTGGTCAGAGAGTTCAGGCATACTGCTGTCGACGAGGCGCTCCGCCAGGCAATTCCCGCCGAGTTTTCAAGGCACAAGGTCGACCCAGACCAGCCGGTGGCGGCTGGCGCCTGAGGCGGCCTGCCGCGCGTCAGTACCCGCTTCGGGCCAGTGGACACCGGCATCGACAACGTCCCAGTCCTGCGAGGGCAGCACGTAGTCGACCCGCAACTCACCCACGTTTCGCCAGGCAACGGTCGGGCCGCTGTCCGATAGCGGGTCCTGCAGCCGGGGGTCGGACAATAAGCTACGTATGGCCTGTTTTCGGCCTTCACCAAGAACTGGGTCCTGATTTGCGTCTCCGGAGATTACAAAACGGGTCTGGGGCGCTAGTCCAAACGCGCCCCCGAGGTAGTGCGCCCAAAACTGGATTTCGTCATGATTTCGCAATCCATTCCTGTCTTCGTCGCCGTCAAAGACGGGCGGGCTGGCGTGAAAGGTTAGCACGTACACCCGGCCTCCGGGCGCATCTATCGGAACCGACCAATGCGCAGTTGAAGACAGCCGCTGTATCGTTAGCGCTTCGCGTGACGGGAAGGGCTGCCCATCCTTTTCAGGGATTTGGGCGTCAGGCAGATCCCGCCACAACAGGGTTGAAAAATCCCGCACCTCTTCAGTGGCAATCGGAAAGCGGGATAGAACGGCCAGCCCGCCCTGACCGGTAAAGCGACCCCAGCCCTGAGCGTCGCCGGGACCGTAGAGCTTTCCGTCGCCGTCTAGATCAAGGTCGGTTTCCTGTCCCGAATTGGGTTGTCCGGAAAAACTGTGAGGATAGTCCACCCCGGCCTGCTTCAGCCGGTCCAGAAGGGCGGTAAGCGCCAATCCGTCATGGTCCCAGTCGATGCCCTGCAGTGTCAAAACGTCTGGTGAAACGGCGGCGATCACAGCAACGACACTTTGAACCTGATCCTCATCCCGCCGGATATCCCGCAGCATGAGGCCCGGACCATCCCGGCTGAGTTCCGTGTTGAAGGTTGCAATCCGCAGAGTTTCTGCCTGTGCCGAAAGCGGCAGCAGAAAAATCAGCAGAATTCGGATCATGCAGTCTGGGCAGCCTCGGACGTCGAATAGGCGCGGCGCTTTTCTACGATCAGCCCTGCGATCCGCAGCATGGCCATTCCGCGCATGATCATGCTGGCTGGAAGAAAGGCCCAGGCGCTCATCGTCCAGATTATGGTTTGCGGGTTGCTAAGCGAGATCGGATTGACAAAATCGGTGGTCAGTTTGACCAGCGCAGGGATCACAAACGGTAGCAGTATGCCGACAGAGATGTTGAGGCGGCCATCGCGCTGCAGGCGGGTAACAACATCGCCACCCTTGGTCGGATCAAACAGCGGCAGATTGATCCAGACATTGAATGCGCCGTTGCCGGTCGGCCAGCCCCGTACGCGGACCGCATACGCAAAGCTTGCCACTGTCACCAGCGCGGCGACATAAGCAATACCCGCCGCCATACGCACAAGGTCAACCAACGGCTGAGCGGCTTCCGGAGGCAGCATGAGCACCACTAGGCGCACTGGTGAATAGGGGAAATCCACCACGTTGGCGACCGCCATGCCGATGCCGTAGAACATTTCGGTCATCGGAGTTGGTGTATAGGCGTTTTTGCAGATCAGGGTCAGGAAGGTGACCATCGACATCAGGCCGACGAAGCGAAGGCGGTTTACCGGTGGCGCGTCGCGGAATTCGATAAAGCTCGGGAAGGCTGAGTTGTATTCGGCAAAGGTCAGGATGAACGCCAGGATTGCCAGAAAGACAACAATCTCGGTCGCGTTTGACGTCGAAACTGGCAGGTATAACGCAGGTGTCAGCACAAGAAGTGCAACAAGCAATCCACGTAATGCCGCCCCTGTTGTGCGTGCTATCACTATCCGAACCCTTTCAAACCGGAGTGGCCGATTCTATGTCGGTCCCTAATCCAACTTGTGCCCGTCGTTTGTTATTTTGACGGGTGCCCCCACGAAGAACATTTGTGACTTCATTGGGCACTCAGCTCAAGCCAAGGGGCAGAAAACACGGTGTTTCGGGCAAAATGATGGCGAAACTGGTGCGGCTTTGCATCATTGTTGACGCAAATCCGGCGTGTATTACAAGGCAAGCTCTACATGTTGTGGTTGCCGGGGTTTCCACCCCTAAAATGAGAGCGGGGCCGCCAAGGCGACCCCGTTAGGTTGCGCAGAATGGAATCAGACCCAGGGCCGTGCCTGCGTTGCGTGCGATTCGAACGCGTCGATGTGATGATCCTTTTCCATCGTCAGGCCGATGTCATCCAGACCGTTCAGCAAACAGTGTTTGCGGTGTGCATCGACCTCGAACTTGATGACGACGCCATCAGAGGTGGTGATTTCCTGATCTTCCAGATGCACGGTCATGCGGGCGTTTTCGCCCTTGTGTGCATCGTCCATCAGGATCGCGTGATGCTCTTCTTCCACTACGATTGGCAGGATGCCGTTCTTGAAGCAGTTGTTGAAAAAGATGTCGGCAAAGCTGGTCGAGATCACAACCTTGATGCCGAAATCCTTGATCGCCCAGGGCGCGTGTTCGCGCGACGAGCCGCAGCCGAAATTGTCGCCCGCCACCAGAATTTCGGTGTTGCGATAGGCGGGTTTGTTCAGGACGAACTCTTCGTTTTCACCGCCATGGTCATGATAGCGCATTTCATCAAACAGCACGACGCCAAGTCCGGACCGCTTGATTGTTTTCAGGTGGACCTTGGGGATGATCATATCGGTGTCGATATTGATCAAAGGCATTGGGGCGGCCACCCCGTGGATTTTTTCAAACTTTTCCATGTTCACACTCCTGCGGGAGAGGGCCGCGCCCATGCCCCGCGTTTAAGCTTCTTTCGCTTCTGTCGTTTCGTTAGGCGCGCTTTTGACAAAGAGCGCCATGAAGACCAATCCAAACCCGTTGAACAACATCTCGATGCCCAGCAGAACTCCCAGCAACCGCAGCAGAACGGATGGTTCCGCGCTGGCATAAGACCAGAGGATACCCGCAAGGATGATCGACAAGATGCCCGAGATGAGCGTCGGCCAGTAGAACTGTGTTCCGCGCATCTGAAATGAGAGGAAAATCCGTGCGATGCCGCCTGCCATGAACAGGATCAACACCACAGTGGCCAACGTCAGCGTACCTTCCAGCGGATTGTCGAGGAACGACCATCCGAGAAACAGCATTACGGCACCCATGATGAAGGACAGGATTTTGTTGCCCGCACCTTCCACGGTAAACCCGCCAACGACCTGTAGGGCGCCGGACACCAGCAGCAATGCGCCTGCAACCAATGTCACGGCAATCGATGCCACATATGGGGCGCCCAGCACAACGATGCCGAACACAATCGACAAAAGCCCCAGAAGAAGCCATTTGACCCAGTCACTCATTTCAGTCTCTCCCTCAAAAATTCAACTATGAGGGCAGCTTACATCAATTCACGCACGTCTGTCAGCCGTCCTGTGATTGCCGCAGCGGCAGCCATCGCGGGGCTCAGCAGATGGGTACGTCCGCCTCGGCCCTGACGGCCTTCGAAGTTGCGGTTCGAGGTTGCGGCGCAGCGCTCGCCCGGTTGCAGCTGGTCGGGGTTCATTGCCAGGCACATCGAACATCCCGCCAGACGCCATTCGAACCCAGCCTCTTTGAAGATGTCTGCCAGACCCTCTTCCTCGGCCTGAGCACGTACCAGACCCGAACCGGGCACGACCATGGCGCGCATGCCTTCCTTGATTTTCTTACCCTTCAGAATCTCGGCGGCGGCGCGCAGGTCTTCGATGCGGCCATTGGTGCACGAGCCGATAAAGACGGTATCGACCTCGACATCGCTGAGCTTTTGACCGGCCTTCAGCCCCATGTACTCGATTGAACGGCGGGCCGCGTCGACCTTGCCGCCTTCGAAATCTTCGGGGTTCGGTACGGTAGCCGTGATCGGCAGAACGTCCTCGGGGCTGGTACCCCATGTGACGACCGGAGCGATATCTTCGCCACGCAGGGTGACGACCTTGTCGAAATGAGCGCCTTCGTCGGTGAAAAGCGTTTTCCACCAGTCCATCGCGGCTTCCCACTGCGCACCTTTCGGCGCATGCGGGCGGCCTTTGACATATTCGAACGTGGTCTCGTCCGGTGCGATCAGGCCCGCGCGGGCGCCGCCCTCGATGGCCATGTTGCAGACGGTCATGCGGCCTTCCATCGACAGATCGCGGATCGCTTCGCCGCAATATTCGATGACATAGCCGGTGCCACCCGCGGTTCCGGTCTCGCCAATCACGGCCAGAGTGATGTCCTTGGCGGTCACACCCGGTTGCAGTTTGCCGGTGATTTCCACCTTCATGTTCTTGGATTTCTTCTGGATCAGAGTCTGAGTCGCCAGAACATGCTCAACCTCGGACGTCCCGATACCATGCGCCAGCGCTCCAAACGCGCCGTGGGTGGCGGTGTGGCTGTCGCCGCAGACAACGGTCATGCCGGGCAGGGTCCAGCCCTGTTCCGGGCCGACGATATGCACGATGCCCTGACGGACGTCATGCACCGGATAGTAATGAATCCCGAAATCCTTGGCGTTCTTGTCCAAAGCTTCGACCTGAATGCGCGATTCGGGGTTTTCGATCCCTTTCACACGGTCCGGCGTGGTCGGAACGTTATGGTCCGGCACGGCAATGGTTTTTTCCGGCGCGCGCACCTTGCGGCCTGCCATGCGCAGCCCTTCAAAGGCTTGCGGGCTGGTCACCTCGTGCACCAGATGGCGGTCGATATAGAGCAGGCAGGTGCCATCATCGGCTTCGTGCGCGACGTGGGCATCCCAGATCTTGTCATAGAGTGTTTTGGGGGACATCGGTCCTCTCCCATATGTATTGAGAATAGCTGGCGATCGTTGGCTGGACGCCGCTTATAGGCGGGCCAGAACCGTGCGGGCAGCCCCAAAGAACCGTTCGCGCAGGCGCGTACGGTCTTGCAGGTCGATATTCGGGGCCGTATGGGGTCTCATGCTGCTTCACATAAAGGTGTGAAGTGAGTCTATCAAGGTCTTGTACCGCCCATCGGTGCCTTTGAGGCACAATCGCGCGAGGCTGCCCTGTGCTTTCATTGAAATGTCACGGGGTGCTTGTTACCTTTGTAATACCCCGGCGCCGGGGATTTGCGGCGCGCAACCAAGGAGGACCATGTCCTGTCTCTACATACCCAGGCGGGTTTGCCCGCCGATGATCGGGCCAATGTGATGGCCCACTCTCAGTCAATCAGCGACAAGCTGCTTGAGCGCATCCTTTCCTCACTTTCCGATGACAAGGCCGAAGACGTCGTGCAGATCAACCTGCAGGGCAAGTCCTCGGTGGCGGATCACATGGTGATCGCATCGGGCCGGTCGACCCGTCAGGTCTCGGCCATGGCGGAAAAGCTGACGGATCGCATCAAGCAGGAATTCGGTTTCACCTCGAAGGTCGAAGGCAAGGATGCCGGCGACTGGGTGCTGATCGATACGGGCGACGTGATCGTCCATATCTTCCGCCCCGAAGTGCGTGAATTCTACCAGCTGGAAAAGATGTGGCTGCCTCAGGGCGGCAGCGCCTCGGCTAACTGAGGCGCCATCCCGGCCTGTATTGAAGGGCTGGAGGCGAGAGTAATATGCGTATCAGCATAGTTGCGGTCGGGCGATTGCGCGCCGGACCGGAGAAGACCCTGCTTGACGATTATCTGACCCGATTTGACCGGACCGGCCGTGGCTTGGGCCTTGGGCCTGCGCGAGTGATCGAGGTTGAGGACAAGAAAAACGCAGGCATGGGGGCCGAGGGTGCGCTGCTTCGCAAAGCGCTTCCCAAAGGCGCTGTGATCTGCACGCTGGATGAGCGGGGGCGGGTGATGTCCTCGCCCGATTTCGCCGAGAGGTTGGGCGGCTGGCGCGATGCGGGTCGGCAGGATCTGGCGCTGATTATCGGCGGAGCCGATGGAATAGACCCTAATCTGCGGGCGGAGGCCGATTTTTCCATTTCCTTTGGCTCGATGGTCTGGCCGCACATGCTGGTTCGTGTGATGCTGGCCGAACAACTTTATCGGGCAGCAACGATCCTGTCGGGCGGCCCCTATCACCGGGTCTGACATGGCGCAGCTTTTGATCGTCTACCATTCGCGCACCGGCGGTGCCCGCCAGATGGCCGAAGCTGCCGCAGAGGCAGGGCGGGAAGAGGCAGAGGTGGTTCTGAAACCCGCCGATCTGGCCTGCCCTGAAGATTTGCTGAAAGCCGACGGTTACATCTTTTGCGCGCCCGAGAACCTGGCTGCGATTTCGGGTCTGATGAAAGAGTTTTTCGACCGCTGCTATTACCCTGTTCTGGGTCGCATCGAGGGGCGCCCCTATGCCCAGATGATCTGCGCCGGGTCGGACGGTGAGAATGCCGCCCGCCAAACCGCACGGATTGCCACCGGCTGGCGGTTGAAAGAGGTGCAACCCCCCCTGATCATCTGCACACATGCGCAGACGCCCGATCAAATCCTTGCGGAAAAAGTCATCCCAAAAGATCAGCTAGAGCAATGCCGCGAGATCGGGCTGGCTATGGCCGCCGGTCTGGGTATGGGGCTGTTCTGAGGATTTTCAGGGTAGGTCCACGACATAGGTGGCGTCGGCCCAGCCATCGACATTGCATCTGGCCTGAATCTGTACCTGTTTCATATCCGATGGAATAGAAACGCCGCCAAGGGATCGGGTGAACGGCTGTTCCTGTTCATGCGGGTGGTGTAGGACGCGCAGTCCCAATTCATTGCCCTGCATATCCAGAACACGCCAGCCATCGGCATAGTGATCCCAACCGGTATCCGGATGGGAAACAGTGACGTCAAAACGCCATGTATCGCCAGAGTGTTTGGCGAGTACGTTTTCAATCACTGGCGAATCGGCAAATACTGGTGAGGCCAGAAGGGCAAGTAAAGCAACGCATCTCATGCGGCGAGAATAGATGTGATTGCGATCCATTGCGTTCACGACTCCGTGTCAGGGGGCAGGGTCAGCAATACTGACCGCGAGTGCGAGGCGAATTCGCGCCGATAGAGTACGCCAAATGTGACAAGCGTTCCAAGGATCAGGGCGATCGGACCAATAATCCAGGCCACAGACGCCAGCGCGAAATAGGTGGTTCGCAAGGCCCTGTTAAAGCTGCGTGCGGCGGTGACGCAGATTTCAGCGGCCTGCGCGGCGCGTGGATAGGCTTTGGCGTCTTCGGGGTCATTGGGGACCGCTGCCATCAGAACGGCGCAATATCCGAACAACCGGTGGGCCCAGACGTATTTGAGAAAGGCGTTGGACAGAAACAGCAGGACAACTAGAATTTTGATTTCCCATACCAGTGCGGGCTCGCTGCCGATTGCCAGATCGCTGGCCACGCCTGCAAGGCGTTCGGTATTGCCCAACAGTGCGATCCCGCCGCCGATTGCAATCATTGAGGTGGAGGCGAAGAACGTGCTGCCCTGACGCATGTTTCCGACAAGTTGCGCATCAAACATCCGCGGTTGCCGGGTCACCATTTCCTTCATCCATCCACGCCGGAAGTCATCCATCATCGTGGCAACAGAGAGCTTTTGCGGTGAGGGATTTTCGATTTTCCAACCGATTAACTGCCATGCAAGGATCAGCAGAAGGATGGCCAGGTAATCGAGAGGAGAGAACAAGAGGGCGCGGTCGATCCATGTCATGGTTGAGACACTAAGCAGTGCCGGATGAACTTGCCATATCCTGTAATTGGTAATATTATCTTACCAAAAGGGGATCAGCCATGCAAATGCCAAGCCCGGATCAGCGCGTTCTGTCGCGTAAGGCCAGAATCCTTGCGCGCTTGCTTCAGGTTCTGCCGAGGGATGCGGTGATCGATGACGAATCCGAAACCCGCGCTTATGAATGCGACGCGCTAACCGCCTATAAATGCCCGCCAATGCTTGCGGTTCTTCCATCCTCGACGCGGGAGGTTTCCGAGGTTTTGCGCATTTGCCACGAAGAAGGTGTTCCGGTTGTTCCACGCGGCGCAGGTACATCGCTAGCCGGTGGCGCGCTTCCGACGGCGGACTGTGTCATTCTTGGCGTAGCGCGGATGAACGACGTTCTTGACGTCGACTATGACAACCGTTTTGTCCGTGTCCAATCAGGGCGTACGAATCTGAGCGTTACCGGCGCGGTGGAAGAGGAAGAGTTCTTTTATGCACCCGACCCCTCGTCTCAGTTGGCTTGTGCCATCGCCGGAAACATCGCGATGAACTCTGGCGGGGCGCATTGTCTGAAATATGGCGTAACGACCAACAACCTGCTTGGGGTCACGATGGTCATGATGGACGGAACTGTGGTTGAGATCGGCGGCGCACATTCGGATGCAGGTGGGCTGGATCTGCTGGGTGTTATTTGCGGCTCCGAGGGGCAATTGGGCGTGGTGACCGAAGCCACACTGCGCATTCTGCGTAAACCCGAAGGTGCCCGGCCCGTTCTCATGGGGTTCGACGACAATCAGGTTGCGGGTCAATGTGTGTCTGACATCATAAAATCCGGCATCCTGCCTGTTGCGATCGAGTTCATGGACCGGCTGTGCATTCAGGCCTGCGAGAATTTCGCCCATGCGGGTTATCCCGATTGCGAGGCACTGTTGATTGTCGAGGTCGAAGGGTCCGAGGCCGAAATTGACGGACAGCTAACGAAGATCATCGAAATTGCAAAACGGCATAATCCGGTTGAACTGCGCGAAAGCCAGTCGGCCGAGGAAAGCGCAAAAATCTGGCTGGGGCGCAAATCGGCCTTTGGAGCCATGGGACAGATCAACGATTACATGTGTCTGGATGGAACCATCCCGGTCTCATCCCTGCCAGCTGTGCTGCGGCGGATCAGCGAACTGAGTGAGGAGTATGGCCTGCCGGTGGGTAATGTTTTCCACGCAGGGGATGGCAATATGCACCCCCTGATCCTGTTCGATGCCAACAAGCCGGGAGACCTTGAGAAATGTGAGGCATTCGGCGCGGACATTCTGAAACTTTGCGTCGACGTTGGCGGTTGTCTGACAGGTGAACACGGCGTTGGTGTCGAAAAACGCGACCTAATGGAACATCAGTATTCACGTTCTGATCTTGAGGCGCAGATGGCCGTCAAGGATGTGTTCGATCCGGCATGGCTGCTGAACCCCGCAAAGGTGTTTCCGCTGGACGCCTCGCAGGCGCGCAGGGTCGGGCGGGTGGCGGCAGAGTAATGACGGCCGATCTCCCTCGGCATCAAATAAAGATGAGTTCACATGAGACCTGAAACAGAGGCTGAGCTGGCCGAATGTGTGGCCGCATTGAATGGGCCAGTGAGGATTGCAGGGGGTAGTACACGTGGTGTTGTCGGCCCCGAACCGGTGCTTTGCGCGTCAGGTTTGCTGGGCGTAACGCTTTATGAGCCGGGTGCACTAACACTTGTTGCAAAGGCCGGGACACCAGTTGCTGAAATCAAGCGCGTATTGGACGCCGAAGGGCAGCGGCTGGCGTTTGAACCGATGGATCATCGCGGGCTGCTGGGAACGGTCGGTGAACCGACAATCGGAGGTGTGGTTGCCGCCAACGTGTCGGGTCCGCGCCGGGTTCAGGCAGGTGCGTGTCGCGATTTCCTGTTGGGGGTGCGATACGTCGATGGACGTGGGCAGGTCATCCGGAATGGAGGCCGGGTGATGAAGAATGTCACCGGTTACGATCTGGCCAGACTTTTGGCCGGTTCCTGGGGTACTTTGGGTGTCTTGACCGAAGTTTCCCTGAAGGTCCTGCCGAAAGCCCAGACCGAAGCAACGCTAGCGGTGCAGGTCCCCGACACCAATGACGCAATCAAGGCCATGACCGCTGGGCTGACCTCACCTTTTGAGGTCAGCGGTGCTGCATACGACCCTCAGAAAGGACAAACCCTGTTGCGCGTCGAAGGTTTTGCGGACTCGGTAGAGTATCGCACCGCCAGACTAAGTGACATTCTGAGTACCTTCGGTGCAGTCGACGCTGTAGACGAGTCCGGACCGGTCTGGGCGGATATTCGGGATGTTCAGCCATTCCACGATAGGCAAGGCGATGTTTGGCGCTTGTCGGTCAAACCAACCGAGGCTGCGGCGATTGCCAGCCGGGCCGATGCCGATGGTCTGCTTTACGACTGGGGCGGTGGCCTGATCTGGGTGCTGGTGCCCGAGGGGACGAATTTGCGGGGACGTCTTGGGACTTTTGACGGGCATGCCACCCTGATCCGGGCCAATGACGAGACTTTCAAAACTTTGGGAAGGTTTCAGCCCGAGCCGGTCGCGGTTGCGGCCCTGACCAGTGGTTTGCGCGAAAAGTTTGACCCACGTGGGATCTTTAATCCGGGGCTGATGGGGTAGGCCGATGCAGACGACGTTTACCGAAGAGCAACTGAAAGACCCGGCCATCCAGCGGTCCAACGAGATTTTGCGGAATTGCGTTCATTGCGGTTTCTGCACGGCGACCTGCCCGACCTATCAAGTTCTGGGGGATGAACTGGACAGCCCCCGTGGGCGTATCTACCTGATCAAGGACATGCTGGAGAATGAGCGGGTGCCGGATGAAAAGACGGTCAGGCACATCGACCGCTGTCTATCCTGTTTGGCTTGCATGACCACCTGTCCGTCCGGCGTGCATTACATGCATCTGGTCGACCACGCACGCGAGTACATTGAAGCCAATTACAAGCGTCCGTTTTCGGACCGTATGTTGCGCTGGGTGCTGGCCAGAGTTCTGCCATATCCGATGCGGTTTCGCTGGGCCTTGTTGGGGGCCAAAATCGGCCGGCCGTTCCGCTTTCTGATGCCGGATGCGCGATTGCGTGCGATGCTCGACATGGCTCCAAAACGTATCCCGCCCGTCAGCCGGAATGATGACCCGCAAACTTTTCCTCCTAACGTTCCACGGATCAGGCGCGTGGCTTTGATGACCGGATGCGCGCAAAAGGCGCTGAATACGGACATCAATGATGCCACGATACGGTTGCTGACCCGGCTGGGATGCGAAGTTGTCATCGCTGAAGGTGCCGGGTGTTGTGGGGCGTTAACCCATCACATGGGACAGACAGACGCCAGCCACGCGGCGGCGGCTAACAACATTCGCGCTTGGGTGAGGGAAATGGACCGGGACGGATTGGATGCCATCGTCATCAATACGTCGGGCTGCGGGACAACCGTAAAAGATTACGGCCATATGTTCCGCGAAGATACCTTGGCTTCAGACGCCAAACGTGTTGCCGATATCGCGATGGATGTCAGTGAATTGCTGAAGCATCTGGATATTCCCGAAGGTCCGGCAAAGGGGTTGAAAGTTGCCTATCACGCCGCCTGTTCACTGCAACACGGGCAAAAGATCAAGGCAGCGCCGAAGGACCTTCTGAAACGGGTTGGATTTTCCGTTGTGGAACCTGCTGACAGTCACCTGTGTTGCGGCAGCGCAGGAACCTACAATCTGATGCAGCCCGAGATATCCGCAAAGCTCAAGACGCGTAAAGTTCGGACGCTGGAGGCAAAAACACCTGATGTCATCGCTGCTGGCAATATTGGCTGCATGATGCAGATCGGGTCTGGCACAGACGTACCGATTGTACACACCGTCGAATTGCTGGACTGGGCAACCGGTGGGCCTATTCCTCCGGCCCTGACGGGTGCAGAGGCCGGTATTCCTGTCCTTAAGCCGCGGGAACTGTCGGACTGATGCAGCAGGGCACCAGTGATGAGTTGAAAGACTTAATCCGGGTCTGCCCTATTTTCGCCGCAGCGCCTTCGTAAGAAACTCTGTCGGGAGCGGTCGTCGGAGGCATTCTTGCGCGGGACTATCAAGGCCATCTTGCTGTGCCTAACGCCAATGGCGGTCATGGCGCAGGATACAGGGCTGAAAAGCCTTGAAACGACCGAGGCTGGGCGGGACTGGATGGCCGTCGGACGTCTGGACATCGACGGAACCGGATTTTGCACCGGTGCATTGATTTCACCAACTCTGGTGCTGACGGCCGCGCATTGTCTGTTTGACAAGACGACCCGCCAGCGCATCGACCCGACAAGTATCGAATTTCTGGCAGGCTGGCGGCGCGGCAGTGCGTCTGCCTATCGGGCGGCCCGCCAGGCCGTTGTTCACCCGAAGTATCGCTATGATGAAAAGGCCTCGGCTGATCGGGTGCGCCACGATGTGGCCCTGATCGAACTGTGGCAGCCGATCCGCAACACAACCGTCACCCCTTTTGAAACCGGGTACCGCCCGATCCGGGGTGAAGACGTGGGTGTGGTGTCCTATGCCCACAATCGGGCCGAGGCCCCGTCTTTGCAGGA
Organism: Ruegeria sp. CF5; assembly: GCF_056537325.1. NCBI lineage: Bacteria > Pseudomonadati > Pseudomonadota > Alphaproteobacteria > Rhodobacterales > Roseobacteraceae > Ruegeria > Ruegeria sp. CF5. The sequence continues at coordinate 170,249 of NZ_JBQFRI010000005.1, read as the reverse complement.
AGTTTGTTCCGTCATTGCGCGGCAGTCGGGAATTCTGGTGATGTCCTGCGATATCGACTTCGGGTCATCTGGTGCGCCGGTCTTCTCATTCGAGGATGAACAGCCGCGCATCGTGTCCGTCGTGTCGGCCAAGGCCGAGCTTGAGGGAAAGCATGTGGCGCTGGGCGCGGCGTTGGAGGAATCGCTTGAGCTGCTACAGGCGGAAATTTCCGCCGGGCGCGGTTTTGGGTCATCGGAAACTGGCGTCAACCGGATTACCGTCGGCGGCGCACGGAAAAACATAGGGGCGAGGTTCGTCAAACCATGATCCGTCTGCCTCTTTTGGGTACGCTGCTTGTTCTTTTGTTTGCGACCGTTGCCGATGCCCAGAACAGCGGCATACGGCGGTTGACCGACCGGGACGATCTTTACGGCTGGGAAGCGGTCGGGCGGCTTGATATTGCCCAAACAGGGTTCTGCACGGGAACGTTGATCGCGCCCGATCTGGTTCTGACCGCAGCCCACTGTGCCTTGGATAAGCGGACCGGGCGGCCATACCCTTCGGGCCATGTGACGTTCCGGGCCGGGCTGAGCGACGGAAAATCTCTGGCGGATCGTAAGGTTATTCAGATCGCCGCACATCCGGATTTTGTAGCAAACGCACCAGTTTCAGCGGACAGGGTCAGGATCGACGTCGCCCTTATGCGGCTGGATCAGCCGATCCCCTATTCGGTGGCCGACCCGTTTGCCCTGCATAGCGGCAGGGTTTCTAACGCCGAGGTCAGTCTCGCATCCTATGGTCGCGGCCGGGAAGAGGCGATATCGCGACAACGTTCCTGCAGCATCCTGTGGCGGGAACGCGGGCTGATGTCGTTTGATTGCAACGTGACCTTTGGGTCGTCGGGATCAGCGATTCTGGCAAGGTCCGGGCCGCGCTGGCAAATCCTGTCGGTGGTTTCAGCCGGTGGCAATGACGGCAACAGGGCCGTTGGATATGGTATGGAATTGTCCGGTATCGTTTCTGACCTCAAAGCTATTCTGCGCCGCGACGCCCCGCAGCCAAAGGCCACGATCCGCCGCTTGCAGGTCGGTACGGACAAATCCAGCTCGGGTGCAAAATTCATCAGTTCTGGCGGGTCTTGAACTCATCTTCTCTGCTACCCATGTGAACTGTATCGGATCGCCGCTGATGGGGTCCGGTATCATTCACCGCCCGTCCGTATCGGAGGGCATATATCGTAAATCGCTCTGAACATGAGGATAACGACACATGCGTAGTTTTGACTTTGCACCCCTTCACCGCGCCACGGTTGGTTTCGACCAGATTGCCGACATGATGGACCGCGTTCTGACCAATGATGTATCTCAGCCCAGCTATCCGCCGTACAACATCGAAAAAACCGATGTCGACGCCTATCGGATTTCGATTGCCGTTGCCGGTTTCTCCGAAGCGGATCTGACGGTTGAGGTTAAAGAAAACTCTCTTGTCGTCGCGGGCAAGAAAGCCACCGAAGACAAGGACCGCTCCTATCTGCATCGCGGCATAGCCACCCGCGCGTTCGAGCGTCGCTTTGCACTGGCCGATCATGTTCGCGTCACCGGCGCAAGCCATGAAAATGGCATGCTGCACATCGATCTGAAGCGAGAAGTGCCCGAAGCGCTGAAACCGCGCCGGATCGAGATTACTTCGGCTAAGGCCATCGAAAAAGATGTGGTCGATGCCAAGGCTGTGAACTGAGGTTTGCCCGGGGCTGTGACAAGACAGCCCCGAAAGACCCAGCTGCGATAATCTTTCCCTCCCTCGGTTATCGCAACGCCCCGCGTTCCTCCAGACGCGGGGCGAAGTTCGTCAGGACTTTGCCAGTGCTCGTTCGACGGTTTGGGCAAAACTGTCCAATGCACCTTCATAGCGGCCAAAGGTCAGATGCGTGTTCGCGCCCGAGGCCAGGCCCGCCTGAATCCCTTCGCCAATCGCAAAATCCTCTGCAAGCGTGATCCGGGTGATCTTTTGGTTTTGCGCCCAGTGCGTATCAAGATCCGGCCCGGCATCTGCGGGAACAACAGTGCTGATGCGCAGCTTTGATCGACCGGCGGACAGGGGCTCCAGATTGATCCATGCGATATGGTCCTGCTGCACCAACAGCTGATTTGCCGGAAAGACCGTATAAAGAAGGTTGGTGTGCTTGCGGATATCCCATTGGTCTTTGGGCACATCGCGCAGATCAGGCATTGTTGCACGAGGCAGAACTGATCGCATGTGCTGTCCGAAAATTTGATAGCTTGACAGATTGTCTTGAAAATACGGCCCGATGGTATCGGCATGCGCAACCTTGAAGTGATAGGCCTCGATCCCGCCTTCTACCAGAATCTTCCAGTTGGTATTCGATGTGATTTCGTCCGACTGAGCGACGCGCATGTTCTCCATGTTCAGCCACGCCAGATCAGGGGCGATTTCTGCTACGAAACCGTCAAAGTCGAATTCTCCGTCGACCTGCGGCAAAACCCAGATCCAGCCGAAACGCTCCCACGCCGGTAGCCGCTTCAGTCCCATCTTCGTCTTGTCGATATCCGGAAAGCCCTGCCGACCATGGGGGATACCGCGCAATTGGCCGGAATTCGTGAATGTCCATGCATGGTAGGGGCAGGAAAACAGGTGTTTGCACCCGCTTTTTTCTTCGACCAGTCGTGCGCCACGGTGTCGGCAGACGTTGAGAAACGCGTGAACTTCGCCGTCTTTGTCGCGGGTCAGCAGCCCAGGCAGGCCGGCAATTTCCCTTCGCATAAAAGATCCCGGTTCTGGCAACTCGCTGGAATGAATCACGATCTGGGGATGGGCGCGAAATACAGCCTGCATCTCGCGTTGGAAATGCGCCTCGTCCAGATAGTGAGCAACGTCCGATGTTGTAACAGTTTCGTCCAGATAGGCTGTTTGGCTGGCGTCCAGATCCAGCAACTCACTGATTAGCGCCAGTTCGGTTTCCCGTTGCATATTGCGTCTCCACCTGCTGCGTGCTTACCGATTGGTAAGTAACTTGCTTACCAATCGGTAAGCTGTCAAGACTTGCTGTGTGCCCGAGCAAATCCCGGAGCGGTAAATGGCCCAGACCCAAGATCAGATCATCACCGTCGCAACGCGGCTTTTCGCAGAGCGGGGGTTTTATGGCGTGAGCCTCGCCAATATCGCAGATGACCTGAACCTGACCAAACAGGCGCTGATCCATCACTTCGGAACCAAGGAGAAACTGTACGGCGCGGTGCTGCAGCGGATATCGGAACGTTTCATGAAGTCAGTGCAACGGGCGGGTGACACTGCAGGAGCGCCCGAAGATCGCCTGAGAACCTTCTTTGACAGATTCTTGTCCCACGCGTTGGCTCATTCGGGCGACACCCGCCTGATTTTGCGGGAACTTCTGGATAACAGGCATAGGGCGGAACAGGTTGAAAAATGGTACCTGAAACCGTTCCTTGAGGTGCTGATTTCGAATGTCCGGGAAACGCGGAAATGGGCTGACGCACCTGATGCACAGGCGTTGGCGGTCGCCTATCAGTTCTTTGGATCAATCAGCTATTTTGCGGTTTCGCAACCGACACTTTCCAGCATGTTCAGCGAAGAATTTTATCTGCAGCTGAAAGAACATTATGTCCGCGAATTCACCAAAGTCCTGTGTCTGACCTTTGAAAATTCGGCTGATACTACCTGAAGTAGTGCCGCCGCTGCAAAAGAACGGCGGCACCAGCTGATCAGACAGACATGCAGACGTATTTCATCTCAAGATAGTCTTCCATGCCGTGATGGCTGCCTTCGCGGCCAAGTCCGGATTGTTTGACGCCACCAAACGGGCCCAGCTCGGTCGAGATGATTCCTGTATTCACGCCAACAATGCCGTATTCAAGCGCTTCGGCCACCTTGTAAACGCGGCTCAGATCCTTGGCATAGAAGTACGAGGCCAGACCAAAGATCGTGTCATTGGCCATGGCGATCACGTCATCCTCATCCTCGAATTTGAACAGCGGGGCGAGCGGGCCAAAGGTTTCATCCTGTGCGACCATCATGTCCTGGGTTACGCCTGTCACGATCGTTGGCTGGAAGAAGGTGCCGCCCAAGTCATGTGGCAGACCGCCGGTCAGAATGGCGCCGCCCTTGGATGTAACGTCCTCGATATGTTCCTGCACCTTGGCAACCGCTTCGTCGTTGATTAGCGGGCCGGTTGTGGTGCCTTCGGCCAGACCGTCGCCGATTTTCAGCGCTTCGACGGCAGCCTTCAGCTTGGCGGCAAATGCGTCATAAACACCGGCCTGTACATAGATCCGGTTGGCGCAGACGCAGGTCTGGCCGTTGTTGCGGAACTTGCACAGCATCGCGCCTTCGACAGCTGCATCCAGATCGGCGTCGTCGAACACGATGAACGGCGCGTTGCCGCCCAGCTCCATCGAGCATTTCATGACCTGATCGGCGGCCTGCTTCAACAGAATGCGTCCAACTTCGGTCGAACCGGTAAAGGTCAGCTTGCGCACGCCGGGATTTTCGCAGAATTCCTTACCGATCTCGCTGGCGCGGGACGAGGGCACCACGTTGAACACACCCGCCGGGACGCCAGCCTCATGCGCCAGAACGGCCATCACCAACGCCGACAGGGGCGTTTCCTTGGCCGGGCGAGCGACAAATGCACAGCCGGCAGCCAGTGCCGGAGCCGCCTTGCGGGTGATCATCGCATTGGGGAAGTTCCAAGGGGTGATCGAGGCCGCAACCCCAATCGGCTGTTTCAGCACCATGATCCGCTTGTCGCGCTGGTGGCCGGGGATGGTTTCGCCATAGACGCGTTTGGCCTCTTCACCGAAGAATTCGATGAACGAGGCGCCGTAACCAATCTCACCCACGGCTTCGGCCAATGGCTTGCCCTGCTCAGCAGTCAGAATCTTGCCCAGATCCTCGGCGTTTTCCATCATCAGGTCGTACCAGCGGCGCAGGATCGCCGCGCGTTCCTTGCCGGTCAGTTTGGCCCATTCTTTTTGCGCCGCCTCCGCCTGTGCAATCGCACCCGCAACCTGCGCGCGGCTGACATCGGCCACTTCGGCCACCACATCGCCACGTGCGGGGTTGGTTACCTCGAATGTGCCATTGTCGCCATCCACCCATTGGCCGCCAATATAGGCCTTGGTTGCCAACAGGTCGGGGTTTTTCAGGATCGATTTCAGATCGGTTGTTGCGTCCAGCATGATAAGCCTCCGGCGGAAATTGGATTGCGCGCACCCAAGCAGGTGGCGACGCAATTGTCTATGGCCACTCTGGATGTGGAATCACTCCAGATTTGATCAAAATACTATTAACATGTTAAGTTAATCAAGTGTTCAAACTTAAAGACCCGCCAACATGCGATCTCGTCTATCTTTTTGTCGATGAGTTTGCCAATCTTCGCGGGAATTGTAGGCCCGAGGGGATGTAAATGACCGTAACATTCCCTATCTTATTGGGTAAATAAAGAAAATAGGGATAGAAAAGATGGCGAACCAGCAATTTGACGCGTTGATTCAGGAAACTCAGGCCAAAGTGCGTGAGAGTCAGTCGCAGATCGAAGGGCTGACCTCGCGGATCGAAGCGGCGCGTGCCAAGATCGGTACCGCCGAGGCGGATATCGACATCGAAAACGCCACGCTTGAGGATGTACATGCTCATACCGAGGTGATGAACGCCAATATCGCCGAGCTGATCATGGGCCTGGACGACGTCACCAACGCCTTTTCCAAGGATTTCGACGAGATGCGTTCGAAAACCGGATGGGAATCGTTCGTCGGCATCTTTTCCAAGGGCAAGTCCGAGTCGCTGCGGCAAGAACGGATGCGCACGGCCAATATCGACGACAAGCTGCAGGATCTGATCGCCAAATCGGATGTGATCGTGAAGCTATTGGAGGGTCAGTTGTCCGTTCTGGAAGAGCAGCGCGTGAAGGTTGAGGACAACCTGACCGTCACGCTGGACGACCGCGAAGCAACCGTGGCCGAGCTGGAGGCGTTGCGCACCGAGATTCAGGGCATGGACCCGACAATCATCACGCTGGAAAACAAGATCAGCGTCGAACAGGACGCCGCCGCGCGGACGCAGCTGGAAACCGAACTGGCCGAGCTGAACAAGCAGTACAACGCCAAGGTTCAGGAAGAGCAGGTCAAGCTGGCCAAGTCCCAGACGCTGGAGCGCTATATCGAAAAGGGCAAGACCTGGGTCGATTCACTGCAGAACCAGGCGGCGACGCAGATGGTGCTGATCAACAAGCTGCAGACAGACACCCAGCAGCGTGTGGTCCTGTATGACGCCCTGACCAAATCGCTGAAAACGGCGCAGCAGCAGGACGTTGCGCACCGCATCAACGAGATCGGCGTGCAGACGGACCAAGAGGCGCAGACCGCGATGGCCGCCATCGGTACCGCCACCAACCAAAAGATGGCCGATATGCTTGAGGCGCATGAAGACCACATGGTCTTTGCCCGCGATGTGCTGGAGAAAAAGGCCAAGGCTGATGAACGCTTTAACCGCCGGTTCGCGTCGATTGTCGAGAAGCACGATAAGAATTTGTATGGGGGTTGAGCTAGTTGCGCTACTCAACACGTGATGTCCTGAACACTATTCCCTTGTTGTTGCTAACCGCATTTTTAATAACGTTTGTCGTGGGTTTGACCTCGGGAATGCCAAATCTGAGTGCTTTTGCGGTTTGGGCCATGGTCGCACTTTCTTTGTATATGTCGATCTACTTAAACCCGAAAATGGAAGGCTTTGTAGATCCTGATCGCCGATTGAGCTTTATGGAAGCAATCCAATCAAGGCGTTTTTGGCGTATGTTCCTGAAAAAATATGCATGGTTGTTTATTGTCATGATGTGGGGGATGTCGAACTTTATTGATTGGGGGCTTACGGTTACTGCCGCAATTGGCCTTTACCTGTTCGCATTCCATCGACAGATAGAAGACTGCAGAATGCGACTAGAACGCCTAGACATTCCCAATGACTAACCCCACCCAAGACCATGTCGGCCTGACCGACACCTTCGCCTCGCGCCGGTATTTCCGCAAATTCGAGGTGATCACCGTCCACCTTCTGCGCGTGGCCGCGACGATGGAGGCTGAGGGCGCGATTAGCAAGCAAGAAGTGCGGATTATTTCGCGTTACCTTTCGGGGCTGCTCTATACCTTCCGCGCGCTTTCGATGAAATACTTGCTGGTCGGGCGCGATACGGGACGGTTTTTTGGCAGTCTCGCCATGGACAAGCGCGACAGCGGCTTTCCGGTAGCGGCTGAGCTGCTGACCATGGCTAATGACGCGCAGCAGGCGCAGGTGCATCTGGCGAACATGCCCTCGGAAGACGACCTGAAAACCGACATGGTTCGCACCATAATCGGTGATCAGGAAATCCCCACCAAACTGCAATTCGCGCTGTCCCAAAGGCTCTATTACGAGGAATTGCTGAAAGGACAGCTTTTTTGGGCTCGCAACGATCCCGAATGCCATTGGATTGGGAACGACGGCGAGCGGCGTAAATTCCTGATCCATTGGGCGGTGTATGACAGCCAGATCAACCTACCCGTGATTTATTTGATGCAGCTTGAGGACAGCGGAAAAACTGCGTTGCCCAAGGATCAGCGCCGCTGGCCCGAGGTGCAGGCGCATCTGATGGCGCAAGCGCTGGGTGGGTTGAAGCTGGTGACCATCGCCAAAGGTTTCGATCAGGATTTCGACGACCTGCACCCCAAACACCTGCGCCGCATCCATGTGGGTCCGATGTACTCCTCGGTCTATACCGAGCAATCCGGCCCTTTGCGCCAGGTGTTGGAAGATGCGCAGGCGCCCGAAGGGCAGGACTGGGCGCTGGCCTGGACCACTGAGGAGTTGGAAAGCGAAGAGGTGATCGAAGAGCGCGCCGGGTGGTTTTCCACCGTCGAGCGTGAGGTTTTTGCCCTTGACCCATTCGGCGGGCAGGGGGCCGAAACCGGGGCCACGCGCACGCAGCGGTCGATCATCCTGCCGCAGCGCCCGTTTCAGGTTCTGGCAGAACGCAACCCGCCGGGTTTTGCCGATGTGAACAAGTTCGTCGTCAGCAAGACGGGGCAAGTGTTGCGATATTGAAATTTTCACCCCGTTCGGACCCTGGAAGGGTCCTGCCGGGCAGCGGGACGACCGTAATTTGAACGAGAATAAGTAGGGTTGAGCAAATGAGTTTGACGTCAGATCAGATGGAATTGCGTGAGGCGGATATTCGCAAGCATTATCCGGCGGCGACCGCTTTGCTGAACGGTTTCGAACATGCGCCCCGAATTGCCAAGGCCGCTGAAGCGTCGACTACGCGGTCTCCGGGGGTATCGACCGGCCGGCGGTTTCGGTCCACCACGCCGGGTTTGGTGACCCGACGCACAGTGCGCGCCGACGGGGTGCATCTGGTCGAGCGGATAGAGGCGTCAGATGATGGCGATACGCTGGTCTCTCCTCCGCAGGCGACTGTGCAGCAGGCGATCCGGCGCGCCATTGCAATCGCTTTGGCCGTGGCCGAGGCCTATGCGGAACAGACCCCGTTGGCCGACCTGAAACGCGCGAACCTCGCCGGGGATTTGCCAGCCGCCCGTAAGACGGAATTCTCGGAACTGTTGGCGGCTGAGGCTCTGATCACTTCCCATACGTTCGGCAACGCGCTGGCCTATTTGATGTCCTCTCATCTGGGCGAAACTACGGTTGATATTGGCGAGATCGAAGAGGTTCTGACAGACAACGGCCAACTCGCACTGCACGGCGCGCTGTGGGAGCTGGACCAGACCCTTGCCAAGCACGCCCCCGACGATGCCCACCTTATCGCGGCAGCCAGCGCCTATGCCGAGCAACTGTTGGAAAAGGTCGCTCTGCGCGCCCAGTCCGCTGGCCATTTGGCCCCATTCCAGAACGCCGCTTGGCATATCGAGGCGGATGATCTGACGATCCGGGGGTTCGAACCAGCCTCCAAGGCCAAATCCACCACGCTTACCATGACGTTCAAGAAACCGAACGAGGTGGTGGGCAACCATATCGCCAAGTATCAGGCAATGAAGCTGGCCAAGATGCTGATGGCCTATGACTTCGACCGCCGCCTGAATCCGTTTGCCGAGCTTGGCGGGTTCATCTTCACCTTCATGGGTGACGGCAAACCGGGCACCGGTAAGACCACTCTGATCCAGATGATGGCCGGGCTGATCAACGACTATTGCCAGAACGCGGGCTATCCGTTCCGCTATCAGAACCTGAGCACCGACAATATCGACAGCTATCAGGGCAAATCCGGCCAGAACGCCAAAGCTTTCATCAACACGATCATCGACCCGTCGGTTATCGGTTTCGGCACCATCGACGATATCGACCAACTGGCGGGCAAACGCGGCGATCGGCAGTCGTCAGCCGGCCAATTGGAAATCACCGCCGTGCTGATGGAGAGCTTTGCAGGCGCCAACACCGTCGTGCGTGGCAACTGCACCTTTGGCATGTTCTCGAACTACCCCGAGAATGTGGACGACGCCTTGCGCCAGCGGGCGGGTGCGCGATTCTTGGTGGACGGGCCGCAAACGCGCGAGGATTACATCGACATCCTACACCTGCTGATGGGGCGCAACCACGACATCCCGCTGGGCGCACACGAAGCCTATGCCGCGCAGGAAATCAAAAAGGCCGTCGCCGCCAGTTTCGAAAGCCATTCCCGCCCGCATGAGGACGCATTGTTGCAGGTCTATGACCGCGTTTCAGGCGATATCGGCCAGATGGACACGATTGCCAAACTGGGCACCTACCTCAAGGCGATCCAACAGGCCGATGAGCGCTTTACCGGCCGCGCGATCAAGAACATCACCGACGCGGTCAAGGTTCGTGCGATGGACTTCGAACTGCCCGACGAGTGGATGGAAAACCCCGACCTGTTCCTGTTCCGCGACTACGACACCAAGAAGGCGATGATCGAGGACCTGCGCCAGCCGATCACGGTCGAGATGGTGATGCAAGAGATCAACCGCTACGCCGACAGCGAGTTCCGCTATGCCGACAAGAGCGACGAGGTCGCCATCGAGAATGCCGTCCGCGAGATGGGCCGGATGGAAGAAGCTAAGCGGCGGTATTTGGAGGGGAAGGGGTGATCAGTTTTATAGCGTTTCTGCTCCCACTCATCCTCGGAGTGCTTCTTTCAATATTGATTGGCAAGAGAACAAACAGAGCTTTGAAAGAAACCTTTGATCGAAATGAACGCCTGCTTCCTGTCGCAGTCAAATACACTGCTTCAGCCGTTGTTGCTGTTGTCGCGTTAAGTTTTGTTCTGGCAGCAATATTTGCGGACGTAACCGATACCCTAGACGGGAATGCTTCGCGTGAGCAGTTTGTTGGATATGCTAAATTTCAAGCGATTTGTATGTCGGTGTTCTTAATGCCTACGATGCTAATGGCGCTTCTTCTTGGGCGAAAGGGCGAATGAGAGTTTGATGTTAATAGGAAACATGAAACATAGGATGTTCGAGCTTGCGCAACAGTATTGTGCAAAAAAAGGTGTGCCATGATCCGCCTCATCGAAAAAGGCCTGATGTTCGGCAACCTCGTCCACATCTCCAGTCCGGCCCTGGTCGAGCGGTATAACCGCGCGCTGCAGCATCTGGCGGGCAAGACCACGGCGCTCACGGATTTTCACGTCGATATCTCGGGCTATTCGCCGGAGGTGGGGATTGAGCTGGAAGACGAGCTTTACCTCAACCCCAACGGGGTCAACCGACAGTTCATCCTGCTGACGACTGAGCAGAAGCGCGCGCCTCTGCTGAACGTCAAATTCTCGACCTCGCGCGATATCTTGCGGGAATTCATCGAGATGAACGAGGCACAGCTTTTTGCCCTGACCGCCACCGATGCGGTGGCCGGAGAGCTTGTGAACTCGGTCATCAAGCTCACCACGCCGCGCGATCTGTTGAACCTGCGCAAGATCGAGATCGAGGCCGATACCGCTGGCGGCACCCTGCGCAAGGCTCAGCAACTGGCGGGCATGGTCGAACGCTTCAAGTCCGAAGAGGACGCCTGGTTCGACGATGTGCTGATTGCAAAGATGATCGAAACCGCGAAGGAAACGGGCGACGTGACGCGCAATCCGGTCCGCCTGGGCCATACCGCGTTTGAACAGCGCAACTTCTGGACGGCGCATTTCGGCGGCCTGTACCTGTTCCCGGATATGGATCACCCGGCGGCGATCTGTATGGGTGACAAACCCGACGATCTGCCAATCAAATATGTCTTTGACCTGTCACAGCGAAACCAGATTGCAAAGTTCCTGGGCTACAACGATCTGGTCGAACCCATCGTCAAGGCGCGCGGTGTCGATGCCGCTGCGATCCTGCAGCAAAAGATGGACTTTCTGACCATCGACGCGGCGGCGGATGCAGGAGTTGATCTGACGGGGCTGGATCGCGGCGACATGCGGCGGCTCGCCCGCAACCACGCCGATCGTCTGCCCGAGGCTTATCACGGTCTGGCGCAACTGTTGCGCTGGGCCAAGGATGGCGGGCCGTGGCCGCGCATCACTTCGGATCATCCGGCTTATTTCTATACGTTGCGCGCCGCCGATACGCCGGACCGCGATCTGGTGAACATGTTGCTGGCCGAGCTTGCGCCTCTGGACCCGCGCCAGATGTTTATCTGCCATAAAGAGCTGTTTTACGGCACTTTCGCCACATGGCCGGACACCAAGAAAGCCTATGTTGCCGACTTCCTCGCGCGCGAGTATCAGGTGGACAAGGCAGGCGCCCGTGCCGCACTGTTCGGACATGAACCCGACATGAGCGGTGAGGACCGGATAAGCGAAACAATGATTTCGCGTGTCGGACCGTGGGGTGCCGTTAGGAGTAACTGAATGTTCGTCGCGCTGCGATTTCTTATCCCTCTGCTGATCGTACTGACGATCGTCTATGTCGCGGTGTCGCTCTATTCTCGTTGGGTTCGTCGCGGAAAGCTGATTGCGCATTGGGAGAAGAAGGGCATGACGGGCGATCGGGATGCTTTTGTTGAACGCGGATTGAAAAAATACGACAATTCCTTTCGCCGCAAGCTGATCCTGGGGGTCTATATCGTGCCATTGGGGCTGATCGCGATCCTGATCTATGTCACTAATTTCATGTAAGGTTTCTGCAAATGCGTTACATCAAATGGGCTATCGTCATCCTGTTCTGGGGCACCATTGCATCGGTATTGAACTACACCCTGCCGCAGCACGACATCGTTCGCATTTCGGACACTTATGAAAAGCGGATTGATCCGGGTGAAAACAGCATCTTCTGGTCGGTTCAGGACGTTGGCAGCGATCCGACCACGCCGAACCGCGACGTGTTTTTCATTCAAACGCGAAAGGCCAATGGTAAGGTCATGGTCTATCGGAACGAAGATACCGGCTGGGGTTGGCCACCCTATTTCAAACTGAACTCTTCAAATCTGCAGGCTGAAGCGGCGGATCTGAAATCAACGACTGAGGCACCGCGTTGGGTCGCGGTGCGCCATTACGGATGGCGCAGCGAGTTTTTGTCGATCTTCCCAAACGCCGTGAAACTCTGGCAGGTCGAGGATCCCGATGTTCGGATCATCCCCTGGTTCAACATTATTTTCCTGACCATATTTGCCGCAATCGCCTGGGCCATTCATGTTCGCTGGCGCCGCTTTCGGGTGTCGCGTATTGATCCCATGATCGAAAATGTCGAGGACGGCCTGTATGCGGCCGGGGACGCCATCGAGGAACGGCGCGGCAGGCTGCGCAGGTGGCTGGACAGTTGGAAATCGAAATAACCGCCAGGCGTTTCCTGGTAAACGGCCCTACCTAACGACGAACTCGGCATGTAAGGCACCTGCAGCTTTAATCGTTTTCAGAATGTCGATCATGTCGCGAGGTGAAACGCCAAGTGCATTCAACCCGGCCACGACCTCGGACAAGGTCGTGCTTTCGGCCAGTTCCGCTAATCCGGTGCCTTCGTCCTCTTCAATTTCGGCAACGGTTCTGGGAACGACAACAGTTTGCCCGTCAGCAAAGGGGTTGGGTTGTATAACGATTGGCGCTTCTTCGACACGAAGGGTCAGATTGCCCTGAGAGACCGCAACGCGCGAAATCCTTACATCGTCGCCCATAACGATTGTGCCCGACCTCTGGTCGACGACGACGCGGGCTTTGCGCTCGGGCTCGACCAGAATATTTTCGATCCGGCCAATCGCATGCGCGGTTGAAAATTCTCTGGTCGCTTCGACGTTCAGCTCGACGGTTCCGGAATCCCGCATGACGGCAACCGCGCGATTGAATTCGCGGTTGATAGCGGTTTCAATGCGGCCCGCCGTCGTGAAATCCGGTTCGCGCAACGCCAATCGCAACTGCGTCAGTGAATCCAGATCAAAGTCGATCTCGCGTTCGACCCGCGCCCCAGCCGGGATCACGCCCGAAGTGGGCACCCCGCGTACGACCGAGGCCGCGTCGCCCTCTGCGACTGCACCACCAGCCAGAACTGTGCCTTGCGCCACCGCATAAATCTGTCCGTCCGCCGCATTAAGAGGGGTCATGATCAACGTGCCGCCTAGCAGGCTTTTTGAATCTCCGATGGCCGAGACGGTGATGTCGATCTGGCCTCCGACGCGCGCGAAAGGTGGCAAGTTGGCAGTAACAAGAACGGCGGCCACGTTTTTGGGTCGAAAATCCTCGCCATTCACATTGACCCCCAAACGTTCGAGGATATTCGACATGATCTCTTCGGTGAAAGGTGCATTACGCAATCCGTCACCAGTACCGTTTAGGCCAACAACCAGGCCGTACCCGACAAGGTCGTTGCCGCGCACGCCATCAAAATCCACCAGGTCCTTCAGGCGGATTGCCCCGGCGAACGCGAATTCCGGTAACAGGAAAGCCAGCAGGAAACACAGAACCCTCATCTCAGGAAATTCACCAGAGAAAGGTTCGCATTGCGAACGGTGACAGAGTACAGGCTTTCCAATTGGAACTGAATGGTTTGCAATCGGGCTGCGGTGTCATAAGGGTCGGCGCCAATCAGTTCGTTCCTGGAGATTTCAATGCTGGTCTGAGCCGCCGAGTTATGCGATTGCGCATTCTCGATGCGGGCCTGGGCAGAACCGACTTCGGCGCGTAGGGCTACATTTCTGTCATTTGAATTCGCCAATCGAACGCCGATATCCTTGAACAATGCGGTTCGCTGATCCGTACTCAACGGCAGTGCTGAGTCCGTGGCAAGAGCTGCTACCGCCACATCGCGCAGCGCATCGCGAAATTCCGGATCGTCAGCCCTGATTGCCAGGGTAATATCTTCGGTGTCGGAAATCCGTATCGGAGCGAGGTCAGTGTTCGACCCCTGATAGATTATGGCCTCAAATCCGGTTGGATCATTGAACCAGTTGTCAGCGGCTTGCCGGACATCCGCCGCCGTTGTCAGTCCCGTCAGTTCACTTCGCAACGTGTTGAGCAGAGTATCGGCACTGGCCAATGGGGTCTGATCCGTGGCAGTTCCGGAAAACAGGCTGCGCCCACCGACACGGGTGTTCAATGCGGATATCATAGTATCCAGTTCGTTGCGGGCCTGAACGCTTGCGTGTTCGTGAGTTACGGTCTGGGTTGAAGTGCCGAACGCCAGTAGAGATGTGGACAAGGCGGCCACCGAGTCGCCGAATTTTGTCAGGCTGATCTGCATCCCATCAGTCAACAGTTTGGTTTCGGAATTCGCGACGGAATATGCATCCAGACGGGTTAGACCGCGTTCCAGATCCGCAATGTGCGAATAGTCGCCTTTCAGCCGGGCGGAAATACCCTGCACCTTCCCTGAGGACATCTCGTACGAAAGCGTCTCGATTTCCGTTTTGATTTGATGGCCACGCGCCTGAAGGGTAAGGCCTCGTGCCAGATCGCCAATTGAACTCAATGTCACATCTAAATCCTCAGCAGTGTTTGCATAAGTTCATCGACAACCGAGAGAATCCGGGCGTTGGCCGAATAGGCCTGTTCAATCCGCATCATGTGCTGCAACTCGGTGTCGGTATCCACGCCCTGTTCAGCCTCAATCCGCTGCATCTCCAGTTGTGCCGATGCGGCCTGCGTTTTTTGTTCTGACGCGTAATGGGCGTTCGTTCCAACCTTGGACATCAGCGCTTCAGCGATTTCGGCCGCGCTCATGTTGGCGGTTCCGAATGCCGCACCCGGTATCGGGCGCGCTTCGGTCAGAGCATCGCCAAATGCGCTGAGTTGTCTGGCATTTCCGGGATCACCCGGTCCGGCCGCTCCAAGACCGGAGCGAAGTTTCCAGCTATCGCCGCCAACCCCAGGATCTATGAGGGAATTGATTTCGATCCGTTCTGCCAGACCGACCGTTGCAGTTGGATCGAATCTGCTTCCGCGATCAGTGAACACGCCTGCGTCGGTGATCGAAACTGTCGGGTCGAGGCCCGGGTTCTCAAACCGCTCAATCAGGTCGCGCGCGACCGCATCGAGATCCGCCTGAGCTTCAACCGCAAGATTGTCACGGATTTCAAACTGGGCGGCCAGTTTGCCGCCGCGGATACCGGAATTCTCGCCCGTCGTTCTGACAGGCTGCCCGTTGATCTCAAGCCCGGACAGCAGCCCGTTCGAGATCGACATATGCGGCATAGTCTCTCCAGTGACGGAAAACGTGAATTCGGCTGCGGACCCTTCCAGAAGGATCAATCCGCCATCGGAATAAAGTGATACGCCGTCGTTTTCCCGTGCGATCGCATTGACGGGAATCAATTCGTTAATCTGGTCAATCAGACCTTGTCGCTGATCCAGCAGTGCACCAACATCACCGCCTGAATTGCGGATCGTCAAAATCTTTGCGTTCAGAGCCTCGACATCAGTGAGCGACCGGTTCAGTTTTTCGACTTCGGAGCCGATCTCCCGATCAGCCTGTGAGCGTAACTGGCGCACCCCCTCTGACGCCTTACTGATGTTGGACGCCAGACTCTTTGCCTGCGTTACCACGTCGTCGAGCCGCTGTTTCGATCCCGGCAGGCTGGCGGCAGTGATCAGACTGCTTTCAAAATTTGCCAGTTTGTTGATGATCGAACCGGGGTCATCGGCCGTCCCGACAAGTTTTTCGAGGTTGGTGTAATAACCTGATACAGCAGTCGTATTCGCCGCTTGAGCATCCGCGTTTCGCCGATTCGCCGTCAAAACCGGGTCCTGATGCCGAGTGACGCCAACGATTTGCACGCCGTTTCCCGACACCGGGCTGGTCGCCAGTTCCAGTGAACGCCGTGCGTATCCCGGCGTAAGAGCGTTCGCGATGTTTCCCGAGACAACGGCAGCCCCCCGGCTGGCTGCGGTCAGACCGCCAATTGCGTTGTTCAGGGCCGTAGACATATTCATTGGCTTAACTCCAATCTGTGATCACCGGCCGGTTCAACGTTTGATATTAGTTGTTTCCTGCAACATCTCATCAACGGTCTGGATGACTTTGGCGCTGGAGGAATAAGCCCGTTGGGTTTGAATCATCGCGGTCAGTTCCGTCGCGACATCCGTGGTCGATTCTTCGCGCGCGAATGAGACCAGATCACCGGTTGGTCCATCCCCGGCATTCCACAGAAAAAACGTGCCGCTTTCGCGGGAAGGGGCATAAGTCTGGCTGTCCAGCGCTGTCAGCCCGTTGGGATTGGGAACATCCGCCAGCGGTATCTGAAACATACGGCGGCTGATGCCGGTGTCATAGAAGGCGTATACAAACCCGTTTTCGTCTACTTCAACGCTGGTCATCGTGCCGACTGCGGACCCGTCCCGGGTAATGGAAACCGGGGCAAACGTGTCCGACAATTGGGTAATGCCGTTGGCGTCACCTATTTGGCCGATATTGACCTCCATGGGGCCGCCCGCCACGTTGACCAAGAAGCTTCCGGTGGCAGGATCATATGCACCTCCGGATACGGTGGTGACACTGGCCAAGGTTCCACCGGCTGTACGGCTGTCGGTGAAAGTCAGAGTGTACTCTCCGATCACGGCACCGCCCGATGCGGTATCCCGCAGTGTCATGGTCCATTCGTTGCTTGTACCAGTTGCGGGAACTGTGGGCACCAGTTCGATATCGACGTTTTCAGATTTGCCGAGGTTGTCGAAGTATTCGACCGACAGGGGCTGCGTATCGCCGGGAGATCCGGCCTCGGTCGCAGTGGCAGGAAGGTTCATCCGCAGGTTCATGCGGGTCGTTGGCGATCCCGACAGTTGATTGACGCTGAGCTGAACAGGCTGCAGTGCCGCAGGTGTGTCGCGCGGCACACTGGGAATCGATCCGTCTGGCTGCGCAGGCCATCCCAGAAGAACCAACCCGGATTCAGTGACCAGATACCCCTGTTCGTTGGCCCGGAAAGACCCGGTGGTCGTCAACAACATCTGCGATGAGCCGGAACCAATTTGTGAGCTGGGCCTGACCGGTAACATCCCGCGCCCACGTACCGCCAGATCGGTCGAATTGTTGGTAGTGACCAAAGATCCGCTCTGATCGATCAGGCGTTGGCTTGTCGTGCGAACCCCGCCAGCGGAATATGCGCCGCCAGAGCTGGAGGTGACCATGGAATGAAAATCCGTTTCGACCCGCTTGTACCCGAACGTCGAAGAATTCGCGATATTGTCGGAAATGGTGGCCAACCTGTTGGCATTGGCCTTCAGCGCCGCCACGCCCGCATTCAGCGAAGAGGAAATGGTCATCTGCACGCCTTTCTGTTGCGTCAATTGTTGTCGCAACAGATACCGCACGTCCCCTTAACAGCCCGCTAACAGATAAAATCCACGCGATTCTCCGAGTTCACGGGCTTCTGAGAAAGATGATTTCTATCCGGTTGTTGCGGGCTGCCATCGGATTGTCGACAGCGAGTTTGCGGTCCGCGTGACCGGTAATCCGTTGCAATCTTTTCGGGGCAACGCCCTTGCTTTCCAACATTTCCCGTACCGCCATTGCCCTGGATGCCGACAAGTCCCAAACCGGGTTCTGCACCAGAACTACGGGGTTCGCCCTTACATGACCTTCAACTGAAACGTTGTTTGTCACCAGATCTGACGATCTTGCCACCAACAGCGCAAGCGCCCGCATCATTCGGGTTGGCCTATCAGAGCCCTGTTCGAACAGGGCCGATTCGTCCGTGTCAAAAAGTTCAACGATCAGTCCTTTGTCTGTCACCCGGGTCACGATGTGCCTGAGCATTTTCTCGGAGACGCTGCTTTCACCGGTTCGACCGAGCAACCGCGCCTCAAGCGTCGAGAAATCCTCGTTCACGCCGCGCCCGCCACCATCGGCATCGACACCGGTCGAGCCGCGTGCCCGCTTGGCTTCGGTTGGGTTACGGTTGGTCGCACCGGATCCGTCCATCACCATCGTCTTCTCGGAAAACATGTTTTCGCCACCAAAGGCCCCGTCGCCGCCGCCCGAAACCGGGTTGACCGGAATGGTTGGCGAAAAGTAGTCCGCCAGTCCCTTGCGTTGTTTCTCCGTCGTTGCGTTCAGCAGCCACATCAGCATGAAGAAGGCCATCATGGCCGTCACGAAGTCCGCATAAGCGACCTTCCACGCGCCGCCGTGATGACCATCACCGCCAACGACCCGTTTCTTCTTGATGATGATTGGCGCCGCATTCGATTGCGCACCCATTTCCACCACCTGTCTTATCACCCGACAACCGGGATAGCAGAGCAGGTCTTAAGGGATATCTAACATCTAAAGTTGTTCGGAATTCCCCGGATGATCCCGAATACCGTTATTGCAGCGGCATCGCTCGGGCGCGGCGTAGGATCAGTGACAGCCGGTTGAAACTGTCCGCAACATTTTCCGATTCGGTCTTGCCAAAAAACGTATCCAGATCCGCGTGCGCGCGCACAGCCTGATCCAGAAGCGGGTCCGCGCCTTCGGAATACAACCCCGCCTTTATCATGACCTCGGATTGCTCGTAGCTGCCGACCAGTCTGCGGGTTTGGGTGATCAACTCGTTCTCTTCGGCCGTAGCCGCCTCGGGCAGGCTTCGCGAGACCGACCGGCTCAGATCGATGGCAGGAAACCGTCCGCGTTCGGCAATTTCACGGCTGAGCACGATATGCCCGTCCAGAACGCCGCGCAGGATATCTGCAACCGGCTCATCCATGTCGGAGCCGGCGACTAGAACGCTGAAAATCGCGGTGATATCCCCCTGTTCCTCTGTGCCTGGCCCCGCCCGTTCGCACAGACCCGAAATGAGAGGTGTCAGAGAAGCGGGAAAGCCCCGCAACGACGGTGCCTCGCCTGTTGCAACCGCGATTTCCCGATGTGCTTCGGCAAATCTAGTCACCGAATCCGCAAGAAACAAAACGTTCAACCCCTGATCGCGCAGGTGTTCTGCGACAGCCATCGCCGACCAGGCACAGCGGCGGCGCACAAGGGCGGACTGGTCCGAGGTTGCGGCCACAACGATTGCCCGCTTCATACCTTCGGCGCCCAGTGCTTTCTCGACAAACTCGTTCACCTCCCGGCCACGCTCTCCGATCAGAGCCACTACGACGGCATCGGCCTGCATGGATCGTGCAAGAGTTGCCAAAAGGGTTGATTTACCAACACCGGACCCTGCAAACAGTCCGACGCGCTGTCCGCGCACGATTGGCAGGACCGTGTTGAGCATGGTCAGTCCCGTGGTCATGCGCGGCCCCAGTGGCTTGCGTCGGACGGCAGGAGGCGGGTCCTGAACTATGTCTCTTGTCACCTCTCCCCCCAACAGGGGTTTTCCGTCCAGAGGTCGCCCGAACGGGTCAATGACACGGCCCAGCCAGTTCATCGCCGGTGCGAAAGCGGGAGTTTGTTCCAGCACCACCCTGTCGCCAAGTGAAACGCCGTCAGGTGCACCTGCAGGCAACATGTGGACTACTTGATGCGCGACATTCAGCACTTCGCCGGCCAGATGGGGGCCATGTTTTCGTTCCAACCGCAGATGATCCCCGGTTCTGGCCTGATCCGCCAGACCGGCAATCGTGATAAGCCCATTTGTGACCCCGGCAACGCGACCGACCTGGCCCAGAGGATTCAGTCGGTCAAAAGCGGCTTTCAGAGACATTGGTTCGGGCGCGGACATTGTGACTTCTCCAATCGAGTTCTGAAAACGGTTTCTAAAGGAATCGGGGTTAAGCCTTGATTGAAATTGATCGAGGGAGAAGCCCCGATGTTCTCGGACCTGAACGTCTTTAAGATATCGTACGCAATGGCAACACATGCCGGTCAACGACAAGCTGTCATATCCCGGAACATGGCCAATGCAGACACCCCGGGATACCGCGCACGCGATCTGGTGGCCTTTCAGACGGCCTATGGAAAGCAGGGTGCCGACTCCGAAATGACTGCTACGCGCAGCGGCCATCTTCAAGGCGCGTCATCCGATGCCCGGGTATGGGCAGAGGTCGTGCGGGACGGTGCCACAGATCCCAATGGAAACGGCGTTTCGGTCGAGCAGGAAGTGCTCAGGGCGGTTGACGTCAAGCGACAGCACGACCGAGCGCTGGCGATCTACCGGTCGTCGCTGAACATTCTGCGTACCGGTCTAGGCAAAGTGTAAGGAGATTGCGGGATGAGTGATTTTGCAAATGCCCTTGCCGCCTCGTCCAGCGCTCTGCGCGCGCAGGCGACCCGATTGCGCCACGTGTCCGAGAACATTTCGAACGCTGACACGCCGGGCTATCGGCGCAAGTCCGTTCCGTTTGAAATGGTCAGCGAAGCAGGCGCTGATCTGGTTCGCACCGGGAAAGTGCGTCTGGACCAAAGTGAGTTGACGCGGGTTTACGACCCCGGTCACCCATTGGCTGATAATGCAGGATTTTATCACGGCTCGAATGTCGATCTGATGATCGAAATTGCCGACGCGCGTGAGGCGCGCCGCAGTTACGAAGCCAATCTGAAAATGTTCGACCAGACCCGACAGATGTCAGCCAGTCTGATGGATCTTCTCCGCAAATAACAAGGACGACCAGAATGGATATCCGCTCAATCAGCGCAGTACAGAACTATGCCTCGGTACGCCCGGCAACGCAGGCCGACCCGAATTCCACAGCGGGGGTTCGTGAGGTTTTTAAGGACTTTGCAGCAACACTGCAACAAAGCGAGCAGGTGGCC
This sequence comes from Ruegeria sp. CF5, assembly GCF_056537325.1. NCBI lineage: Bacteria > Pseudomonadati > Pseudomonadota > Alphaproteobacteria > Rhodobacterales > Roseobacteraceae > Ruegeria > Ruegeria sp. CF5. Next base: position 149,144 of record NZ_JBQFRI010000005.1, on the reverse strand, counting down.
CAGTCAGCCATGGTGGGTCAGGCCGATCCTCATGCGCTGGTGCAAGCGCTGGCTCAGACCGAACTCGCCGTCGAAACGGCTGTGATCGTGCGGAACAAGGTCGTCGAGGCCTATCAGGAAATCCTGCGTATGCCGGTTTGAGCGATGTTGAGTGAAGGTCTCTTTTACGACGTTCTGCGTCAGGCGCTTTGGGTCGCGGTGATAACCTCGGTTCCGATTCTGACGGTGGCGTTGGTCGCAGGGCTGGTTGTCGGCCTGTTTCAGGCGCTGACCTCTGTCCAGGAAATGACCCTAACATTCGTGCCAAAACTTTTGGCCATAATCGCGGTTTTCTGGGTCTCGATGGGCTTCATGACCCAAACCCTGGTCACCTTCTTCACCGCCACAATTGTTCCGCTGATTTCAGGAGGCCGCTGATGGATACGGCATATATCACTTTGTCCCGTCAATCGGGTCTGATGAATGAAATACGAGTGGTCGCCAACAATATCGCCAATGCCAACACCACCGGGTACCGGCAGCAGGGGCTCGTGTTTTCTGAGTTTGTCAGGGACATGGGACATCAGCCATCACTCTCGATGGCGCGGGCACAGACCCGGAGCACATCTCAGCAGCAGGGTGTCCTGACCCAGACCGGCGGACAGTTTGACTTTGCGATCGAAGGCGAGGGGTTCTTTATGCTGGAAACCCCATCCGGTCCCCGCCTGACCCGGGCCGGAAGTTTCACACCGAATGCTGAAGGCGATCTTGTTTCAGCCGACGGGTTTCCCGTTCTGGACGCGAACGGCTCTCCGATCTTCATACCGCCGGACGCCACTTCGATTGATGTTGGAAGTGACGGAACGCTGAGTGTCGAAGGCCGCCTGCTGGGCCAGATCGGGACCTATCGGCCTACGGACCCCCACAGTCTTGTCCGGGAGGGCGGCGTTGGATTTCGAATCGAAGGCGACGCGGAACCGTTGGAGGAACCTGTCGTCCTTCGTGGGTTTCTCGAGGGGTCAAATGTCAATGCCATCGAACAGGTTACCCGGCTTGTCGAGGTCCAGCGCGCCTATGAACTTGGGCAAAGCTTCCTCGAGGCCGAGGATGAGAGGGTGCGTAGTGCGCTCAAAACTCTGATGCGCTGATCAATAATCAAAGGAGTTTCCGACATGCGTGCCTTGCAAATTGCAGCTACCGGAATGACCGCACAGCAGATGCGGGTCGAGACTATTTCGAACAACCTCGCGAACATGAACACGATGGGTTACAACGCACGGCGGGCCGAGTTCGCCGATCTGCACTATCAGCAAATGGTCCGGGCGGGCACCGTGAATGCGGCAGACGGCACAGTTCTACCCACCGGCATTCAGCTCGGGCTTGGTGTTCGGCCGGCCGCAGTTACGGTGCAGTTGGCGCAGGGGACATTGTCCGCAACAGGCAGCGATCTGGATATCGCCATCGAAGGCCGGGGATATCTGGAAGTCACGCTGCCCAACGGACAATCTGCGTATACCCGTGATGGCAGCCTCAAGAAATCCGCCGAGGGGCTGATCGTGACGGCCGACGGTTTTGTTGTAACGCCCGAGGTCACAATTCCCGACGATGCACGCTCAATCTCGATCAACGCCTCGGGCGAGGTCTATGCCTATTTCGATGACACGGCCGAAGGGCAGCTGCTGGGTGAACTCACTCTGGCGAGCTTCTCAAATGCCAAGGGGCTGGAGGCGCTCGGCGGCAATCTGTTCAAGGAAACCGAAGCCTCGGGGAGCCCGGTTGTCGGGACACCCGGCGAGGATGGTCTGGGAACCCTGCGTCAGGGATATCTCGAGGATAGCTCGGTCGATGCGGTCCGCGAGGTGACGGAGCTGATCGAAGCGCAGCGTGGCTATGAGATGAACGCCAAGGTCATATCAGCGGTCGATCAGATGATGGGCGCAACGACGCAGGTACGGTGATGAAAACGGTTGCTTTGATACTGGCCCTGACTCACCCGGTGATCGCACAGGCCGAAATCGTCGTGCCCGCGCGAACCATCCGCGCCAAAGAGATCATTCTGGTCGAGGATCTGACCCAAAAACAGGCCGAGGTGCCGAATGCGGTCACGCAAGCGGATGTTCTGATCGGTATGGAAGCGCGCGTGACCCTTTATGCAGGGCGGCCAATTCGCCTGTCGGATGTCGGCCTCCCGGCTTTGGTCGACCGAAACGATCTGGTCACCATCCTCTTCGATCGCGGCGCCCTTTCCATCGCAACAGACGGTCGGGCACTGGGGCGGGGAGCCGAAGGTGAATTCATTCGGGTCATGAACCTGTCGTCACGCACAACCGTCACCGGCCGGATCCGCCCGGACGGCAATATCGAGGTTAAATAATGCAGAATCTCAAGCTTCTGAAACCAGCTTTGTTTGTTCTTCTCGTCACCTCCGCGTGTGGCCGGTTGGATCATCTGGGTAAGCCGCCGAGTTTTACACCCAATTCGGAGTCTCCGGAACATGTCGCGATGCTTTGGCCGGGGCTGCCCCTTCACACCCAGCCCCAGCGCCAAGTTGATCAGTCTTCCTTGTGGAGCGGCGGACAGAACTCTCTGCTGGGGGATCAGCGGGCGATGAAAAAAGGGGATATCCTGACCGTCGTCATCGAAATCGACGAAAAGGCCGAAATCTCGAACGACACCAAGCGCTCGCGTACAGGGGCGGAAACGTTGGGCGTACCGCATCTGTTCGGATATCCACAGCGTGCCGGTGAGAAGTTGCCCGAAGGGGCGTCGCTGGCCGAGGCCGTGTCGATCGATTCCAATTCTGAGACCAAAGGAAAGGGGTCGGTCAAGCGCAAGGAGAAGCTTACCTTGCGGGTCGCAGCGACGGTGGTTGATGTTTTACCCAACGGCGTACTGTCAATTTCCGGTTCGCAGGAACTTCGGGTCAATTTCGAGCTGCGCGAGTTGTTGGTTGCGGGCTATGTCCGCCCCGAAGACATTTCCCGGCAGAACGAAATCACCTATGACAAGATAGCCTCGGCACGCGTTTCCTATGGCGGGCGCGGGCAGATCACGGATGTCCAGCAGCCCCGGTATGGGCAGCAAATCCTTGACACGCTGCTTCCGTTCTGAGGCCTCGTCATGATCAAAAAAGTACTGCCAATACTGTTGCTGATCGGCGGATTTGGGGCCGGAGTGGCAGCAAGCATAGCCCTGAGTCCCCCGATCGAGCCGCAGGCGCAGCAAAGTCAGACGAAAGATGACAAGGCCACAGCAAAGGCTGAAACTGACAAGCAGAAGAAGGAAAACGTGAAGGTCAGTTCGGATACAAAGGATGAAAAGAAAGAACAGCACGAGTATCTGAAGCTGCCCAAACAATTCGTTGTCCCTGTGGTCGAGCAGGATCGGATCGCAGCCTTGGTGACCATGTCTCTCAGCCTGGAAACGCGCGCCGGAGTAAGCGAGGAGATCTATGCGATCGAACCGAACCTGAGGGACGGGTTTCTTCAGGTTCTGTTCGATCATGCCAATGTCGGCGGTTTTGACGGGAATTTCACCCACTCGGACAACCTGCAATTACTGCGGCGCACGCTTTTAGAAGAGGCACAAAAACATCTCGGGACCGACGTGTCCCGGGTTCTGATCATGAGCGTGAGCAGACAGGACACCTGAACGGCCTGACGTGTCAAAGACCGATATCGGATCCGACGCTATGAATGTTTGGTCAGGTTCTTAACGATTTCCCGAACAGCCTCGAGTTGACCGAATGCGTGCCGCAATTCGTCCATCTGTTGTAGTTTCTGCGCGCGTAACCGCGCCAGATCCATGTTTACAGTTCTGCGTGTTCCGGCCTCCCAACCATGCCACAGAATGTCGGCGCCGCAGAGGTGATAGCCCGACGTTTCACTGCCGCTCCTGCGGACCTCGGCCAACTGTTCGTCAAGACGGCTGATCTGACGGTTGAGGACCGCTTCCTGCTCGAGAACAGGCCGGACTTTTTCCAGCTTTTTGAGAAACAGAACCTCAGTCACTTTTCCTAGGTTCGAGAGGGCCGGCTTTTTCATCCCACCTGACCTTTCGCGCGCTTTCTCATGGCTTCTGCAAAGCGGATTGCGGCGGCAACGGGGCGATAATGCTCTGCTGGGATTTCCTGCCCGATTGCGACGGTCGCATGCAGGGCCCGTGCCGTAGGCGGATCCGGGTGAACGGGTACCCCCGCATCTTCGGCGGCAGCCCGGATAGCGGCGGCAATCTCGTCCACGCCCTTGGCGACGCACACTGGCGCTTCGCCCGGTGCGCGCGACCACTTCAGCGCAACCGCGTAATGGGTCGGGTTCACCACCACAACATCGGCAGTTGGAACATCCGCCATCATCTGGTTGGCGGCAATGTCCTGAGCGCGCCTCTGGCGTTGCTGCTTCATGTGCGGGTCTCCTTCCGAGTCTTTTGTTTCGTCAAGGATCTCCTTCCGGGACATTCTGTTTTTGCGAATGTGTTCCGAATATTGCCAAAGGTAGTCAACGACACCGATCATCAAAGCCACTGCAATTACGATGGCCAGAAAACGGGTTAAAAAGTTTACCATCAGCAGGATTGACGATCGCGGTTGTACCGCGCTGGAAGTGATGATTTCCGCAAGATTGGCGCGCAAAAACAATGCCAGGCATACGGAGTACAGGACAAGTTTGACAAAGCTCTTGGCAAATTCGAACAAACCCTGACGGCCAAATTTGTTTTGCGCGTTGGATATGACCGAAATGCGCGACAGTCGGGGCTTCAGTTTGTTTGGTGCAAGTATAAATGCCCGCTGCGCAACGAGGCTAAGAAGAACGGCCGCCGCAGGTATTGCAAAAAAGACCAGCACGGTTACGCCTATACGGGTCGAGATTTCAGCCACGAGGCTTTGGGACGGGCCACGGACAAGCTGCAGCGACAGGGGCCCGGATTGCTCGATCAGTATCAGAAACAGCGTACCCAGTTGTTCAACGGCAATTTTCCCGATTGTCAGAACTGCAATTGCCAGGCCGACATAAGCGGCCACAACCGACAGGTCCGAGGATTTCGCGATCTCTCCTTTCTCGCGCGCTTTCCTGAGCTTGTTCGGCGTCGGTTCGAATGGCTTTTCGCTGTCGTCGTCCTGCGGGTTCACGGCAATTCTCCGAAGGGATTGGCGAAGAACGCGAAAAGCGCATCTGACCAGACCGATAGGATCAAAGGCGCACCGGCAAAAAGCAGGAACAGCCCGGCCAGTGTGATGGCAGGGGCGCCGACGAATGCCACCATCAATTGAGGCATGGCCCGATTGATCACGCCGAGAGCAAGATTATAGACCAGCGACGCAATGACAAAAGGTACAGCCAGAGAAAACGACAGGGAAAATGCCTGGGATATCTGCCCGACACCCCATTCAGAAAGGGTCGCAGCGCTGAGTTGCGTTCCAATGGGCAACATGTCGTAAGTCCGGATCAGAAACTCGGCAGCCCGCACGTGAATTCCCATCAAACAGGCCAATGCGATACCAGCGATCATCAGCAGATATCCCATTGCCGGAACCGGCTCGGCGGCTGCTCCGCCCAGAATTTGCGACAAAGAGGTTGATTGCGCAGCAATCGAGCCTGCGGTCTGTAGGGCCAGAACAAACAGGCGGACGGCTATCCCCATGGCCAGACCGATCACGACCTCGGTCCCGACGAGGCCCAGAAGGGTGGCCAAGTCGGAAGCAACCGACGTGCCCTGAACAGCGGTTGCGATGATCAGCGTAAACGCCAGCGCTGCGCCCAACTTGACCCGGGCGGGAATGGACGGTTCGCCGAAAGCAGGTAACAATGCAACAAAGGCTGAAACACGCAGAAAAACCGTGAACAAATGCCAGAGTTCAAAGCCCAGCATTCCAAGAAGATCGGGTGGCAGCGCAATCATGCAGCGACTGTGCCCACAAGGGCTGGCCGCGCTTCCAGCCCGATTTCCTCGAATGACAGTACCGGATTGGATACGCCACGTGCATGCATGATCATCCGCAGCAGCCTGCGTCGCCTGGACGATGTGGCAAGCGCGGGAAACAGGCCCTGATCGGCGGATGAGGCCATTCGTTCGGCCAAACCATCCGCCAGCTTGTTGAAAAGATCCGGCGGCAATGCGACGTCCAGACCGGACGGGGCCGTGTCGATCTGGTATTGAGCGAACGTATCCTCCCATTCCGGGGCTAACTGAACCAGCGGGATTGATCCATCTTCGCGTTTCAGATCAGCGACCAACTGGAACCCAAGCCTCTGACGTACCTGTTCGCAGATGCCTTCGGGTTGCGTTGTTGTCAGGCGCGCTTCGGCAACGGTTTCCAGGATCAGAGGCATGTTGCGTATGGACACCCTTTCATCCAACAAAAGGCGTAACACAGCGTGCAGCGTGTCGATGGGCACCCTGTCAGGGATCAGTTCGTCCAGCAGTTTTCTGTTGGCTTCGGCCCGGACCGGGTCACTAAGCCGCGTCATCTCCGACAGCAGGCGGCGAAGGGATTTAAGCGTGAGCAGGCGCGCGAAATTCTGCTTGATAATTTCCAGCAGGTGCGTGGCTAGAATTTCCGGCGGCGACACGATTGTGGCCCCGTTCAGCGCAGCGGTCTCCTGATCCTTTGGCAAAATCCAACGGGCGGGGGCGCCATACACCGGTTCGGTAACGTCGTTACCGTCTGGCAGCAGGCCAGGTTCATCCTGAATCAGGGCAAGTACCAGATCAGGGTTCAGCACCCCGCGTGCCTGTTCGACGCCGTGAATGCGGACGACATAAGTTCCTTTGGGCAGATCCGCGCGATCCGTCAGGCGAATCTCCGGCATGACCAACCCATAATTTGACGCCACATATGTCCGCATATTTGTGATCCGAGCGTCCAGGCCGGTGCCGGGGTTTAGCACCATGCTGACAAGATCGGGTGCAAATTCCAGATGCACGTCGTCCAGATCCAGAATATCCCCGATGGCTTGCGTGACTGGCGCCTGCGCCTCACCACGCTCCGTATCCGGTTCTTCGGGTCCGCTTTTTCGCTTGATGGAATAGGCGGCAAAACCAAGAACGCCAGCCCCTAGAATAAAGGGCAGAAACGGCAGACCCGGGACCAAGGCAAACAGAACCATCAGGCCGGCAACCGTTCCCAGCGCCGCCGGGTGGCTGCCCAGCTGTGAGAAGATCGCAGTGTCGGTGGCGCCCTGGGTGCCGCCGCGCGCCAGTAACAAAGCCGAAGCAATCGAAATGATCACGGCTGGGATTTGTGACACCAGCCCGTCACCAACGGTCAGGATGGCATAGGTCTCAAAAGCCGCGGCAATGGGCATGCCATGCACGACGATGCCCATGATTAGGCCCATCACCAGATTGAGCAATGTTATCAATAACCCGGCAATCGCATCGCCCTTGACGAATTTCGAGGCACCATCCAGCGAGCCGAAGAAGGTAGTTTCCTGCTGCTCCAGCTCGCGCCTTTCCTTGGCCTGCTGGTGGTCGATCGCGCCTGCGGACATATCGCTGTCGATGGCAAGCTGCTTGCCCGGCATCCCGTCCAGCGCGAAGCGTGCGCCGACCTCGGCCATGCGGGCCGCGCCCTTTGTGATGACCATGAAATTGACGATCAGCAAGACGCCGAACACGACAAGGCCCAGAAAAATACTGCCGCCCATGATGAATTGGGCGAACCCTTCGATCACGTCGCCCGCTGCGTTAGGGCCAGTGTGACCCTGACCGATAATCAGTTTGGTGGACGAGACATTCAGCGACAGCCGCAGCATCAGCGAGGCAAGGAGGATCGTGGGAAAAGACGAGAACTCCAGCGGCCGTTCGATGAACAGGGTCAGTGTAAAAATCAGGATGGCCAGAGCGAAAGACGCGGCCAGCCCGACATCCAGCACCCAAGCGGGCATGGGCAGGATCATCATGACGATGACCGCCATGAGGGCCAGTGCCAGCAATACGGTGGGGGAAAACAGTGACCGGGCGTCGATTTGGAGCACACGAGCCTCCTAGTTGAGCGCGATGAAGGGCCCGGTATTGGCTGAGACCGGAACGAGGGAGCCGAGCGCCTTGGCCTGCTGCGACCGCTGAGGTACGGCCGGCGATATCAGAGGAATCGCTGCCGTGTGGAATGGGGCTGTTGGCGTGTTTTCATCTTGGAGCAATTGGGTGTCGCCAAGCTGCGCCAAAGCATCCTCAAAACGTTTGGAATACTTAGCTGCCAAAGATTGCGTGCGCGAATGATAGGCGCCAGCGGCAGCAGACCATGTCCCGAGTTCATCATGCAGTTCTTTCAAAAACCGGGCTGCTTGGGTTGCGTTTTCTGCAGGGTCGAACATTGCATCAATGGATCGGAACCGGTGGCCGTGCCATCGGTAATTGATCTGAAAACACCCCACGTCAAAACTGCGCGCACCCGCTTTGAACACCTTGAATACAAACGACTTCGCCTCAACCTCGCTGTTGAACCAGAAACCCTTGCCTTCCAGATTTATGGCCCAGGGCCAGGGCATCACCTGACCATCCCGGTGTCGACCGGTCTCCACGCGGGTGATCGCGCGCAACACGTCAAGAGGCACGCCCTCGGACAAGGCGGCCTGCCGGGCGGCCCGGTCGCAAATCCCAGCCGTGCGAGCATCCGTCGCCGCGCCCGCTGCGGAAACCGACAGGGCGATAAAGACCGGTATGAATATCAGGGCTGGGTATTTGGGCATTCTGCCTGTCCGGGATTCTCTGAGTCACGGACAGGCTATTCAGTCACCGGTTTACAGACGGTTATCGTAAACCGCCAACCGGTGAAAAACCCGCCCCGGTTTCAGGGCGGGCACAATTGTTCTCAGATGTCGAATTTGACACCCTGCGCCAGCGGCAGTTCCGCCGAATAGTTTACGGTATTGGTCTGACGGCGCATGTAAGCTTTCCACGCGTCCGATCCGCTTTCGCGACCGCCACCGGTTTCCTTTTCGCCACCAAACGCACCACCGATTTCTGCGCCCGAAGGCCCGATGTTGACGTTGGCGATGCCGCAATCTGAACCGGCCGCCGACAGGAATTGCTCTGCCTCACGCATATTCAGCGTGAAGACGCACGAGGATAGCCCCTGCGGAACGTCATTCTGGATATCCAGCGCGTCCGCAAAAACGTCATACCCCATCACATAAAGAATGGGTGCGAAGGTTTCGGTCTTTACGACGTCAGACTGCCCGGGCATCTCGACAATAGCCGGTTCCATATAGACGCCGCCTTCGGGTACGTCCTTGGTGACCCGGGCGCCGCCGTGGACCGTTCCGCCTTCGGCCTTGGCCGCTTCAAGGGCTGCAGTCATGGCTGCGCCGGATGCTTCATCGATCAACGGGCCGACAAGCGTTCCATCGGACAGAGGATTGCCAATAGGCAGGCCCGAATAGGCTTTGCTGAGCCGTGCCACGAGATCGTCCTTGATCGAGTTGTGCGCGATCAGCCGCCGCAGTGTGGTGCAGCGCTGACCAGCGGTGCCGACAGCGGAAAACACGATGGCGCGCACTGCCATTTCCAGATCGGCGGAAGGCCCGACGATCATGGCGTTGTTACCGCCCAGTTCCAGAATGGATTTGCCAAAGCGCTGGGCGACAATGGGTGCGACGGCCCGGCCCATGCGGGTGGAGCCGGTAGCCGAAATGATCGGAACATCCTCACTTTCAACCAGAGCCTTGCCCAGATCCGCGCCTCCGATCAGGGTTTGCAGCAGATGATCCGGCGCATCGCCAAAGCGGGCGATGGCACGTTCAAAAATCTTCTGGCACGCCAGCGCGGTCAGAGGTGTCTTTTCGGACGGCTTCCAGATCACTGGGTCACCGCAAACCAACGCCAGTGCCGTGTTCCACGACCAGACCGCGACTGGAAAGTTGAACGCGGTAATCACACCAACCGGCCCGGCGGGGTGCCATGTCTCCATCATCCGGTGGCCGGGGCGTTCGCTGGCGATGGTCAGGCCGTATAGCTGGCGCGATAGTCCAACGGCGAAATCGCAGATGTCGATCATCTCCTGCACTTCGCCCAGCCCTTCGGACGTGATCTTGCCTGCCTCCCAGCTAACAAGCGCGCCCAGTTCATCTTTGGCGGCGCGCAGCTCTTCGCCCAGCAGGCGGATCAATTCGCCGCGGCGAGGTGCCGGGACCGTGCGCCAAGCCTTGAACGCAGCTTTGGAGTTGGCAAAGATCCGGTCCATATCCGACGCGGGTGTTTCGTGCACTTCGGCCAAAAGGCCGCCGTCTATCGGCGAGTTCACCCGCAACGTACCGCCGCTCAGCTCGGCGGCGCTCAGGCCCAGTTTCGAAAGGGTGGTTTCAGCGGTCATGACAATGTCTTTCATGTCTCAGGCTGCCTTATTCTGTTCAGTTACGTCCCCCGCCCGGTACAGGCGGCCAAATTCGGTGTTCAGGAAATCTGCAAGCTTCACCTGCTCTTGCCGTACAAATCCCTTTGACGGCAGCGCACCGGTCCGCATCAGGTCGACGACGCCCAGTACGCCTGCGGCGGTGGTGATCTGGATGGCGCTCCAGACTTGCCCGTCGATCACACGGCTGAAGGATTTATTGATCAGCGACTTCTCACGAAGCTCGCCATTGATCAGGCCTTTGGCGGTGCAATAGACCAGCACCACGTCCTGATCGGTGCGGGGCAGGGCGGCTTCGAAAATTTCCTTCAGCAAATCGCGGCGGCGTTCCAGTCCCAGATCCGACAACAGCAGCTTGAGGATGTCGCGGTGACCCGGGTACCTGATCGAGCGATAGGATACCGCCCGCGCCTTGCCATCCAGCGTTTCGGGCAGGGTGCCAAGACCACCTGAGGTGTTGAAACATTCGTATTCTACGCCGTCGTGGCCCAGAATTTCATAATCCTCCAGCGGCGCGGTCTTGACGCGTTCGCCGTTTACGATTGCATCGCAGGGATTGCAGTATTCGTTGATCAGACCGTCGGTCGACCAGGTGAGATTGTATTTCAGCGCGTTGGTCGGATACAGCGGCAGCGCGCCTACCCGCATGTGCAGGCTGTCCAGTTCGTCGAAATCGTGAGCCAGCGCCGATCCTGCGATGCCAACAAATCCCGGTGCCAAACCACATTGGGGCATGAACGCGGTTTGGCTGTCCCCAGCCAGTTCGCGTACCGCATTTGTCGCAGCCACGTCCTCAGTCAGGTCGAAATAATGGGCACCTGCCTCTTTCGCCGCTTGCGCGATGGTTGGGGTCAGGAAAAACGGTGCTGCGGAAATAACCGCATCAAAGCCGCGCAAGCCCTCGGCCAGTCCCGATGCATCGCCAGCGTCGATCTGTTTGGTTGCAACGCCCATCTTTTTGAGCACTGCCAGTGCCGCAAGATCGTTATCGGCAACGGTTACCGAATAATTCGGCGAGGTTTTCAGTAGTGTCGCTATCATCTGGCCGATTTTCCCGGCTCCGATAACGCATATGTTCCAGCGCATTGCTCGTTTCCTTCCTTTTTCAGAAAGCCTGACGAATGCGCTGTTCGGTTTGTAGGGATCAGAGTGACGATATGAGTCTTGATGCCGTCATTATGACGACATTATCGTCAATGTGTTATCTGCGATCGATACGGCGCCCAAAAACCACGCTGGTATTGGTGCGCAGGACGCCGGGAATTGCAGCCAGTTCATCGACGAGGATATCCAGATCCTCGATCCTGGGCGCCTCGGCTGACAGCAAAAGATCATAATCGCCATTGATCGACAGACACAGTTTGATCTCGGGATACGCTTCGAGCCGCTTGATGATGCGCGAGGTTTCCTTTTGCTGCACTTCCAGCATGACCACCACGTTCACTCTGGGTTCGTCCTGAGGGTCGCGCAGCACGACCGAATATCCGGCAATCACGCCGCGATCTTCCATTCGGCTGATGCGTTCGTGCACGGTCGTGCGGGCGACACCAAGCTTGGCCGCGATCCCAGTTGTTGAGGCCCGCGCATTGTGTTGCAGGGCCGCTATGATGAGGCGGTCGAGTTGATCCATAAGGACTCCGCGTCAGAGTGTCTTTTCCCGACTTGGCACCAATTCAGCGGTACGCTCAAGGCTCTTTCGGATAGCTTGGGTGCAGATCGTCTATAATAACAGGATGGCGGTGTACCCCACTCCCGGTCAGGTGCGGGTGATCAGAAGGTAACCCATCGTGCGTGTGTTCAACGGGGCCTGCGTCTTTGCGGGGCCAGACCAGAAAGGCGGCAACGATCCCGAAGATCGACGTCGTTGCCAGAACCGCCAGTGCAACGGTTGCGCCGCTGACAGTCATCAGCCAGCCGGACAGTGGATACAGAACCAGCCAGCAGGCGTGTGATAGCGTGAACTGAGCCGCAAATACCGCGGGCCTGTCTTCGGGATGCGCCGATCGTGTCAGCAAACGACCCGATGGCGTCAGAGTCGTGGAATACCCGAACCCGACCGCGGCCCAGGCCACCGTCAGCAGGGACAAGGTAAACGGAAACGTTGCGGTTACGATTGCCGTGGCCGCCATTGCCCCGGTTCCCAGCGCTGCACCTGCCAGCATGACACGCCGATCCTCAATCCGTTCCAGCAGGCGCGGCAGGGCAAAGGCTGCCAGCATGGAACCGCCGCCAAACCCGGCCAGCGCGATTGCGACCGCACTTTCGGCCAGGCCCATGTCTGCGCGGACCAGAACAACGGTGTTCACGATCACCATCGAACTGAGCGCCGCGGCTGACCAGCTCAGTCCCAGCAAGCCCCGCAATCTGGGGGTTTTCAGATATATCCGGATGCCGCGTGTCGTACGTTCGTATACCCCTCGTCGTTCGGACGGTTTGGGGGACGGCAGCGCAACCGAAACGACCAGCAGTGCCGATGCGACAAAGCCAAGTCCCGTGCCCCAGAACAAGCTGTCAAAGCTGACAATCAGCAGCAGCATCGCCGCCAGCATGGGGCTGAGCAGGCTTTCCATGTCCATGGCCAGACGCGATAGCGACAGCGCCCTTGTGTAATCTTTTTCGTCGGTCAGCACATCCGGAATCGTGGCCTGAAATGCCGGAGTGAACCCTGCCGAGGCCGATTGCAGCGCGAAGATCAGCACATAGACCTGCCAGACCTCGGTCACGAACGGCAGGCAAACCGCCACGGCTGCGCGCACCAGATCCAGCGCCACCAGCATCCGGCGGCGGTCGAGCCTTTCAGCAAATGCCGCGGCGATCGGCGCGACAGTCACATAGGCGGCCATCTTGATGGTCAGGGCCGTGCCCAACACCATGCCAGCCGCGTCACCGGCCAGCTCAAAGGCAAGCAACCCCAGTGCGATCGTGGCCAGACCCGTACCGGTCAACGCAACGATCTGGGCTGCGAAGAGATGCCGATAGGTTCTGTTTCGCAAAATGTTCAGCATAGGTCACAGGTACTTTGTGATGGCCTTGAAATCCTCCACCCCGCCTTGGTCGTTATCGGCGGACAGGCAGTGGTCGATATGGTCGTGGATCAGCGCACGTTTGGCATTGGTTATTGCCTTCTCTACTGCAAAGAGTTGCTGCGCGATATTGGTGCAGGGTGCCTGATCATCCAGCATGGCAATCACCTTTGCCAGATGACCCTGAGCCCGCTTGAGGCGTGCCGAGATTTGCGGATGGGATTCGTGAATATGAGTGGTCATGTTAATATCCCTATCCTCCCCATGGGGATATTGTCAACTTTTGACGACGGGTCAGGCCGGCTATGTGCGTGTGACGTTGAGTTTGCCGGGCAAACCTCCTATCTCGGTGTCGACAAGGCACAAAGGACGACTCCGTGGCGAACCATCTGTATAAAAACGACCTGCCCGACGGGTTGGACCTTGGCCCGATTGTGGCCATCGACTGTGAGACCATGGGTCTGAACCCCCATCGCGACCGGTTGTGCGTGATCCAAATGTCGGGCGGCGATGGCAACAGTCATATCGTTCAGGTCGAAAAGGGTCAGACTTCGGCGCCAAACCTGTGCGCCATGCTGGAAAATCCGGACGTTCTGAAACTGTTCCATTTCGGACGTTTCGATATCGCAGCGATGTACCAAACCTTTGGCGCACTGGCCGCACCGGTCTACTGCACAAAAATCGCCAGCCGTCTTGTACGCACTTACACCGACCGGCACGGGCTCAAGAACCTGTGTCAGGAGATGCTGGGGATCGACATCTCAAAGCAACAGCAGATGAGCGATTGGGGGGCGGAGCAGCTGACCGATGCTCAGTTGGAATATGCAGCCTCGGATGTGCTGTACCTGCACCGGCTGCGGGATGCGCTGAACAAGCGGTTGGCCCGCGAGGACCGGATTGAAATGGCACAGGCCTGTTTCGATTTTCTGCCCATGCGCGCCCGGCTTGATCTGGCTGGCTGGCCCGAAACGGATATATTTGCACACTCATGACCGATACCGACTCATTCCTCAGAACCGCACGACAGGTCATTGCCGACGAGGCACGGGCGCTTGATGCTCTGGCCGATGGTCTTGATGATCATTTCGCCGAAGCGGTTGATCTGATTCTGCAGGCACAGGGCCGCATCATCGTCAGCGGCATCGGCAAGTCCGGCCATATCGGTCACAAGATCGCGGCAACGCTGGCCAGCACGGGAACGCCCGCCTATTTCGTGCATCCGGCCGAGGCCAGTCATGGCGATCTGGGCATGTTGTCCAAAGGCGACGTTGTTCTGGCGATCTCGAATTCCGGCGAAGCACCCGAGCTGGCAAATCTGCTGGCCTTTACCCGCCGGTTCGACATTCCGCTGATCGGACTGTCCAGCAAGCCCGAAAGCACACTGATGAAACAGGCCGATGTACATCTGCTGATACCGTCGATGGGCGAGGCCTGCGGCTTTGGCATGGTGCCTTCGATCTCGACCACGCTGACGCTGGCGATGGGGGACGCGTTGGCAATTGCGCTGATGAAATACCGCGACTTCCAGCCCGAGGACTTCCGCGCTTTCCACCCCGGCGGCAAACTGGGTGCGCGTCTGAGCACTGTGCGCGACCTGATGCACGCTGACACGCCACTGGTGGCGTCGGGCACTCTCATGAGCGAAGCCCTGCTTGTCATGACCCAGAAAGGCTTTGGTGTTGTTGGTGTGACCGACGCTCAGGGTAGACTATTGGGAATTGTCACCGATGGTGACCTGCGTCGCCATATGCAGGGGCTGCTGGAACTGACGGTGGATCAGGTCATGACCACCGATCCGCGAACCATCGGTCCGGACGAGCTCGCCGAAAAAGCGGTGGCACTGATGACCATGCAAACGCCCAAGATCACCTGCCTGTTCGTCGTGGATCCACAGGGCAATGGCTCGACGCAAGGTATTTTGCACATCCACGACTGCCTGCGCGTCGGTCTGGGCTAGGAGGGTACGGCGATGGACGGCTATTCCCGCATGGTGCAGTTCCTCAAGGTTCTGCTGCCGCTGGCGGCGATTGTGCTGCTGTCCACGGTGTTCCTGCTGTCGCGCAGTATCGATACGGATGTGTCCAGCCCCTTTAGCCAGCAGGACATTGACGAGCGGCTTGAGGGCCAGTTGGTCACCCGGCCTCATTATCGGGGCACGACCCGCAAAGGCGAAGAAGTTGAGGTGGAAGCGGTGCGGGCCAGTCCGGGTGATAACGCCTCAACCGTCGATGCGTCGGTTTTGCGCGGCCACTATCGCCTGTTGAATGGCAGGGAAATCGTTCTGGATTCCAACGCCGGTACGGTCCGGCCGGATGAGGGAACGGCCACCTTTGTCGGCGATGTCATAATCACGACAACCGACGGGATGCAGTTGACAACCGATTTGCTCAATACATCTCTGGACGAGATCAGGGGCGATACACCGGGCGAAGTTCGGGGAACAGGCCCTATCGGTAACTTTACCGCAGGCCGTATGACATTCGGGACTGAAAAAAAGGATGGGCCGGTCCATATTCTTTTTACAGATGGTGTGAAATTGATATATGAGCCTCCAAAAGCAGAAAGATAACCTGTGTTCGATTTTCGTGTAGTTTCACTGTCTGTTGTCCTGGCGTTTGGTGCGGTATCTGCATCCGCTCAGGAAACTCAGGTTGCGTTCGGATCCGTGAACAACGACCCGACCCTGCCGGTCGAAGTGACTTCGAAAACGCTGAACGTGAATCAGGAAGACGGTTCGGCTGAATTTCTGGGCGACGTGATCGTGATTCAGGGAGAGATGCGCCTAACGGCTGAACGTGTGCTGGTCATCTACAACGAAGAGCAATCCGCGATCGAACGAATGGAAGCGACCGAGAATGTGGTTCTGGTCAGCCCGCCTGATGCGGCCGAAGGCGATTGGGCTGAATATACGATCGAGTCGGGCGTCATCGTGATGAAAGGCAACGTGTTGTTGTCACAGGGGCCCAGCACCATCAGCGGCGATCAGATGAACGCGAATCTGACAACCGGACTGGCGACAGTGACTGGCAGAGTGAAAACAATCCTGCATACGGAGCAGAATTGATGGCAACACCGAAACTATCCGTTGCCAACGGTTCATCCGGGCTCAGGATCGAAAAGCTGCGGAAATCCTACCGCAAGAAAACGGTCATCCGTGACGTTTCAATGACGCTCGACCGGTCCGAAGTGGTGGCGCTGCTGGGACCAAACGGATCCGGCAAGACAACAACTTTCTATTCGGTTGCGGGGCTGGTTTTCCCCGAAGCGGGAACCGTGACCATCGATGGCCAGAACGCCACGACACTTCCGATGTACCGGCGCGCGCGCATGGGAATTGGCTATCTGCCGCAGGAGATGTCGATTTTTCGCGGGCTGAGCGTTGAAGACAACATCGCCGCCGTTCTCGACATCACGGTGGATCATGCCCACAGGCGGAAGGAACGCCTTGAGGAGCTGCTTTCCGATTTCTCCATCGAGCATCTGCGCCGCGCGCCCGCACTGGCCTTGTCGGGCGGTGAACGGCGCCGGGTCGAGATTGCGCGCTGTCTGGCGGCGGACCCGAAATACCTGCTGCTGGACGAACCGTTTGCCGGGGTGGATCCGATCAGTGTCGGCGATATCCGACATCTGGTTGCGGATCTGAAAAAGCGCGGAATCGGCGTTCTGATCACTGATCATAACGTGCGGGAAACGCTGGAAATTGTCGATCGCGCCTACATTTTGCACGACGGTCAGGTTCTGATGTCCGGAACGCCGGATGAAGTTGTAGAAAACGAGAACGTGCGCCGGGTGTATCTGGGCGAAAACTTCAAGATTTCATGAGCTTGAGCGGAATTGCGCTGGGTGCATGGCGGAAATCGCGTATATACACGACTGTTTTGATTGACTCTGCCGCCGTCTCTTGCCTCAATTGCCACATGGTATTTCTTCGGTTCCAGTCTGGATCGCGATATCCCTTCTCGGAAGGGTTCAATAACAGACAACCGCGGAACATGCCCCGTCCCACCACCCGATAAAAAAACGGATCGCTGCGATTTGCGGCGTCAGAATGGGTGTGAATTGTGAAGGAGATCACATGCGTTACCAAATCAGCGGAAAACAGATCGACATCGGCGCAGCACTGCAGACACACGTGCAGACCGAGCTGGGTGAGGTCGTGGGCAAATATGCCCAGAGACCGACCGACGCCAACGTCATCTTTTCCCGTTCGGCGCATGAATATGTATGCGAAACCACCGTCCATCTGTCGACCGGCCTGACGGCACAGGCCAAGGCGCACGCCACTGAAATCTACGCTGCGTTCGAAGGTTGTTGCGACAAGATGGAAACGCAGCTGCGCCGGTACAAGCGTCGCCTCAAGGACCATCACCGGGACCGCTCCGAGCCGGTTGAACTCTTTGGTGCGTCGTCCTATATCCTCGCGTCGGACGATTCGGGAGCTACGGGTGAGCCGGACTCTCTGCAGCCGATCATCGTGGCCGAAATGGAAACCAAGATCCCGTCGCTCAGCGTGGGTGAGGCTGTAATGCAAATGGAACTTGCGGGCGCTCCGGTGCTTGTGTTCCGGAATGAGAACAAAGACGGATTGAATGTCGTTTACCGCCGGGAAGACGGAAATATCGGCTGGATCGATCCGTAACAGGCAAGTGTAACTTGGGCGAACCTCTGCAGATGCCGGGGTTTGCCATGGAGCGTGATCATGGAGCTTTCGAGTATCCTAAGACCTGAGGCGGTTCGCGTGCTGTCGGCTGCGTCGAGCAAGAAAAGGCTGTTTCAGGAAATTGGCGACGTCGCTGCCAGTGCCCTGAAACTTGAAGCGCCGATGGTCGTCGAATCCCTGCTTGAGCGCGAAAGCCTTGGGCCAACCGGTGTTGGCCACGGGGTCGCCCTTCCGCATGCCCGTTTGCCGCAACTGGATTGTGTCGCCGGTGTATTTGTAATGCTGGAGAAGCCGATCGATTTCGGCGCGGTGGACCGACAACCGGTCGACATCGCCTTTTCGCTCTTTGCGCCAGAAGACGCCGGTGTCGAACATCTCAAGGCGCTGGCACTTGTGTCGCGCACGCTACGGGATTCGGCGGTCTGCACCAAACTGCGGGCCAACCCCGATCCGGTAAAGCTCTATGCGATTCTGACCGAAGCACAATCCGTGCAAGCGGCCTGAGAATCAGGAACAAAAGAAAAAGCCCCCGGATTTCGGGGGCTTTTTCTTTGGGCTTTGTAATTCAGGTTATCCGCCAGCACCCATTTCCAGCGTCCACCAAATCTTGCCGCCGCCTTCCTGATGCCAGGAGAATCCCATCTGTGTGGCCTTGGGGTCCATGATAACCGAACGCGGGCCCGGTTCTTCCATCCAGGCGGCCAGTGTTTCGGTTTCGGTTTCGTAGGTCTCGGAAATGGCTTCGCCCAGAAATGTTCCGAAATATCCAACACGTGCTGCACGATCGATAGGCGAAGACCCGTCTGAGCCAAAGTGCCAGGGCCTGTTTTGCCGCGCCATGTCCTTGGAATGGGTTGCCGCAGCGGCGTTCAACTGCGCGTTCAGCTGCACCGGCTGAATGCCCGAAGCCTGACGCAGCGCATTGACCGAATCGAGCATGCGAAACTGGATTTTTTCCGGGTTGCCGCGAATCTTGTAGACAGTGGGCAATGGCCTGCCATCCGAACCAAGAGCGGATGTGTTGGAAGAATCGGTACATGCCGCCAGTGCGACCAAGCAAATTGCCAAAATGGAAAAGATACGCGTCATGATCGGCCTTGTCATTGTGATGCAAAGCGAAATAGCCTGCTATGCGCCCCGTAGCAAATGCGCAGTGGCGGAACATTGCATGATTCTGCCGGTTTGATTTGCGACTGAGGCATTCTGGCAATAAACTGCCGAGAGATTTCAAGTGCCAACGTGATAAAGGACCGTATCCATGGTCAAGAAACACATTCAATCTTCGACACGGCGCGGCTTTCTGGCTAGCGCGACTGCGGTACTGGCAACACCCGCGATTGCCCAGTACATTCCCGGCGATCCTTTGCGACCGGCGCCCGAGCCTGAACCCGCCGTCCGGCGCAACGTATCGGGCTTCCGCGCGCTGGACTGGCAGCCGTATTTTTCGAATACACGGAATGGCGCGATACTGGTCGATACGGTATCGCGGGCGCTGCACTACTGGTCCGACGACCAGTCGGTCTACAAACTTTACCCATCTTCGGTTCCGCTGACCGAGGAACTGACGCGTCGCGGTCGTACAAGTGTGATCCGCAAGGTCGAGGGGCCAAGCTGGTCGCCAACGCCTTCGATGAAGAAAAGAAACCCGGAATGGCCTGACCATATCCCGCCGGGGCCGGATAACCCCCTGGGAACGCACGCTTTGTATCTGAGCTGGAAATATTACCGTATCCACGGCACGCATGACACACGCAAGATCGGGCGTCGATCATCGAACGGTTGTATCGGGCTGTACAACGAACACATTTCCGAGCTGTTCTCAATGACGAAGGTCGGCACGCAAGTGTTGCTAATTTGACGACATTTTCCGGTGCCAAGCCGCTTGGCGCGCAAGTTGCAATTGCAATCCAGCCGCATTGCTGATTAGAAAAAACCACGAGGTAAGTCTTGGGTGCGCGGTTCAAATATGTAGAATCGCGCAAATTCTGGAGGTTAATATGAAGAAACTCGTTCTCGCTGCTGCTCTGACTGCTGCTGCTTCGACCGCTTATGCCGGTAACCTGGAAGAGCCGATTGTTGAAGCACCGGTTGTCGTCGAAGAGACACAGGGCACTTCGAGCGGCATCGTTCTGCCGCTGGTTCTGCTGGTTCTGGTCGGCATCGCTGTTGCAGCAAGCTAAGACGACGCAAGTCATCAAAGAAAAGGCGGTGGAATTTTCCACCGCCTTTTTTTATGCCACGCGGCCGCCGTGGATCAGTCAAGCCAGCCGCTGAGGTTGTCCCGGGCGACCTTGCTCAATGCGGCGATGTGCGAATCGTCATCGTTCAGGCATGGGATGTAGGTGAAGTTATTGCCACCTGCCTCTTCAAAGCTTTCCCGAATCTCTTCGTTGATCTCTTCAAGGGTTTCGATGCAGTCAGCGGAAAAGGCCGGGGCAATGACGGCGATGTTCTTCTTGCCCTGTCTGGCCAGTTCGGCCACGTGATCCACCGTATAGGGTTTCAGCCACTCTTCCGGACCAAATCGGGACTGGAACGTTGAAACGAGCTGATCATCGCTCCAGCCCAACCGCTCCTGCAGCAGTCTGGTCGTCTTGACGCATTGGCAGTGATACGGATCGCCCTGCTGCAAATACCGCTCCGGCATGCCGTGATAGGAACAGACCAGAATATCCGGTTTGGAGCCCATCGCTGCATAAGCACGCTCCACCGATTGCGCCAACGCGTCGATATAGTCGGGTTGGTCAAAATAGGCCGGAACCGTACGTGCAGCCGGTTGCCATGCTTCCTCCATCAGCGCGCGGAAAAACTGGTCGTTTGCGGTTGCTGACGTTGCCCCGGCATATTGCGGGTAAAGCGGGAAAAACAGGATGCGCTCGCAGCCTGCGGCGACCATTTCCCGAACCTTCGATTTGGTTGACGGGTTGCCGTAGCGCATGCAGAAATCCACCATCACCCGGTCACCATAATGGGCCTCTATCATCTGGCGGAATTTCGCGGTCTGGCTTTTGGTGATGCTCATCAGCGGGCTTTCGCCCTTGTCGTGATTCCAGATCGATTTGTACGCTGCTCCTGAGCTGAACGGGCGTTTGGTCAGGATGATCGCCTGCAGGATTGGCTGCCATTTCCATGCGGGATAGTCGATCACCCGTTTGTCCGACAGAAACTCGTTCAGGTATCGGCGCATCGGCCAATAGGAATAGTCGTCGGGTGTTCCCAGATTGGCCAGAAGAATTCCGACGCGGCCCATCTTTACCTTCGGATGATCGGCTGGCGCATGAGCGGGGCGGGTGGCGTCAAACATTGAGGCTTCCAGATTTCATTCGTTCCGACCTCAGATAAAGGGAATTGCGCGCGCGTCAATCGGACAGATTGTTCTCGTCAGTACCCAGTGCATCAGCCAGCCGAGCCGTGGCCGATCCGGGACGCAACGGTTTGGGCTGACTTGCATCCGGCGACCATCCGGTCAGGCAGATCAGGTCGAACGTCGCGGTCAGGCGGCCTTGGGGCGTGGCAAAGTTCTGCGCGTAAATTGACTGTGCCCGCTCGAACACGGCTCGTCGCGTGGGGTGTCTTAGGCGTCCGGTCAGGGTGTTCGTTTCCCCCATGGCGCGCAGATCGTGCATCAGGTGCCAGATATCCCGGTATTCGGCTTTCAGCGCCACGTTGTCCGCGACCGGCAGGGCCAGCCCTGCGCGCTGCAGCAGGGCACCCAGTTCCCTCAGCTCTCCCATTGGGGCGATTCGCGGGCTGAGACCACCGGTCACTTCGACTTCGGCCTGACCAAGCGCCGCGCGCATTTCTTGCAGCGTTTCGCCGCCCAGACATATCGCCAGCATCAGACCGTCGGGCGACAGGGCGTGATTGCACTGGATCAACTGGCCCACCGGGTCGTTTGCCCAGTGCAGTGCCATGGCATGGACAACAAGATCATGTCGACCGGGTTCCAGCGCAAGCACATCGTCATCCGAAACGATCACCGCCCCGGGCAGAACGTCTTGCCACAGGTGTGGAAACGGGGTCACGACAGCGGGTGTCGTAAACGACCTGTTAACCATGGACAGACGATCCTGCACCTCGGTCACAGCGGCGCGATGCAGAAACAAGGCGTTATCGCTGGCGCGGGAGCGGCGCGACGCAAGGGCGGTCCGGTCGAAAAGAGAGGGTGCATTTGGTGCTGGCATTTTCATGACCCGCAGTTATCGCATGTGGCGCGGATTTCAAACCGCCGTTGAACTTGTCTATCCCCCGCGTTGTCTGGCCTGCGGTGACTTGGTGACGACTGACTTCGGCCTTTGCGGCCCGTGCTGGTGCCAGACACCCTTTATCGCCGGGGTGGTCTGCGAAAGCTGTGGCACGCCTCTGCCGGGCGAGGTTGATGGATATCGGGCCGAATGCGATGACTGCATGGCATCTCCGCGGTTGTGGCGCGATGGCCGCGCCGCCCTGCTGTATCAGGGGCAGGCGCGAAAGCTGATCTTGTCACTCAAACATGGCGACAGGCCGGAACTGGCGCGCCCCGCCGCGCGTTGGATGGCGCAGAGCGGCAGAGAGATGTTCCACGACAACATGCTGATCGCTCCGGTTCCGTTGCATTGGTCGCGTCTGGTCCGTCGACGTTATAATCAATCGGCGCTACTTGCGCAGTATCTTGGCCGGGAATGCGGGCTGCCGGTGTGTCCCGATCTGCTCAGGCGCCGCATCCGCACGCCGGTTCTGGATGGGAAAACTGCCACCGAGCGCTCGGCAGCACTTTCAAATGCTATCGTTACGCACCCCGGACGGCGCCGCCTGATTGCCGGGCGCGATGTGCTGTTGATCGACGATGTCATGACGTCGGGGGCGACATTGACTGCTTGCGCGCGGGCCTGTCTTGAGGCCGGCGCAAATCATATTTTCGTGTTGGTACTGGCGCGCGTTGCCAAGGATGCCTAATTCCCCCAAGATCACGCGGAACTCCAAGGGAACGGATCATGAAAACGGTTGAAATCTATACTTCGCCGCTCTGCGGCTTTTGCCACGCTGCCAAGCGGTTGCTGAAACAGAAAGGCGTTGAATTCAGTGAAATCGACGTTCTGATGCATCCCAAGCGTAAACCCGAGATGATCCAGCGCGCAGGTGGCCGTCGAACGGTACCGCAGATTTTCATCGGTGAAACCCATGTGGGCGGATGCGACGATCTGTATGACCTTGAACAGAGCGGTAAGCTTGATCCGCTTCTGGCAGCCTGATGAAGTCCGCCCTGCTGCAGATCACGTCCTCTGACGACCCTTTGGAAAATCTGGCCATGGTGCAGGCCATGATGGCCGAGGCCGCAGGGCAGGGTGCCCGATTCATTCTGACGCCCGAGGTGACGAACTGCGTCTCGACCAGCACTACGCGGCAGCGCGAGATTTTGCAGCACGAAGAGGATGACCAGACGTTGTCGGGGCTGCGCGAACAGGCGGCAAAGCTGGGCGTTTGGCTGCTGATCGGGTCGCTGGGTATCAAAACCCACGACGCGGACGGCCGCTTTGCCAACCGGTCCTTCATGATTGACCCGCAGGGGCAGATCGTGGCCCGGTACGACAAGATTCACATGTTCGACGTACAGGTCACCGAATCGGAAACGTTCCGCGAATCTGCCAACTATCGCCCCGGTGCCCGGGCAGTGATTGCGGAAACCGGGTTCGGGAAGGTGGGAATGACCATCTGCTATGATGTGCGGTTTCCGCACCTTTATGCGGCGTTGGCGCAGTCTGGCGCGCGCATTCTGACCGTGCCAGCGGCGTTTTCGCCGGTGACGGGGGCAGCGCATTGGCAATCGCTGCTTCGTGCGCGGGCTATTGAAACGGGATGCTGGGTGATCGCGCCCGCGCAGACCGGGGAACATCCGAAAACGCGCGGAAAGACGCGATATACCCATGGTCACAGCATGGTCGTCGCCCCGTGGGGAGAGGTGCTGATCGACGCAGGGACCGATCCTGGCATTCACTTTTTCGATTTGGATGATAAGTCTGTTGCAGAAGCACGCCAACGCGTGCCCTCTCTGACTCACGTCCGTCCCTTTGACGGCCCCTGACCCAGACACGGAAGATGGCAGACGATACAAATGCCCTGGCAGCGGCGCTGTTCAGTGAAATCCTGACCGCCGATCAGTTATTGCGGAACCGGCTCAGCCGCGTGCTGCCCAAAGGTATGGAAATTTCGCACTTTTCAGTTCTGAACCATCTGATCTTTGTTGGGGGAGAGCGGAGCCCGGCTCAGCTTGCAAGTACCTTTCACGTCACGCGCGGGGCGATGACCAATACCTTGGCCAAGCTGGAATGGGCCGGGTATATCCACGTGCGCCCCGATTGGGACGATGCCCGCCGCAAGATGGTGGCGATCAGCCCGGCCGGGCGACAGGCGCGGGAACAGGCGATCTCGGCGATTGTGCCGCTCATCAACCGTGTGGTCGGAGAGCTGGGGCCGGAACGCGTCCGCACTGCCCTGCCGGTTCTGCGTGACTTGCGGCTGCAGCTGGAAGATGAATAAGGCGCAAAACCCGGTCAGCCGGGTTTCACGCTTGCCGTGACGTAATTCACGCTCAGATCCCGGTCGGAAATCGACCAGTTCCAGGACACCGGATTGAATACGAACCCCTTGCGATCCACGGGGTCCATCCCGGCCCGGCGCAGCAGATCGAATAGCTCGTCTGGGGTGATGAACTTGGACCAGTCATGCGTGCCGCGCGGTAGCCAGCGCATCACCACTTCGGCCCCAAAAATCGCCATGGCATAGGATTTCGGATTTCGATTGATGGTCGAACAGATCTCCAGCCCACCGGATTTCAGCAACTGCTGCGTGGCGGTCAGATATTCAAGCGGGTCCGCGACATGTTCGACGACTTCCATGTTCAGAACCACATCGAATCGCTCGCCTTTTTCGGCCAGCGCTTCTGCGGTCGTGTGGCGGTAGTCGATCTCCAGCCCGGATTGTTCGGCGTGAATGCGTGCAACAGGCAGGTTGCCCTCTGCGGCATCTGCGCCCACCACCTCGGCACCCAACCGCGCCATTGGTTCGCTCAACAATCCACCGCCACAGCCTATATCCAGCAATCGCAGTCCTTCAAAAGGCCTTGAGGACGTCAGATCCCTATCGAATTCGCCCGCGATCTGTTGCGTGATATAATCCAGCCGACACGGGTTGAGCATGTGCAGCGGTTTGAACTTGCCATGCGGGTCCCACCATTCCGCGGCCATCGCCTCGAATTTTGCGATCTCGGACGGGTCCACCGTGTTCGGATGCGCTTGCATTCCTGTCTCCGTATGCTCTTTTACGCTTAAGGACTATATAGGCCCATAATGGACAAGTACCCGGACCAAAAGCGCGCAGTTCAATATCTGTATCCGCCGATCGACCCTTTCGATCAGCGAATCGTCGATGTGGGCGATGGGCATCGTATCTACGTGGAACAATGTGGTAATCCAGACGGGATTCCGGTTGTTGTGTTGCACGGTGGCCCCGGCGGTGGATGCAGCCCCGCGATGCGGCGTTATTTTGACCCACGTGCGTATCGGGTGATTCTGTTTGACCAGCGCGGCTGCGGTCGTTCACGCCCCCATGCGTCGGTCGAGAACAACACGACCTGGCATCTGGTCGATGACATCGAACGTATTCGCAAACTTCTGGAAATCGACGAGTGGGTTGTGTTTGGCGGCAGCTGGGGGGCAACTCTGGCGCTGATCTATGCTCAGGCGCAGCCCGATCATGTCAGCCGTCTGGTGCTTCGCGGTGTTTTCCTGATGACGCAGGCCGAACTGGACTGGTTCTATGGCGGCGGGGCCGGAAAGTTCTGGCCTGAACATTGGGCAAAATTCACATCTCTGCTGCCCGAGGCCGAACAGTCCGACACCATCCGCGCCTATCACAAGCGTCTGTTCTCGGGTGATCACGCAACCGAGGTTCTGTATGCGCGGGCTTGGTCAAACTGGGAAAACGCACTGGCGTCGATCCACAACAGCGGCGCCATGGGCGAAAGTCCCGGCGAATATGCCCGCGCGTTTGCTCGGCTGGAGAATCACTATTTCACGAACAGCGGTTTTCTGGACGAGGATGGTCAGATTCTAAAGCAGATGGACCGGATAACCCACATTCCCGGACATATCGTTCAGGGCCGCTATGACATGATCTGCCCGCCCACTGCCGCATGGAAACTGGCCGAACTTTGGCCGAATGCAGAACTGAAAATGATACGTCAGGCGGGACACGCCCTGTCAGAACCCGGAATCAGCGCCGAACTGGTCCGAATTATGGACCGCGTGGCCGAGGGGGTGGCATGACACGTCTCGACCGCCGTGCCCTTTTTGCCTCTGGTGCTGCGGCTGCCCTGCTGGCGGCGACGGGCGCTTCGCTTGCGGATACTCCGAAATCGGGCGGCGTGTTGCGACTGGCGGTGCCCCGCGACGACAGTCTGGAAAGGGTCGCGCGCGGCGCTGTGTTCGATACATTGACGGAGATTGCACCGGACGGCACCTTGCGTGGCGAATTGGCAACGGGCTGGCAAACCGATGCCGGGGCAAGGACCTGGACATTTGATCTACGCGATGACGTCGTATTCCACGATGGTGAACCACTTACGGTTCATGATGTGCTGGCGACCCTTGAAGGGGTCGGGCGGGCCGAAGCCTTGGCGCAGGGGCGCGTTCTTCTTGAACTGATGGAACCCAATCCCGGTTTGCCGTTCTATCTGGCCGACAGCCGGTTTGTCGTTACCCGCGACGGTCAGAGCGTTACGCCGCTGAAAGCTGCAAACGGAACCGGGTGTTACCGGGTCGAGCGGGCAGAGGATAACCGGCATTTTCTGGGTCGCCGTGTCCCCGGCCATTACAAGGACGGTCAGGCTGGTTGGGCGGACACGTTTGAAATCATCGTCATTCCCGATGCAGCCGTGCGGGCCGAGGCATTGCAGGACGGATATGTCGATATTGCCGCCTTGCCCTTGCCGGACACCCTTCGCGAACGCCGGTCCTTCCGCTTTCACCCGTCACAGTCGGATATGGCACTGGCGGTCGCCGCACCGGTCGGTATGCCACGGCACATAGGTGCACAGGGACCGTTGGACGACGGGCGCATCGCCGAAAGATGGTGGCGCGCCTGATCCGCAAAATTTGACAAGCGGGCCATACCCGTTACCCTTTTCATGTATTGGGAGGGTGTGCGCATGTCCGATACAACCATCATCGAAGAACGTGAAAACGGCCCACTGATCGTCAAGCATCTGCACTCCATGCGCGATGCGGACGGCAATCAGGTCGAAGTGAAGCAGGTCACGGCGCTATGCCGCTGTGGGCATTCGCAAAACAAGCCGTTCTGTGACGGTACGCACCAAAAGGTCGGTTTTCAAAGCCGGGGCGGCACTCCGGCAGGGCGGGACAGGATCATCGGCTATAAGGGTCAGCACGTGACGGTCAGCTTCAACCCGTTGCTCTGCTCTCATGCGGCGGAATGCGGTCGTCTGGCCTCGAATATCTTCAACCCCTCTCAAAAGCCGTGGATTCAGCCCGACAACGGGACCATCGAAGACGTGGAAGAGGTTGTTGCAGCCTGTCCGTCCGGTGCCCTGGCGATGGGCGAGGACGCGCCGCGCACGCATCTTTATGCATCCCGCGCGCAGATCGAAATTCAGAAAGATGGCCCATACTGGGTACTGGGGATCGATCCACCGACGGAACTGAAGGCCGAAGGGGCGTGTCGGGACAAATATGTCCTGTGTCGGTGCGGCAAATCGGGGAACAAGCCGTTTTGTGACGGAACGCATCGCGATCAGGGATGGTCGGATCAGGAATAGGCGGCCGCGGAAACAATATCGGACATTCGGCTTGCAGACTCGTCAATCCGTCTCTATATGGCTTGACAACAGCGGCGCGTCGGGTCCTTGGAACCGGGGTACCACCGGGAAAGTTCGACGGGCCGCGCGCCCGTTTTTTTGTACCCGATTGATAGGGTAAGTGAGCCGTATGACCAACGACCTGATAGCAAAGGCAGCCATAGACCGGCGTCTGGCCGAGATCATTACGCCCGTGATCGAGGATCTGGGGTATGAACTGGTCCGCATTCGCCTGATGAGCGGCAAGCAGACCACATTGCAGATCATGGCCGACAAGCCCGATGGTGGGATCGAAGTGGACGATTGCGCCGAAATCTCGAATGCGATCAGTGCCACGCTGGACGTCGAAGACCCGATTCTCGATGCCTACACGCTTGAGGTGTCCAGCCCCGGTATCGACCGGCCCCTGACCCGCCTCAAGGATTTCGAGATGTTCGAAGGGTATGAGGCCCGGCTGGAAACCGACGAACTGATCGATGGCCGCCGCCGTTTCAAGGGCGAACTGGCGGGTATCGAGGGGGATGAGGTTCTGATCAACATCCCGCAAGGCGATGAAACAATAACGATCGGTCTGCAATTCGACTGGCTGAGTGATGCCAAGCTGGTGCTGACGGATGATCTGATCAAGGAAATGCTGCGCCAGCGCAAAGACGCGGGTGCCCTGAACGAAGAGCAATTCGACGAGATTGAGACCGAAGGGTCCGAAGAGGAGACGAACTGATGGCAATCACCTCTGCAAACCAGCTGGAGCTGCTGCAAACCGCCGAGGCCGTGGCCCGCGAAAAGATGATCGACCCCGGTCTGGTCGTCGAGGCGATGGAAGAATCACTCGCCCGCGCCGCCAAAAGCCGCTACGGCGCCGAAATGGACATTCGCGTCTCGATCGATCGCAAGACCGGCAAGGCGACCTTTACCCGCGTCCGCACCGTGGTCGAGGATGAAGAGCTTGAGAACTATCAGGCCGAATTCACCGTCGAACAGGCAAAGCAGTACATGGAAAGCCCGGCCGTCGGCGATGTATTCGTTGAGGAGGTGCCGCCGGTTGAAATGGGCCGCATCGCCGCGCAATCGGCCAAGCAGGTGATCCTGCAAAAGGTCCGCGAGGCCGAGCGTGACCGTCAGTACGAAGAGTTCAAGGACCGTGCAGGCAGCATCATCAACGGTGTTGTCAAGCGTGAGGAATATGGCAACGTCATCGTCGATGTGGGCGCGGGCGAAGCGATTCTGCGCCGCAACGAAAAGATCGGCCGCGAAAGCTATCGCCCGAACGACCGCGTACGTTGCTACATTAAGGATGTCCGCCGCGAGGTGCGTGGCCCGCAGATCTTCCTGTCGCGCACCGCGCCGGAATTCATGGCCGAGCTGTTCAAGATGGAAGTGCCGGAAATCTATGATGGCATCATCGAGGTCAAGGCCGTTGCTCGCGATCCCGGATCGCGTGCCAAGATCGCCGTAATCTCGTATGACGGTTCGATCGACCCTGTCGGTGCCTGCGTTGGTATGCGCGGCAGCCGTGTGCAGGCCGTTGTGAACGAGCTGCAGGGCGAAAAGATCGACATCATCCCGTGGAACGAAGATCAGCCGACCTTCCTTGTGAACGCGTTGCAGCCCGCCGAGGTCTCCAAGGTGGTTCTGGATGAAGAGGCAGGCAAGATCGAGGTTGTGGTTCCCGAAGAGCAGCTGTCTCTGGCCATCGGCCGTCGCGGCCAGAACGTGCGTCTGGCCAGCCAGCTGACCAATCTGGACATCGATATCATGACCGAAGCCGAGGAATCGGCCCGCCGTCAGAAAGAATTCGAAGCCCGCACCGGCCTGTTCATGGAAAGCCTGGATCTGGATGAATTCTTTGCGCAGCTTCTGGTCTCCGAAGGCTTCACCAACCTCGAAGAGGTTGCCTATGTCGAACTGGACGAACTGCTGGTCATCGACGGCGTCGACGAGGGTACCGCAACCGAATTGCAGGCCCGTGCCCGTGATTACCTTGAGGCGCAGGCCAAGGCGGCACTGGACAATGCACGTGCATTGGGCGTCGAGGACAGCCTTATTGAATTCGAGGGGCTCACTCCCCAGATGGTTGAGGCGCTGGCCAAGGATGACGTCAAAAATCTGGAAGACTTTGCCACCTGTGCCGACTGGGAGCTCGCCGGCGGCTGGACCACTGTTGATGGCGAGCGGGTAAAGGACGACGGCATCCTTGAACCTTTCGGCGTTACGCTGGAAGAGGCGCAGGATATGGTCATGACGGCCCGCGTATTGCTTGGCTGGGTTGATCCGACCGAGCTGGAGGAAGCAGCGGAAGAAGTCGAAGAAGAAGTATCTGACGAGGAGGCTGGGGCCTGATCTCAGGCCCCGGGTGGTGCAGATGGGTCGCGGCGGCGTCTCAAAGGACAAATCGGGTGGGCCCGAGCGGAAATGTATCGCCACTGGCGAGGTTCAGCCTAGATATGGTTTAATCCGCTTTGTGGCCGGGCCGGACGGTCAGGTGTATCCTGATGTTGCAGCCAAGCTGCCGGGCCGTGGCGTCTATGTGGCTGCTGATCGCACCGCCTTGCAGCGGGCCATCAGCAAAAAGCTGTTTGCCCGGGGTCTGAAGACGCAGATCACGGCACCCGAGGGGCTGGTGGATGATGTCGAACGTCAGCTTTCGCGCCGGGTCGTCGATCTGATCAGCCTTGCTCGCAAGTCGGGCGACGCGGTTGCGGGCTATGAAAAGGTCAAGACCTGGCTCGACAAGGAAGAAGCCCAGGTGCTGCTGCAGGCGGTTGACGGTTCAGGGCGCGGCAAGTCGAAACTGAGTACGCCGCACCTTGGAAAATACATCGGCTGGCTGACCGCAGATGAATTGGGCATGGCATTTGGACGCCAAACAGTGATACATGCGGCGCTGGCCTCTGGCGGACTCGCTAAACGTGTTGTAGAGGAAGCGCAGCGCCTGCGTGGCTTGCGCGAAACGGATGACGGCGGCAAGGGCCGCTCGAAAGGGTAAGAAGCTTTATGAGCGATAGTGACGGCAAAAAGACATTGGGTCTGCGTGGCGGGGCACGCCCCGGGAATGTGAAACAGAGTTTCAGCCACGGACGGACCAAGAATGTCGTGGTGGAAACCAAGCGTAAACGCGTGGTGGTCCCCAAGCCGGGGGCGGCCAAGCCGGGTGGCAGCGGATCTGCCCCGGGCGGCGATCCCTCACGCCGTCCCGCCGGGATATCCGATGCCGAAATGGCGCGCCGGTTAAAGGCGCTGCAGGCTGCCAAGGCGCGTGAGGTTGAAGAAGCCGCGCAGCGCGAGGCCGAGGAAAAGGCCCGCGAGGAAGAGCGCGCCCGCCGCCGTGCCGAGCAGGAAGCGAAAGAACGCGAGCAGCGCGAAGCTGAAGAGCGTGCGCGCCAGAAGGCCGAAGAGGAAGAGCGTAAGCGCAAAGAGGCGGAAGAAGCTGCCAAACGCGCTGCTGCAGCCCCGGCGCCTGAAGAGCCTAAAGCAGCACGTGCCCCAGCCAGCAAACCCGCACCTGCTGCCACACCGCGCAAGCAGGAGCGTGAACGCGAACAGCGTGGCCGTGGCAAAGGTCGTGATGACAACCGTCGTTCCGGCAAGCTGACACTGGGTCAGGCAACTGGTGGCGAAGGCGGTCGCCAGCGCTCGATGGCGTCGATGAAGCGCAAGCAGGAGCGTGCGCGCCAGAAAGCCATGGGTGGTCCGGTCGAGCGGGAAAAGGTTATCCGCGACGTTCAGCTGCCCGAGGCAATCATGGTGTCCGAGCTGGCCAACCGTATGGCCGAACGTGTGGCCGATGTGGTCAAGTCGTTGATGCAGATGGGCATGATGGTCACGCAGAACCAGACTATCGACGCCGATACGGCCGAGCTGATCATCGAAGAATTTGGCCACAAGGTGACGCGCGTATCCGATTCGGATGTTGAGGACGTCATCAAAGAGGTCGAAGACAGCGAAGAAGATCTGCAGCCGCGTCCGCCGGTCATCACCATCATGGGCCACGTTGACCACGGCAAAACCTCGCTGCTGGATGCAATCCGCGATGCGCGGGTTGTTGCAGGTGAGGCCGGTGGTATCACCCAGCATATCGGTGCCTATCAGGTGAAAACCGATGGCGGTACCACGCTGACCTTCCTGGATACGCCGGGTCACGCGGCCTTTACATCGATGCGTTCGCGCGGTGCTCAGGTCACGGATATCGTAGTTCTGGTAGTTGCCGCCGATGACGCGGTGATGCCGCAGACGATTGAGGCGATCAACCACGCCAAGGCGGCTGAGGTCCCGATGATCGTGGCGATCAACAAGATCGACAAGCCTGATGCGAATCCGGACAAGGTACGCACCGATCTGCTGCAGCACGAAGTGATCGTCGAGAAAATGTCGGGTGAGGTTCAGGACGTCGAAGTGTCCGCTGTCACCGGTCAGGGTCTGGACGAGTTGCTGGAAGCCATCGCGCTGCAGGCCGAAATTCTGGAATTGAAAGCCAACCCGAACCGCGCCGCCCAAGGTGCCGTGATCGAGGCCCAGCTGGATGTGGGCCGCGGTCCCGTGGCGACCGTTCTGGTACAGAACGGCACGCTGCATCAGGGCGATATCTTTGTTGTGGGTGAGCAGTACGGTAAGGTCCGTGCGCTGATCAACGACAAGGGCGAACGCGTCAAGGAGGCCGGTCCTTCGGTTCCGGTCGAGGTTCTGGGTCTCAACGGCACGCCTGAGGCGGGTGACGTTCTGAACGTTACCGAGACCGAAGCGCAGGCGCGTGAGATCGCGGCCTACCGCGAACAGGCGGCCAAGGACAAACGTGCCGCTGCCGGTGCTGCGACAACTCTTGAGCAACTGATGCAGAAGGCCAAGGAAGACGAAAACGTCACCGAGCTGCCGATTCTGATGAAAGCCGACGTTCAGGGTTCTGCCGAAGCGATCGTTCAGGCGATGGAGAAAATCGGCAATGACGAAGTGCGCGTACGCGTGCTGCATTCGGGCGTTGGCGCAATCACCGAGACAGATGTCGGCCTGGCCGAGGCCTCGGGCGCACCGATCTTTGGCTTCAATGTTCGTGCCAACGCATCGGCGCGGAACACCGCGAACCAGAAGGGTGTTGAGATCCGCTATTACTCGGTGATCTATGACCTCGTGGACGACGTGAAAGCCGCTGCCTCAGGCCTGCTCAGTGCCGAGATTCGCGAGAAATTCATCGGCTATGCCGAAATTCGCGAAGTCTTCAAGGTCACTGGTGTCGGCAAGGTGGCCGGCTGTCTGGTGACCGAGGGTGTTGCCCGTCGTTCGGCTGGCGTCCGCCTGCTGCGCGACAACGTGGTGATCCACGAAGGTACGCTGAAGACGCTGAAACGCTTCAAGGACGAAGTGACCGAAGTTCAGTCGGGTCAGGAATGCGGTATGGCGTTCGAGAACTACGACGACA
Source organism: Ruegeria sp. CF5 (assembly GCF_056537325.1). Classification (NCBI taxonomy): domain Bacteria; kingdom Pseudomonadati; phylum Pseudomonadota; class Alphaproteobacteria; order Rhodobacterales; family Roseobacteraceae; genus Ruegeria; species Ruegeria sp. CF5. The sequence continues at coordinate 115,871 of NZ_JBQFRI010000005.1, read as the reverse complement.
TCCGCGCAGGCGACGTGATCGAAATCTTCGAGCGCGAGGAAGTCACGCGTACGCTGGACTGATCTGCGGATAATTGGCGAAAATAAAAAACAGCGGCCCTTTGTGGCCGCTGTTTTTGTAAGAAAAAGGGGGATGAAAATTCATCCCCTACTTGTTCGTGAGTGGGGGTGTAACCGCTGGTTAAGCGGTTTGCTCAGAAAAGTGCAGAACATACCGGTCCATTGGCATGAGAAACCCAAGTCAATCGTCCGGAGAATTCTGAACAAAGTCCATCAGAATCGATGACACACGATAGGTGTCGAGATTCTTCAGTGCATCACTCCTCTTTCGGGAGTTTGCATAAAATAAATATACGCCAAAACCTGAACATTTCACTTCACAATTCAGCCAAATCCAAAAAAGTGATCATGCAAACAGGGGATATCACGCGCAGATACTCCTGTTCTGTTCACCCAGACGGTAAGTTGCATGCGGGTTACAACCCTCTGATATGACGACCGGGTGCGGCTTTGCGCTGCAGTTCCTGTAACTTTTCACGCGATTTTTCGGTTTCACGAAAGGCCTGCGCGCCACCACTCAGGTATTGTTTGGGCCAGAACGCATCGTTGCGTGCACCGTACCAAGCGGCGGCCTGATGCGTGAAATATGGGTTCCAAAGATGCGGGCGCCCGATGGCCACCAGATCGGCGCGGCGGGTGTGCAGAATGGTGTTGACCTGCGCCGGTTCGGTGATCGCACCAACAGCCATGGTGGCGATTTTGGGCAGGTTGCGAACCGCTTCGGCCAGATGGGCTTGAAACATGCGGCCATATACGGGCTGCTGATCCGGGACTGTTTGCCCGGCAGAGACATCAATCAGATCACATCCCGCATCGCGGAAGGCTTCGGCAATGCCGATCAACTCAGCTTCGGTCACCCCGCCCTCTTTCCAGTCGCTGCCGGACAGGCGCACCGACATCGGACGTTCGGGAGGCCAAGCCTCACGCATGGCCGCAAAAACTTCCAGCGGGAAACGCAGACGGTTTTCCAGACTGCCGCCGTATTCGTCCTTACGATGATTGGTCAGGGGCGACAGGAATGACGCGAGCAGATATCCGTGTGCGCAATGAAGCTCCAGCATATCGAAACCAGCACGGGCAGCACGTTGGGTTGCCTGCACAAATTCTTCCTGAATCTCCGTCATTCCAGCCCGATCCAGTTGTTCCGGCACCTGACTTTCGCCATCAAACCACGGGATCGGTGATGCCGACACGAGCGGCCAGTTTGCGGCCGGGTCAGCTATGGGGTGATCCATCCGTTCCCATCCCAGCTGGGTCGACCCCTTGCGCCCGGAATGGCCCAGTTGCATTGCAACCTTGGCTGCGGAATTGGCGTGGATGAAATCGACGATCTCTTTCCACCTCGCTTCATGTTCATCGGTCCACATGCCCGGGCAACCTTCGGTAATGCGCGCAGTCGGCGACGTGCAAGTCATTTCGGTGTAGATCAACCCCATACCTCCGGTCGCGTGGCTGCAGTAATGAACCTTGTGCCACTCGGTCGGATTGCCGTCCTTGTCCGCCGAATATTGCGCCATCGGCGACATCACCACCCGATTACCCAATTCCATGCCCCGCAAGGTAAATTTGGAAAACATCGGGGTAGGGCGGGAAACGCGCAAATCCTCTCCGGTTTCGCGCAAGTGGCGCGCGTACCATTCATCATCCGCCTTTCGCACAAACTCGGCGTCGCGGATCAGCAGGTTGTCATAGGTGATCGACTTGGCCCTGCACATCACCACCATGGCGAACTGATAAGGTTCCATGTCCCATGACCGGTTCATATGTTCGAACCACGCAAGCGAAACATCGGCATTGTGCTGGATAATCTGGCAGGGCGTGCGCCTCGCATCGTCATAGGTCTGAAACGCCCTTTGTACATCGGATTCGGCGTGTTCAATCAGCGCATCGGACAATGCGATGGCGCATTCCATCGCCAGCTTGGTGCCCGACCCAATCGAAAAATGTGCGCTGGCCTTGGCGTCGCCCAAAATGACGATATTGTCCACGAACCAGTTCTCGCAGAATATCCGCGGAAAGTTGCGCCAGTTCGACCGGTTCAGCAACAGGGGATGCCCCTGCAGTTCCTCGGCGAAAATCCTCTCCAGCTTGGCTTTGGATCCTTCTTCGTCAAATTCTTCAAACCCGTGGCCTTGCCACGTAGCCTCGTCCATCTCGAACACCCAGGTCGAATGGTCCTTGTCGTACTGATAACAGTGGGCGACCATCTGCCCATGTTCCGTTTCGCGGAAGAAGTAGTTGAATTCATCCATCGGACGGGTCGAACCCATCCAGCAGAAGCGGTTCGATTTCCAGACAGTCGTCGGTTGAAAACCGTCCTCATGGTGGTTTCGGATCGCTGAATTGATGCCGTCACTGGCAACGATCACATCTGAATCCGGAAACTGAGACTTCAGGTTTCCCGCATCTATATCGGCGCCAAAGGTCATATCGACACCCAGCTCTGCGCACCGTTCCTGTAAAACGCGCAGCAGGGTATGGCGTGACGTGCCGCAAAAGCCGTTTCCGGCGCATCGCATTTCCTGACCCTTGAAATGAATCGCCACGTCGTCCCAATAGGCGAACTGATCACGCATCCGGTCGAAAACCGGTTTGTCCCGGCTCAGAAACTCATCCAGCGTTTCATCCGAAAAAACGACGCCGAACCCGAACGTATCATCGGCCTGATTGCGTTCGAATACCTCGACCTGCCAGTCCGGGCGCGCCTTTTTGGTCAAAAGCGCAGTGTAGAGTCCGCCCGGACCGCCTCCGATCACCGTGATTTTCATTGCTGCCCTCCCCTGATCTCTGGTCGACATCTACCACGTCCAGGTAATTAATTTAAGTATAAAATATTTAAGCATGCATCACCTACCATGAATCCGGATTACCGCGCGCTCGTGAAGCTCGTGGAATGCAGGATGATGTCAAAGTGATGCAGTCCTTTTTGCAGATCGAAACTGACGGAATGGCCTGCCTTGCGCAAAAGTTCGGCGTATTCACGGCTTTGGCGGACAAACTCGGGCGTGTCTCGTTCGGCCACGGTTACCCTATAGTGCGGTCCAGGGGCTGGAAGGTTAAGAACCGGGGATAGCTCCTGAATCTCCTGTGGAGTAAGCTGTATCGGATCGTTCACCGGCGTTTGCGCGACGGGCTCCAGATCGAAGACTCCGCTGATCAGGATCACCTCCCGAACTGTCAAACCTGCTTTGTTCAACTCATCTGCGGCGGTGGCCATGACCATCGCAGCCAGATGGCCACCTGCGCTGTGACCGGAAATCGTGATGTTTGACGGATCAAATCCCAACTCGGCGGCTCTCGACGCCAGCCAGAGCAAAGCCTGACGGCATTCGGCTATCATCTCACCCAGCCGCGCATCGGGTGCGATCGTGTAGTTCAGTGTGGCAAAGGCATGCCCGCTTTCCACAATCGCCGGTGCCATCATTGCCGAGTCGCGTTGGCTCAGTGCCTGCCAGTAGCCGCCGTGAATAAACACGTGCAGTGGCGCGTCGGAATTACGGCCCGGGAAAAAATCCAGAACGTGCGTCGGTCCACTGCCATATTGCAGGTTCTCACGTATGGTCAGGCTTGCGCGGGCCTCGACGCTGAGCGCCGCATAGCTGGAAAGATACGGGGAAATGTCACCGCCCACCATCGAACTGGGCGAATATTCCTGTACCAGTTCCTCTTGGGAAAATCCGCGATAGAGCACGCCTCAGCTCTCCTGATTGTACATTAGTTCGGTTCGCATGTCGTATAAGTCGTGAAAGAATTTCAGCTCCAACGCCTTTTTCAGGAACGCCACACCGCTGGACCCGCCGGTACCGGGCTGCATTCCGATGACGCGTTCCACCGCGGTGGCATGATCGAAACGCCACCGCTGAAACAGCGATTCCACATCCATCAGTTTCTCGGCCAGCGCATACAAATCCCAGTACTTGTCGGTGTTGCGGAATACTTCGACCCAGATCTTCACGATGCGCGGGTCGCCAGAATAGGGCTGCGCATAATCGCGATCCAAAAGGTCCGCCGGAACATCGAACCCTTGGCGGGACAGCATGTGCAACACTTCGTCATACAGGGACGGTTTTGTCAGCGCCGCGTTCAGCATCTCCATGACCTCTGCGTCATGTTCGTGCACTTTCAGCGTCGAGATGTCCTTGTTGCCCAGAATGAACTCGATCTGCCGGTAGCCGTAGCTTTGAAACCCCGACGAGTTTCCCAATGCCGAGCGGAACGTCAGGTAATCGGCGGGGGTCATCGTCAGCAGCGTTTCCCACGCTGTAATCAGCTGCCGCTGGATTGCCTTGATCCGGTCGAGGTTCTTCATCGCCGGGCCAAAATCGTCCTGCTGCAGAAAATGACGCACCTCGACCAATTGGTGGTGCATCAGTTTCAGCCACAGCTCACTGACCTGATGGATGATGATGAACAGCATCTCATCCGGCTGGGCCGGGTCTTGAAATGTCTTTTGCAGGTTCAGAAGTGTTTTGAGCTGCAGGAAATCGCCATAGCTCTTGCGGTGCGTATCCGCGAAATCTGTGACCAACGTGTCCTCGATTCCGCGCTTGAGAAGTTTTTCTTTCTTGTCCTGATCCGCCATTTTCGTTCTCCGGTTCGCGGGTCTGTGCCAGCGATTCTTTGCCTCGGGGCTTAAAGTTTCGCGGTGGCTTCGATTTCGACTAGCGCCTCATCCTCGACCAGACCCGCAACGACAACCATGGTCATCGCAGGAAAGTGCCGGCCCATTACTTTGCGGTAAACCTCGCCCACCTCGCGTTGCCGGGCCAGATATTCACGCTTGTCGGTCACGTACCAGGTCAGGCGCGTGATGTTCTCTACCGAGCCACCGGCAGCCCGGACAACCTCAACGATATTTGACAGCGCCTGTTCCATCTGACCGATGAAATCATGGGTTTCGAACTTCTGTTCTGCAGTCCATCCGATCTGACCGCCCACATACAGTGTGCCGTCCTCGCTGAGGATACCGTTGGCATAGCCTTTGGCGGGCACCCAGCCTTCGGGGTGGATCACCTTGTTGCTCATTGCGGGTCTCCGATCATCTTAGATATTTTTTTGTGCACGTCTTTGGGCCAGGCCTCGGACGCGAATTTCCTGATATGCACCAGTGTTGCCCGTGCGCTCAGCCGCTTTTCGCCATCACAGGTTGCAACGATGACGAACTCGAAACTACTGCGCCCGATCCGGGTGGGTGTCAGTGTAAAGTCCAACCAATCCCCGTGGCGGCTGATCGCGTGAAAGGCGGTGTTGATCTGAACCGTCGGTGCGCCGGCTTCGGATTTGTGAAAATCTTCGAACGGATAGTGCAGGGCGTCAAAGAAAAACGCTTCGACACAATCGTTGATCATCTCGAAGTAGCGCGGGTAGAAAACGATGCCTGCGGGATCGCAGTGCTTGAACAGAACTTTCTGACGCCAGTGATAGGCCATCTCAAACCCCCAGATACCGGTCGGTTACATCAGCCGTCAGTGCGGACATCGCGCCGTGCCAGACGGTCTCGCCACGTTGCAATACCACGGCTTCATCTGCGACTTCGGCCAATTCCCGCAGTGATTTGTCCACGACCAGAATGGCCAGACCGGTTTCCCGTTTCAGCGTTGCAATGGCTGCCCAAATCTCCTGCCGTACGATCGGGGCCAGTCCTTCGGTGGCTTCGTCAAGGATCAACAGGCGTGGGTTGGTCATCAGGGCACGCCCGATCGCCAGCATCTGCTGTTCCCCACCGGACAGTGATGCCGCAGATTGCGTGCGACGTTCTTCAAGCCGCGGGAACAGTTGCGCGATGCGTTTCAGGTCCCAATGACCCGGGCGTGCGGCAGCTGTCAGATTTTCCTCGACGCTGAGGTTTGGGAAACACCGGCGGCCTTCCGGCACAAGCCCCAGCCCCAGACGGGCTGCTTTGTGGCTGGGCAGGCGGCGCAGGTCCTGACCGTCGAACATCAGTTCACCGCCTGCCGTGGGCAACATTCGCAGGATTGTTTTGATCGTCGTCGTCTTTCCCATCCCATTGCGCCCCATCAGGGCGACAACTGCGCCTTCGTCCACGCGCAGGCTGACCTTGAACAGGGCCTGTGACGCGCCATAGAAGGCCGAGATATTGGTCAGGTTCAGCAGGCTCATGCGTCTTCCCCCAGATAGGCGCGGCGAACTTCGGGGTGGTTTCTGATTTCGTCCACCGTTCCCGTCGCTATAACCTTGCCATAGACCAGAACGCTGATCCGGTCGGCCAACGCAAAGACCGCATCCATGTCATGCTCAACCAGCAGGATCGGGGCCTCATGCCGCAACTCATCCAGAAAGGTAGTCAACCGCTTCGACCCGCTGGCGCCCAGTCCGGCCATCGGTTCATCCATCACGAATGCGCGTGGGTTCAGCGTCAGCGCCACGGCGACCTCCAGCTGACGGCGCTGCCCGTGTGACAGGTCCGAGGTGCGGATGGCCGCATGTTCCAGCAACCCCACCCGCTCGAGCGCTGCCTCGGCCACATGCCGCAGGGTCTGATCACCCAGAACCGACCGGAAAAAACGAAACGGGCGGCCACTGGCCCCCAGCGCGCCCAGCATGGCGTTCTGAAGCACCGTGTCCTCCATCGCCAGCGCCGATATCTGAAAGGTGCGGCCCAGCCCCATCTGCGCGCGTTTCACCGTACCAAGTCCAGTTACGTCCTGCCCGATGAAGTGAACCGTGCCACTATCCGGCTGCAATCCACCTGCGATCTGCTGGATCAGCGTCGACTTACCCGCGCCATTCGGCCCGATCAGGGCATGGATTTCCCCCGGATGCAGATCCAGACTGACGTCGTTTGATGCCTTAAGCGCGCCAAAGCTTTTCGAGATATTCCGAACTGCAAGGACAGGATCAGCCATGCTTGACCTCCTGACCAGCAAGCGTGCCGATGATGCCACCGCGTGCAAACAGGACTACGGCCAGCAGCAGAAGGCCCAGATAGATGTGCCAGAACTCGGACAGATCGCCCAGAACATGCTCAAGCGCAATGAACAAGGCTGCGCCGGCAACAGGACCGAACAGCCGTGCCGTACCCCCCAGAATGATAAAGATCATGATCTCACCCGAGGTTTGCCAACTGAACATCGTTGGGCTGACAAAGCGGTTCAGATCGGCGAACAGTGCACCCGCAAGGCCGGTCATCATGCCCGAAATGACAAAGGCCGTCAGGCGCAGGCGATATGGGGTGATGCCAATGGTTTCGACCCGTTCGGGGGTCTGCCGCGCTGCGTTCAGGGCCAGACCGAAAGGCGATCTGGCCAACCGGGATGAGAACAGCAGCGCGAGCATCAGGATCACATAGGCGATCAGGAAAAACTGGATCGGGTCCAAAGTGTTAAGCCCGGGAAAGCTGTTGCGCACATAGATCGACAGCCCGTCCTCACCCCCATATGCGGGCCAGCTGATGGCGAAGTAATAAAGCATCTGTCCAAAGGCGAGGGTGATCATGATGAAATAAACGCCCGAGGTGCGCAGCGACAGCGCACCGATCACAAGTGCGGCCAGTGCCGACGCAATGATGGCCGTCAGCCAGATCACCGGCATGGATTTTGTGCCTTCGATCAGAAACGGCGATTCCATCAGGGGCGCATAGCTTTGCGCGTGACTGGCCAGAATGCCCATCGCATAACCGCCGATGCCAAAAAACGCAGCATGACCAAGGCTGACAAGCCCGCCAAGACCAAGCGCAATGTTCAGGCCGACACCGGCCAGCGCCAGAATTGCCACGCGTGTAGCCAGCGTGATCATGAACGGTTCATCCGTGAAATAGGCCCACAACGGAAACAGCAACAGCCCGAGGCCCAGAGCGGTGTTGAATACTCTCTCGCGGCTCATGCGCGTGCTCCGTATAGGCCAGTGGGTTTCACGATCAGTACCGCAGCCATGAGGATATAGATCAGCATGGAGGCCAGCGCCGAACCGACCGCCGTGGCCGAGGCAGGATCCATGAACAGTTTGAAGGTTTCCGGCAGCAGAACGCCGCCCAGCGTGTCCGTCAGCCCGACAAGTATCGATCCGACCAGCGCGCCCTTGATCGATCCGATGCCGCCGATCACGATCACGACAAAGGCAAGGATCAGCACCGGTTCCCCCATCCCGACCTGCACCGACTGAATGGCGCCGACCAGGGCACCGGCCAGCCCGGCAAGTGCTGCGCCCAGAGCGAATACGATCGTGTAAAGCCGGTTGATGTCGATCCCAAGGGCCGCGATCATTTCCCGGTCACTTTCGCCCGCCCGTATCTGCACGCCCAGTCGGGTTCGGGAAATCAGCAGGAACAGCCCCAACGCGATCAACAATCCGACGGCAATGATGGTCAGACGATAGATCGGATATTCGATGCCGCCGGGCAGGGTGACGGGACCGGAAAGCGCAGGCGGAATGTTCAAATACAGCGGGAACGACCCGAACACCCATCGCGTGCCTTCGGAAAAGATCAGGATCAGCGCAAATGTCGCCAGCACCTGATCCAGATGATCGCGCTTATAAAGGCGCCGGATCACCAGAACCTCAACCAGTGCCCCGGCCGCTGCGGCTGCGGCAAGGCTGGCCGCCAGTGCCAGAACGAAACTGCCGGTTGCGGCCGCGGTTGCGGCGGCGGCAAACGCGCCAATCATGAACAATGAGCCATGCGCGAGGTTGATCAACCCCATGACGCCGAACACAAGCGTCAATCCGGCAGCCGTCAGAAACAGCATGACCCCGAATTGCAGACCGTTCAGGATCTGTTCGATCAATAGAATGAAGGACATTTCTCTACCCTGAAGGATGGCGCAGGATCAGCCCCTGCGCCACCGGGTTCTTACATGCTGCACTCGCCCGCATAGGCGTCGGCGTGATCTTCCAATGCGACACCAAGGATCTTGTTGGTGAACACATCGCCTTCCTGCACCACTTCACGGACATAAATGTCCTGAATGGGGTGATGGTTCGGACCGAACTTGAAATCGCCACGGACCGAGTCGAACTCGGCCGCTTCCAGCGCTGCGCGGAATGCGTCCTGATCTTTGACGTCGGCCTTGGCCATTGCGGACAGGATCAAGTTCGCGGTGTCAAAGCCCTGGCTTGCATAAAGCGACGGCAGGCGACCATATTCGGCCTGAAACGCCTCGACAAAGGCCTTGTTTGCGGCATTGTCGATATCCTTGTTCCACTGGCTGGTGTTCTTCACGCCCATCGCAGCGGCACCGACGGCCTGCAGAATACCCTGATCAAAGGAAAACGCGGGTCCGACCACTGGCAGGTCAACGCCGCTATCAGCATATTGCTTGAGGAAGGAAATCCCCATACCGCCGGGCAGGAAAAAGAACACGCTATCCGCATCCGATGCACGGATCTGCGCGATCTCGCTGGCATAATCCTTCTGGCCCAGCTTGGTGTAAATCTCTCCGGCCAGATCGCCCTGATACATCCGCTTGAACCCGGCAAGCGCATCCTGTCCGGCTGGGTAGTTGGGGGCCAGGATGAAACTGTTCTTCAGTTCGGCGGAATTGGCATAGGCGCCCGCCGCCTCATGCAGGTTGTCATTCTGCCATGCCACGTTGAAATAGTTCGGATGGCATCCCTTTCCTGCCAGCGCCGACGGGCCAGCGTTGGGCGACAGATAGAATTTGCCCTGCGCCGTGGCCGAAGGCACCACGGCCATCGCCAGATTGGACCAGATGATGCCGGTCAGGATATCCACCTTGTCGGACTGGATCATCTGATCGGCCAGTTGCACGGCGATGTCCGGTTTGCGCTGATCGTCTTCGATGACCACTTCGATATCCGGGTTGCCCGCCTGTTTCACGGCCAGCATGAACCCGTCGCGCACGTCGATGCCCAGACCGGCGCCGCCGCCGGAAAGGGTGGTGATCATTCCGACCTTGACCGGTTCGGCCAGTGCCATACCGGCGGTCATCAGGGCGGTCGTTGCCGCCAGCAGCAAGGATTTGGTTTTCATCATTGTCTTCCCCTGTTGAAGGTCAAATGCGAAGGTTTTGCGCAGCACTCTTCTGAGTGCCGTCCGGGATATCCCGCCGATCCCTTCAAATCGGACAGGTTGATTTCAAAGCACGCGAAGGTGCCTGCATCCGGCAAGCTAAAGGGTTTCTCGCAGGGTGCAACCGTTTGGATCATCTCGCATTCTCGCGCAGCTGGAACCGCTGGATCTTGCCCGTAGCCGTCTTGGGCAACGTATCCGTAAAGACGACACTTCGCGGATACTTGTACGGTGCGATGGTTGCCTTGACGTGATCCTGCAGGGTTTTGATCGTATCTGCATCCGGGTTATGGCCCTCGGTCAAAACCACGTGGGCCTCAACGATATTGCTGCGCGCCTCATCCGGCTTGGCCACCACAGCGCATTCCGCAACTGCGGGATGCGACAGCAGCGCCGCTTCGACTTCGGGGCCCGAGATGTTGTAGCCCGAGCTTTGGATCATGTCGTCGTTACGGGCGGCAAAGTGCAGGTATCCGTCGGGATCCATAGTGAAGCTGTCGCCGGTGATGTTCCAGCCGTTCAGAACATAATCCCTCTGGCGTTCGTCGTTCAGGTACCTGCATCCTGTAGGGCCGCGAACTGCCAGGCGGCCAACTGATCCTCTTGGTACTTCCTCTCCATCGTCACCGATGACTTTCGCCTGATACCCTGTGACGGGCCTGCCGGTGCAGGCCGGGCGGTGGTCGGAAAAGCGGTTGGTGACAAAGATATGCAGCAGTTCTGTCGCGCCTATCCCGTCCAGCATCGGTTTGCCGGTCTTGGCCATCCAGTCGTCATAGATCGGGGCGGGCAGGGTCTCACCTGCTGAAACGGCGGCGCGCAAACTGGACAGATCGGCACCTTCCTCCATCGCGGCCAGCATGGTGCGATACGCGGTGGGCGCAGTAAAACACACCGTGGCCTTATAACTCTGAATGATTTCGATCAGGTTCGGCGGTGAAGCGTTTTCAAGCAAGGCGGCGGCTGCGCCGAACCGCAATGGAAAAATGGCCAGCCCGCCAAGACCAAAGGTGAAGGCCAGCGGGGGCGAGCCCACGAATACGTCCTCGGGGGTCACCTTCAGCACCTCTTTGGCATATCCGTCCGCGATGATCAGAAGGTCGCGGTGAAAATGCATGGTCGCCTTTGGCGATCCAGTGGTGCCCGAGGTGAAACCCAGCAGCGCCACGTCGTCCTGACTGGTTTCCACTGCGTCGAACTGCACGGGTTTTTCCAACGCGAGCCGGTCAAGTTCGGCATCGTGGTTGGCCGTGCCGTCGAACCCGACCACGGTTTTCAGGTATCCGGAGGCTTTGGCGCAGGCGACCAGTTCATCCTTGAGGCGCGTATCACACAGCGCATGACTGATTTCTGCCTTGTCCACGATGGCAGTTAATTCGCCCGCGCGCAGCATCGGCATCGTGTTGACCACCACCGCGCCGGCCTTGGTCGCGGCCAGCCAGCAGGCCACCATCGCCGGGTTGTTGGCCGAACGAATCAGGACGCGATTACCGGGTTTGACGCCAAGGTTTTCGACCAGAACATGCGCGATCCGGTTGCTCCAATCCGCCAGCTCCTTGTATGTGCGTCGCCGCCCGTTGCCGATCAGCGCGGTGTGATCGCCAAAGCCCTTCTCGACCATCCTGTCGGTCAGTTCGACCGCCGCGTTCAGTTTGTCGGGATAGTCGAACCCATCCAGCAATAGGTCGGGCCATTGATCCGCAGGTGGCAGGTTGTCTCGTGCGAATGTGTCGGTATGGGCCGAAGGTCCGAGCATGTCATCCTCCCTGATGTGCTCCAAGCGTCTGCCGTGCAATCACAACGCGCTGAACGTCCGAGGCGCCTTCGTAAATGCGCAGCGCACGAATTTCCCGATACAGTTTCTCGACGGTTTCACCGGACTTCACGCCTTCGCCGCCGAACAGCTGTACCGCCTTGTCGATGATCTGCTGGGCGTGGTCCGTGGCAAACAGCTTTGCCATCGCCGCTTCGCGCGTCACGCGAGGTGCACCTGAATCTTTGGCCCAAGCCGCGCGATAAACCAGCAGCGCAGCCGCATCCACGTCCAGCGCCATGTCCGCGATATGTCCCTGCACCATTTGCAGATCGAACAGCGGCGCTCCACCGATCTGGCGAGTGGTCACCCGGCTCAGCGCCTCATCCAATGCCCGGCGCGCAAATCCCAGCGCAGCGGCGGCCACTGTGGAACGGAACACATCCAGCACCGACATGGCGATTTTGAAACCTGCGCCCGGCGCACCGATCATCGCGGTTGCGGGTATCCTGCAATCGGTAAACCGCAATGTTGCAAGCGGGTGCGGTGCGATCGTGTCCAGCCGTTCGACAACCTCGAAACCAGGCAAACCAGCAGGAACGACAAATGCGGAAAGACCTTTTGCCCCCGGTGCCTCGCCGGTACGGCCGAACAGCGTATAGACATCTGCAATTCCGCCATTCGAAATCCAGGTCTTTTCACCGTTGAGTACAAAATCGTTGCCGTCCCGTGTCGCTGTCATCGACGAATTCGCCACGTCGGACCCCGATTGAGGTTCGGTCAGTGCAAAGGCCGAAATCGCCTGCCCCGAACGGGTCAGCGGCAGCCATTCGGATTTCTGCGCGTCTGACCCGAAGAGCGAGATCGCCCCGGTGCCCAAACCCTGCATGGCAAAGGCAAAATCCGCCAGCCCGTCATATCGCGCAAGCGTTTCGCGGATCAGACACAGGCTGCGCACATCCAGCGGGCCGCCATCAGGCGTCACCGCCGTATGCGTCAGCCAGCCATCGCGCCCAAGCGACGCGACCAGATCGCGGCACGCCTGATCCGTATCCGAATGATCGATCCCGCCCAGTTCAGCATCGGCCCACTGATCCAGCATGTCCGCCAGTTCGCGATGTCTGTCGTCAAAGAAGGGCCAACTCAGAAAGGACCGGTCGGGCATGGCTCAATCCCCCTCGAAAACCGGCTTCTCGCGAGCCACAAAGGCGTTAAACGCACGCTCGAAATCGCCGGTTTGCATGCAGATCGCCTGTGCCTGCGCTTCGGCCTCGATGGCCTGCTCGATCGACATGGACCATTCCTGCGCCAGCATGGTCTTGGTCATCATGTGTCCGAAGTTCGGACCTTCGACCAGCCGCGCTGCCAATGCGCGGGCCTCACCCTCCAGATCGCTCGCGGGCACAAGGCGGTTGAAGAATCCCCAGCGCTCACCTTCTTCGGCGCTCATCGAACGACCAGTATATAGCAGCTCAGCCGCGCGGCCCTGTCCGATGATCCGGGGTAGGATGGCGCAGGCCCCCATATCGCAACCGGCAAGGCCGACCCGCGTGAACAGAAAGGCCGTTTTGGCCTCAGGCGTTGCGATCCTCAGATCGCTGGCCATTGCGATGATCGCGCCCGCGCCGACACAGATGCCATCCACCGCCGCAATGATGGGTTTGCCGCAATTCACCATCGCCTTGACCAGATCTCCGGTCATGCGGGTAAAGGCCAGCAACTCTTTCATATTCATCCGCGTCAGCGGCCCGATGATGTCGTGAACATCGCCGCCGGAACTGAAATTGCCCCCGTTCGAAGTGAAAATCACCGCCTTCACATCGTCCGAATACACCAGATCGCGGAACCAGTCGCGCAACTCAGCGTAGCTGTCGAATGTCAGCGGGTTCTTCCGTTCGGGTCGGTTCAGCGAGATTGTCGCGATACCGTCCTCGATATGGCACAGAAAATGAGTGGTATCGCTGCGCATATCGGTCATGTGTCCTGCTCCGCTGCCATCAATAGGTCCTCCAGCCGCGCGCCCATCGCGCTGGCCTCGTCCGCGCTCAGCGCGCCCAGCATGTCATCGATCCAGCCCTCATGCGCTGCCGCCTGTGTAGCGAACTCGGCCTCTCCCTTGCGGGTCAGTCGCACCAGTGACGCCCGCCGGTCCCCCTCGACCGCGACACGCATGACCAGCCCTTCCTCGACCAGTCGATCTACGATCCCAGTCACGTTGCCGTTCGATACCCGCAACACGCCTGACAACTGGCTCATCTTAAGGCCGTCTTTGTGCCGCGACAGGGCAGCCATCACATCGAACCGTGGCAGGGTCGAGCTGAACTCGTCCCGCAATCTGGCACGCAACTGTGCCTCGATCCCGCGCGAGGTTTTCAGCAGTCGCAGCCACAGGCGCAGACGCTCCTTACTGGGGGATTCAGTGGGAATGGGGTCGGGCCGGGTCATATCTCGCCTCCGGACAGGGTAAGTGTGTGGCCATTGACACTGCGTGCCGCGTCCGAACACAGCCACAGCGCTGAGGCCGCCACTTCGTCAGTTTCAATGAACCGGTTTTGCGGGTTACCCTGTTTCAAGGCCCCTTCGGCTTGCTCGCGGGTCGCCCTGGTTTTGGCCATGATCGTTTCAACGGACCGTTCCAACAGCGGCGTCGCAACAAACCCCGGACAGATCGCGTTCACGGTAATGCCCGTCTGCGCCAGTTCCACCGCCAGCGACCGCACCAGCCCGACAACGCCATGTTTAGCTGCGCAATAGCCGGACACATAGGGATAGCCCTTCAGACCGGCGGTCGAGGCAATGGCGATCATCCGACCCTTGCCCGCATCACGCATGTCACCCAGAACGGCCTGAAAGCAATGAAACACACCGCTCAGATTGACCGCCAGCGCATCCGAGAAATCCCCGGGCGACATCGCTGCAAAAGGCTTGCTGGGCGCGGCTCCGGCATTTGCGATTACCGCTGAAACAGGCCCGTTTTCCGACCGGGCGGCCTGAAACGCCGCCTCAACCTGCTCAGGCTCTGCAACATCGCAGATCTGAAACGGCAGGTTTAGCGCGACCAGCGCATCCCGGCTGCGCCCCATGATGGTGACGCGCGCCCCGGCACCCGAGAGCTGTCGGGCGCATTCCGCACCAACCCCGGACCCGCCGCCGGTCACAACCACATGAGCATCGGAAAGAACCATTCTGCACCTCGCTTGAAGGAAGCGTAGCAAAGTGAAAGTATTTCAACAATAGAAATTTTGAGTTTAAAATAAATGTTGGAATCCGTCACCAATTGAGAAGGCCACAAATCCGACTTTGCGCCTTGCGTGAACGAATTTACGGTAAGTCCTACGCGCAGGCCAATGTGGGGGAACGGAATGCTGGGGCTGGATATTCTGGTGAACGCCGCGAACATCTTCTACCTTTTGTCTTATTCCGCAAAAGATATTTTCTGGTTGAGGGTACTGTCGGTTATCGGCGCGGTTTTGCTGTTGCCTTACTATTACTTTCAAAACGCTCCCCTTTGGGCGCCGATCGGGTGGAACCTGTTTTTCATGGCCATCAACCTCTACTGGATCACACGGCTGTTGCTGGAACGCAGGCCCGTGCCGTTCAGTGACGAGGAGAGGCACCTCTACGAAATCGCCCTTCGCAACTTCACCGAGAGAGAGGCGTTCAACCTGCTGCATATGGGCACTCGGACATCTGTTCCCGCCCAAACCAAACTGCTTACACAGGGTACGCCGGTAAATGGCTTGTCGCTGATCATCGACGGCGAAGTCAGCGTCGAAATGAATGGTGAGGTCGTGGACAAGCTGGGTGAGGGCCGCTTTTTGGGTGGAACAGCGTTTCTGAGCAACGACAAGACATTCGCCGCGCCAGTGACGGTCACGGCCACCAAACCATCACGCATCCTTGTTTGGGAGTTTGCAGCGCTGGAACCCGAACTGCAAAAAAACACGGATCTGAGGATATCGATTGAAGCCAGCCTCGGCCTTGAGATTTCGCGTTTCCTGCAAACGGCGAGGGCGCAGATTCCTTGAAGGTGGGGGGAGGATCAGCTCCAGAGGTCCAACGAGAGCCGGAACCATTAAACTAAAGAAGGCTATCCCACTTCGGGGCGGCTTTTTTGTTGGCTCAACTTACCAATTGGGGTTTCTGACAAAAATACGGTAACCAGTCGCCGGGAAATTTTTCTGCCATTTTTCTGGCAAAAGTCGAGAGAAAAATAATGACTAAGACACCTAAAATCACACAGAGCTCTGAAATCATACGGGCGATGCGCCCCTTTCAACGAGAAGCGGCTGAATTGATTATCGCAGACGTTGTCGCAGGAAATCCACCACGTAGTGTGCAGTACGCGCTGACAAAGTACCGGGATCAACTCAGCAAAGGGTATTGGATCGACAATGGGAAAGGCTGGGAGGGAGATATCAGGGATACCTCTATCTATTGTTTGATAAAAAACGGGTTTGCCAAATCCAAAGCGGTACAATTCTCTCAAAAAAGTGGCATGTTGACAGAGTGGATCAACGATGAGGACCTACTAATTAACGCGGCGAAGCTCGAATATGAGCATGGCGGTAATCTGCGTCAAACTCAGTTGCGCGAAAGAATGCTCGAAAACTGCGAAATACTTGGGGAAGGCGATCAGGCAGTCTATCTCTATACCGATGGGCTTTTAGATAAACTGGGATTTAGTTGCACCAAAATCGGACGCCATTTGAGTAGTGAATTGGGCTCGGTCGTAGATAGGGTGTTGTCTCAATATGGAACTGGTAACGCGGGTTTCCCGGTTTTGCGGTATATTCTCAAGACTAGTGATTCCGTCGGTCTCGAGACCACCCTGCACAGGTGTTTTCATGAGCTTCGGTTAACGGAGGCAATTGGAACAGAGTGGTTTCAAGCCGATGTCGAAGATGTCACTAATGAAGCAAGGAAACTAATGTTGGCATAGAGTTTCCGGCGGTTTACAGCTAACTAATAAATGGGCTCGGCAGAGTGGCCCTGAAAGTTGACCTCACACATTTCCCCCTTGCCAAACCCCTCACACCCCTGTAGATCGCGCGAGTTCTCAACAAGAACATCAAGGCGGGGTGATTCCCGCCTTTTGGGTTCGAAGAGGGTTGGCGATGCGCGCTTGTCCTCCTCTCAACCCCAACGCCTGAATAAAAGGCTGTTAATATGCAAAGCCAAAATATCCGTATTCGGCTGAAGGCATTTGACTATCGCGTTCTGGATGCCAGCACGCAAGAGATCGTCAACACTGCCAAGCGGACCGGCGCGAACGTGCGCGGCCCGATCCCGCTGCCGAACAAGATTGAGAAGTTCACGGTTCTCCGTGGCCCTCACGTTGACAAGAAATCCCGCGACCAGTTCGAGATCCGCACCCACAAGCGTCTCTTGGACATCGTTGATCCGACCCCCCAGACCGTTGACGCGCTGATGAAGCTCGACCTCGCTGCTGGTGTGGACGTCGAGATCAAGCTGCAGTCGTAAGATCGGAGGGTATAGATTATGCGCTCTGGTATTATCGCAAAAAAAGTTGGCATGACCCGCCTGTTCATGGAAGACGGCAAGCAGATCCCTGTGACCGTTCTTCACCTGGACAACCTGCAGGTTGTTGCACAGCGTACTGCTGACAAAGACGGCTACACCGCCGTTCAGCTGGGCGCCGGTGCTGCCAAGGCAAAACGCACCTCGAAAGCCATGCGCGGTCACTATGCCGCTGCCAAGGTTGAGCCCAAGCGTAAGCTGGCCGAGTTCCGCGTCTCCGAAGATGGCCTGATCGAAGTAGGTGCTGAAATTTCGGCAGAACACTTCCTGGAAGGTCAGAAAGTTGACGTTTCGGGCACCTCGATCGGTAAAGGCTTTGCAGGTGCTATGAAGCGTTGGAACTTTGGTGGTCTGCGCGCTTCGCACGGTGTTTCGATCAGCCACCGTTCGCACGGTTCGACCGGTCAGTGTCAGGATCCGGGCAAAGTTTTCAAAGGCAAGAAGATGGCCGGTCACATGGGTGCTGCCCGTGTAACCACCCAGAACCTGGAAGTCGTCAAAACCGACGCCGAACGTGGTCTGGTCTTCATCAAAGGCGCCGTTCCCGGACCGAAATCGGGCTGGGTCACCGTCAAGGACGCCGTCAAGAAGAAAGCACCGGAAGGCCTGCCTTTCCCGGCTGCTGTGAAATCGGCTGCAACCGAAGCACCTGCGGAAGAAGCTCCCGCGGAAGGTGGTGAAGCATGAAACTTGATGTAATCAAACTGGACGGCGGCAAAGCCGGCGACATCGAGCTGAACGCCGATCTGTTCGGTCTCGAGCCTCGTGCGGACATCCTGCACCGTGTGGTCCGTTGGCAGCGCAACAACGCGCAGGCCGGCACCCACAAGGTAAAGACCCGCTCGGAAACCAGCTACTCGACTAAGAAGATCTATCGCCAGAAGGGCACCGGTGGCGCACGCCATGGTGACCGTAACGCGCCGATCTTCCGCAAGGGTGGTATCTACAAGGGCCCGACCCCTCGTTCGCACGGCCACGACCTGCCGAAGAAGTTCCGCAAGCTTGGCTTGCGCCACGCTCTGTCGGCCAAAGCCAAGGCGGGTGAACTGGTTGTGATCGAGAACGCCGAAGCCGAAGGCAAGACCGCCGCACTGGCCAAACAGGTTGCAAACCTGGGCTGGAAACGCGCTCTGGTCATCGACGGTGCGACCGTGAACGAAGGGTTCCTGAAGGCGTCGCGCAACATCGAAGGTCTGGATATCCTGCCGTCGATGGGTGCAAACGTTTATGACATCCTCAAGCGTGACACTCTGGTGCTCACCAAAGCGGCTGTCGAAGCACTGGAGGCTCGTCTGAAATGAGCGCGAAGGCAGAACACTACGACGTGATCCGCAAGCCGGTCATCACCGAAAAGTCGACCATGGCGTCCGAAAACGGCGCGGTAGTCTTTGAAGTGGCGATCGACAGCAACAAGCCGCAGATCAAAGAGGCCGTTGAGGCACTGTTTGGTGTGAAGGTCAAAGCGGTGAACACCACCGTGACCAAAGGCAAGGTCAAGCGGTTCCGCGGCCAGCTGGGCCGTCGGAAAGACGTCAAAAAAGCATATGTGACCCTGGAAGAGGGTAACACCATCGACGTGTCCACCGGTCTCTGATCGAACCCGTCCTTGGACGAAAACAAAACCCCCGCGAAAGCGGGGGTTTTTTTGTTGGTATCAGCTGCGTGCCGCCTCAAGAAACGAGTGCCACCCATCAGCACTGCTGAAGCCACGCATCATTTCGTGCAGCAGGGGGCCATAAATCGCCCACATACGTTTTCGTACGTCTTTTCCCTTGTCCGTGATCTGCAGGACTTTACCGCGCCGGTCGCTGTCAAATGAAACAAATTCAATCAACCCCTCTGCCGCCAGCCGTCTGCTCAAATGAGACAGGTTCGATTGTTCAAAAATTGTGTCTTGGGCAAGCTCAAAAGGACGCAGTCGACCTCCATGTCGTTCGAGGGACCATAGCAGATCATACCATTTCAGTGGCGGCAGGCCCGCGTCCTTCAGGGCCGCACTGATTTCCGTCTGGATAAGCCGGGTGGTCCGGTTCATTGCGACCCAGATGTCTGTCTCCAGCGGTGTTGGCAAATCATTCTTCACAACTTCGTGTTCACTTCAAATCTGATTGCGGTATTTCTTTGGTTCCAATAGATGAAAATTCATCTAAAATCCAGTACCTGTCGGATGAAAGGAATACCGCTATGACCTTTAAGTCTATGATTGCCGCCGCTGCCCTGACCGTCGCCATGACGCCAGCCTTTGCGCAGACCTACAAGACTGATCAGGGGCATACCGAAGTTCGGTTCGGCTGGAGCCATGCAGGCGTGTCGAACCAGCATGGCGAGTTCACCAAGGCCGAAGGGGTGCTGGATCTGAACGCGGATGATGTCGAAGCTTCGACTCTGACCGTGACGATTGACACCAACAGCCTGTCTTCGGGCTTTGGGCCGCTGGACGATCACCTGAAGTCAGCGGACTTTTTGGAGGTCGAAACCTACCCCGAGATCACTTTCGTCAGCACCGGGATTGAGCGAACCGGCGACACCACGGCGGACGTGACCGGCGACCTGACCATCCATGGCGTGACCAAGCCGGTGACGCTGAAAACCACGCTGACCCATCAGGGTGAGCATCCGCTGGGCAGCGCCATCGAATATTACGCGGGCGATTGGGTGGCCTTCACGGCAGAAGGTGAGATTGACCATACGGAGTTCGGAGTTGGGCCATTTTCGACCGGACCGATCACCCTCCTCATCACGACCGAGATGAAGGCCGACGGGTAAGCTGGGCTGTCGGAAAGACGTCAAGAAAGCATATGTGACCCTGGAAGAGGGCATCACCATCGACGTGTCCATCGGTCTCTGATCGAACCCGTCTTTGCAGAGTGATAAAGGCCCCCGCGCAAGCGGGGGTTTTTTGTTGGCGGAGATTGGCTTTGAGCAGCTTATTCTTGGAGCAGGCTTGCGCCAATTATTGCACTTTAATTTCTTAGTGGGACAATGTTTCCGCTAGGCCAAGTTGGAAGTAGCGAAGTGCGTGCCGAGCAATTGACCTCAATCCTGTGCTTCAACGAACTTTGCACGACACGCACCTGGTGTTTCATTGTCGACAAATCCAATCAAAATGGGTTGAGAGATATTCATACTTTCAAAGGCAATGCTCGCAGCATTCATGAATTCACTAGCGTCTTTGAGATTTTCATAAGTAGCTTCGCCAGATGCGTCGTCAGCTTTGGACTTTAGAACGGCATCACCTTTCAAGCCGGGTACCGTTGCGAAGACGCTGCCCTTGATCCTTTTGAATGTTCCATTTGCCAGATTAGCCATGTCGCTCAAGGAAGCGGTGAAATTAAATGCCTTAATTCGCGCATCAACTATGACTTGAGCGCCCACGCCTACCAAAACCTGTCCTGTTAGCAAATCGTCTGGTGCACAAGGCTCAACTTTCGCTCTAATGTTGTAGTATTGGAGTCGATACTTCCCTCCACGCAAGGAGACGGAACCAATAGGCACTGTGAACGAAAGATCGGAGGATTTGTCGTCTACGACTAGGTTCGAGTACGGAGTAGAGATAAGATCTCGCCTTCCTTGGTCATCAAGTTCAGAATACGCCTTGGATACGACCTCTCCGTTTTCGATGGTTGTATAGAAGAACACGGGGCCTCCAAGAATTGGCGTAAAATATGGTGGCTTTGGCTCGACTTCTCTACCTCTAAAGAGGTTTGATAAGTCGAACGCTTTCTTTTCTGCGGTGTCGGACATCAGTACGAATGTTGCGTCTGGGAAAGCTTGTCCTATGGGTTGGGTGTTTTCAGAAAACTTTTCTTTCTTCAGTTCATCAAAGGTTGCTTTATTGACCAAGTATTCAGATACGCCTGCTGTCGGAAAGGTTGCTGAAAAGACTAGCGTGAAGATGGCTGGGCGCAAATTGATCGGAAAAAAAGTCATGTCGTCCTCAAGTAAGAAAAAAATGTAAAAGAATGTTCTTCCGAAGGTAGAGCATCAGTCAACATTAATGTTCTATTGAGTGCTAGACGAGGGTCCGGATGCTGTACTGGCTGGTCGTTGGCTTACGTTGTGGCAGCGATTTTTGTTAACTATTTCTTGGGTTCTTGGAGCGCGGAGATTTCTTGACCGTGCCCTATAGACACCCACCCCCAACACTGCTAAATGCTCCCAATCTTGCGGCCTCGGATTCGTTCCGGGGCCTCTGATATTTGTAACCGGGGACCTTCGGGGCCCTATACCCTTGGCACCTACGGGGGCCTATCACATAGCGGGGAAACTCCTCGCACTTGCTAAACGGAAGACAGAAAGCATGGCACTTAAGTCGTACAAGCCGACGACGCCGGGCCAGCGCGGGCTGGTGCTGATCGACCGTTCGGAGCTTTGGAAAGGACGTCCGGTCAAGTCTCTCACAGAGGGTTTGACCAAATCGGGCGGCCGGAACAACACCGGACGGATCACTTCACGCCGCCGCGGCGGTGGCGCAAAGCGTCTCTACCGGATCGTTGACTTCAAACGGAACAAATTTGATGTCGCGGCAACCGTCGAGCGGATCGAATACGACCCGAACCGGACCGCATTCATCGCACTGGTAAAATACGAAGACGGCGAGCAGGCATATATCCTGGCTCCGCAGCGTCTGGCTGTTGGTGATAAAGTCGTGGCATCCGCCAAGGCCGACATCAAGCCGGGCAACGCAATGCCGTTCTCGGGCATGCCGATCGGCACCATCGTCCACAACATCGAGATGAAGCCCGGCAAGGGCGGTCAGATCGCACGTGCGGCCGGTACATACGCTCAGTTCGTTGGTCGCGATGGCGGCTACGCTCAGATCCGTCTGAGCTCGGGCGAGCTGCGCATGGTCCGTCAGGAATGCATGGCCACCGTTGGTGCCGTGTCCAACCCCGACAACTCGAACCAGAACCTCGGTAAAGCCGGTCGTATGCGCCACAAGGGCGTTCGTCCGTCGGTTCGTGGTGTTGCAATGAACCCGATCGATCACCCGCACGGTGGTGGTGAAGGTCGTACCTCGGGTGGCCGTACACCGGTTACGCCTTGGGGTAAGGACACCAAGGGTAAGCGTACCCGCAACAAAAACAAAGCGTCCCAGAAGCTGATCATCCGCTCGCGGCACGCCAAGAAGAAGGGACGTTAATCCATGTCTCGCTCTGTTTGGAAGGGTCCTTTCGTCGATGCTTACGTGCTGAAAAAAGCCGAAGCAGCGCGCGAGTCGGGCCGCAACGAAGTCATCAAGATCTGGTCACGTCGTTCCACCATTCTGCCCCAGTTCGTGGGTCTGACCTTTGGTGTGTACAACGGCCACAAGCACATTCCCGTCAACGTCTCGGAAGACATGATCGGTCAGAAGTTCGGTGAATACTCGCCGACTCGTACCTATTACGGTCACGCCGCAGACAAAAAAGCGAAGCGGAAGTAAGTCATGGGCAAGGAAAAGAACCCCCGCCGCGTGGCTGAAAACGAAGCAATGGCGAAAACCCGCATGCTTCGCACCAGCCCGCAGAAACTGAACCTGGTTGCGCAGATGATCCGCGGCAAGAAAGTTGAGAAGGCCCTGACCGACCTGACTTTCTCGAACAAGCGTGTCGCGCAGGACGTTAAAAAGTGCCTGCAGTCCGCAATCGCGAATGCCGAAAACAACCACAACCTGGACGTCGACGAACTGATCGTCGCCGAAGCATGGGTTGGCAAGAACCTGGTCATGAAGCGCGGACGTCCGCGTGCCCGTGGCCGTTTCGGCAAGATCATGAAGCCGTTCTCGGAGATCACCATCAAGGTGCGTCAAGTTGAGGAGCAAGCCTAATGGGTCATAAAGTAAATCCGATCGGCATGCGCCTGCAGGTCAACCGCACCTGGGACAGCCGCTGGTACGCCGACACCAAGGACTACGGTGATCTTCTGCTGGAAGACCTCAAGATCCGTGAGTTCATCAACAAAGAGTGCAAGCAGGCCGGTGTTGCCCGTGTGATCATCGAACGTCCGCACAAGAAGTGCCGCGTCACGATCCACACTGCACGTCCCGGTGTCATCATCGGCAAGAAAGGTGCGGACATCGAAGTTCTGCGCAAAAAGCTTGCTCGTATGACCGACAGCGAACTGCACCTGAACATCGTCGAAGTGCGCAAGCCCGAGCTTGACGCGCAGCTGGTTGCCGAGTCCATCGCTCAGCAGCTGGAGCGCCGCGTCTCGTTCCGCCGCGCGATGAAGCGGTCGGTTCAGAACGCCATGCGCATGGGTTCGCTGGGTATCCGGGTGAACGTCGCTGGCCGTTTGGGCGGTGCCGAAATCGCACGGACCGAGTGGTACCGCGAAGGCCGCGTGCCTCTGCACACCCTGCGTGCCGACATCGATTACGCACATGCCGAAGCGATGACTCCTTACGGGATCATCGGGATCAAGGTCTGGATCTTCAAAGGTGAGATCATGGAGCACGATCCGCAGGCACGTGACCGTAAAGCACAGGAACTCCAGGACGGCCCTGCACCTCGTGGTGCTGGTGGCGGTCGTCGCTAAGGAGGGAAAGATATGCTTCAACCAAAGCGTACTAAATTCCGCAAGATGCACAAAGGCCGGATCAAGGGCGAAGCCAAAGGCGGCTCTGATCTGAACTTTGGCACCTACGGTCTGAAAGCACTGCAGCCCGAGCGCGTCACCGCGCGTCAGATCGAAGCTGCACGTCGTGCCATGACCCGTCACATGAAACGTCAGGGCCGCGTCTGGATCCGGATCTTCCCGGATACTCCCGTGACCTCGAAGCCGACCGAAGTCCGTATGGGTAAAGGTAAAGGCTCCGTTGACTTCTGGGCAGCAAAAGTAAAGCCCGGTCGTGTGATGTTCGAGATCGACGGTGTCAATGACGACATCGCCCGCGAGGCCCTGCGCCTGGCCGCGATGAAGCTGCCGATCAAGACCCGCGTCGTGGTCCGCGAAGACTGGTAAGCGATTGGGGGAAACCCCATCGTGACAAGATTGACCCCCGTCGGGAAACCGGCGGGGGTTCTTCATTCTGGGGTGCTGTCCCCGCCGCGGTAAACCGCGTCTTTCCCGGAGTACTGTTCGGCCAAATGAATGAAGGGCCCAATCGTCATCTGGCTCAAAATCTTCTGTCGCATTGGCTGCGAAGCTGATCTAAGACGCTGTCATGCCACAGATTGAATCACTCTTCGCCACCCGCCTCTATCGCGCCGCCCTGTCCGAGTTCGATCCAAGGATCGACCAGCAGGAATTAGAAAGCTCTTGTCTTGTCATCGCCGAAGATGACGAAGCCGGGCAGGAGTGGTGTGAAGAGAACGGCTATCCCGGCTATACCAGTTATGCCTCGCTGACTGATCTGCCCTGGCGGTTCCCGATCTTTGCCGATCTGGTCAAGGTGTTGGACCAGCATGTCGCTGCGTTTGCAACGGATCTAGAGTTCGATCTGGACGACCGGGAACTGAAGCTCGAGGATCTGTGGATCAACATCCTGCCCGAAGGCGGGATGCATGCCAGCCACATCCACCCGCACAGCGTAATCTCTGGCACGACCTACGTGGCGATGCCCAAAGGCGCCAGCGCGCTCAAGCTCGAGGATCCGCGCTCAGCCCGGATGATGGCCTCTCCGGTGCGCCGGAAAGAGGCGCGGCGTGAACTGCAGCCATTCATCTACATGAAACCCGAAGTGGGTGACGTGTTGCTGTGGGAAAGCTGGTTGCGCCACGAGGTGCCGATGAACATGGCTGAAGAAGAACGCATCAGCGTCAGTTTCAATTACAGTTGGGGATGATTGCAGAACCTGGCCGTCCCTGTAGCAGCGCAGCGGCAGGGACGGGTTGGCGCTCAGGCAGGTTCACCGGGTATTCTACGGCGCCCGTATTTTTTGGACGCCGAACCCGGCTGAATGACGGTTTAGACAATGGTCACAGGTTCGTCAGGCCAGAGCGGCGATTTTGGTGCTCTGGCGGATCGTACAATTCATGGGCTAATATCCTTGAAAAGCGGGTATCGGCAGGACAGTCAAACTTTCCCTTGCCACCCACAACCGTACACCTTATAGAGCGGCATCTTGCGGTCCCCCGGCTGAGTCGGGGGATTCGTATGTCTATCATTCATCCACCAGGTCCAGGGTGACCCGAGCTACGGGGCCTTCTGGTGTTTTGAGCAAAGGAAAAAGGCGATGAACGCCCAAGAATTGCGTGACAAGACCCCGGACCAGCTCCGCGAGGAACTGGCCAACCTGAAGAAAGAAAGCTTTAACCTGCGCTTTCAACAGGCAACCGGTCAGCTGGAAAGCACCGCCGGCATCAAAGCGGCCCGCCGCAACGCTGCCCGCGTCAAAACCATTCTGAACGAAAAGGCCGCTGCTGCGGCATCGGAGGAGTAATCCTATGCCCAAGCGTATCCTGTCCGGTACCGTAATCAGCGATGCCAACGAACAGACCGTAACCGTTTCCGTCGAGCGTCGCTTTACGCATCCGGTTCTGAAGAAAACCATCCGTAAGTCCAAGAAATACCGGGCTCACGATGAAAAGAACGCCTTCAAGGTCGGCGACACCGTACGCATCATCGAATGCGCGCCGAAATCGAAGACGAAACGTTGGGAAGTTCTGGAAGCGTAAGCTTCCGGGATTTTTCCATTTGTCGAAACCCTGGGGGATCTAACCAGACCAGCCCCCACAGGTCGGGAGAAACCACATGATCCAGATGCAGACCAATCTGGATGTCGCTGACAACTCCGGCGCACGCCGAGTTCAGTGCATCAAGGTCCTGGGTGGTTCCAAGCGTAAATACGCCTCCGTCGGCGACATCATTGTCGTCTCGGTGAAGGAAGCCATCCCGCGCGGCCGCGTGAAAAAAGGTGACGTCCGCAAGGCCGTCGTCGTGCGCACCGCCAAAGAAGTCCGCCGCGCGGACGGCACCGCGATCCGCTTTGATCGCAACGCCGCCGTCATCCTGAACAACAACAACGAGCCGGTCGGTACCCGCATCTTTGGCC
Organism: Ruegeria sp. CF5; assembly: GCF_056537325.1. Lineage (NCBI taxonomy): Bacteria > Pseudomonadati > Pseudomonadota > Alphaproteobacteria > Rhodobacterales > Roseobacteraceae > Ruegeria > Ruegeria sp. CF5. Next base: position 89,553 of record NZ_JBQFRI010000005.1, on the reverse strand, counting down.
CGGTTGTTCGCGAACTGCGCAGCAAGAACTTCATGAAAATCATCTCGCTTGCTCCGGAGGTGCTGTAATCATGGCTGCTAAACTCCGCAAAGGCGACAAGGTCGTCGTGCTGGCCGGCAAGGACAAGGGCAAAGAGGGAACGATCACCTCGGTTGACCCGAAAGCCGGTAAAGCTGTTGTCGATGGCATCAACATCGCCATCCGCCACACCCGCCAGACCCAGAACAGCCAGGGTGGCCGCCTGCCTCAGGCAAACCCGATCGAGCTGTCGAACCTGGCACTGCTGGACAAGAACGGCAAGGCAACCCGCGTCGGCTTCCGCATGGAAGGTGACAAGAAGGTTCGCTTCGCCAAGACCACGGGGGACGTGATCGATGCTTGATGCTGCTACCTACACCCCGCGTCTGAAAGCTCAGTACGCTGAAACCATCCGCGCCGCTCTGAAAGAAGAGTTCGGCTACAAGAACGACATGCAGCTGCCCAAGCTGGACAAGATCGTTCTGAACATCGGCTGTGGCGCCGAGGCGGTCAAAGACTCCAAGAAAGCCAAAGCGGCTGTCGAGGATCTGTCTGCAATCGCCGGTCAGAAAGCCATTGCAACCATGGCGAAGAAATCGATCGCGGGTTTTCGCGTCCGTGAAGAAATGCCGCTGGGTGCCAAGGTGACCCTGCGCGGCGACCGGATGTACGAATTCCTGGATCGTCTGATCACCATCGCGCTGCCGCGCGTGCGTGACTTCCGCGGTGTAAAGCCGTCTTTCGATGGTCGTGGCAACTTTGCCATGGGCATGAAAGAGCACATCGTGTTCCCGGAAATCGACTTCGACAAGGTCGACGAGGTCTGGGGCATGGACATCGTAATTGCCACCACAGCGAATACCGACGCTGAAGCAAAAGCATTGTTGAAAGCATTCAACATGCCTTTCACAAGCTAAGCGCGGAAGGGAAAAGACATGGCTAAAAAAGCAATGATCGAGCGCGAGAAGAAGCGCGAGCGCCTGGTGGCAAAATACGCCGCAAAGCGTGCCGAGCTGAAAGAAATCGCGAATGACGAAAGCCGCCCGATGGAAGAGCGCTTCAAGGCGCGTCTGAAACTGGCGAAACTGCCGCGTAACAGCTCGGCTACCCGTCTGCACAACCGCTGTCAGCTGACCGGTCGTCCCCACGCTTACTACCGTAAGCTGAAGGTCAGCCGTATCGCGCTGCGCGAGCTGGGTTCTGCTGGTCAGATCCCCGGCATGGTGAAATCGAGCTGGTAAGGGAGAGACAGATATGAACGATCCTATCGGCGATATGCTCACCCGTATCCGCAACGCGCAAATGCGCGGCAAGTCCACCGTTTCCACCCCGGCTTCCAAGCTGCGCGGCTGGGTTCTGGACGTGCTGGCGGACGAGGGCTACATCCGTGGCTATGAAAAGACGACCGGTGAAAACGGTCATCCGGCCATCGAAATCAGCCTGAAATACTACGAAGGCACCCCTGTCATTCGCGAACTGAAGCGGGTCTCGAAACCCGGTCGTCGCGTATACATGGGCGTCAATGACATCCCGCAGGTCCGTCAGGGTCTGGGCGTGTCGATTGTCAGCACTCCGAAAGGTGTGATGTCGGACGCAAACGCTCGCTCCAACAATGTTGGCGGCGAAGTGCTCTGCACCGTCTTCTAAGGAGGTCTGCAATGTCTCGTATTGGTAAAAAACCGGTCGAGCTGCCCAGCGGCGTTTCCGCCTCTGTGTCGGGTCAGACCATCGAAGTCAAAGGTCCGAAAGGCACCCGCAGCTTCACCGCCACCGACGACGTGACGCTGTCGGTTGAAGACAACGTGGTCAAGATCGACCCCCGTGGCATGTCCAAGCGTGCCCGCCAGCAGTGGGGCATGAGCCGCACCATGGTTGCCAATCTGGTGACCGGTGTGACCGAAGGCTTCAAAAAAGAGCTGGAGATCCAGGGTGTTGGTTACCGGGCTCAGATGCAGGGCAACACCCTGAAGCTGAACCTGGGCTACAGCCATGACGTTGATTTCGTTGCTCCGGAAGGTGTCACCATCACCGCACCGAAGCAGACCGTGATCATTGTGGAAGGTAACGACCAGCAGCAGGTGGGCGAAGTCGCGGCGAAAATCCGCGAATGGCGCCGTCCCGAGCCCTACAAGGGCAAAGGCATCCGCTACAAGGACGAGTTCATCTTCCGCAAGGAAGGCAAGAAGAAGTAAGGACGCAAACAATGGCAAACAGCAAAAGAACCCTGTTTCTGAAGCGCCGCCTGCGCGTTCGGAACAAACTTCGCAAGGTCAACGCGGGTCGTCCGCGTCTGTCCGTACACCGTTCGAACAAGAACATCTCTGTTCAGCTGATCGACGATGTGCGTGGCGTGACCCTGGCCTCGGCCTCGACCCTGGAAAAAGATCTGGGTGTTGTTGGCAAGAACAACGTCGAAGCGGCCACCAAGGTGGGCGCGGCCATCGCCGAGCGTGCCAAGAAGGCAGGCGTCGAAGAGGCCTATTTCGATCGTGGCGGCTTCCTGTTTCACGGCAAGGTGAAGGCTCTGGCCGACGCTGCGCGTGAAGGTGGTCTGAAGATCTAAGACTTGCGGGCAGCTTTGCGGCTGCCCCGATGATCCGGGAGCCTCGGCAACAGTTGGGGCTCACTTGGATTGAAATAAACGGCGCTGATGCGCCACATGAGAAAAGGGATGCCAAATGGCAGAACGTGAAAACCGTCGGGGCCGTGGCCGCGACCGTGAAGAAGCACCGGAATTTGCAGATCGTCTGGTTGCAATCAACCGTGTGTCGAAAACCGTAAAAGGTGGTAAGCGCTTTGGCTTCGCCGCTCTGGTGGTTGTCGGCGATCAGAAAGGCCGCGTGGGCTTTGGCAAGGGTAAAGCGAAAGAAGTACCCGAGGCCATCCGCAAGGCAACTGAGCAAGCCAAGCGTCAGATGATCCGCGTGCAGCTGCGCGAAGGCCGGACCCTGCACCACGACATCGAGGGCCGTCACGGCGCCGGTAAAGTGGTCATGCGCACCGCACCTGAAGGTACCGGTATCATCGCCGGTGGTCCGATGCGTGCCGTGTTCGAAATGCTGGGCGTCAAGGATGTTGTGTCCAAGTCGCTGGGCTCGCAGAACCCGTACAACATGATCCGCGCCACCATCAACGGCCTGCAGAAAGAGCAGAGCCCGCGTTCGGTCGCACAGCGTCGTGGCAAAAAGGTTGCCGACATCCTGCCCAAGCGGGACGAAGCACCGGCCGCTGCTGAAGCAGAAGCATAAGGAGAGCGACCCATGGCAAAAACCATCGTCGTCAAGCAGATCGGCTCGCCGATCCGCCGCCCCGCCGAACAGCGCGCAACCCTGATCGGCCTGGGCCTGAACAAGATGAACAAGACCCGCGAGCTGGAGGACACTCCTTCGGTCCGCGGCATGGTCAACAAGATCCCGCATCTTGTCGAGATCATCGAAGAGCGCGGCTAAGCCCGGCATCTTCGAAGGATTGGGAACGCCTCCGACTTTGGTCGGGGGCGTTTTTTTGTTGCTATGTGTTCAAACCGGGGTAACTTTGAGGTCGTTTATTGAGTGGATGTTTATGATGAGACTTATTTTGACTGCGCTCTGCGCGACCTTGATTGGAACGATCGCTTCTGCCGAATGTCCGGCCAAAGCGCCAAAACTCTCCAAAAGTTACCTTTCGGATGGTGATCAAAAGGTGAATGCGGCGTGGTTGCAAAAGAACCTGTCGGGGCGCAAGGTCGTTTATTCCGGGAAAGAAGTTGAGACCTATTCTGCAAACGGCTCATATTCTTACAAGGCAAACGGGCAGACATGGAAAGCCAATGCCTACAAATTTTATGACAATGGAATGCGCTGTATCGACTTCGAAAAGCCTCGTTTTGATCTGTATGTCGTGAACCAAGGCAAACTGATTCTGGTGAACGAGCAAAAGCAACGCTACATCGGCCAAATCCGCAAGTAAGAGCGCCGCAGGCATGCGGCGAAGGATTTGGCGAGAGCTAAATTTCGAAAACGCCTCCGGGATTTCGGGGGCGTTTGTTGTTTCGCCGGACCCGGGACGGTTCTGGCGCCACTGCAGAGGCTGTCCACACAAAGCCCTGCAATCAGGACTATATGCGACCAGTTCCATGTCGTTAAGAGAGGCGCAAATTCCCGACACCTGTAAAGGATAGAAGAACAGAGTTGGCAGGTGTGGCATGTATCACTTCAATCGCTGGTTCCCATTCGCTCCTCCGGTCGTCCACTGATCCAGATCAGGAACAATGACGAATGAAGGACATACCAATGACCGAGACATCTGCAAAAACCCGGCCCGAACCGGCCCCGATGAGCCGTGAATGGCACTGGCACCCTGAACTGCCCGTGGGATTTGCCCCTTACTGGAACTGGCCACCAAAGCCCGGAACGATGCTGAAGTGGCTATGGCAGAACTATCTGCAGGTCTCTGACCGCTCGCTTTATCTGGCCTTTGCGTTTCTGGTGGCTTTCTGGTTGCAGCCGGTTGGCCCCGACCAGACCCAGTTCGCACCGGGATGGATGGCGGCCGTCCTGATCAGAAACTGGATTGTCCTGTTTCTTGTCGCCGGGGGATTGCATCTATGGTTCTACGGGATCGATGGTCAGGGTAAATTGCTGAAGTACGATCCCCGCCCCTACATGAAGCGCAAGAACGCGCTTTATAAGTTCGGTTATCAGACCTGGGACAACATGTTCTATTCGCTGGTATCCGGAGTACCCATCTATTCCGCCTACGAAATCGGCCTTCGCTGGATGTACGCGAACGGGACACTTGCCACGCTTGAGTATTCGGCCCACCCGATCTGGTTTGTCGTCCTTTTCCCGCTGCTTGCCGTCTGGCAGAGTTTTCATTTCTACGTCATTCACATCGTCCTGCATCAGCCCCGGATATACAAATACGTCCACGCTGTACATCACCGGAACGTCAATACCGGCCCATGGTCGGGAACATCCATGCATCCTGTCGAGCATGTGTTCTACTTCAGCGCCATGCTGATCCTGCTGGTGTTGCCCAGTCATCCGGTTCACATGTTGTTTCTGGGCTACTGGCTGATGCTCGGTGCGGCGTCCTCACACTCGGGGTACGAGGCGATCTGGGTCAGGGATCGGCAACGCCTTTTGATCGGCGCATTTTTTCACCAGCTGCATCACAGATACTACGAATGCAACTATGGAAACTCGGAAATGCCGTGGGACAAGTGGTTCGGCACCTACCACGACGGATCCGAAGAGGCGACGCGAACGACGCGAGATCGCAAGCGCCGAATGCACAATCCGTGATACCGACGGAGTAAGCCGCTCATAGGCAAAGGGTTTGGCACTCCAGCGCTTACCCGGACAGAAACCGAGGACGCCGGGATGCCGGGGTATTTCCCAGGCCTCCCAGGCGGGCGGTAGCGTCAGTGGATTATGTGGGTGCCATTAGTCAGTGTCTGTTTGCGCACTTGCTCTGCGCCATAAGCCTGCTCACGTCCTCCCCTGAAATCGCGTCACTGGCATAGTTGAATGTGCCAAAGGACTTTACCTCCTGCGCGGCTTTCATCACCGCGCCAAGTGCTGCCCGCGCGAATGAGCCACCAACACTGACACGGCGCACCCCGGCTTCTGCAAGCTGGGCGACAGAATAGCTGGGCCCCTGAAGCCCCATCACCACATTGACGGGCTTGTCGACAGACTGGCAGACGGTTCTGATCGCCTCGATATCCGGAAGCCCCGGGGCATAGAGGACGTCCGCACCGGCATCTGAAAACGCCTGCAGGCGGGCGATAGTGTCATCCAGATCGCTTCTTCCCCAAAGATAGCTTTCCGCCCGCGCCGTCAAAAGAAAACCGAGATCGGTAGCAACCTCGGCAGCGGCACCAATGCGTTCAACAGCCTGACCGAATTCATAAATAGGCTTATCCGGATCTCCGGTTGCATCTTCGATGGACCCGCCGGCCAAACCCACGTCACAGGCAAGGCGGATGGTTTCTGCGCAACTTTCGGGTGACGTTCCAAAGCCATCTTCTAGATCAGCGGAAACCGGCAGGTCCGTTGCCGCAACGATTTCAGCTGCGTTATCGAGAATCTCTGCCCGGTTCAGGCTTGCGAATGAATCCCTTTTTCCCCGTGAGAACGCATAGCCGGCACTTGTTGTTGCAAGGGCGTCGAAACCAAGGCTGGTTAACAGGCGCGCCGAACCTGCGTCCCACGGGTTTGGTATCACAAAGGTCACGTCACGGTCGTGAAGCGCCTTCAGCCGTTCATACTTGGTCTTTCTTTCAGACATGGTGCCCTCCCTGATGGTCTTGTTGTGGTCTACCACACCGGGAACAAATAGCGAACAAATATCTTAATGATGGAAGGTTGACGATCCCCATGGTCTTGCGGAATCCGATCACGTTCTTCGGTCGGGTGTGCACAGGACCGCAAGCCCAGCCATTCGATTCCCGCATAGCGGCTAGACCAAAACATGCATTGTTGGCGCTAAACACTGTGCCTATCTCGGCCCTGTCCCAAACAGGAACAGAACTCGATTACCGGGGAATGCGCCCCGGCCGCAGAAAGGAACAAAGACATGGCACACGCAATCACTGCATCGCACACCGGCTTCGGCACCCGCTTCTGGGCATTTGTTGACCAGATCAGACAGGCTCGCGCCAAGGCTGCGGAATACAACCGCACCTATACCGAGCTGCAAAGCCTGACCAATCGTGAACTGGACGATATCGGCGTCCGCCGTTGCGACATCTCGGATATCGCGCACAAGCACGTCTATTGTGTATAAGCGCCGCTTCGGCAAACTCTGCCGACGCAAATTAAAAAAAAAGCGCCCCGCTTAGCCGGGGCGCTTTTTTTGTTTTAGGCGGCCTTGGAGCGCGGACGGCCCCTGTTTGGCCTGCGCCGCCGGTTCTGCGGCTTTTTCCGTTCCTTGGGTTCTTCTGTAACCCATGGGCGCCCGCCAAGCACGGGAATGTCACGCCCCATTGTCTTCTGGATGGCGCGGAACTCTGACATTTCCGCAGGTGCGCAGAATGCAACTGCACGTCCGTCGCGGCCTGCTCGGGCGGTCCGACCGATACGGTGCACATAGTTGTCGGGCACGTTGGGCAGATCAAAGTTATAGACGTGTCGCACGTCCGGAATGTCGATGCCGCGCGCGGCCACATCGGTTGCCACCAGAACCCGCAGAGTACCTGCGCGGAACTCGCGCAAAGCCCGGTCGCGCTGGCCTTGCGATTTGTTGCCATGCACCGACCCTGCGGCATATCCCGCTTTGTCCAGTGTTCTCGACAGCCGCTCGGCCCCGTGCTTGGTCCGGGCAAATACCAGCGCCAGTTCCTCGCGATGGGTATCCAACAATTCGATCAGCAGTGATGTCTTTTCCGCTTGGGCCACGAAGTGAACGCCCTGATCGATCTTGTCCGCCGGACGACCCGGAGGCGCGGTTTCAACGCGCACGGGATTATTCAGGTAAGCTGCGGCGATCTCGGCCATCTGCTTCGGCATAGTGGCGGAGAACAGCATCGTCTGCCGGTCCGCGGGCAGCAGTTGCGCAATCTTGCGCAGGGCATGAATGAAGCCCAGATCCAGCATCTGGTCGGCTTCGTCCAGAACCAGAAACCCGGTCTGGTCGAGCCGGACAGCTTTGCGCTCCAACAGGTCAATCAGACGTCCGGGCGTCGCCACCAACAGGTGGCTGCCCCGTTTCAGCCGGTCGATCTGCGGCCCCATGGACACGCCGCCGACGATCAGATCGACCCGGATCGACGTGCCTTCACAATAAGAGCGCAGGTTTTCGGTGATCTGCTTGGCCAGTTCCCGCGTGGGTGCCAGCACAAGGCTGCGCGCGGTTTTGGGCGCAGGGCGGCCTTCCTGACGGATCATCGACATCAGAATGGGCAGGCCAAAGGCCAGCGTCTTGCCCGTTCCCGTTTGCGCAAGGCCCATCACGTCACGCCCGTTCATGGCGTGGGGGATGGCCTGTTTCTGGATCGGCGTGGGTTCGGAAATTCCCAGCGTTTCGAGGTTTGTGATCAGGCGGGGCGTCAGCCCCAGCATATTAAAGTCCAAAGACCGTATTCCTTTTGAATGTGACGGCCTTGCCAGCCGCACGGATGTCGTGGCGCGCCCCGAATGGTGACGCGCTTTGGTTCCGCAACAAAACAACAGGGACAACGAAGGCCCTTGCCGCTTTATCACGCCGACCCCCGCGTGATCTGGGTATCAGTAGTGTTCAGATTGATTTGTTGCGCCGTACAGCCCACCCGGGGCGTCGCGCGATCCGCTCACGCCGCGGATATTGCACTGGCCGCATATGATCGTTGAAGTGCCGGTTGTCAATAGTTCTTTGGCTCAGCCCTCTGCGGCCAGCGGCGCGAATATCTGCGCAGGCCTGTCCAGACCCTTGAGCGAATACTGACCTAGCGGAACGTGATCCGCATCGACCATCCCGGCAAACTCTCCGGAATACAAAGCGGGCTGTCCGGTTTCCCCGCACAACGCCTCGATCCGCGCAGCAATATTGACGGCTTGGCCCAGAACGGTGAAATCCAGTCGCGCCTCGGACCCGATATTGCCGTATAGAACACTGCCACAATGCAGCCCGACCCCGTATTGCAGATCGGTCGCCGGGGCCGCCTTTAATGCGCTTCTGGCCGCGGTCAATGCCCGGTGGCAGGCGGAGCGCATATCTGGTTCCGCAGGAAAGATGGCCAGAACCCCGTCGCCCAGAAACTTAAGAATCTCACCGCCATTGTCTGATACGGCCTTGTCGATGACCTCGAAATACCGGTTCGCCAGTTCCACCGTCTCGGCAACCGGCAGGCGCGCGTTCAGACCGGTCCAGTCACGGATATCGCTGATCAGGATCGCCGCTTCAATCCTGTCGATATCGCCCCTCGTGATCTGCCCGCCAACCACGCGCCGACCAGTGCGTGGCCCCAGATAGGCTTCGGCTACGGCCATCGACAGGTTCCTCAGTCGGTGCACCTCGACGATGGCAGTGATCGCGGCGCCGATCGTGTCGAACCCCGCAATATCCTCGTCATTGAACCCTTCCGCCCGGTCTGAGACAAAGATCAGTACGCCCCCGCCTTCGCCGATGAACCGCAGCGGCATCCCGTAATAGTCTGTCGCGCCACGTTCACGCAGTTCGTGAAAGGCGACGTGATCGTCCGAATTCAGTTCAACAAGCGATTGCCTCAGCGGCCTGCTGGTCTGGGCAATTCGGGCAATTGGGCTTCCGATGTATTCCTGACGTTGATCCAGACCATGCGTCGCCGCCACGCTGTCGATCTGTTCGCTGTCCCGCTCCCACGCCACACTTAGAGCGGTCACCAGCGGATGAACCGTTCGAATGGCCAGCCGAATACGCCATACCGGTGCGCCAGCCTCCAGCATAGCCGATCCCAGCGCCTCAACGATGTGATCAAGATCGGGCAGCATCCGGCCTTCGGACAGCAACCAGTCGATGACTTTGTTCAGCTTCCAGTCCATGGAAGCAAAGGTAACACGGATTCCAAAGGCATTGTCTGCAATAGTTTGGCTGCTTGGATGCAGTACCGGCGTCCGTGACCTGTTCGCGTGTCTACCGTCAGCGCAAAAGCACATCCCGGCGCTGTCCGGAAATCCCCTTCAAATCCAAAAGCTCTTCCACCGCGCGATAGTCATCAGAAAGAAATTGACGCAGGTTATGGCGCGCGCAATCGCTCAGATGCTTTTTTTCCAAATCAACGGAAGGCCGGTTTTGATGTTCCCGCTTCACGTCTTCAATATTCAATTCTCGGGCGACTTCGCTGTCCAGAAACTCGGTCGTCAGCACCGAAAAAATCTGATCGGAACGAACGTTCGGTAGCATTTTGGACAGATAGAACGAGATATCCATTCTCAGATGGCCAATAGAGCGGAGATCTTCGACGACCAGTTCATTCAGCGATCCATCGACATAAAGTGCTTCAGCCAGCGCATTCAATGTGCCGTACCTGGCAAGCACCTGATACTCCTGCGATGCCCTGTCCTTTTTGACTTCATCTTCGACAACCAGCTTGTAACGCCAGTTAAAGGCAGAAATGGCGCGGGATATCGGGTTGCGCACCACGATTAGGTACTTTGATCTTGCCAGGACCGGTGGTTCAGCAACGTGCACGCGAATAACCGAAGAAAACTGCTGGTTTACAACCGGGCTGCGCTGAATCGCATCCCACAACGACTGACCGCCGCATTTACCGATATGGATATAGACCAGCTCGTCTTCCTGATCCCTGAACCTTTTGATGCTTGTATTTGGACCCAGCGATTCAAAGATGGGGGATCTGCCGGGGTTTTCGCTTTTTTGCTCTACCATTCTGCCTGCCAGTCCTTTTGTCTAATGGGGGTTCAGGCCGCCAATTCGATCATTCCAAACGCATCCGCACGGTCATCGGGGGTTGGGCAAACCCAGATATGGCTGCGTGTCAGCGCAGAACAACATCGCGCTTCGCACCGGTAATACCTTTCATGTCAAACAACCTTTGTACTGCCTCGTAGTCATCGTCGAGAAACCGGCGCAGATTTTTCCGGGCAAGGCCACTCAGATACAGCTTTTCCTTGTTCACAGAGTTACGATTCTGATGCTCTTTCCTGACGCGATCAACGCCAAGGTCTCGAGCGATTTCGGCGTCCAGAAACTCGGTCGCCAAAACCAGAGAGATTTGGGTCGCACTTACTTTTGGCAGAAGTTCAGACAGGTAAAATGATATGTTCTCGCGGAGGTGATGGATCGCGCGGAACGCGTCAGCGGCGTCGTTGTCCAAGGCTCCATCTGTATAGAGCTCCTCGGCCAAAGCATTCAGCGTCTTGTATTTGGCAAGAACCGCGTACTCGGTTGATGTTCGGCTGCTCTTGACCTCATCCTCAACCACCAGCTTGTAACGCCAGTTAAATGCCGAGATCGCGCGATCTATCGGATTGCGTACGACGACAAGGTACTTTGTCCTGGAACGCACTGGTGGTTTCACAACGTGCATTCTCAGAACCGAAGAATACGCTTCGTTCAAAACCGGGCTGCGAACCATTGCATCCCACAAGGATTCACCACCGCATTTGCCAATATGGATGTAAATCAGCACATCTTCGCGATCCGGAATTCCCTGGCGATCTATCGTGGGCCGCAAAGTTTCAAAGTGGGCCGAGGTGCGGACCGCTCCGGTTTGGTTCTCTTCCATTTTGATACCAGTCTGTTTATGGGCGAGATCGCCATGGGTGTATCGTGATGTGCATTTCGGTGCCTAGAGTGTGGCGGCACTCATTACAAGAACCGCCTGTGTTGTGTGCTCCAATGTGAAGCTCCAATAGGCCGACGTGCAATCGTGAAGTCGTTTTCGGCCCGAGGCTTACCTTCGGTGCAGTCAGATATCTGCGACAGCCTGATAAACAAGACCCTCTTGAACCGTTCGGCATCCGGGTTTATACGCCTCCGGTGGCCCTGTGGGTCCACGAGAATCAACAGCAAGAAACGCCGTGTCTGGCCCATCACGCTTCGGGGTCATGTCCGGCAATGGAGAAGCGATATGAAACTGAACGAACTGCGCGACAATCCCGGCGCCAACCCGAAACGCACCCGCGTTGGTCGTGGCCCCGGTTCCGGCAAAGGTAAAATGGGTGGCCGTGGTATCAAAGGCCAGAAATCCCGTTCGGGTGTGGCCATCAATGGCTACGAAGGCGGCCAGATGCCGCTGTACCAGCGCCTGCCCAAGCGTGGCTTCAACAAGCCGAACCGCAAGGAATTCGCCGTTATCAACCTGGGCCTGATCCAGAAATTCGTCGACGCGGGCAAGCTGGACGCATCCGCTGCGATCACCGAGGATGCGCTGGTCGCCTCCGGTCTGGTGCGCCGCAAGCTGGACGGTGTCCGCATCCTGGCCAAAGGCGAAATCAGCGCCAAGGTGAACCTGGAAGTGACCGGTGCCTCGAAAGCCGCTGTTGAAGCGGTCGAGAAAGCGGGCGGTTCACTTACGGTCACAAAAGCCGCTGCGGCAGAGTAAGCGCTTGTGAGCGGGCGAAGACCCGCTTACATAGACCTCAGAGTTTTCCAAGACGCCGCCCGAGCCGGAAAACGGTTCCGGGCGGTGTTTTCATAAGAGAGACCGATTTATGGTATCAGCAGCAGAACAAATGGCAGCCAACACTAGCTGGGCTGCTTTGGGCAAGGCCACCGATCTGCGCAACCGCATCCTGTTCACGCTGGGTTTGCTGATCGTCTATCGTCTGGGCACCTTCATTCCGGTGCCGGGGATTGATGGTCAGGCACTGCGCGAGTTCATGGAACAGGCGGGGCAGGGCATCGGCGGCATGGTTTCGATGTTCACCGGCGGGGCGCTGGGACGGATGGGTATCTTTGCCCTCGGCATCATGCCCTACATCTCGGCCTCGATCATTGTGCAGCTGCTGACCTCGATGGTTCCCGCGCTCGAACAACTCAAGAAAGAGGGCGAGCAGGGACGCAAGAAGATCAACCAGTACACCCGTTTCGGCACCGTGGCGCTGGCCACCGTTCAGGCCTATGGTCTGGCCGTTTCGCTGGAATCGGGCGATCTGGCCACCGATCCCGGTCTCTATTTCCGTATGTCGACCATGATCACGCTGGTTGGCGGCACCATGTTCCTGATGTGGCTGGGTGAACAGATCACTGCACGCGGCATCGGTAACGGCATCTCGCTGATCATCTTCGTCGGCATCATCGCCGAGGTTCCGGCGGCACTGGCGCAATTCTTCGCCAGCGGACGCTCGGGCGCCATCAGCCCCGCCGTGATCGTTGGTGTGATCGTCATGGTCATCGCTGTCATCACCTTCGTGGTGTTCATGGAACGCGCCCTGCGCAAGATCCATATCCAATACCCGCGCCGCAACGTAGGTATGAAAGTCTATGAGGGCGGCTCCAGCCACTTGCCGGTCAAAGTAAACCCGGCAGGCGTGATCCCGGCGATCTTTGCCAGCTCGTTGCTGCTGCTGCCGGTCACGATCTCGACTTTCTCGTCAGGGGCTGCAAATGGTCCGATCATGTCGTGGCTGCTGGCCAACTTTGGCCCCGGTCAGCCGCTCTATCTGTTGTTCTTCGCGTCGATGATCGTGTTCTTCGCCTACTTCTACACGTTCAACGTGTCGTTCAAACCGGACGATGTGGCGGATAACCTGAAAAAGCAGAACGGCTTTGTTCCGGGCATCCGCCCCGGCAAGAAAACCTCTGAATATCTGGAATACGTGGTCAACCGCGTGCTGGTACTGGGCTCGGCCTATCTGACGGCAGTCTGTCTGCTGCCGGAAATCCTGCGCGGTCAGTTCGCCATCCCATTCTATTTTGGCGGCACCTCGGTTCTGATCATCGTCTCTGTGACCATGGATACTATCCAGCAGGTCCAGAGCCATCTGCTGGCGCATCAATACGAAGGGCTTATCGAAAAGTCCCAGCTGCGCGGCAAGGGTAAGAAACGCAGCAGGAAGGGACCCGCTCGTCGATGAACATCATTCTTCTGGGCCCCCCGGGGGCAGGTAAGGGCACGCAGGCGCGCCATCTGGTTGACACCCGCGGTATGATCCAGCTGAGCACCGGCGACATGCTGCGCGAGGCGCGTACCAGTGGCACGGAGATGGGCAACAAGGTCGCGGCGATAATGGACGCGGGCAAGCTAGTCACCGACGAGATCGTGATTGGCCTGATCGAAGAGAAGCTGACCACCGAGAAAGGTGCCGGTTTTATCTTTGATGGATTCCCGCGCACACTTGCGCAGGCCGACGCCCTGGCGGCGCTGCTGACCAAACTGGGCCAGTCGCTGCACACTGTGATCGAGATGCGCGTCGATGACGAAGCGCTTGTTGACCGGATCACCGCGCGCTCGACCTGCTCCGGTTGCGGGGAGGTCTATAACGACCACACCAAGCCGATTCCGGCCGATGGCGTCTGCACCAATTGCGGCCAGAAAAAAGAGTTCACCCGCCGCGCAGATGACAACGAAGACAGTCTGCGCACCCGCCTGATGGAATACTACAAAAAGACCTCTCCGCTGATCGGCTATTACTATGCCAAGGGCGATCTGCGTCCGGTCAACGGGCTGGCCGATATCAGGGAAGTGACTGCCTCGATCGAGGCTATCCTGGGGTGAGTCCGGTAAGGGCTTGACGCCACCGCCAAAAGCCCATATCGACCCCCATCCCCTTGGGGAATCAACACCGCCTGCGGGATTCGTCCCGTTTGCATCGACTACCTCGTACAAATGCTGGATTCTCTGGCGTCACTGCCAAGATCAAGCGTTGTGAAAAAAGGTTCCGGAGTTACGGAACCGCAACGAAAAAGGAAAGTGACACGTGGCACGTATTGCCGGCGTAAACATCCCGACTGCCAAGCGGGTACCTATCGCCCTCACATATATCACCGGAATCGGCAACACCTCGGCTAACGCGATCTGCGAAGCCGTAGGCATCGACGTAACCCGTCGTGTGAACGAACTGAGCGATTCCGAAGTTCTGGCCATCCGCGAACACATCGACGCAAACTACACCGTCGAAGGCGACCTTCGCCGTGAAGTGCAGATGAACGTCAAGCGCCTGATGGATCTGGGCTGCTATCGCGGTCTGCGTCACCGCCGCAACCTGCCGGTTCGCGGTCAGCGTACCCACACCAACGCTCGTACCCGCAAAGGCCCCGCAAAGGCCATTGCCGGTAAGAAGAAATAAGGGAGGGTCTGACCGATGGCACGTGACAAGACACGCATCAAGCGCAAAGAGCGTAAGAACATCGCATCGGGCGTCGCCCATGTGAATTCGACCTTCAACAACACCAAGATCCTGATCTCGGACGTACAGGGCAACGCCATCTCGTGGTCGTCTGCCGGTACCATGGGCTTCAAGGGATCGCGCAAGTCGACACCCTATGCTGCCCAGATGGCTGCAGAAGATGCCGGCAAGAAGGCGCAGGACCACGGTGTCAAGACGCTGGAAGTCGAAGTTCAGGGCCCCGGTTCGGGTCGTGAATCGGCACTGCGCGCGCTGGCTGCAGTGGGCTTCAACATCACGTCGATCCGCGACGTGACGCCGATCGCCCACAATGGCTGCCGCCCGCCGAAGCGCCGCCGCGTCTAAGCGAACGCAATTTTAAGCTGGGGCCGTGTCACGATACGCGGCCCCGGTTCGCCGTTTTGAAACCTCGGGCGTCTGAGCCTTTTCTGGACATGGGGCGCAGACAGGAATGGAGGGATTACATGATCCATAAGAATTGGGCAGAATTGATCAAACCGACCCAGCTTGACGGCAAGCCGGGCAATGATCCTGCGCGCAAGGCCACCCTGGTTGCCGAACCGCTGGAGCGTGGTTTTGGCCTGACTCTGGGCAACGCGCTGCGTCGCGTTCTGATGAGCTCGCTGCAGGGCGCCGCCATCACCAGCGTTCAGATCGACAACGTATTGCACGAATTCTCGTCGGTTGCGGGCGTTCGTGAAGACGTCACCGACATCATCCTGAACCTCAAGCAGGTCGCCCTGCGCATGGAAGTCGAAGGCCCCAAGCGCCTGTCGATCAATGCCAAAGGCCCCGCAGTTGTCACCGCCGGTGACATCAGCGAAAGCGCCGGCATCGAGGTTCTGAACCGCGATCACGTCATCTGCCACCTGGACGATGGCGCCGACCTGTTCATGGAACTGACCGTCAATACCGGCAAAGGCTACGTTTCGGCTGAAAAGAACAAGCCCGAAGACGCACCCATTGGCCTGATCCCGATCGATGCGATCTATTCGCCGGTCAAAAAGGTTGCCTATGACGTTCAGCCGACCCGTGAAGGTCAGGTTCTGGACTATGACAAGCTGACCCTGAAGATCGAAACCGATGGCTCGATCACGCCGGAAGATGCGCTGGCCTTTGCTGCACGTATCCTGCAGGACCAGCTGTCGATCTTCGTCAACTTCGACGAGCCGGAATCGGCTGGCCGCCAGGACGAAGACGATGGTCTGGAGTTCAACCCGCTGCTGCTGAAGAAAGTGGACGAGCTGGAACTGTCGGTCCGTTCGGCAAACTGCCTGAAGAACGACAACATCGTTTACATCGGCGATCTGATCCAGAAGACCGAAGCCGAGATGCTGCGCACTCCGAACTTCGGCCGCAAGTCGCTGAACGAGATCAAAGAAGTTCTGTCCGGTATGGGTCTGCACCTCGGCATGGATGTCGAGGACTGGCCGCCCGACAACATCGAAGATCTGGCCAAGAAATTCGAAGACGCGTTCTAAGCGCGTCTTCCCCAATGCCCGGGCTGCCGGGGACCATATGGGCACTTCCGCCCCAAGGAGAGCCGGTGACACGCATCGCCGGCCAGACAAAGCAAAACGCGAAAGAAGGAACTAGAAAATGCGTCACGCACGTGGTTACCGCCGCCTGAACCGTACTCATGAGCACCGCAAGGCGCTGTTTGCGAACATGGCTGGCTCGCTCATCGAGCATGAGCAAATCAAAACAACTCTGCCGAAGGCAAAAGAACTGCGCCCGATCATCGAAAAGCTGGTCACTCTGGGCAAGCGCGGCGACCTGCATGCCCGTCGTCAGGCCGCAGCACAGCTGAAAGAAGACAAAGACGTCGCCAAGCTGTTCGAAGTTCTGGGCCCCCGCTACGCCGAGCGTCAGGGCGGTTATGTCCGCATCCTGAAGGCAGGCTTCCGCTATGGTGACATGGCTCCGATGGCGATCATCGAATTCGTTGATCGTGACGTCGACGCCAAGGGCGCAGCCGACAAGGCACGCGTCGCAGCTGAAGAAGCGGCTGCTGACGAAGAATAAGAAAGCCCGGCTTTCTGATTTGACCCCTGCGTCCCGGACGCGGGGGTTTTTTTGTTGCGTAACAAAAAACAGGCGGGGACTGTCCTAGTTGCCTTCCGCTTTGTGAATGTTGTCCTCTGACGCGCCTGCGGACAGGTCAGCATCGGAAAAGGCAGGTGTTTCCGGCAATTCCAGATGCAGGGACGACGTGTGGTCGATCTCCGTTTGCCCCCTTGTCAACGTATAGTCTAGAACGTGCCCTCCGGTCCTGAGGTCGTTGGAAATAAAGTGCAGGTGATAACCGGGAACTCCAATCCCCACGGCGTAATCGGGACAACGAAATCCAAGAATGGTGCCGTCCACGTCGTCCAATTCAAACTCGGCCTGTGTTTTCACGACTTCAAGCAAGGGTTTGTAGGGTCGTTCCTGCCGAAGCACGTTTCGATACCTGATATACTTGATCCGGCCGGTAAAGCGGATTGCGTAAAACAGGTTCCGCTCTGCCGCCCTTTCGTCCATTTGGCTTTCAAATTCTGGTTTGTCGGTCTCAACGTTCATTTCAAATGAATCCGTCGGCTGGAAATTGATGACGGCCGCATAAGGCGTAAGGTCGCTATCCTTTGCCCTGTTGGCTTTACCTTCACCGTCCAGCCGATAGGCCACGCCGTCCAATACAATCATTTCGCCATCCAAAGCGTTGAACGTGCCCAATCCAAAATCACCATGTTCGAGCAGCTCTTTGACCGACACCGTACCGTCGTAGACCCCTTGCATAATCGCGCTGAGCAGCGAGGCCTGATAATACTCATGAGCGTTTTCTCCCGCGCCGGATCGCCTTGCCTGATGGTGGCTGGCGACCGCGGTTGCAAAGGTCAGTTCCCGATCCTGATGCATGAGGTGTTCTCTCTCACGTTTAATGGTGTTGTGAATAATGTCTTGCACCGTACCCGATTGAAACTGAGTGCGGTACCGCGTGTGTGGCTTGATCCCTTGCATTCCGGGCTACAGCCCCGCATATCCGTCTGGCGATGTCGTCGGAGGGGTGTTTATGCTGCGAATCCTGATTTCCCTTTTGTTGCTTGCAGGGGTGGCCAATGCCGAATCCCGAGTGCCAACGTCGCAGGCTGAAATCAGTCTTGGTTTTGCGCCTGTAGTCAAGCAGGCGTCTCCGGCGGTGGTCAACATCTATGCCAAGATTGTGCGTCAGGGCCGCGTAAACCCGTTGTTTTCCGATCCATTCTTTCAGGATTTCTTTGGCAAAGGCTTTGGAACGCCGCGCCCGCGGGTTCAGAATTCGCTGGGCTCGGGGGTTATCCTTTCCGGGGATGGCTATGTGGTGTCGAATTACCATGTGGTTGGCATGGCGTCAGAGATTCAGGTCGTCACCACCGACAGGCGTGAATTCACCGCCGAGGTGGTTCTTGGGGATGAGGAAAGCGATATCGCCATTTTGCGCCTGCATGAGGCCAGCGGGCTGCCCTATCTGAAGCTTCGCAATTCGGACCGCGTGGAAGTGGGCGAACTGGCATTAGCTATCGGCAACCCATTCGGTGTCGGCCAAACCGTTTCGTCGGGCATCGTGTCGGGGCTGGCCCGATCCGGGACTGCGACCGGCAATGCGCGCGGTTACTTTATCCAGACAGATGCGCCGATCAATCCGGGCAATTCGGGCGGCGCGCTGATCGACGTGAATGGCGACCTGATCGGGATCAACACCTCGATCCTTAGTCGTTCGGGTGGATCAAACGGTATCGGGTTCGCTATTCCAGCCAATCTGGTTGGCGCCTTTCTGCGTCAGGCGCAGGACGGGAATGCCAGTTTTGTCAGCCCCTGGGCGGGAATGGCCGGGCAACATATGAGTGCTGACATTGCAGATTCACTCGGGCTTTCGTTGCCCGAAGGCGTTGTGATTTCCGATCTGCACCAACTCAGCCCGCTGGCTGAGGCCGGGTTCCGGGTGGGAGATGTCGTTACGCATGTAGACGGAGAAGAGGTCAATTCCCCGGCAGAGATGAAGTTCCGCATGTCCATTTCCGGCATAGGTGGTACGTCGGTTCTGTCCCGGTTGCGTGGCACTGACCGGGACGAAGTCGAGGTTGCACTGATTGTCGCGCCGAATACGCCACCAGCCGAGGAAACGGTTCTGGATGAAGGTACGGT
The DNA here is from genome assembly GCF_056537325.1 of Ruegeria sp. CF5. Lineage (NCBI taxonomy): Bacteria > Pseudomonadati > Pseudomonadota > Alphaproteobacteria > Rhodobacterales > Roseobacteraceae > Ruegeria > Ruegeria sp. CF5. The sequence goes on along the minus strand of NZ_JBQFRI010000005.1, from coordinate 70,618 downwards.
GTTGCCGGGACTGACCGTGGCGCGGGCCAATCCTGCATTGATTTCAAAGATGGGTCTGCTGCTGTCACAGGCGGGTGTGGTTGTGGTCGATCCGGGCCCGTACGGCGCGCGCGCAGGCCTGCGACCCGGCGATGTTCTGAGCGAGGTCAACGGAAAGGACATGCAGCGACCGCGCGACGTGGTTCGGGCGCTGACCGATCCGGGCCGCCGGGTACAGCTCGAACTGTTGCGTCGAGGCCGGCCTTTGTCATTGCGATTCAGAATCTGAGGCATGGCTGACCTGCCCGTAAGGCTTTGCGCAGCAATCCTGTGAGGGGGCAACCAAAGTCGCAGTTTTCCTGATTGGTTCGGCGGAGCTTTCTGCCGACCAGATATACTGTCGCCAATACTGCCAGCACGGACTGACTACCCGGCATCTCTATGCGGCATACTCGCAGGAAGTGGGCACGAAGGATCACACTGAAATCGGGATTTGGCGTTGGCGTTAACCTCGCTGGAAAGTTTCTGGCTGGCCACGAATAAGGCTTGACTCTCCTGCAAAATAACCGACTAAAAGGATCAGATAAGTAATCCCGACATTTTTAGTCGGTTGTGAATAAGAGGGACACCCCATGCTTAAGCCCATACTGAAACTCACTTCGGCGCTTGTCGTTACAACGCTCGCCGGTGGGGCAGCTCTTGCAGATCAGGCCTACGGCCCTTTTCCCGTCACCCTGAAAGGTTATGAGGGCGACAAAACCAACTCTGTGTCCTATTCCGGTCAGATCGCACGCCACGTGCTGCATGACAGCCTAAAAAAAGCGGCTGGCAAGGGCGACGGTGGCAACAACGCAGCCGAGGTTGAAGCGCTGATGCTGGCCTACTTCAACGGATCCGAAGAAGACCTGGCCATTATCGCTCCGGCGTCAAAGGATGGCTTCCCGGTCAAGCAATCGACCGTGAACGAGATTTCCAAAGGCAAGAACATCTCGGGCAAGTTCTACAAGGGCGCAATGACTGCATGGCCCGGAAACCAGTCCGGCGTCGATGCTGCACTGCAGATGATCAAGATGGCGGCGTCCTCGAACCAAGGCTATGACCCGGTGAACGGCATGGACTGGGGTCAGCTGATCTCGAAATTCACGCTGGGCGCGATGGCGTATAACCAGGCGGTCGACAATTATCTCGACGAGAAGCTGGAAGCCGACAACAAGCCCAACAATGAGCCCTACAAAGAGGGTGCGCATTACACAGGCAAAGAACATGTGTGGGACGAGGCATTTGGCTATTTCGGCGCTGCTGCGCATTCGGCCAGCCTGTCACCCGAGCAGAACTATGGTGTGTCCAAGCAGAAAGACATGGCCGCTGCCGACGCAAACGGTGATGGCGTCATCGACCTGAAGACCGAAATGGTCTTTGGTCCGGCCTACTATGCCGCAGGTGCTGACAAAGGTGGCAACAAGAACACCCAGTACATGACCACCATCTTCAACGCGTTCCGTGATGGTCGTGCACTGATCGCGTCGGCCAATGGAGAGGCGCTGACCGATGAGCAGCGCGCCGAGCTGAAGAACTATGCCGATATCATCGAAACCAACTGGGAAAAGACACTGGCGGAAGCCACGTTTAAATATGCCGGTTCGGTTTACAAGGACATCGACAAGATCAAATCGGGCGAGGACAGCGACAAGGCGCTGCGCAACTATGCCAAGCACTGGGGTGAGCTCAAGGGCTTCTCGATGGCGCTCCAGTCGGGCAAGAACAACCTCGGTGCGACTGCTATCGATCTGAACTGGCTGATCGGTTTTGGCCCCGCGATGCCCGACGGCAAGATGGTGTCAGACATCGATGCCGACGGCAACTTTGTTCGCGACCGCGAGATGACGCTGGATGACTATCAGGTTAACATGCTGAAAGTTCAGAAATTGTTGATCGACACGTTCGGCATCGAATCTCGCGCCAATGACGCAACAGCCGATCTGGCGGCGTTGGCTGAAAAGCTGGGCGAGAACGCTTCGGCGGAAAACGACTAAGGGTCTGTTGATCCTCCCGGCGGCGCGGCTAAAACGCCGCCGGGACACTGGCCGAAAGGCATCATTTGGAAATTCTCGATCACATAGGCTCTGTTTTTGCGGATTTTTCCAACCCAAAGAAGCGTGTCTTCTTTGGGTATCTGTTTTTGACTGTCCTGATCGCGCTGCTCTGGTTGGTGGCGGTGCGCGGATCATCGGTCAAACTGGCGCTGCGGCAGGTCTTTGACCGCAGGATTCTGTTTTCGGCCTCGGCCATTGCGGACTACAAGATTTTTGTGATCAACCGCGTGTTCACACTGTTCATTTCACCGCTTCTGCTATCGCAATTGGCGATCGCAACTGCCCTGTACTATGCGCTGCATGACGTTGACTTCCTGCGGCGAGGCGTGTTTTCGGATGCCCCGACGGGTGTGATTGTCGCGCTGTTCACTGCGACGATCTTTATCGTCGATGATTTCACCAAATATCTGGTGCATCGCTGGATGCACCGCTGGCCGCTGCTCTGGGCCATTCACAAGACCCACCATTCCGCTGAAACCCTGACACCTATCACGGTCTATCGTACTCACCCGCTGGAAGGTATCCTGTTCGGCCTGCGTAGCGCCGTGGCGCAGGGCACAACAATGGCCGTTTTTCTGTTCTTCTTCGGCAATGCAGTGGATCTGTATACGGTACTGGGCGTCAACGTCATGTCCTTTGTCTTCCATGTGACGGGATCGAACCTGCGGCACTCACATGTCGCGATCCGGTACTGGCCGTGGTTGGAGCATGTCCTGATCTCTCCGGCGCAGCATCAGGTGCATCATTCCATCGCGCGCGAACATCACGACAAGAACTTTGGTGTGGCTTTGGCGATTTGGGACTGGCTGTTCGGTTCGCTGCATTTGTCGGAGCAGGACAGCCAGCTTAAGTTTGGTTTGCAACCGCACGAAGCACACGCATCGAACATTCTGGATATCTACCTGCGTCCGTTTGCCGATATGGCGCGGATTGTGCGGCGCAGAACGAGCAAGTGGCGCGAAAGTATCGAGTGGCGGTCCCTGCGCAATCGCTGACGGTCGTGGGTGCAGTTAACCCGGCACGGTGCGCTGACCTTTTGAGGCAGGTTCTTCGTAGTTCCTTCTAATCAAATGAGAATCGTCAGGTAATAGGGTAACGCCTTGAAAGCAGGCCTGTTGTGCGCGCTTTTGGGAACGTGCCCGACAAGTGATAGAATTGCGGGTACAAAGATTTGTTCCAAGCCGGATTGGGAACAGCAAGGGAGACCTGAGATGAAGGGCGACAAAAAGGTAATCGAATATCTGAACAAGGCGCTTCGGCATGAGTTGACGGCGGTCAGCCAATACTGGTTGCACTATCGCCTTCAGGACGATTGGGGACTTGGCAGCATGGCCAAGAAAAGCCGCGAGGAATCCATTGAAGAGATGGAGCATGCGGACAAGCTGATCGAGCGGATCATTTTTCTTGAAGGACATCCAAACCTGCAAAAGCTGGACCCGCTGAAGATCGGAGAGAACCCGCGTGAATCGCTGGAATGCGATCTGGCCGCAGAGCAAAGCGCCCGGGCCCTGTACAAAGAGGCACGGGACGTCTGCAAGGACGCGGGTGATTATGTTTCGATGGGATTGTTCGAGGAATTGATGTCAGACGAAGAGGGTCACATAGACTTTCTTGAGACGCAGCTTGACCTTTATGATCGGGTCGGTCCTGAACTCTTTGCTCAGCTTAACGCAACCAAAATGGAAGACGCAGACTGAACCGATTTTCAGGTGCTGAGTTGATCGTCATCCGCCAAGACGGCCAGAGTCGGGGTAAAGTGGATTGCGCCGATGTTGGAAACTGATGGTTTGAGGTCCGCCGGTTGGGAAATCCTTCGGACGAGAAAACTCTGATCACATTTGGACCGTTACTTCAGCCAGAAATTCTTTGTTCGATAAGAACATGTCCTACGTCGCCAGGGCGCAGATGAACGGGCATTATCTGCCACTCACGATCCTGTCTGATGCCCGGCAGTTTTAAGTTGCCGAAAGGTAGGATTACTTTGGAGAAGGCTGTCGTAAGTTCCCAAACCGACGATGCGGCCGGAATCCAACACAACTATATGGTCGCAATATCTGACAGTGCTTGGCTGCAAAACTCAGGGCATCCGCTTTGCCAGAATCCTGATGTCAGTGCCTGCGGCCTGAGCGTCTGTCGCAGCCGCTCGGCTGATCAAGGCAGGGGTTGCGCAGATCACTCTTTCGCTGGTGACACTGCCCGCTGGTAGAGATGCCATGTGGTGTGACCAAGGATCGGCAAGGTGAAAATCAGCCCCAGAAACGCCGGAACCATCGACAACAGAACGGTGCCAGATATGATTGCCGCCCAGCCGAGCATGACCACCGGGTTTTCCGTGACGACGCGAATGGACGTTAACATGGCAGACACGAAATTGGTTTCCCGGTCGAGCAGCATGGGCATGGCAACCACGGTTACCGAGAACAGAACAGCCGACAGGAACGCGCCGGCACAGGTGCCAACAGCAAGGAAGGTCCAGCCCTGCGGCGTGAAGAATACGGTGTTCAAGAAACCCTCGAAATCCGAGAAAGACGCATTTTGAAGTGTGATCGCCAGCCAAAGCCGAACCTGATAAATCCACACCCAGAAAATGAACAGGGTAACAAAGGCCATCCAGCCCATCTCGCGTTTGCGCTGATTGGCCATGACGGTGAGGATTTCCGACCAACCGAAACTCTCTCCGTTCTGTAACCGACGGGACATTTCATAAAGCCCGGCAGCTGCGAAAGGCGCGACCAGCGGAAACCCTACAATGGCGGGAATGATCATCCAGATCTTGCCGAGCCAGACCAGGCTCCAAACAAGCAGAATACCGAAAACCGCATAGAACAGGCCGAAGAACCCACTCATGACGGGGCGAGCCAGAAAGTCGGAAAATCCAGCCTTCAGTGACGCGGAAATGTCCCCTGCAGTCACCCTGTTGATCTTGGGCAGTCCCTGCTGCTGCGGCGTCAGATTGTCCGGTGGTTTGGAATCTGCGGTTTTGAATGTCATGACACACTCCTCCCAAAGCATGGCACTGTGCTGGTCCGCTTGCCATCAGGCGCAGCGGCGAAGCAGACATTTCTTTAACGTATTCAAGTTTGCATCAGATGACGCATCGCGGCAAGGAGGGAGTATGGTAGCCAATTCCGCATTCACCCACTTTGACACCCAGAAAGTGCTTCGGATGGCGTAACCATCCGAAGCCTTTAGAGAAGATGAAACTGAGATAGCGGAAACCGTCGCAATGGCCCTCGAACCATCAGACATTTCAACTTTGCAGACCGAGTGGCTTTGACCTCAGGGAGGTACTACAACCAGCCCATCTTATAGTGGTGGTGATCAAAGGTCAGATGTTGCCCGCAACCAGCCAGTCCCGAGCGGTGGTGGCGATAAAGTGCCCGCCAATAAGGCTGAATAGCAACACCTTCATCCTGTATCAGTTTCTGGATTTTTGCCATCACTTCGCGGCGCTGATCCGCATCGGCAATGGCAAGTGCCTCGTCTAGCAATGCATCGAACTCCTCGTTTTCCCAGCCGAACTCGTTCCAGGCCTCACCAGAGCGATAGGCTACGTTCAGGATTTGTACCGCAAGGGCGCGATGGTTCCAGTTCGTTGCCGAGAACGGGTATTTGGTCCAGTCGTTCCAGAAGGTAGATCCGGGCAGTACCGTGCGTTTGACCTTGATCCCGGCGTCACGCAATTGGGCAGCGACCGCGTCGCAGGTGTTTTTGCGCCAGTCATCGTCGATCGAGATCAACTCGTGCTCGAAATCGGCCATTCCGGCCTCTTCCATCAGCTGCTTGGCTTTGGCCGGATCGAATTCCGGTGGCTGCAATTCGGCATAGGCTGGATGTACCGGCGCGACGTGGTGGTTCTCGGCCGGGGCGCCCAGATTGTTGTATCCCAGTTCAAGGCAGATAGCATTGTCCACCGCCAGGGCCAGCGCGCGGCGCACACGGACATCCTCATAGGGACGCTTACCGTTGACCTCGGCCAACTGGTTGGGACGAACCACCAGGGTCGAGGCGGTCACAACCTCGGATTTTTCCAGTCCAAGATCGTCGAGGATGGCGATATACTCGCCCACGGATTCATGCAGCATGTCAACTTCTTCGGCGTCGATGGCCGCAATCCAGGCCGATGGGTCCGTGCCAAAATCCAGATATTCTATGCGGTCCAGGTAAGGGCCACCATAAACTTCGGTTCCCCACCAGACATGATCCGGCACTTGCTCTAGGACACATTTTTCACCAACCGCATATTCAACGATTTTGTATGGCCCTGTGCCGATATTGTTTAGCAGGTCGTTGGTGTCGAAACCGGCGTGAATAATCTGCGCCGGATAGTCCGCCATAGCCGGGATCAGTGAGATGTCGGGACGCGGCAGATTCAGTTTGACGGTCAGATCATCGACCACCTGAACACTGCCCGCAATGGCCTTGTCGGTTTCCTTGTCTACCAGCGTCGCCATGCGACCGGCCATCGAATTGCCTTCTACGGTCTTGTCGCACCAGCCTTCGATATTGCGAGCCACATCGGTGGCGGTGAAGGGATCGCCATTGTGCCATTTCACACCGGGGCGGACTTTGAGCGTGTATTCCGTGGCGGTGTCGTTCACTTCCCAGCTATCCAGCAACATGCCCCGGAACGATCCGTCATTGTTGTATTCAACAAGATATTCGAAAGTTCCCCGGGTGATATTGCCGATTTGGGACCAGTCGTAAACGCGAGGTTCTTTCAGCCCTTTAACATCCATCTGTATCCGCAAAGTACCACCCTGTTGCGGCGTCGCTTCCTGCGCCTGAGCTGGATTGGGTTCGCCCAGCAGGCCATAGGCAGCACCGGCGCTAAGACCAAGCGCGGTGGAACGCGCCAGAAAATCGCGCCGCGTGATCTTGCCGTCGCGCAATTCGCGCGCATGCATTTCAGCGGCGGGGTGCAATTGGTGCTTTGGTTGGTTTGATAACATTGGAATCTCCGTGTGTTGGTCTGAGCGGGCGTGTTTCAGTAGGTTGCAAGAGATGGTCCGCCAGCCTGTGCCGCAGGCGGGAATTCATGCTCCATTCGCTCAATTAGGTTTTGTTTTCTGGCGCTGAATTCCGGGTCGAAGAACAGATTGACGTGCTCGCCCGGGTCCTTGCGCAGGTCGAACATCTCTCCCCATTCCGGGTTCCCGGGATAGATCGTAATGCGCCAGTCTTCGGTCAGAAGGGTCTGGTTGTAGGTGTCCATACGAGTTCGGGGATGGTATTCGGCAAACAGAGCCTCGCGGCTGGACGCATCCGGTTTCGAAAGCAGCGGCACGAACGAGTGCCCGTCCGTTGGCTGCGACCGAAGATCCAGATGATCCTGCAGTGTCGCGCGCAAATCCAGATGGCTGGTGATGGTATCCCGTTCACCCGGAGTTATCCCCGGACCTGCCATGATCAGCGGAACATGCAGCAGCGATCTGTATGGGCTCGGGCCCTTGCGGATCAATCCGTGATCGCCCAGCAGTTCTCCGTGGTCCGAGGTAAAGACGATCAGCGTGTCATCTGTCAGGCCGCACGTTTCAAGCTGGGCGATCAACCGTCCGACGCAATCGTCAATCATCGATACCATTCCATAGGTGTGGGCGATGGCCTGACGTAATGAGGTGTCCGAAAACCGCGTCGTCGTCTGCATGAACCCCTGTTCGCGCGGGGGGCCGGGGTTGCGCAGGAAATCCACATAGCTTTTGCCGGATTCCTCACGATCGCCATCCAGTATGTACGAAGGCATGGCGGACAGTTCGTCCGGCTTCAGTGCTGGCGTCGGTACGTCACTCGGGTCGTACATATCGCACCATGGAGCAGGCGGTGAGAATGGGTGATGCGGATCTGGATAAGAGACAAACAGGAAAAAAGGTTGTTCCTTGTCCTGCGTCTGAACGAAATCACACGCCCTGTCGGTGATCCAGGTATTGTAGTGAAGCTCGGGTGGGATCGCGGATTTCCAGACCTCATCCATGTCTTCGGCCTGTGCTTCCAATGCGTTTTCAGGCAGATACAACGCCGCCGCCTCCGGCGCGGTCTTGTTCAGCCATTGTGCGTAGTGCCCACCTTCTGTGGCACTTACGGATTCACCGATCAGAATATCCACGGTGTCGAAACCATAGAAGGGGCCGTTCCAGTTTTCGCTTTCCGGTAAATCCCAAAAGGCATTTGAATCCGGCATTGCGTGTTCAGGACCGGCCAGGATCGGTTGAAAATGGAACTTCCCGACCCCATGCGTGCAATAACCTGCCTCTTTCAGGTCATGGGTGATCAGCGGCAGGTCACCGGGCAAGGCAACTCCGTTGCGGGTCAGGCCGTGATTGCGAGCGTAGAGGCCGGAAAACAATGTCGAGCGGCTGGGCGAACAGATCTGATGAGGGGTGAAATGTTGCTGAAACACGGCGCCACGTGCCGCGAGCGTGTCGATATTCGGAGTTTTGACGACCGGATTTCCAGTACAGCCCAGACTGTCGGCCCTTTGCTGATCGGTCATGATCAGGATGATATTTTTCGGCATCGTTACAGCCCACATTAAGGATGTGCAAAAGCGTAGCGATGAAATTACATTCAGAAAAATAGTACTTTTTGCCTATGATATTTGTATAACGAATACCATGTTTACTCAGAAGCAGTTAGCCGTGTTCCGGGCCGTCATGCAGACCGGATCAGTTTCAGCAGCCGGGCGGCGCATGAACCTTTCTCAACCCAGTGTCAGCCGAATCCTTGGCGATTTGGAAAGGCAGTTTGGGGTGCCCCTGTTTCAACGCAAAAGCAAAGGCGTCTCACCAACGCCAGAGGCCGAAGCGTTTCTTGAAGAAGTCGAACGGAACTATTTGGTTCTGGCGAACCTGGAAGAGGCTGCCGCACAAATCGCACGAAAGGAGCGTGGGACGTTATCGATCGCAACCATTACGGCAGCGTCATTGGAAATCGTTCCCCGCGCCCTCGCTCGACTTCAGGTCGCTGAGAAAAACATCAAGGTGGTCTGGCAGGTGAAATCCTCAAAGTGGGTGCTGGATTTCGCACGCTCCGGAACACTCAGAACCGGCTTTGCGAATGTTCTGCACGTGCCATCCGGGATGAAAGTTCTTCACGAAGGCGCACTGCCCCATATGTGCTTTGTGCCCGCTGGCCACCCGCTTAACTCAATACAGGATCCTTTGTCGTTGCGCGATCTGCGCCCCTATCCAATTATTGGATTGCTGGGGCAAGTCCAGGATGAGCTGATGCTGCGCAACATCGGCAAAAACGTGCATTCACCTATGACAGCCGAGACGTCGCTGGCTGCACTCACCCTCAGCCAGCATTGTGACGGCCTACCCATTGTCGATGCCTTTACGGCCCACTACTGGCAGAAGAACAATGATGGGCAGGCCAGAGTTGTTGAGGATTTGCCGCACTACAGGTTTGCGGTGTTTGAACCTTTGGGGATCAATGCATCCATGATAGACCGCGAATTTCAAACCTGTCTTCTGGAAGAGGTCGAAAGGATTCGAGAGTGGTCAGATTTCGTGTCTGGACCATCCCGAGATTGATGAAATAGCCTCTCCCGATCACCCGGAGAATTGCTGCGCGGAATACTACTTTCTGGCATCGGCTGCCTCGCGGGCACCGAGCTTATTCTGAATGAACGCATTGACACCGGCACATTGGTTCTCGCCCGATAGTCCAGCCGAAACTTAGCATCAGAGAATTGAGCGGTCGCCCGGCAACCTTTGCCTTTGAAGCTGTGCGTCAGCTCTGTTGGAACTGGATGGAACCTGACCGTCTTACGTTCTGTCAAATTCAAGGATTGCCCTTTGAACCCTCCCTTAAGCAGATATCTTCTGCTTCGGAGTGGAGGTAGAAGCAGCCAAACTCCAACTTGTTTCGGGCAACACCCAGCCAACAAACATAGAGGGTCTTTTTGGTTCATCCGGCGGATCAAAGTCAGCGCAGTGGAAAAACGTTGCAGTTCAGGCCTATTCTTTGGATGCTAAATGCATCGCAAACGTTCTCGCAAATGCTAACAGCCGACAGCTCGGCGTGCAAAGCAGTCAATCTAGGTAAGACCGGGATAACATGGCGCTTGAGGATCCCTTCACAGACCTCAAAATAAGAACTCAGCGGACTGGGTTTTACAAAGGATATAGTCTTCCGATTGCGCTGGTGAGCAAGTTCTCGGTTTCCCTGCTGGTCCTTTGGGCGCTGGTGTGGCCACTTTCTGCGAACGATACCCTGCGTTCTTGGAAGTCAGGAATGCTGTCCGAGTTCAATACCTTCTACAATCTTTCCGTTGGATTGTTTGTATTCTTCCTATTTCTAATCGCGATCATTCCTTCAACCGGACGAATGCGGCTGGGTGTCGAAGATGAGAAACCAGAATTCTCGAACTTCTCTTGGTTTTCAATGATGTTTGGAGCGGGGCTTGGCGTGGGTCTCATGGTCTATGCAACCGCTGAACCACTTGGCCTATGGGAAACCAATCCATTGACCGTTTCCGGGGAAGTCGCACCCAAGAGCGAAGAGGCGATTGAAGGAGCTTATCGCTATACGTTTTTGCACACTGGTTTTCACGCTTGGGCTATATACGTAGTCACCGGTTTGAGCCTTGCCTATTACGCATTTACCAGGGGCATGCCGTTGACAATACGCACTGCTCTGACCCCGTTGCTTGGCGAATACTCAAACGGTTTTGCAGGTCATGTAATCGATATACTCGGCGTCGTGGCAACGATACTCGGCGTGGCGGTGACGATCGGATATGGCGTTTCTCAATTGGTGGATGGAGCGTTTCTGATTACCGGTGCGAATTGGCTTGTGGAGAATGCGACAACAACAATGAAGCCGTCGACCAACGGCCTTATCATGGCGTTGGTAGTTGTCATGATGATGTCGACACTGTCTGCCGTCTCTGGCGTGGGGCGCGGTGTCAAATATCTGTCAAATATTAATCTTCTATTTTCGCTGGTTTTGCTGGCGGTATTTGTTGTTTACGGCTCATTCGCATTTGCGGCGACGACCTATGCTACGGCATTGGTCGACTATATCAAAAACTTCATCCAACTGAGTTTCCAGACGTTTCGCCCGATTTCCGAAGTCGAGTTTGCATCCGTATTACCAGCTGAGGCGGTTCCGTTTGTCGGAGAGCTCTTCCCAGGTGCAACTGATCCTTGGGGAACAAAAGCAACCTTTCTTGAAGGTTTGAGCAATGATACCGCCAGTCTTTCCGGTGCAACCAAGACTGCAGCCTATGACGCAGGCACAAGAGGTAGGTTGTTCGGATGGCAGGCGGGGTGGACTACATTTTATTGGGCATGGTGGATCGCGTTTTCGCCTTTTGTCGGCCTATTCCTTGCGCGTATCTCCAGAGGGCGAACCGTGCGCGAATTTATACTTGGAGCGGTCATTGCGCCGTCCCTCGTTTGTTTCGCCTGGATGGCCATTCTTGGCGGGGCTGCCATCGATTTGGAACTGAACGGGGATGCCAATGGGTCAATCCTTGCCGCATCAACGACGGCCACACTGTTCGTCACCTTGGGGGAAATGATATCGGGTGACTTACTCGCGATAGTGAGTGTCATGTGTGTTCTGCTAACCATGACATTCCTAGTTACATCCGCCGACTCTGGCATCCTTGTGATGAACACGATCATGTCCGGTGGGTCTGAAGACACTGGCTTGCTTCATCGCGTCATCTGGGGCGTTCTACTGACGCTTGTCATTGGAACTTTGCTTATCGCGGGCGGCGGCGGGTTAGAGGCTTTGACCAATTCCATGATAATCGGCGCGCTGCCGTTCAGCGTCGTCTTGCTGCTCATGTGCATCTCTCTGGCCAAAGCTATGATAAACGACCTGCGCCGTTTGAACCACGAGACGTGAGCGGGTTCGCGATTATTCGAAGAACGCCTTCTGACTCTGGTCGGCGATGCACGCGGCTTGGGTCTTGTTGGCTGTGTTGAATGCGTTGCGGACGCCGATGCCGACAATCTATTGGACTTGGGCAAGTCCGTGGGTGCGATGGTTGATCACCATTGTCAGGAAAACGGGCCGATCTTGCGGCCGATCATCAACATTTGTGCGTTTTTTCCACCGCTATTCATCACGGAGGGCGAGTTGAACAACATGTTCGACATCCCTGAAAAAAGGATCCGGCTGGCAACCGACGACCTGACGCGCCGCGGTGTATTTTAAACTTAGGTACAACCACGAAGCGGCTTCGCAATGTTACGTGTTGCGAAGCCTGCTCGGCGCTCAGCACCGCTTACCCGGCGCGCATTGCCTCCGGGGGCAATTTGATCGGGAACTTTGACCGAACCTCTGAATCGGCTTTGCTGCCAAAGTAGTTCGGGTAGTGATTGGACAGAATGTCATCCACAACGGATCGGCTCCGTTCGAACATGTCCTGACGACCGGCTTTCTCCCAGGTATCTGTCAGCTCTCGGTCCATCAGTGTCGGATAGACATACTCGGTTTCCATGTACTGGAGGGTTTGAGCGTTGCCGAGGAAATGTCCGGGGTCGATTGCACATTCATGGATGACGTCGACCGAAAGCGTTTCGTCGCTCACCTCGATCCCGCGAAGCGTTCGCGATATCATTCCCGCAGCCTCGTTGTCGATGACCATTGACTCAAAGCTACAGCCCATCAAGCTGCCGAGCATTCCACCAAATTCGCAGAGCCGGTTGGCCCCAGCATGGGCCGCCAAAGCGAAGGTAAGCGCCTTTTCCAGCCCGTATTGCGCATCGGGAATTTTGGAATCGGTCATGCCGCATCCGACGCTGGTCGGCAGGTTGTAGAAATTGCCCATCTGGATAGCTGCGGCTGAAATCAACGCCTGTTCGCCACTGCCGCCTGTAAACGATCCAGTCCGCAAATCGGTAATAAATGGCCAGGCCGCAAAGACCACCGGCGTGCCCGGGTTGATCAGGTTGGCAATGGCTACACAAGACAGGGTCTCAGCGACGGCTTGCGCCAGAGTGCCGGCCAACGGCGCAGGAGACGTAGCCCCGGCTTGCGGCGGGACGGCCAGATCGCAGACAAGCCCCATCTTTGCTGTATCAATCAGGATTTCCAGATTTTCCCGCCCGAATCTGAGCGGTGAAACGATGGGGCACCCACCAAAGATGACTGAGGGTTTTTCAAGGAACTTACCCTCTCCCCCTGAAGCAAGATCGAACAGATGGATCGCATCCTGAATATGCTCGCGCGTGCGGAATGTCAGACAGGATGGTTTCTCGCTGCCCGCCAGAATGGCGTAAAGCATGCTCATGTCATGCTCATAATCTTGCGGAACATCCGTCGCCAAAACCGTATCACCTGTCATGTGGATGTTGTCGAGCCGGTCCACCAGACGGGTGAAATCGTAAATATCCTTGAGCGTTGACGGCCGGTAACTGCGTGTTTCCGCATCGAACGTGGTCACCGCCGTGCCGGAGTTCGCATAGTACACCTTGTCCTTGGTGCAGTGCATGTCATCCTTACCGGCCCGCGATCCGCGTGCATGGACATAGAATTCGCTGGCCGCTTTGGCCAACAGGTCTTCCATCAACGCCCGGGGAAAGCACAGCCTGCCATGCTCGTTAACCGTCGCCCCCTTTGGCAACACGAGATCCAGAACTTCCTGCGTGGGGTCCCCGACGCCTGTCCGTTCCAGAATGTTGAGCGCGGCTTCGTGAATGCGCGCCATATCTGCGTCTGTCAGCGGCTTGTACCGGCCACCCGAAATGCCGGGCCAGATTGCTTGCGAGGCGGCGTTGCTGGTGCGCACTGCTGCACGTGCTTCACGCCCGCCCCCGCGCCGTCTTGATCTGCGCTGAGTTAACTCTGTCATGTTTAGTCTCCGAATACTGAGCGTGTCAGATCATGTTGAAGTAGTTGCGATAGAAACCGGGAATGCTCCATTCCATTTCGGACAGCGGCCCTGGCACGAAATGGTATGAATTCACGCCTTCCTGATTGTGCCGGATGATCCGTTCGTCATCGAGCGATGTGACATGCCACAGCCATGTCAGGGCGTCCTTATCGTAGTCTCGACCCTCTTCAGCGTCGCCGCGTACGTACCAAACGATCTGAATGTCTGTTTCTTGCAGGGCACGCGGGACGAACCGATACCCAACCACATGATCTGCGTAGACGAGGAAGTAGTTAAGGGTTCCGATCCCCAGGTCAGTAGCACCACCATCATGGCCCTTCAGTTCACCCAAAGGTCGCGCAAGTGGCGCACCATCCTTGCTGCCCGTCAGATAACCGGGGAACAGCGGGTAGCGCCGCCAATAAACATCCGCACCAGGTGCGATCGCGTTTTTGCCGGTCAGGTCCAGCTCCTCAGAAGGTATTCCAGCCTCTTCCATCCGCTCATGAAGCGCACCGCTGAACTCCAGAACCTGCGCCGGGTCTTTCAGAGAATGGCTACGCGAATAATCCTGATGGGACGGCGCGCAGTGATAGCATTCCAGATAATTCTCCAGTGCCAGTTTCCAGTTTGCCGGAACGGGATATGAGGCCTCATGCGCGACCTTCAGATTTCCAAAATCGAATGGCTGTGAAAGTGGTGCCAACCTTTCCAAAGCTTCATCCAGTGGCGGCGGGTTTTCTGCCGCGCAGACAAAAATCAGACCCTGAAAAATCTTCACGTGAACCGGGAACAAACCGTACTGACCCGGGTCAAAATCAGGCCCCATCGAACGCCCGTTTCGCAGCTTGCCGTTCAGGTCAAAGGTCCACGCGTGATAGGGACAGATGAAATTACGCGCCTTGCCTTTGTGTTCAATGCAAACGCGCGATCCCCGGTGGCGGCACACGTTCTGATGCGCACGTACCTCGCCCTCTCGATCCCGAACGATAATCACGGATTCGGGCCCGTAGTCGAAAAGGAAGTAGTCACCGGGTTCAGCGACCTGGCTGACATGGCCGACCCAGATCCAGTTACGATTCCAGAACGTGTTGATATCGTTCTCGTATACTGCCTGAGACGTATAGAAGTGACGCGGCAAGGCGAACCCTTCCCGTTGCGCTTCCATCAAGTCGCGCATTACTTGCAAGTCATCTTTTGGCATAGCGCACCTCATACAGGTTCAAGGGAAACGATTTCCCGGCGGAAAAATTCGCGGTCGATATCGCCCGCATCGCGTTCGAAATTTCGGGCAGCCATGTGGCCGGAGTAAACGGCGTCAGCGATCAAACCCGGGTTCGCGGCATCACCGACCAATTCCAACGTAGTCAGCGGATTGTTGGCCAAACCGCGCAGCTCATCGTAAAGGGTGGTTTCGCGCATTCGCTGCGTCACCAACACGACAGAGCTGCACTCAATAAATTGTTCTCGTCCGGTATAGGCACAATGCAACTTCGCTTGTTCGGGTGCGATACTGGCCAAAGACTGGGACAAAACCAGTCGAACGCCTTTTTCGAGCAGACTGCGTTGCACTTTGGTCTGTTCCAGCGTCAATTCAGTAAACGGCGAAACAATTGAGGCTGGCGTCACAAAGACGACCTCTCGTCCGGCCTGAGCCAAATGATCCGCCAAAACTCCTCCGAGATAGGCTTGGTCATCATCGTAAACCATGATCGGGCCGTCCTCCGGCACAGCGCCGGACATGATGTCGTCCGGAGTGAAAACCTGAGAGCCTGAGCCTATCGAAACGCCCCGAAACGCAGACTTCCCGCGACCATCTCGCCGCCATGGCGCGCCAGTTGCTAGAAAGACATTTGGAATGCCCAACTCAACGACCTCGCTTGCTGATAAACGGCTGTCGGTGAACAGTTGCACGTTTCCGCGTTGCTGCAAGTCATAGATCCTGTGATCTGTCACGCGCTTCCATGCGGATAGCCCGACCAGACCGGATTCCAGCAACACGCGACCACCAAGCTCTTGCTTGCCTTCGGCCAGGGTTACGTCATAGCCCCGACGCGCCAGTTGCATTGCGCATTCAAGCCCGGCGGGACCGCTGCCAACAACGAGCGCGGTTTCTTCTTTTCCCCGGCGTTCAATGGTCTCAGGGTGCCATTTCCTTCGCCACTCTTCGCCCATCGTCGGGTTTTGGGTGCAACGGATTGGAACACCCAGCGTATCGGATGAAACACAGATATTGCAGCCGATGCATTCGCGGATTTCTTCGATGCGACCTTCCTTGATTTTGTTAGGAAGAAACGGATCAGCAATGGATGGTCGCGCCGCGCCAACAAAATCAAGAACGCCTTTCCTGACCAATGACACCATCAGATCCGGAGAGGTAAGGCGTCCGACACCCACGACGGGCTTGGACGTGACCTGTTTGACGAATTCGATATACGAGGTCTGAAAGCCGTCGCGGGGTTCAAAGCGGGTCGTTGCAGAGTCGTTACTCCAGTCCGCGACGTTCACATCCCACAGGTCTGGCAACTCGGCCAGTAATTCGACAACGGCGCGACCTTCCTCCTGTGCTTGCATCCCATCTGAGCCCAGCATTTCATCGACCGCGAACCGCAGAGCAATGGCGCAATCGTCTCCAACCTCTTCCCGGGTTTCTTCCAGAAGCTCGCGGGTCAGACGCACCCGGTTCTCCAACGAACCTCCGTATTCATCTGTCCGGTCATTGAACTGTGGCAGCAGAAAATGATGTGGGAGGGTCATGTGATGCCCGGCATAAACATACACAATGTCAAATCCCGCCTCGCGCGAGCGCCGCGCCGCTGCGCGGTGCCACTTGCGAAACTCGCGAATGTCCGTCTTGTCCATAGCACGGGCCTGCTTGGGATACGGGGATTGCAGGGCGAGTTCCGATGGTGCCAGCAAGGGCGCCCGGCTCAGATGGTTTTGCGCATGGTGGCCGTTATGCGCCAATTCAATTGCCGCCAAAGAGCCCTTGTCATGAACCGCTTCTGTCATAAGACGCAGCGCCGGAATATCCCGCTCGTCCCATAGCCGGTTTTCGGCATAGGGGGACAGGTCAGAAGTCGGGTGAATCTCCGTCTCTTGATTGGACACGACAGCCCAACCGCCCTCGGCCTTCATTGCCCGCATGGCGGCTTCGGCCTGCGGTCGCAGATGCCCCATACCATTGCAGTGGGGCACTTGATAAAACCGGTTTCGAGCCGTCACTGGCCCGATCTGTACCGGCTCGAAGAGAACAGAGTATCCGTCAGCGCCTGACATTGCCGCGCTTCCTCCAAAAAATCGGAAATAGTTTCGTGGGAATGGAAGGGGTTCTACGTCCCCACCATTCCCGGCTGTTTCGTAAAAGTGCGCCTAGAAGCCAGCTTTGATGCGCTCGAACTCCTTCAACATCTTGGCTTCCAGCTCAGGGTTAACCGCGTCAAAGAAGAGAGATCCTTCAAAGAAGCTGTCCACGTCCGAGAACCCGTAGGTTTCAATCAGCGCCGGATCAGCCTGCGCAAATGCATCCTGGTTGGCATGGGCGTATCCCCAGCTTTCGATGATGTATTTTCCGCTTGCAGCAGAGCTGAGTGCGTTCAGCATGTCATAGACCTGCTCATCCGACTGTTTGGCGGATTTCAGATGCACGTAACCGCAGACCCAAGTGGCGATGCCTTTGTCCACGTCACGCATCATGACGGCCGGGGTTTCGTTCCAGATCAGGTTCAGTTCCGATTGGTTCCAGCCCCATCCCAGTGTGACCTCACCGCTGGCAATTGCCTGATCCAACTGGCCCGCATCCGACCAGTAGAAGCGCACATTCGGATGAATCGCCCGCAGGTAGTCTGCCGCTTTTTGGAATTCCTCGTCGCTCATATCGGTATAGCTGGAGGCGCCAGTTGCCAGTGCGGCCATGGCAAACGCGCTGGATGCGGCGTCCGGAACGGCAACTTTACCCTGATAGGCCGGATCTGCTAGCAGCTGCAGCGAAACATCGTCCGCCGAGATCATATCGGTGCGGTAAATCAGGCCGGTGTTGCCCCATTCGAACGGCACCATGTAGGTCTGCCCGTCAATCGTGATGCCATCGACCTCTTTGATCTTTGGCATCAGTTTGTCCCAGTTCTCCAGCTTGCTGGTATCGATCGGCTTGATCATGTCCGCCGCTACCCATTTTCTGAGGGCGTCCGTGCAGGGATGGGCCAGATCGGCCTCAAACCCGGATTGAAGCTTTGTAAACGCCTCTTCCACGCTGCCAAAATAGGTGTAGCTGGGCGCGCCGCCGTACTTTTCTACATAGTCGCCGTAAAACCCCTGATCCTCATATCCGGACCAGTCGAACACAGTCAGGTCAGCCGCATTTGCTAGCGCTTGGCTGGCCGTAAAGGTGGCAACAACTGCTGCCGTAAGTGATGCTGCTTTATTCATGTTTCTCCTCCCAAAGATTCACGTTTGCCCAAGTCGATCACCGAGGCGCTTTGGACGCCAAGCCAGACGGTATCGCCGCGGCTGTGATCGACTGTATGAAAGTAGTTCGGTACTGCGACGGCGATGCTGTCTTTCAGACCATCGACACGCACATAATAGTGGACGCTCTCACCATAGAAGGCGACGTCCGACACCTCGCCCTGAACATGAGCATCGTAGCCATCCGGTTTATCCGCGCTGATCTCCAATTGTTCGGGCCGAACGCCGACAAGAAGTTTCTTGTCATGCACCTGAACGTTGGGGTTCACACCGATTTCCATCTGGCCAAAGCCCTGAATGTTGACTTCCAGCGTTTCAGAATTCTCTGAAGTCACCTCGGCATCCAGAAAGTTCATTCCACCGATAAAAGACGCCACTTCCCGGTTGCACGGTTGGGAATACAAGACCTCTGGCTTATCCACCTGCTTGAGCTGCCCTGCGAACATGACGCCGATGCGGTCGGACATGGTCATTGCCTCGTACTGGTCATGCGTGACCATGACGAAAGTAATTCCAAGCTTCTGCTGCAAGCGGCGCATTTCCAGCTGCATCGCTTCGCGTAGGTTTTTGTCCAACGCGGATAAGGGCTCATCCAGCAGCAACACCTTTGGCCGCATGACGAGTGCCCGGGCGAGCGCCACACGTTGCCGCTGACCGCCTGACAACTCATTGGCCTTGCGGTCCTGCAAGCCGCCAAGCTCAACCATCTCAAGCGCCTCGGCCACTCGTTCTTTGATTTCCTTTCGTGCAAGCTTTGTCTTGCGCAATCCGAAGCCGACATTGTCGCCGACATTCAGGTGCGGAAAGATCGCATAGCTTTGGAACACCATATTGGTGGGACGTTTGTTGGCCGGCACCGCGCCCATCGCTCGACCATCAATCCGAATTTCGCCTTCTTCGTGATCCTGAAAACCTGCGATGATGCGCAAAGCCGTTGTTTTTCCGCAGCCAGAAGGACCAAGCAGTGAAAAGAACTCACCCTCTTTCAGGGTAAGGTTCAGGTCTGAGACAGCCACAAAAGATCCAAAGCGTTTTTCGACGCCCTGTATCTCGATGATGTTCTGTTCGCTCATCTTGTTCGTTTCCTTTGGCTTCAATCTGACGATTGGATGGAACGGCGGCGGAAATATTCGGCGATCAACAACAGCAGGACCGAGGACAGCAAAAGCAGCGACCCCAGCGCCAACGTGTTTGGCAATTTTGCCGGGAAGCGGATCTGACTCCAGATATAGACCGGCAGTGTCGGACTGTTGCCAGACAGGAAGAAGGCCAGCACGAACTCATCAAACGACACGGTAAATGTGACCAGAAGACTGGCGACTATGCCGGGCGCAACAATGGGCAGAGTGACACGCCGAAACGTCCCCACGACGCTTTCACCAAGGTCGAACGCGGCCTCCTCCAAGGACTGGTCGAAATCGTCAAATGCAGACTTCATAATCGACACGGAAAAGGGCAGTGCCACGAACACATGCCCGAGGATCACGGTGGTTAACGATGGTTTCAGACCGATGCTGATGAACAGAACCAGCATCGAACTGGCAACGATGATGCCGGGGATGACCAGCGGAAGCATGACCAGGCCTTCGGACACCTCGCGCCCCTTAAAGCGGTAGCGGACATAGGCGCGTGCAGCAAACAGGCCCAGAGACGTTGCCATCAGGGCGGTCACGCTGCCGACGATCAGCGAATTCACCATCGCCTGCAACAACGTGTCCTGCTGCCCCAACTGCGCGTACCACTTCAACGTGAAGCCCTTTAGCGGGAAGGCCACGATGGTTCCGTCATTGAACGAAAATAGCGGCAAAAGCAGTACTGGCAGGTATAGAAACACCAGATAGCTGACTGCGTAGATAAGCAACCATGGGATCCGGATGGCGTTGGTCATCTGATCCTCCGTCCCAAAGCGGTGACAATGACCACGAACAGGATTGCAACGCAGCCGACCGATAGCATGGCAAGCAGAGACAGGGTTGCACCCAACGGCCAGTTATTGGCGGCGCCGAACTGCACCTGGATCAAGTTCGCCACCATTTTACCCTGCGATCCGCCGACGAGAGCTGGGGTGACGTAATCTCCCACCGTAGGGATGAAAATGATCAGACAGGCTGCAATGATCCCCGGCACCGTCAGGGGCAATGTCACGCGGACAAATCTTTCCAACTTACTGCACCCAAGGTCGGTTGCCGCCTCCAACAGGCTTCGGTCGATCTTTTGTAGCGACACATAGATCGGTAGGATTGCAAACGGTGCCCAGGCATGGGCCAGCGTTAGAACAACGGCGAACTCGTTATAAAGAAGGAATGTCAGCGGTTCCTGTATCAGCCCCAGCGAAATCAAAGCCGAGTTCAGCACCCCGTTAAAGCCTAGGATCAGTTTCCAACTGAACACCCGCAGCAGGTAGCTGCTCCAGAAGGGTATGGTGATTAGCAATAACCATAAGGTTTTCTTCTGCGTCCTGAACGCAATGAAGTAGGCGATAGGGTAGGCCAGACAGACTGTTGCCAATGTCACCGCTCCTGCAATCGCAACGGAACGGATCATCAGGTGCCGCACCAAGGGATCGGTGAACGCCTCTTGGTAATTCGCCCAGGTTAGTGTCCGGTCAACCTCGACATATGTCTGAGTCCAAAAGCTGTAGGCGACAAGAATGCATAGAGGTACAGCCACAAGCAGGCCGACATAGAGCGTCGCAGGCGCGCTCAGTGCCAGGCCCTTGCCCGTTTCACTTCGTAGTACTCCGGTCATGCTTCCCTGCTGAACTTTGCTTTCGGTGGCGCAACAATGTCGATCACAAAATGGACAATCGTCCATTTAAATCTGGAATTTTTGGACTACTTGTGTCAACTGATATTTTCACAGCCGGGGTTGGCCAATATCGCACCAGCCACTAGAAGGCACCGCAAGAGACTGAAAACAAACAGAACCGCCTGATCAAATGACTGGAAGACGACAAGAAATTCGCGAACGAAATCGCCTTTCCCTGATCGAGGCAGTGCTCGACTCAGTCGCAGAGAAAGGGATTTCCGAGACCTCAGTCAGCGAAATCATTCACCGCGCCGAGCTTTCCCGTGGCATGATTCACCTTCATTTTGGTGGCAAGGATAACTTGGTTGACGAAGCCGCCCGCTACTCGTCCGAGCTATACTACAACGGTATCTATGCTTTGCTGGAAAAGACCGGACAAACGGGTCAAGAACATATTGAGATGATTGTTAGGGGAGACTTGAGTGAAGCGATCCTCAACAAGAAAAATGTTTCAATTTGGTACGCATTTCGCGGTGAGGCCCGAAACAGAGCTGCAATAGCCGCGTTTTCAGATACCCGCGATGTTAAGCTTCGGACACTAGTTTTCAACGCTTTCGCTCGAATTGCGAAGGAAGCTGGACTTGAACACCCCAATCAGGTTGCACGGGACGCTACGCACGGCACACTCGCAATGCTTGAAGGCATGTGGACCGATTATCTACTCCACCCGGATTCCTTCGACCGCAACGAGGCAACGAGAATTGTTTTTCGATTTCTGCGTGCAATGTTCCCTAAGCACTTTGATCTGAGCGGTGCCTTGCTATTTGAGTAGAATTTTCGACAAGCTTTTTGTCTGATCACTTTAGAAGTGGCTAATCTCCATCTTTCAATCAACAAGATGGAAGCACGGTACGGGCGCGAAAAGTTCATTTGAATAGACTGCTAAGGCGCTGCCTCGCCCCCCCAATCCGCATTCGCCACGTGGCAGACCGGCAGGAACAGGCGTCTTCGGCGTCATATCGAACAGCAGTTCCTTGTAGCGGCCTCTCTGCTGTATTTTTATAGTTGCAGTTCCCATTGTCACCGTTCGGATAGCGGACGATCGTGCTTCTCTCTGCAGCGGTGCGTTTTGGATTCGGAACCAACCTGCAGTGGTGCAGCTTAAACTTCGAAATGCCTGCCCTTTAAATGTTAGCTTTCTTGTCAATGCCCAGATGGGTTAGCGCGTGCAGCGAACGTCTGCTTCCCGCTAAGATGCCTTCCAACGCGGTTGCAGAATGCCCATGGCGGTCGTTCAAGCTCAGAACATTAACAGCAGGTTTGTCCGCACAACAGGCATCGGCGCTCCCTTCTGTGAACTCTCGAATGTCTGCTGTGAGCCCATACCTTCCGGATGCTGCAATATAAACAGTATGTAGCCAAGCGCAGAAAGCCAACGTTGGCCGCGTTCATCGCGGCCCATAGCTGCCGTCTGCTTAGGGCTTCAGATGCTGCGATGCAGCCAGCAAGACCAGACTTTCGCCGCAGCTGCACGATCTGAGTGCCCTCGAACTCACAGTCTGCGGGACTAAACCGCCCTTGGATTTGAAGTAAGGTTCTTAGTTTAAGCGCCCTCAAAAGCGGTGATTAACTCTGATCCGCAATATATCAAATTCGGTTATCACGTGGCGATCAGGCTGTGTCGCACAGCTCTTTGGGGGCGCCTCGATGGACCATTTGACACTTTCCATGCTAGTTTGCTCCCGAAACAAAAAACAGAGCCTGCATGGAAATCGACGTACGCACCTGGCTCGAAGACCTCGGGCTCGGCGAATATGCCGATGCCTTTGAGGAAAATTTTGTCGATGGGCTCGTTCTTGCGCACCTCACAGTAGAAGACCTGAAAGATATCGGTGTGACTGCCGTCGGCCACAGGCGGAAATTGCTAGAGGCGATTGCGAAAGTCGACGAAGCCTCAAATGAAAAAGCTGAGACAGCGCAGAAAAATGTCGAAGCAAAGACTGCCGCTCAACGCTCAGGTGAGCGCAGACAAGTAACTGTTTTGTTTTCCGATATCTGTGGATTCACCAAATTATCTTCATCGATTGATTCAGAAGCTGCTCACGAGCTTCTGGCTGCGTACTTCGAAGCTGCCGACGGCATAGTCAATAATTTCGGAGGAACGGTTGATAAGCACGTTGGCGACAGTGTTATGGCTGTGTTCGGAGCGCCGATTTCACATGGGAATGACGCAGAAAGGGCTGTCCGCGCAGCTATAGCGATCCAAGAAGCGATGTCAGGTGTCTCAGAACAGGTTGGTCGGCCGCTCGAAACTCACATTGGTATTGCCTGTGGCGAGGTCGTCGCAAGCGGCGTTGGTCCTGATAGCCATTATACTGTTATCGGAGAGTCGGTGAACTTAGCCGCCAGACTTACAGATAAAGCTTCCGCCGGGGAAATCCTGATATCTGAACTGGTCCGCCAGTCCATAGAAGGGAAAATTGGCGCTACGGAGGTAGGGGACGTTTCCGTCAAGGGTCTTTTGGAGCCCGTGCGAGTGCATTCAGTGCAAGGCAGCCAGGACTCTCCAAAAACGCAGCGTGCAAGTCCATTTCTTGGCCGCGTGGCTGAGATCCAGCAATTCAAGAGTGCCCTGAAAGTGTGTAAGGACGCCGAAGAAGGGCAGCTGATCCAAGTTCGCGGCGATCCCGGGATCGGAAAGACCCGTCTAACGGATGAATACTGCCATTTGGCCGAAGAATACGGCTTTTCGTGTCACCGTACTCTTATCCTCGATTTCGGTGTCGGTCTGGGGCAGGATCCGATACGCTCGTTGGTCCATAGTCTACTCGATTTGCCGATTGGAGAAGATATTGAAGGTCGGTGGGTAGCGGCCAAAAGCGCGGTTGCGGAAGGGTTTGTTACCGCAGAAAATGAAATCCATCTCAACGACCTCCTGAACCTGCCGCGATCTCCAGAGGACCAGGCGCTTTACGACGCTATGGACAATCTGACGCGTAACACCGGTAAGGTAGATACTGTTGTCGCGCTTGTCCGGGCGCTCAGTAGGAAGCTTCCTAGACTTATCGTTTTTGAAGATATCCACTGGGCGGACAAGCTTGTACTTAAGCAAATTGCCAGTTTGGGACTTGGTTCAATTGGCGCGCCCATCATGATCGTTCTTACTTCGAGGGTTGAAGGCGACCCGATTGATCCGGCTTGGCGCGGGGCCCTGGCTGGCGCACCCTTCATAACCTTGGATCTGGGTCCTCTTGGCGAGGCTGACGCCATGGGAATGGCTGCCAACTTTGTCGACATCGCCAATAAATTCGCTCGTTCTTGTGTAGAGCGGGCCGCTGGAAACCCCTTGTTCCTAGAGCAGCTGCTCAGAAGCGCTCATGAGGCCAACGACGTTCAAGTTCCGGGATCAATTCAGAGCATTGTACAAGCAAGACTTGACCGTCTGCCAGCGATTGACAAATCGGCCATTCAAGCCGCTTCAGTTCTGGGACAACGGTTTACGCTGGCTTCGTTGCGTCGGTTGATCAGCAATGACTCGTATGACAGTGCGAAATTGGTAGACCATCAACTTATCCGCGAGCAGGGTGACGGATATCTATTTGCCCATGCGCTGGTCAGAGATGGTGTATATGGCTCACTGCTTCGAGCGCGTCGAAATGAAATTCACCTTGCCGCCGCGGACTGGTTTGCAGACAAGGATCTTCCACTGCATGCCGAACATCTGGACTGTGCCGGCCACAAGGACGCGGCACAGGCGTATCTTCACGCAGCAGAAGCGCAACAGGCGGCGTTGCGGTTTGAAAGTGCAAAACGGCTGGCTGAACGCGGCGTTGCCGTGGCGGACAAAACTGAGATGTCCTTCGCTTTGTATTGCCTGCTAGGCGAATTGCTGCGGGAACTGGGTGAGACTGAAAAGTCGATCGAAGCATATCAGGAATCTCTTTCTCGTCATTCGGACAATACGGAAAAATGCGTTGCATTGCTCGGCATTGCTGAAGGTATGCGCATCATAGACCGCACTGACGAGGCACTCGACCTTGTGGCCCAAGTGCAACCCATTGCAGAAGCCAATGGTTTGATCGAAACCTTGATGCGCCTTCATCATTTACGTGGGAACTTGCTATTCCCGAAGGGCGATATCACTGGATGTGAAACGGGGCATCGGCAAAGCATCGAATATGCAAGACAAATCGGTTCGACCGAGGGCGAAGCAATAGGGCTCGGCGGTTTGGGCGATGCAGCCTACGTGGCCGGGCGCATGCGCACTTCTCATGATATGCTGTCACGCTGTGTAGAAATTAGTAGAGCCAATGGTTACGGGCGGACCGAAGTGGCAAACGCGTCGCAGGTCTGTCACACAAAGGTCTATATGCTCGAGCTTGATGAAGTACTCGAACAGGCTCGCAAGACAATCGATGCAGCTCGCCGCGTTGGACACGACCGTGCCGAAATGAACGCTGCTGCTGCTGCGCTCTTTGCAGCTGTTGAACTCAGCGACTGGTCATCAGTGGATACGCTATGTGAGCATGTGAAAGCTTTGGGCGAAAAGCTGGGAGCGAGCAGACTCATCCAGGAGGCATTGTCGTTCAATAGCATTTATTTGAATGCAATCGGGCGGCATCAGGAAGCACTTGAATCGATCAATCAGGCAATTATGGGAGCAAGGAAACTGGGAATGTCTTTCGGTGGGCCCCGAATGCTTGGTCACTTTGCCCGCGTCACTCAGGACAAAATAGAGCAAGACAAAGCGATATCGGAAGCGGAAGAAATAATCGCCAACGGCTGTGTGGGGCACAATCAACCCTTTTTCTACCGCGACGCTATCGAAGTTATGTTGCAGCGCAAAGAGTGGGCACAGGCCCAACGACATGCTGAATCTCTCGAGGCTTTTTTTGCGCAAGAGGACATGCCGTGGTCGGACTTTTATGTAGCTAGAGCTCGCGCTCTTATAGCATGGCATTCCGGCCATAGAAGTGCGGAGGGCTGCGTCGTTCTGCAAGCACTTCGCGATGATGCCGTGGAATTTGGTCTAAAGTCATCTTTACCAGCTATCGATCAAGCGTTGAATACTAGGTAGCAATGCAATTGCATACCTGCTGATGCACCGCTCACAGGGTCCGCTTCGGGCTCATCGCAGACCTCAGAGGCGACACGGCAGCCGCCTGCAGTACACCAGCCACTCCAAAATCCCTGCAAGCGCAGCGAATGGCTGCTCCCCGCCCGAGGTGCCTTCCACCACGGTTGCAGAGCGAACAAAGCTGACGCGCGGCGCATGCAAACATTCGATCGAAACAGAGCGCATTGACGCCCAGATGACAGTTCGGACATATCGCACGATTTCGTGTATGATGCCGCCGAGCCATACGCTCAAACAATTTCGAACAACGGCAATTTTGGAGACGATAGATGCAGCATTTGTATGCCAAAGCCAGCAATACTTTTGTCGCCTGTATTAGCTCGTTTTTTGCTTTCGCACCTGCAGTCTTAGCGGAAGCTAATTTCCAGACGACATGCAACCAGAATGCAGATCAGGCGTTCAATGAAGGTCTGAACCTCATCCACAACATGATGTATATTCAAGCCGAAGAAGCGTTCAACAAAGCGGCGGCGGCAGATCCAACATGTGCTATGGCGCAATGGGGTATCGCGATGTCGAACTTTCATCCTCTTTGGCCCGGCACTCCAAGTGAAGCCGAAACAGAAAGAGGCTCCGCTGCAGCCGAAAAACTCGCGTCAATGTCCTCCGAAAGCGCGCTTGAGCAAGCATTGATCGATGCTGCCGTTGCTTTCTACGCCCCGAACCAAGAAGGCTACCGTGCTCAGCTTGCCTCGTGGGCGGAGACACAAATCGCAGCTGCGGACCAACATACGGACGACGTAGACGCTGCGGCTTTCGCATCACTGGCGCGGCTTGCAACGGCGCCACGGGGCTCCGAAGGGATCAAAGTGAAGTCGCAGGTGGGAGACACGCTCGACAAACTTCACCAAAAGGCACCAGACCATCCAGGTGTCATTCATTACGCTATCCATGCTTATGACAATCCGCCACTAAAGGATCGCGGCAGGCCATATGCCGAGATTTATGACAAAACGGCTCCCAGCGCTCCGCATGCGCTGCATATGCCCGCCCACATCTTTACACGGACAGGGGAATGGAAAAAATCAATCGACCTGAATGGCCGGTCGGCCGAAGCTGCTCTTGAGCAATCCAAGGACGTTGTGCAAAGCCATTATGCGCATGCCATCGACTATATGGTTTACGGCCACTTGCAACTTGGCGACGTGGACGAAGCGGCAAGGCTCGTCGACGAAATGCTGGCAATCCAAAACCATCAAGTCAGTTTCGGCAGCGCGTATGCACTGGCTGCTGCACCTGTTCGGCTGCCGCTGGAGCAAGAGCAATGGGAAGTCGCCGCAGCGTTGTCGGAGGAGATGCATCCGGTCATCCCTTGGGAGAAATTTCCTCAAACCGTTGCCATGCGGTTGTTCGCCATCGGAATAGGCTCAGCCCGTAGTGGCGATGTTGACAAAGCGCAGAGCGCGGTTGCCGAGCTCAAGTCTCTGCACGCCGCAATGGAGGAACGCGGACAAGGTTACTGGGCGCAATTGACCGAAGCGCAGATTTTGACAGTGGAAGCTTGGATTGAGTTGGCCAACGGTGAAGTGGAAAGTGCGGTAGCCAAGCAGGCTGCTGCGGCCGATCTCGAGGACAAGATAGGCAAAAGCCCGGTTACACCCGGCCACGTACTCCCGGCTCGAGAACTTCTTGGGGACATGCTGGCGGAGCTAGGAAAGCCCGATGAAGCTGCGGTCGCTTATCAGGCGACGCTGGATATTTCTCCAAACAGAGCACGAAGCCTCTCGGCCCTTCAATAAGTGGGCAGAACAAGCTCGGTCGGTGTTTGTAATTATTGCTGCAGTATTGACCGCTGTGGGCTTGATGCGGTCAATCGCTAAATCGCAACGGACATCCACTTTAATGGACTTAGTTGCCTTTCGCTGCGGCTGCGCCAATGACCC
This sequence comes from Ruegeria sp. CF5, assembly GCF_056537325.1. Lineage (NCBI taxonomy): Bacteria > Pseudomonadati > Pseudomonadota > Alphaproteobacteria > Rhodobacterales > Roseobacteraceae > Ruegeria > Ruegeria sp. CF5. Next base: position 42,481 of record NZ_JBQFRI010000005.1, on the reverse strand, counting down.
CTATTGGGAAACTAGCAGGCAAAAGACGTTCGTTCTTGGGACGACCCAAGCTAGCGACCCAAGCGTGCCTAACAAATTGCTTGGTCGTTCTACTCTGCGTTCGTACCCTCGCTTCCATGACTGATAGCGACTAGTGGAGAGCAAAATGGCTCTTAGCCCCGACCAGGAATTAGCGTTTTCATTGGCTTTGGAAGCGGCGGTGTCATATCGGCGCAACGATCATACTCAACCTGTCTGCCCTACAGAACCGGCACCTTCCGCCCTAGAACGGTTTCGCGAATGCATGCCCGAAGACGGAATGGCCGCTGATGCGGTAATCGGCGAGTTGATTGATCGAATGGAACCCGGATTGATGGGCACGACCAACCCAGGATTCCTTGGCTGGGTCATCGGAGCTTCGCACCCCACCGCAGTCGCAGCAGACTGGTTAACCTCTGCCTGGGGGCAGGTTGCCAGCTTTGCCGACATCGCACCGGGTGCGTCAGCCGCTGAAGAAGTTGCTGCCGATTGGCTTCTTGACCTGCTGGGCTTACCCACAGATGCAGGGCTGGGTTTTGCAACAGGCGCAACTATGGCGAACTTTACGGCACTTGCAGCTGCTCGGACTGCGCTCTTGGATAAGGTTGGTTGGGACGTCGAAGCGGATGGATTGTTCGGCGCTCCCGACGTTAACGTCGTTCTGGGAGGGGAAGCACATTCGTCTGTCTATCTGACACTGCGAATGCTGGGCTTCGGCTCGAGGCGCGTTCATATTGTAGAAGCTGACAACCAAGGGCGGATGCGTCCTGACAGACTTGCTGAAGTATTGCGGAACCTAAATGGTCCAACGGTCGTATGCCTGCAGGCAGGCAACGTCAACAGCGGCGCGTTCGATCCATTCGAAGACCTCGTTCCTATCGCCCATGAACACGCGGCATGGGTGCATGTCGACGGGGCATTCGGGCTTTGGGCCGCAGCAGCACCAGGAACGAAAAATCTAACGAGGGGGATGGCCCATGCCGATAGCTGGGCCGCAGACGCTCATAAGTGGCTTCAGATTCCCTATGATTGCGGCGTTGTTGTGGTCCGTGACCGAGGCGCTCAACAGCGTGCAATGGGATCGACCGCCAGCTATTTACCGCAAGAGGAGCGACGCAACCCTGCGGATTACGCCCCCGAGCTTTCGCGGCGAGCGCGGGGCATTGCCGTTTGGGCTATGCTAAAGGCCTTGGGACGATCCGGCGTTGCCGAGATGATCGAACGTCACTGTTCAATTGCCAAACATATTGCGGACCGTCTCGCGCAAGAGCCGGGGTTAACGGTGCTCAATGATGTGGTCCTGAATCAAGTTGTCCTGACATGTGGAGATGACGGCGACCCAGACGCTGGTCGCAAGACGGAAGCAACGCTTGCCGCAATTCAGGCTGAGGGAACATGTTATCCAAGTGCTGGACATTGGAGTGGACGCACGGCAATGCGGATCTCAGTATGCTCTGGGCCGATGACGTTGGAAGATGGTGCTCGCTCAGCAAAAGCTATCATATCAGCTTGGCGAAGCGTCCGCGAATAGGATTCGTCCCTGTATTAGCCACACCGCTAGTAGCGGACATAGGTGCATCCCGCAGCATCCGTGATTTTGGGCTCAAGGCAGTCATCTGAGCATTTCTGTCGGATGACTACCTTGCGTTGGTGAGCAGTCAGTGCCCAATCAACGGATACGCTTCTGTACTTTCTTGTCGGCGCGGATAAGTTCATTGATGATCCTGCCCGTTTCTTCAGTCTCGAAGGGTCTTTCACCGTGCTTTCACGACGGATGGATTGGCCCATCAAAACTTCAAAAAGCCGCAACTACGAGACAATTTATTCCGGCTTCGGTTGCGTGTTTGCCATTCTTGGTCCTCCGTTTCCTAATCCTAACGGTGGGCCCATTCAAATAGGGAGGCTCAATGAAAGTGCCACAAAAAACACCACTCAATGAGAGTGTGCTTGCGTAATTGGGTAAAATCCAATGAAACTCGCTAGCGCGACTACAGTCATAAAACACGAAGGTTTAAACAACCTAGTGTGGGTCATCAAAATTCGAGGAAATTACTGTGGAACGTCACTGGTATTTGACTCAATCGACAGGCAAAACCTCAATAAATCGGTCAGTCACGTCATTCAATTCTGACCCAAACGTCAAACATTTCTGACCCAACATAAATAGCGGCGATTATTCGACACTACGTTTAGTGTCTCAAGTTGGTGGATCGGGTCAGTCTATTGTGCGCTGGTTTAAACATTCTCGGCTATGTTCATTGAACGCGAGACATTCTTACCAAGCGAATAGGTGTCGAGAATGCTCCTTTGCAAAAACGTTTGTTTTGCGTTGTTGATCGCTAGGCTCAGGACGCATAGCCAGTATATGACGAGTGCTGTGAAGGTGATTGTAGACAGAAAGACCTTTGGGCATCTGTCGCATCGGGTGGCCACAAGCCGCCAATCCTTGAGCCTGCCGAACATGATCTCGATGCGCTTGCGCCTTTTGTAGCGCCGCTTGTCGTATAGGACGGTCGTCTTCCATTGTTTCCGGCTCGGAATACAAGGGCGTATCCCTTTGTCTTTTAAGGCTTCACTGGACCAATCGGCATCATAGCTGCGATCCCCGAGCAGCCAGTCTACAGTTGGCAGGCTGTACAGCAATGCCCTTGCGCCGATGTAATCGCTGACCTGCCCAACGGTCACAAACAGGTTCAGTGGGCGGCCTTTGCTATCGCAGATGGCGTGCAGCTTGGTATTCATGCAGCCCTTTGGTCCGACCGATCAGGCGTCCACGCCCCCTTTTTGACGCCCAAACTGGTCGCGGCACGGTGGGCCTTCAGGTAGGTGGCATCGATCATCACGGTCTTCTCTTCATCGTGTTCGGCAGCCAGACCGGCCATCATCCGGGCGAAGATACCCTTGTCGCTCCACCGTTTCCAACGGTTGTAGAGCGTCTTGTGCAGGCCATATTCCTTCGGCACATCGCGCCAGCGCAAACCATTGCGATTAATGAAGACTATCCCGCTCAACACCCGCCGGTCATCGACGCGGGGTCTGCCGTGAGACTTTGGAAAGAAGGGCTCAAGGCGCACCATCTGGGCGTCGGTCAGCCAAAACAGATCAGATATGTTCACCGCTCGTTTTTCAAACCGTGAATCACGCAACCCCGCAGAAATCAATGGATCCTGACCCTAACGACATCCAAGCTCAAAAACCGCTGTTTTCCGAGCCTCGTTTAGCCTACTGGTTAAATGATTCAAGCGAGTCGTCGAAAGTTCAGGCGTAGGCCAGACGCCAAAGAGAACAACACTTCAGAATAAAGAAAGTGATGTACAGAATTGCTTTGGTAGGCCGTGGTTTAATTGGTGGTGCGGGCCAGAACCCAAAGACTACAGGCCTTGCGGAATTTTACCGGTTTGTACCCGCGCCAAAGCGAATTGAAGTGAACTTTGAAATTATGAAAAGTTCGTATAGTATCTTGGGTGTGTGCGCTTGAACTTGGCGAAGTTACCTAAACACTTGGCTAGGATATTTGATAAGGTAACCCATTCGAAGACTATCAACTGTCTTGTTGGTCGAAGGCAGAAAATTAGGGAAGGGGGGCAAATTATATTGAAAACAACCTCAATCGGAAAACAGAAATATCTCTGTGACTACGACTTCTGATTTCGGAAATATTCCATTCTGCTGCCAGATCTCGCCAATAAAATCTTTGGCGAAATACACAAAATAGATGACCTGCCATCTTCCACGTTGGTCATTTAGGCAGCCCTTCTGAGATGTGACACTTTTGAAGAACCGCCGACTCAAATGGAAATGAATTCGATTGAGAAATGAACTGACAAACATCCATTGTGCAATACGCCTTGAGAGGTGGTTGTGTTCATCTTTTTCAGTATGCACCGCTTGGGGGTATCTTGGCCTGAAAGAGGCGAAACGGATAACAACCGAAGGCTGTTGCAGTGAACGGCGCCCGGATTCCTCAATCAGATATTGTGCGGTGTTCGGGTAATCCGCAACGCGATCCCATTCGAAAATACTCCAGCGAATATCAGGGGAATTGAACTGGGGTTCCAAGGTTCAGAAAGCTTGAATTATTCCCGTAATGCGGTCTTTCGTGCGCGATTCAAAAAAGTAAGAAGCTTGCACCAATACGCAGAAGACCCCGGCGGTGCAAATTTCTTCATCAAAGAGTATGATTAATGCCATCGAATAATTTCACTAATCAAAACAAGGGCCACGAACCCCATTTTGGGTCGCCATCAGTGTTGACCAAACTCACTGCGAAAACTAAGTCGGCGGCCGCGCGCCTTAAGTACTCGATTTCAGTTTACCTACTAAACAATCCAAGGGCAGCGCGAGTCGGTTTTGCCATTGCGCGGCGAATTCGGCCTATTTTTTGCATTGGAACGACATTCATCGCAGTACGAGACTGTGATGTTCAAAACCTCTTGCATCGAGACGAGGACCTGCTGGTCGGTAAATTCATGAACCCACGCATGGTCTGTGGCCCCTTCATTTTGGGCATTGACTGGCGGGAACAACACACATCAGAGCGCACCGCCCTTGAAAACGCACGCCATAAGAGCGCCGACCAAAGGATAATCCGCGATTATGCTGTCAACTCTGCGCAGCGTCTGATCAATGATGCCACAAATGGTGCAGTACATGGTCGAGCACATCTCGACATCGCGCGAGGATTTTCCGAAATCGTGGCGATTGAGGTTCTCACTCGCTATCTGGGGTTGAATATTCCAACTGATGCGAAAGCGCGCGATGAGCTGCGGAATATCTCTACAGCGATTCTGGATCTTCCGCCCAAAGGATCAGTACAGGCGGACCAGCTCTTTCGCTCGGCGACGACAATATCGGAACAGGTTGAGCTCGAAATCAGGCGGATCTTCAGCGCGGCTAACCAGAAGGGTTCGGTACAGGGCGGACCAAGCAACAGCTTCATAAGTCGGCTGGCGCAGGGTTCGCTTGCGACATTAAGCGCTGGAGAGGCTGGAGAGGAATGTGCCCGCCGATCTATTTTGGGATTGTTGACCGCAGGTGTCGCAACCGTTGCACGCGCGACGACCCACGCGTTTGATCAATTGCTCGCCCGCCCGCGCGAATTCGCGCTTGCACAAGAAACCGCACGGGCACTTTCGGCACGCATGCAAAAGGTTCCCAATCGCCCCGCACAGGATGTGGATGTCGAGGTGATTGAATTACGGAACGCGCTATCCGGCTATATCGACGAGGCACTGCGATTTCGCCCCACTTTTCCCTTTCTCGTTCGCTTTGCCCCCCGGCGCACCATAATTGGAACCCAAGAAGAGGACAGGCGCTGCGTGAGGGGTGGAAGCACTGTGATTGCAGCGCCACTGGCGGCGATGTTCGATCCGACTGTTTTCGACTGCCCGGCAGAGTTTCGCGCCGATCGGGGGGCGACCTCGTATCTGCACTTCGGGACCGGACGACACGCGTGCTTTGGACGCTACATCGCCGAAACCGAAATCTTCGAGATGATCAGGGAGCTTCTCTTGCTCAAGGACTTAAGACGGGAGTCACGGCTGCGTCACGAAGGGCCAACAGTAAAAGAGCTCAAAGTATCGTTCGATGCCGGAAACGTCAGTCAGGGTGTCGAACCATGACTCTGCAACGGCTGTGCTTCATTGAAACGATCCGGGCCGAGTGTGAGGATGAGCTGCGAAAGGCTCTTTCAAATTACAACCCGGGCATCGCGACCGAAGCGCCAAGGATGCAGCCCGACGCAAAGGATAGCATCCATCAGGGGGGGGCGACCGGTATTTCGAGCCCGCGCTCAATCCGCGCAAAGTGCAACACGGACTTTGATTTTTCGGCGCTGCCCAACTTGCACATGGCAAGTTTCCTGATCATCCCCGGGGAAGGTGATAGCGCGCCAGCGCTCTGTTTCGAAGGCACCTTCGACGGAGAACGCACGCGCTTTGTACAAGATTTAGTGCAAGCCTGCAGCGAAGGTGTCCGTCACACATTCGGAGCATGTATCGGTTGCCCGGATCCGAACGAGGCGGCAGCCGAGATTATTGTGCGCTACATTCTCGACCGTCATGTGGACGCAAACCTCTCGTTTTCCGGTGCGCCAGGGCGACCAGTGTCGCGCATTCTTGGCGAGCAAGATTTGCGAGATGCAGCTGTCGACTACGTCAAGACATATCGCTCTTTCATGGTTACTGCACCATCAAGCTATGAGGCGATACTCGAAGACATTCTGGCAAATGTTGTCCGTCGAGGCACCGGAACCGGTACCCACTCCGACCTTCGTTGGGCGGAAGAGGTACCCGAAACCGCTTTCCGGGTTAAACATGGCAGATGGGCCCTCTTCGCAGCGGCAGCGGCAGCTGTTGTGTTCCTTGCGCTGATCCTCAAGTGGGCACTTGTTTTGTTCGGCATTTTGTCAAGCGAAACGCTAATTCAACGCGCGCAAGATTGGCCGTCTATTGTCAAAGCCAGCGCGGGTGCGTTTAAAACCCAACTGGACTGGATATACGGGGCGTTCGACGGTACCGGCCTTCTTATTGCTGCGGTTGTATTCGGCGCGTCTGGTTTCCTGCTCGACCGTTTGGGAACCGCGCGGCCAACGGGCGGCGTGATGAAGTCACCTGTTCTACAGGCCAAATTGCTCTTCTACGGCCTTCTCTTCTTTGTCTTCTTCGGCTTTTCGACTTCTTGGGCGACCCATGCCTTGATCCAGGCGGGAGGTTTCGCACCGCTCGGCCTGATTGCAACGCTGGCGGTCTGGCTCATAGCGCGGTGGATCGGATTTACGGTCGAAATCGTGTTTCCTGATCCGCGAAGCCGGGACTACTATCCTGAGATATTGCTGCTGGTCACTCGCTTCGTCGCCCGCGCAGCCTCGGTAGCACTTATCGTGTTAGTAATCGACTATGTGCTTCGTATCGGTGCCCAGGACGTCTACAATCTAAGGTACCTTGGAACATGGCTTGTCGGAGATAATACAGCCTATCCAATCAGCGTCGGAGCGCTCGCTCTCCTGGCGGCTGTCGCGTCTTATTTCTGGCTGGGCTATCTGCGTTCAACGCTATTGTTGCCGCTTGAGACGCGGTTTTTGTTGCCGACTGAAAAAGTGTTGTTGAGTCTGAAACTGCATTTTATCAAGGTTCTCCGCATTTTGGTGATGACTTTCGTCGGCCTTCACCTTGCGTTTCTGATCCTGCCCTCAACCTGGACCGACGCGCCTTTATCCGCGAACCTGTTGCTGTCGCATGCTATCCCTCTTGGGATCTACATCCTTTTTGCAATTATTTTTCTGTTTTTGATCTTTCTTCTGATCATAGTCTGGATGCGGTTTTGCGAGACTTCCGATCTCCGTCGATATGATCATCCAAAGCGCTTGCTTTTGCGTCCGAAAGAGCTGGCTCGTGCAACCGCACGTGAAGAACACGGAATAAATCTGCTTCAAAACCATTTGGCCAGTGTGACCCACGTGAAACCCGGAGTGCTCAGACTGTACTTCCTGCGATTTACATTATTTGTCATCAATCTGCTTTCTCACTACGTATTCACACGCGGTACGTTGGGTGGAATTCCAACCATTCTGCATGCGCAATGGACGCTGATCAACGAAGGACGGCGGCTGCTCTTCCTCGTGAGCTATTGTGGCTCGTGGGAGAGCTATCTTAACGAATTCATCGATCTTGGGGCGGTTTGGGGCGTTAATTCCATTTGGACGCATACCCATCTTCGTCCAGAGCCCGAGTCAAAGGTAATCGGATTTTCTCCAACTCGGGGTATCCTTTTTGGTGGGGCGCAGGATGCCCGGCCCTTCAAAGCTTATGTTCGCACCAGTCAGATCGAGACACTGGTGTGGTACAGCGCCTACCCGGGCATCAACACTACCAACATCAATAATAACAGCCGTTTTCGCGAGGGGTTGCTCAAACCTCAAAGAACCGAAACGGCAAGCACTCTGCTTAGGAATATCTGAGGGTTAACAATGGCGGTTCAAACGGTCGAATGGGAAGACGTCCAGTGCCTTTTGTTGAGCGGATTGGGCCATCACAAGCAGTCCAGGAATCTTCTCTTGCGGGTCAAGAATAGATCCGAAGCCAAGTCATGGCTGCGGGCTTTACTGGCAAGAGGCGTCGTGCGCTCGGCGCATCAGGTCAATAGTCACAATGTCGATGCGAGCGATCTGCCCGATCATATTGTAAGCATTGCCATGACGTTCTCAGGGCTTCGGGCGCTGGGGATCGAAGAGGATACTTTGGAAACCTTTCCGCCAGAGTTTCAGGAAGGGATGACCGGAACGGATCGGCGACGGCACATGCTTGGTGATGTTGACGCAAGCGCGCCAAGCAAATGGGCATGGGGCTGGCGCGCACTCGAACCACATGTATTGATCCAGGTGTTCGCGCGTTCAAAGGCTCATCTCGATCCAGTAAAGCTTGAGCGCGCGATAGGTACTCCAACCGGGTTCGTTACCGTTGATGGCGACGAAATCGGCCCCGAGGGTACGACTGGTCTGCTGACCTACGTGCCGGAAGACCGTCGTGAGCATTTCGGGTTCGTGGATGGTATCTCGCAACCGCTGATCGAAGGAACACCAAGTGCCGAATGCAGGAGATACGGCCCAAACGAAATCTCGATCATCAAGGCTGGGGAACTTATCCTTGGATATGACAATGAACGTGGACTGCAGGCACCCAGCCCGAGCGTAGATACAAATGCCCATGGGGCTGACTTACTATCGTCCACGCCGGGAAGGCGGGATTTGGGGCGAAATGGCAGTTACCTCGTGGTCCGTCAGATCGCGCAGGATGTCGCCGCATTCCACAAGTCGGTAGCCGCCATAGCGCCCTCTAAGAAGGAACAAGGGCTTGCCGCTGCCAGGCTCATGGGCAGATGGCCCAGCGGCGCTCCGCTCGTTCGTCATCCCCACACTGATCCGCTTGCTTCTGGCGATGAGTGGTCGCGGGAAAACGATTTCCTGTTTGACCGAGAGGATCCTGAGGGTATTCGCTGCCCAATCGGTGCCCATATCCGAAGGTCCAACCCAAGAGACTCTTTGCTCCCAGACCCAGAAACCGCACTTCGACTGTCCAAGCGGCGACGGATATTGCGACGCGGGCGGCTGTATGACCGTGGGGCCTGTGTCAGTACCGCACACAAGGAAGAACTCGGCGGGATATTCTTTATGTGCTGTAACGCTGACATCGCGGATCAGTTCGAACTCATTCAGCATTCCTGGATCAATAATCCGCATTTCTCGACGCTGTATGACGAAAGCGATCCAATAGCGGCCACACATAAGCCACGTGGAGACCGATTTACCGTCCAGGGGAGCCCAACCAATGTCCAGACGCCAGAATTAGAGGCGTTTACGACCGTCAGAGGCGGAGCCTACTTCTTCCTGCCGGGGCTCCGCGCTCTGAATTACCTATCACATTCGTAACAATGTTGAGTGTCATGACCAAGAACGAGATCGAATTTGACTATATCGTAATAGGCGCTGGCACCGCCGGCAGTTGCCTGGCGGCCCGGTTGTCCGAGGATCCGGACGTCAGCGTTTTGCTTGTTGAATATGGGATTGAAGACAACCCTGCTTTGACTGGAAACTCTGAGGTCACGAACGTCTTCGGCCTTTGGTCCAACCCCGGTCTGTCGACAAATTTCCCGATGATCAAACGAAACCAAACACTGAATCGGTGGCGGATGCTGACACGTGGCACCATGATCGGAGGTTGCAGTTCAGTGAACGCAATGATCCACATCCGAGGAAGCGTGCAGGACTATGACGCCTGGGGCGCCAACAACCCGGGGTGGGACTACGATGCTGTCTTGCCCTATTTCATGAAAAGCGAGGATTATCTCGGAACCGATGCCGCGCATCGTGGGAAAGGAGGGCCGATTGTCGTGCGCGATCTCCCACGCCGCTCGTCGGCTGCATCGGAATTCATTGCCTCGGCAGCGAAAGTGGGCTTCAAGGCTTCGGACGACGCCGATTTAAACGGGCGGTCGTTGTCGGATGTCGGCGGCTACTACCAATTTGCGATCGACGGTAACGAGCGACGCTCCAGTTCGGCCACGGGCTATCTGGCGGCCATCAGAAATCGGCCTAATTTGACCGTGAAGCCGCTGACCCAGGCACTTTTCCTCGATGTGAGCAAGAAAGATGGTGGTCGAGCTCAGGTTTCGGGGGTTCAGTGCCTCGACCGAAGAAGCGGATTTTCTCAGATGTACAAAGCGCACGAAGCGATCGTGCTGTGCGGTGGCACCATCGGATCACCGCATCTGATGCTCGTATCAGGGATCGGTCTTCCTGAGGATCTGAACGGAGTTGGCGTTCCATCGGTCCATCCTTTGCCGGTCGGCCATAATTTGCGGGATCATATGATTCTGTTAACCCGCTTCGAAGCCAAGAATGCCCTTCCTCAGCCCATGTTCTTTTCCGAAGCAGGTCTGTTTGCTGAACTCGATGCCAACGCCGGGGTCAAACCAGGCGGAAGGCCAAATATTCAGTACTTTGCACATTCCGGGATTCAAATAACGCGGCCTCCGGGGTTCCCGGAAAAATTCCTTGTTATTGCACCAGCATTGACGCGACCAAATAGCCAAGGGAAGCTTTCGCTTCTCAGCAGCGACCCACGAATTTTTCCAAAGATCGATCCCAACTATCTATCCGCTGGCAGCGGCGACCTTGAAACCATGTTGGCGGCAATCGAACTCACGCGCGAATTGTCGGACAACCATGCGGGGATCGTGCCTGGCGGCAATACGAACTTACCCGGATCGAAGGCGAGCAAAGCCGATAGAGAAGCGTTTATCCGGTTCGAGGCGCGTGGCCTTTGGCACCCCACCGGGACCTGCCGGATGGGGCCGGATACGGATTCAGGCGCGGTTGTGGGCGCAGACCTTCGGGTTCACGGGGTTGATGGGCTGATGGTTGCGGATGCCTCGGTTATCCCGGATGCGATCTGTGCCAATACCAACGCAGCAGCTCTGATGATCGCCGAGAAGGCGGCATCGCTTTTGCGCGTTAGGGGGCGACCTGCGCGTTGACGGCATCGGGAAGCAGATGGAAGCCGATGCGCCTTGCGATTTGCAGAGCATTCTCGCGATAGGATCGGGCCTGTTCGGTACCGGCTAGTCCTCGGCGACTATGCAATTCACTTAGACTCCAGTTGCACAGCGCGGCCTTTGGCCACTCACCCCGGAATGTAACAAGGGCAAGGCAGGATTCGAGCTCGTCTAGCGCGCTCTCCAACCGGTTCGCCGCCAACAGGGCCTGCCCCTTGGCAAGTGCCAAATGAGACCGGCCAAAATAGTCTTCGCCGTCAAATCCAGCATTGATTTCAGGTCGTTCGAAGACATCGATTGCCGAGTCGATCTTTCCACTGGCAAGATGTATTTCGATCAGTATTGAAGCGGCGAACGCATACATCTTGTCGATCTGAAATCTTTTCGACAGATCAAACACAAGCTCGATGGCAGAGAGCGCCGCTTTCAACTCACCACGCTCGGCATGGATCCTAGCACGGATCACATACGCCATAGTCTGCGTATATGGATGACGGGCTGCGTCGGCACGTGCAGTTGCGTCACTTGCAACAGCTTCAGCGCGATCCACTTGCCCCATCTCAAGAAACGCGCTGGCCAGGAACGCGTTGATCGACACGCTGGGAATGGATGGCCAACCAGGGTGCTTCTGATCGTATTCTGGCGTGAGCAGGTCAAGGGCGGTGCACAATTCGGTGACGGCCTTGTTGTAGTCGCCTACTTCGTAGGCGATCATTCCCAAGTTGTAGCGCCCGGCGAGCTCAAGGCCGGTATTACCTATGCGACGGCTAAGGTCGATTGCACTCCGCGCATGCTCCAGACCCTTGAGGTGTGCGCCAAGGCGCCAGTTCGCTGCGGCAAGCTGACAATTGATTGCGGCGTGGCGATCATCCTCACCATAGTTGACAGCGATGTTTCGGGCCTCTTCAAGCAGTTCCAGTGCCCGGGTCTGACGCCCCAGAGGCGTTAGTGCGCTGCACGCCAATAAACGAAAATCAATTTCTGCGCATGCCTTCTCCCTCGAGGGAGGCACGCGCTCCAATGCTGCTATCCCACTTTCCAGAGTGGCGATTGCGTCTCGATTGGCCCAATGGCGAACCGAGCGGGCCATAGCGGCAAGGTAAAACCGCCCGGCATTTGCCCAATCTTCGGCTTGATAGGCATGATCGGCCAGCCGATCCAAATGGGCGTCGAGGCGGGGTTTTCGCAAGGCGACGATTGCCTCAAATGCGCGGCCGTGAAGCTGCTTTCTCTGTTTGCGCAACATAGTCAAATAGGTGACTTCGCGGGTAAGTTCGTGTTCGAAAGAGAATTCGGTATCCGTGGCCCGATCAAGCTGGCGAAGAAAGCGCCCGTCAACAAGCGTTTTCAAAATGCCGTCAAGTGTTTGGTTCCGCGACACGTCAGCCACTGCCTGCAGCACCGCAACGGAAATATCTGTGCCCAGAACTGCCGCAGCCTGCAGGACGGATTTCTCTTTCGTGGACAACCCGTCAATCCGGCTGGCCAAAACGTTTTGAATTCTTGGTGGCACCTCAGATGCATCAATAAGCCCAGTCAGGCGATACCGGCCATGCGTACCCTCAAGCACGCCGAGCTGTGACAACGAACGTATTAATTCTTCAAGGAAAAGAGGGACTCCGCCCGCCTTGCGATAAAGTTCAGATGTTATCTGTGCAGAGCTGGCGTTCTTTCCCAACAACGCAACGGCCAGAGTGTCAAAGTCCTGGCGACCAAGAGGCGGCAGCTGCAAGTTGATTTGATCTGCATGTTTCTGCCAGTCAATTGCCCTTTCGGGGCGGAGCGTAAGGATAAGGACAACCCGAAATCCTTTCAGATGCGCAACCAGGTTCTCGAGAACTGCCATACTGCCGGCGTCCATCCAGTGCACGTCTTCAAAAACCGCAATCAAAGGTTGCCGATCGGAAGCCGCTGCGATCAGCCGCTCGAAGGCCTCGAAAACCTGCCCACGCTGTTGTACCGGATCAAGCGCTCGCCACGAGGAATTCCCGTCATCCTCAGGGTTTAGCAATGAGGCGAGCGCTGGCTGTATCGACTCCAGGCCAAGATCAAGGGAAGCTGCAGTTCGCAACATGTGCCCAAGCCCGGCCGAACCATCCTCTTCCGGGTCTAGGAGGGCCTTGAGAAACTGCGTGATTTGACGGTATGTCGTCCTCTGATCTTGACGATCCGCCGCGACTTCAATCGTTTGGAAACCCGTCGTGTCTACGGTATCCAGAAAATGCCGGACCATTCTGGATTTTCCGAAGCCCGGACCGGCAGTCACCGTGATGACCTGGCCCTGGCCGCGCCGCGCTCCTGCGACTGCCTCTTGCAGCACGGCAAGCTCTGCCTCGCGGCCTACAAATGTTGCACCAAGATATTTCGCGTTAGCAGTCGCACGTGGTGCATCCCTGAGACCGGTTAGCTGACATACCTCGACCGGGTGAACAAAACCCTTGATCTCGCGGCTGCCCAAGCTCACGATTGAGGCTTCACTTTCAACAAGGGCCGGTAGATCTCCACAGGTCAGAATTTCGCCTGCTGTCGCGATCTCCTGCATTCTCCTCGCGAGCACTACCGAAAGTCCGGTTGCATCGTAGTTTCCAAGAACGTCAGTCTCAACAAGACGAAGGATCGCGTTACCCGAGCAGAGCCCCGTGCGAACCCGCATCGCCGATCCAAATTCGGATCTTATTTTGTCATGCAGCTCCAAAGCTGCCTTACAAGCGCAAAGCGCGTGATCCTCCTGCGCGACCGGTGCACCAAACAGCGCCATGAGGCCATCACCTTCAATGTAGTTTACCAAACCACCGTATTGTCTGATTGCTTTGCGCATCACTGCGATGATGTCGTTGAGTCGATCAACCGCCTCTTCCGGTTCAAGGCTTTCCAGAATGCCGGTTGAGTCGACCAGATCGGAAAAAAGGATAGTAATGTGTTTTTGTTCTTCCACAAAAGTGGGACCGTCTTGCATAGATAATCCCGAAAATTTGCGCTGCGCTGTGTTATGCAAGCTAGCGCCACAATTCATGCAATACCTGGCTTCGGCACCGCATATCGCGCCACATCGTTGGCAATGGGTTTCCATTTGCCCTGTAGATTCGTCACTTCTATTTGTCGGCAGTCTACCCATTTCACACACCCGGATTCCGAGACTGACTGGTTACAAAACTTCAGTGTCACGCTAACATTATATCAATTAGCGGAAATTGGAAATTTCACATGAGGATCTGACACGGCATTGCTGTGCAATTCGGTTGAAGGCTTCACTTTTTTGGAACCAGTGTAATGGCCTGCCGACAAGAGCAGTTGGGCACCGACGAAGTAAGAGACTAGGGTAAGAACGCGCTGCGTGATTCACGGCTTCCAAAATGGAGTGGTGATATGAGCGACCTTTACTGGCTGACCGACAAGCAGATGGCCAAGCTTTCCCCTTTCTTCTCGAAGCCGCACGGCAAGCCACGGGTCGATGACAAGAGAGTGCTGAGCGGGATTATCTTCATCAATCGCAACGGGTTGCGGAAGCGAAGTTAGATCAAACGAAACATTCTGCGGGAGTATGACAAGGGGGTGTTGGGTCAGTTTATGACGCAAAGGTCAAATTCGTCTGACGCCCAACAATTACTCTGGAACGTCACTGATTTATGACTCAATCGAGGTCCAAAACCTCAAAAAAATCATTGAACCACGTCATTCAATTCTGACCCAAACGTCAAGCATTTCTGACCCAGAACGAAAAGCGGTCCTTCATCGAAGCCGCAGTTGTGGTCTAAATTGAGCCCAAACTTCCCGGATGCTGTACCTCGAATGAAAAGCGGCAAAGCTCCAAAACAATCATTAAGTCTGGTGATGGGACACAAGGCGGGCATGGGCCGAGTGTTGACATGATGCAGGGTTGCATGCCGAAAACCGCCCTTCGCGGACGGTCGTGCAGTTGCCAAGGCGTCCGGACGGAGCCTGCATTCGACTGCGAGTTTTAGCAACAACGACACGATCTATGTAGTTACCTGATCACGTGAACAGCACAATGTGCGTGCCGGACAACACGGGCTGCAGTTGATCCGAGCAGATAGTCCTGCAATCCGGGTTGATGACTTGCAATCACGATACAATCGATATTGTGCGAAGCCGCATAATCGAGAATGCCGCGCCCTGCGTGACCTTCGACGATCTCAATCTGAGCGTTCGTCGCACCATTCGTTAATGGCGTTAATTTCTCTGAAGCGACGGCTTTGACACGTTCCAAATGATCCTCGGGAAGCAAGTCGCTCGTATATTGAGGCAGATGCTCAATGACATGCAAAAACGTGATGTGACCAGCGCCGGAGTTAAGCGCACGCGCAACTTCAACAGAGCGCGCCGTGTCGCGGTCTCCATCCAGCGAGATCGGAACGAGGATATTCTGATACATTTGATTTCAAGCTCCTGAAGAATAAAAAATCAACGGCTTAAAGGTAAAGTAATCGCACCTTCAGGCCGTTGAAGTTTGGCCCGCAGCATTGTCGAGAAGAGGGCTGACGGACCGGGGAGTGTCTTCTTACGCGGCCGCGAACAGGTCCTTGTATTGGTCACGCAGGATGTTCTTTTGAACCTTGCCCATGGTATTACGAGGCAGTTCATCCAGCACGATCAACTGGCGAGGATGTTTGAATCGCGCAAGGCTGTTGCACACCGCGATCTTCATCTCTTCAAGGTTCGGGGTCTCACCTGGTTCGGCGACGATCACACCCAACACTGTTTCGCCAAAATCGGGATGCGGCACACCCACCACGGCGCTTTCCAGCACACCAGGCAGTTCATCCAGCAAAAGCTCGATTTCCTTGGGATAGATATTATAGCCACCCGAGATGATCAGGTCCTTGTTGCGGCCAACGATATGGACATAGCCATCCTCATCGACCCGGCCCAAATCGCCCGTGATGAAGAATCCGTTCTCGCGCAGTTCGGCGGCGGTTTTTTCCGGCATTTGCCAGTATCCCTTGAATACATTGGGACCGCGCACCTCGATCTCTCCGATCTCGCCTTGCGGAAGGGCATTACCATCAGAGTCGCAGATTTTCAGTTCAACACCGGGAAGCGGGAATCCAACGGTGCCTGCGCGACGGTCACCGTCATAAGGATTTGAAGTGTTCATGTTGGTCTCGGTCATGCCGTAGCGTTCCAGGATGCGATGACCGGTGCGCTCTTCGAATTGCACATGGGTTTCCGCCAGCAGAGGTGCGGAACCGGAAACAAACAGGCGCATATGTTCGGCCAGTTCCTTTGTGAACCGATCATCATCCAGCAGACGGGTATAGAAAGTCGGTACGCCCATCATGCTCGTAGCCTGTGACATCCGCCCGATGATTTCATCCAGATCGAACTTTGGCATGAATACGATGCTGCTGCCCGCAGCCAGTGTGACATTGGTTGCCACAAACAGTCCGTGAGTGTGAAAGATCGGCAGCGCGTGCAGCAGCACGTCGTCGGATGTGAAGCGCCATTCCGTGACCAGCGTTTGTGCATTCGACAACAGGTTGTTCTGGGTCAGCATCGCGCCTTTCGACCGGCCCGTCGTGCCAGAGGTATAGAGAAACGCCGCCAGATCATCACCGTCCCGGTCAACTGTCTCAAAGCTGACAGGCATGGCTGCGGCCTGATCCATCAGACTTCCACTACCATCAGCGTTCAGGATTTCGACTTGCGCCCCCAGTTGGGCACCGACAGGTGTAAGTTTCTCCTCACTTCTGGTGTCGCAGACGATCAGAGAGGCCCCGCTATTTTCAATGAAATAGGTCAATTCATCGACGGTATAGGCTGTGTTAAGGGGCAGGAACACCAGACCTGCCTGCGCGCAGGCCGCATAGAGCGCCAGCGCTTCGGGCGATTTCTCGATCTGCGCCGCAACCCGGTCGCCGGGTTTCAGACCCAACCGAGTAGCCACATTAGCGATCTGTGCCGCAGTACTCAGGAAGTCCTGATGCGTGATCACCGAACCGTCGAGCAGATGCAAAAAAGGTGTGTTTTTACCGGCATGAGCGCCGAACAAACCGTCATAGAGAGGATTGGCCATTAGGGTTACCTTTCCTGTGTCGTGGTGAGAGAGGCCGACGCAGCAAGCGACTTAGCCTCGGGAGAGGCGACAACCTCACGGGAATTGGCGAACTGCTCGTGGTTCTGTGCAACGCGGCTGAGGTCATAGAGGTAGTTAACCATCGTGCCGCCGGACTGCGCCCGGCCCTTGTCCGAGATATCGGCATCGGCATGAACTGCTTGGACCAGCGCGCCATTACCCAGATGGAACCGCGCTACAGGATCGAACGGTAGATCGCCCCGGCCTTTGGCATTCAACAGGTAATGCGCCGCCAGCGCCTTCATCTGATCGGGTTCTTCGATGTCCCACTCGATGCCTTCCTGAGACAGCCACTTGGCCAATCCTGGAATCGGCGAGAGGGTGACAAAGGTCTTCAACCCCGTCAGTTCCGCAGCCAAATCTGACGCCACCTGCTTGATGAGCGAGTTGCCAAACGAGATGCTGGCGAGCCCCGCCTGACAGTTCGAGATCGAATAGAACACCGCAGTATCTGCCTGTTCTTCTGGCATCGGGTCGCGGTCCTCGGCAAGCAGGGCCTGAACCGATCCGGGAATTCCGCTGTTCAGCGCAACTTCGACAAAGATCAGCGGCTCGTCCGGCATAGAGGGGTGGAAGAAGGCAAAGCAGCGCCGATCGGTGGGCTCCAACCTGCGGCGCAGGTCATCCCAACTGTCGATGGCATGTACCGCCTCGTAGGCGATGATCTTCTCCAGAATATGGGCCGGGCTTTCCCAATTGATCGGGCGCAGCACCAGAAAGCCGCGGTTGAACCAACTGGCAAACAGGTGGCGGAAATCCAGATCCAGCGCTTGCAGCTCGGGTTCTTTACCTCCCAACCGCAGCAGGTCGGCGCGCATCTGAACAAGCGTACCCGTGGCACCGGGTACCCGGTTCAGACGGCGGATCATCTCCTGCCGCGCGGGTTCAGCTGCAGCCGCGAAAGTGCGATAGGTCGCTTTTGAAGGCGCGCTTTCGTACGCGTCCAGCGATGAGCGCACCGCTTCGGGATCGATATTCATGGCGGTGGCGAGATACCGGAAGAACTCCAGCTTTTCGTCATCTTCCATTTTCTCGAAACGGGTCAATATCTCTTCCGCCAATACCAGCCCCGAGGTCTCCCCCGCTGACCCAACCAACGCGTTGGCCAGTTCAGTCAGCGGACGACCATCGAGGGCCGCTGCGCTGTCGCGGCGATAGCGCCGCTCGAACACGGTTGAGAGAAGATCGGCAAGCAGGGTCATACAGCTGCTCCCATCACCAGATCAGGAAGCCATGTCGCCAGGCCTGGGAACAGGCACAGCAAGACAATCGCGATTACCATGCAAGCCACGAAAGGCAGCGAGCCGGTCAGGATGGTTTTTAGCGAAATGTCCGGCGCGATGCCGTTGATCACGTAGAGGTTCAGACCAACCGGGGGTGAGATCAGACCAATCTCCATGTTGATGGTCAGAACGACCGCGAACCAGATCGGGTCAAAACCGGCGGTGGTGATGATCGGCAGCAGGATCGGCGCGGCCATCAGGATCACCGCGACGGGTGGCAGGAAGAACCCGGCGATCAGCAGGAAAACGTTGACCGCACCCATCAGTACCCAGCGGTTCACGTCCAGCGTGCCGATCCATTCGGCAATCGCCTGCGTGATGAATAGAGAGCTGAGCATGTACGAGAACACACCGGCAGCGGCGATGATGAACAGGATCATCACGCTCTCCTTGGTGCTGTCACGCAGTACGACCCAGATGTCCTTGGGGTTCCACAGCTTGTAGATGATCATCGCGATCATCAGGCATAGCAGTGCGCCAACGGCGGCCGTTTCCGACGGCGTGGCGATGCCGCCATACATGGCATAGAGCACGCCCAGAATGATGCCGAGGAAAGGCAGAACACGCGGCAGGATCTCGAACCGCTCACCCCAGGTGTAGCTGCCGGACCCCAGACGGGTGGCGTCGCCGGATTTCCAGGTGGAATAGAGCGACCAGGCCATGAACAGGCCCACCAACATCAGGCCCGGGATCACCCCGGCCAGGAACAGACGGCCAATCGAAGTCTCGGTGGCGATACCATAGACGATCATTGTGACAGAAGGCGGGATCAGGATGCCCAGCGTACCACCTGCGGCGATGGAACCGGCGGCGACACCATCGGGGTAACCACGCTTGCGCATCTCGGGGATGCCCATTTTACCGATGGCAGCACAGGTTGCGGGTGAGGAGCCCGACATGGCCGCAAACAGGGCGCAGGCGCCAAGGTTTGATACGACCAAACCACCGGGTACACGGGTCAACCAGCGTTCAAGGGCTTCGTACAGATCAGCCCCTGCGCGGGTCGAGGCGATGGACGCCCCCATGATGATGAACATCGGGATCGACAGTAGGGCGAAGTTATCCAGCTTACCGAACAGGATTTCGGGCATCAGTTCCAGCGAACGGGGGCCGTCGAAGACAATCAGGAAACCGGCCGAGACGATCAGCAACCCGATGGCGACCGATACGCCCGAGAACAAAACGAGGATGGTGGCGATGGCGACAATGGCGCCGAGCAGAAGGGGATCCATCGGCTTTACTCCAGACCAAAGGGTTTATCGATACCAAGCAGGACGGCGACGAGGTCGGCAATCAGCTGCAACAGCAGCAGTCCAAAGCCGACCGGGATGGACAGATAGGGAATCCAAAGGCGAACACCCCAAACGGTGTCGGATTTCCAGCCCCGCTCCCACGCGAAGTGCCAATACTCGTAGCCGTAGAACAGCATGACCGAGATGATGGCGATGGACAGGACCGAGGTCAGGATCGCCATGAAAAACCGCGCCCGCGGGGCAAGTGAGATTGGGATCAGGTCTACATTCACATGTCCTCGCAGGCGTTGCACATAAGGCAATCCAACCAGCGTAGCGGCGATGACCAGATAGATGACTGCTTCGGTTTGCCAGATGGTCGAGCCGTTCAGGACAAAGCGCACAACGATCATCTGGCATGTGATGGCGACGGCGGCGACGATCATGCCTGCGGAACACCATCCTGCCAGTGTTGAAAGCGCAGCGACAAAGCGAAGAAAGGGATTGTTCCCGGTATGGGAAGCAACGGCAGAGCTATGGCCAGCCATTTGCGCCTCCTGTGATTGAGATGCAATTAAGTCTGAAGATCAGAAATGAGATCAGGTGCCGGGCGGCATCAGGGCCGCCCGGCCAAAATGGATCATTCGACCGCCAGAGCCTTGTCCAGCAGATCCTGCCCGTCAGGAACCTCTTCCACGAACGCTTTGTAGGATGTTTCCATTGCAAGCGCGCGCCAGGCTTCGAAATCCTCTGGTGTCATTTCGGCGATTTCGACGCCAGCCTCTTCAAACACCTTGGCGGAGTTGGCATCCTGTTTCTTGGCTTCTTCAAGATAATAAGCCTGTGCCTTCTCAGACGCAGCCAACAGTGCGGCCTGCTGATCTTCGTTAAGCCCTTCAAAGGTGGATTTGTTCATCAGCAATGGCTGATACATAAACCACAGCGCTACATCTCCAGCGGGGGTATAGCAGCTGACCTGCTCGTAGATACGATAGCTGACAAAGGACGAGGACGAGGTATTGGCCGCCTGCAGAACACCGGTCTGCATGGCGTTGTAGATTTCCGATGACGCCATCGAGGCGATCGAGGCATCGGCGCCGGCCAGCATCTGTTCGAATGACTTGCCTGCCGCTCGAGTCTGTAGACCGGCCACGTCTTCGGGCTTGGTGATGCACTTGTCTTTTCCTGCAAAGCCGCCAGCCAGATAACCGTGGACCAGAACCATCACGTCATCATCGGCCATCTTGGCCTCAAGCGCTTCCATGAAGGGCGAGTCGGCCAGACGTGCTGCGTGATCGTGATTTTTCACAAGACCGGGCATCAGGGTCAGATTGTAAGCAGGTTGCTGACCACCGGCATAGGACAGTGGCAGAACCGTCATATCCAACTGCCCCCGGCTAAGCGGCTTGTACTGCTCGCGCGGTTTGAACAACGATTTTGAGCCGAAAATCTTGATTTCCAAATCGACATCCGCCGCAGCAACCTCATCCGCAACGATCTGTGCGACCTGATGCCGAATGTCCTTGTTCGACCACTGATGAGACAGGCGTAGCTCCTCTGCGGATCCCAATGTACCCGCAGATGCAAGCGCCACAGCAGCAACGGCTGTTTTGAACATGGCTTTCATTTTCTCCTCCCTTTTCCAAACCCGGGCTTGCCGGGGATGAGCAGAAGCATAGGGTGGTTATGTTTTTTAAGTCAACATTTTTGTATACAAGATTTGGAATCTTGAGTTATCACCCTTTCGTGAGTAAAACAGAATCCTATGGACCAAAGACTTGCCGACACCATTGCTCAGGATTTGGAAGAGCTGATCTTTGACGGGACATTTTCGGACGGTGACCGTCTGGATGAAGTCAAACTGGCCGAGCAATTCGGCGTTTCAAGAACACCACTTCGAGAAGCATTTCAGAGGCTTGCCCTGTCGGGGCTGGTCGACCTCATTCCGCGCAGGGGAGCTTTTGTTCGGCAGCCCGGTCCGGTGGAGCTGATGGAAATGTTCGAGGTCATGGCCGAGCTCGAAGCTGTTTGCGGTCGACTTGCTGCTATGCGTATCTCAGATGGAGCATTGAAAGACCTAACTGACGCCAACGCGAGATGTCAGGAGGCTGTCGATGCCGGAGACCCGGACACATACTACCTGGAAAACGAGCGGTTTCATCGAATCATATATAACCAGTCCGGCAATTCGTTTTTGGAACAGGAAGCGTCCAAGCTGCACAGACGGCTCAAACCTTTCCGGCGGCAACAGCTTCGGTTTCGGGGCCGCATGGCACAGTCGATGTCCGAGCATGAAGACATTGTGCGTGCTCTCGACAATGGCAATCCCGAGGAAACAGCAAGTGCATTGCGCTCACATGTCGCTGTGCAGGGGGAAAAGTTCCACAACCTGATGGCGTCACTGAAGAACGCACCCGAGTAGCACTGCGGGCAGCGGATTATCAGACATCCCTAAAGGAGCCGAACGGCGCAAAAAGAGCCGCCGCACAAGATATCTGTGCGGCGGCCGGATCTGCTTATTCGATGACCTCGCTGTAGTCACCGCGGACTTGTACCATCACGGATACATCACCAGAGTCGCGGTTGCGCCAGAACCAACCGTGCTCACCGGCAAAGGCCGCTTCAATGGTGCCGTCGCGTTTTGCGTATATCTTTGAACTGCTCTCACGCTTACAGGTGCCTCTGCAGCCTTGTTAAATCCCCTCCCGGGGGTTATCTCGGCTAATACGATTAAACCGCAAATACACGCAAATCATCCCGCACTCATTGACCGGCTGAAACGCGTCGCCGCATCGAAAGACTACCGCCTGCCTGGATATCCTCAAAAGAAAAGAGATACCTTCAGCCCACCGGATTTTGCCTCGTCCAGCTTCAAGACCGCGTTGTGGTGATCTGCTATTGCTTTTGCGAGTGCCAACCCCAACCCGCTTCCTTGCCTCGAGCGGGATCCATCCAATGTAAACAACGGCTGAAGAACCTTCGCTCGGTCCTTTGCCGGAATGCCAGGCCCGGTGTCTGAAAAGGTTAAACTCTTGTCATCTGTCCGGATTGAAATTTCAGCGCTATCGTCTGCATACTTTATTGAGTTCTCAATCAAGTTTGACCCTAGCTGCAGCAAAAGCTGACGATCCCCGACAATAACTTTGGAATTCCCTAAGTTCAGTTGCAATGATTGCCCAGCCTCATCCACGCTGTCGGCATAGAGGTCATAGAGCTGCTGTGCCAATTCGTCCAAGTTTATGGGTTCCATATGAGAACGGTCCGTACCAGCCGACAAACGCGATATGCGCAGGATTGCATCAAACGTGCGCAACACTTTGTCCGCTCTGGCAATCGCCAACTCCTGCTCCGGCCCATCCTCGATGCTCTCCAATGCAAGATGTAGCTCGCTCAGCGGCGTCCGTAGCTCGTGCGCCACGTTACGAGAAAAATCCCTCATCTGTTGGACGGAGGCTTCCAATCGCGCCGCGGCGATATCGAACCCATGCATCAGATCGTCCATATCATCGCGCGAGGATTGCTGTTCAATCCGGTAGTCAAGATTCCCACTTGCGATCTGTTCGAATGCGTTTTGCACCTTGTTGATGCGTCGCTGTTGAACCAGTCCAAGAATAGCTCCAACTATCAGAGTCGCGATCACGGTCACAATTGCGATCGGCCACATAATTTTGGGTAGCAATTCCAGCGTGTCTTCGACTTCATGAATAGGTGTGAAGACCGCCAGCCGACCTTCACGAGCGTTTTCGACCAAAACTCTCCAAAGTTTGGGATCATCTTCCCATTCATGGTGGTCGTCGTGATCTTCGACATCATCCAGTTCGGCCGCAATAGAACCCATCTTGGAAAAGAGCTCTGACCTGGTCAGGTTCTGAAACCCCAGTGTCTCAAAAACACTGCTTTTGATTGGTCCAAAATTCTCACCTGCATTGGAGATAAATCCGACTGATATGCCGATATGTGCAGCGTTCAGATTCCCGTGCTGTGCGTTGGACGTTGGCGCGCCAAAGTCGAAACTCTGGGCGCTCAAAGCCAAATCGTCATCAATCGCATCGTAGGCCTGCCGCGTCAGCTCGAACCGCAATATGCTGCCTGCGACAAGCATGATTGCAAGAAACACTGCAGCAAGAAGCAGGGAATTCCGCAATGCGCTCATGCGAAGAAAGTTTCTAAGCGCCGAAAACATATCCCGCCCCGCGAACCGTTTTCAGCAAGGAAGTTTTGAACGGTTTGTCTATCTTATTGCGCAGCCTGCTTACATTTGTATTCACAACATTTGTTTCAGGATCGAAGTTTATATCCCAAACTTTTTCGAGAAGCATAGAGCGAGTCATAACCCGACCTTTGTTGCGCATGAAAACCTCTAGCAAGCGGATTTCCTTGGCGTGAAGCTCGATCAGTTGTCCATCTCGGCGACAGGATCGGGCAAGTAAATCCAGTTCAAGGCCCTCATATTTCAAAGTCGTCTCTTCGCCTGACGATACCGAAGGGGCCCGGCGGCCAAGCGCAGCTATCCGAGCAGACAACTCACTAATGGCAAAGGGTTTGGCAAGATAGTCGTCGGCACCGGCTTCCAATCCTTCGACACGATCTGACACTTCATTTAGGGCAGTCAGTATCAATACAGGCGTTGTGTTTTTGGCGGCGCGCAAGGCCTTGAGAACCGACAATCCATCAAGTTCAGGCACCATCCGGTCGAGGATAAGTACGTCATAGCTACGGGTGGTTGCTGCAAAAAGAGCATCAGGTCCGTTACCGAAACAATCCACGGTATGCCCTGCGTCGCCTAAACCCTTCTCGACCCACTGAGTGATCTCCGAATTGTCTTCGAGTAGTAGTATCTTCACCCTGATCACACCCGCGATAATTTCAGGAGGCAACATATATGCTGCCTCCTGGTAAGTTTAGGCCTTAATGATCATCTTCGTGGCCATCGTGCTCGGCCCCATGATCATCGCCATCGTCGTGGCCATCGTGATCAAGCTCTTCCAACATCGCGTGCAACGCTTCTGCTGACGCTGCTGTAATCGTATTGTTCGCAAGCACCTCGCCAGACACGCCGTCGATCTGCAGCATCGTGTGAGTTGTGGTGCTCTCAAGTTCGGCAACGTAGATCGGGCTGTCGCCATAGTGGTCCACTTCGAGTGCCACCAAGTTGCCTTCTGCGACCCCTGTCGCGATCTCCATTGCTTTCGCGAAGGGAACTGATGGCGAAATCACCTTTTCTGATCCAACCGGCTCAGCGAATGCGAGCGTTGACAGTGCCAGAAGCGCAAGGCCAGATGCACCGGCAACAACCAGTTTTTTAACGTTCAAAGAGTTCATGAAGTTTCCTTTCGTGTCAGCGAGGTTCATCCGCTCGCATGACAGGATTTAGGAACCTTAGGTTTCATGCGGATTCGTTAGAGAATACGTTTGTGTTATCTTCTAACTTACCGCTGATACTGACGTCCCAAGATAATGACGCGTACGAATTCTGTTGGCATGCGGGAAAAAGACAGTTTGCTCAACGATAGCCACCATTTGTTCTAATGCAGCGAATTCAAGATTCGTCGCGCATTGTGATCTTCGCCGAACCGAATCTCGAATGGCAGGTTTTCGCAACCACCGGATGAATGACAGCGTCGTACCAAACTGCGAACATCTCTGAAGCGGTTTTAAGTGAAGCGATCTCTGGTTGAGTGGTCGGATCATCAGCGGATCCAACGAACCTCCACTTCAGTCCGTCAATTGCAGCCTTTGATCTTGTATGCAGAGAACGTCAGCGATTAGCCCAACTTGACCGATGCTGAAGTCTGCGCGAACGACTAATTTATCCGATCTGGTTGACTGGCAGCCCGGGATCAGTTTCGGCGACGCTTGCCCGCTCAGATGCCCAACCCCACCAAGCGGATAAACGACTATAATTGCGGAGGGCTGCTTCTCCCTCAGGTGCCTGAACAAAGTAACCCAACATCGGCGCGAGGTGACAATCAGCGAGCGTGAATGTCTGTCTATCGAGGACATGCGCTTCTGTTGCCATTGTCTCAAGCGCTTGAAGAACGGTACGCGATGCCGCCAACCCAATTTTGATCTCGGCCTCGTCACTTTCTTTTCCGAGCGCAGGGCCGAAGACCCTGTGAGCAAAAACCTGTCGGACCATTGGACGGTAGCCGTAACTGTCAACGATGGAGACAATTTGCGCCAAACGAGCAAGGCATTCGACTTCAAGGGGAACTAATCGAGGACCTTCGAACGCCGCGTCAATATAACGACCGATAGCCGAAGTCTCATAAACATCGAATTTGCCGTGGCTCAAAACCGGGACGCGACCGAATGGTTGCCGCTGCATGTAGTGCTCTGGAACGTCTTCCGCAAAAGGATCGATTTCCTCAGTTTCGTAGGAAACGCCTTTCTCGTGTAGCGCTATCCGCGCGATGCGGTTGTAAACACTGAATTGATAGCCTCGAAGTACGACAGGTTTATTCATGTTCAAGAGGCTATCGTCGATGCGGATTCATGGGAAGGGTTACTCAAGGCAATCGATAGACCTCTGGTTGAGAAGCGGACCTTTAGATCAACAGGTCCAAAGTCAGCTCCGTCCCGCGCAGCGGTCATTGATGCGTTGTATCGCGAACGATTGCTGAAGGTCTGTCTCCTTCCAGTCCCATTGGTTTTGAGTCCTCAATCCGGTATCCAGTCCGGCTGCGTTTTCGGTTTAAATCGAACCCAGCCCAAAACCGACGAACCAACCAATGGAGGGTGCCATGTGGTCCTGAAACTGCATGAAAGGTCAAAGGCATCCACTGCGCGCCAGCGCATGAACCGATCGAAACCTGCAGACAGCGACCCGTACACACATGAAAAGGAAAATTTTCGAAATTCAGCCGTGCGTTTCTCAAAAAGCGACGAAAACTCGTTGGGAGAAAATTGTCCAACCCGCAGGTCCAGTTAGACAAAAAACGCGCGCAACTCATTGAGTTTGCGCGCGTTTTTTTGAATTAGTGGCGGACCGAGGAGGATTCGAACCCCCGACCCCTTGATTCGTAGTCAAGTACTCTATCCAGCTGAGCTATCGGTCCGCGTTGGTGAGGCGCTGTTTAGACTCAGCGTCAGTGGTGCGCAAGCCGATTCTTCAAAATTCTCTCAAAAAGTCATGTCACCCTGCGGGAGCCTTATTTCAAAGGTCGTTCCCTCGGGTCCGGTGTTCTTGAGAACCAGTTCCCCACCGTGGCCGCGCACCAGTTCCGAGGAAATTGCCAGCCCCAGACCCGAGCCGCCCTTGCGCACGCCACCCTGAAACGGAGTGAACAGATTCTCTTGCGCTTTGGGGGGCAGGCCGGGTCCGGTGTCACGCACCTCGATGCACCAGTCTGTCCCATGCTCACAGGCAGCAACGGTGATCTGGCCCGGCTTGCCCGCCGCCACTAGGGCCTGCCGGGCGTTTCGGACGAGGTTCATGATGATCCGGAACATCTGCTCGGGATCGGCCCGGATGATCAAGTCCTCTGGCACTTCGTTATCAATCGTCACACAGCCATCGGCCAGTGCCAGCCTCTCGCTCGCTGCGACATCTTCGGCAATAGGCCGCAAGGGTACCATCGACAGGGTAGGCGCCGGTTCCTCGGCGCGACCAAATGCCAGCGTGCTTTCGCAGAGTGAGACCGCGCGGGTAATGGAGTTCACCAGCTTGGGCGCCATCCGGCGTACCAACGGATCTTCGCTGGCTTCGATCCGGTCGGTGAAAAGCTGCGCGGATGTCAGGATGTTGCGTAGATCATGACTGACTTTAGCGACTGCGCCGCCAAGCTGGGCCAGCCGCTCGCGTTGTTTTAGGGCATGGGTGATCTGGGTCTGCAGCATCTGCAAGGCTTCCTCGGCCTCGCGCAGCTCGGTCACTCCGGCCTGTGGCTGGATGATGCCGCGGACATCCTCAGGTGCGCGCGCGTATCTTTGCATGTACCCGACCACGCCCTTGATCGGCCGAACCAAAAAGGCGCGGACCGCAAGAAACAGGAAAAAGGCAGTGATGATCGAGATGACAAGCGACAAAAGCAGAATTCTCAGCCCGTAATCGATCATCGCCATTCGCAACGGATCGGTATCCATCGTCACTTCGATCAGCAGACCAGCGTCCCGTACCGGTTCACCGATCACGCGAATGATCTCGTTCTCGGGCTTGAAGAACCGGTTGAGCGCGTCGCGGATCAGCACCCATGCGCCGGCCATTCTCAGATCGTAGGTCTGTGTAATTTGATCCGGTATAGGTGAGGACAACATCAGTTGGCGCACCTCGTCACGGCGCAGCACGACGTTGTAGACCCCGGCATTTTCCAGCAATTCAGCCTCAAGCTCTTCGGCGAGCATGTCGTCGGCCAGCAGTGCGAGCGACGCGATTTGCGCCCGTTCCAGACGGTTCAACAGGAAATCTTCGCGGAATCGCGCAATCGACGGGACAAAGATCAGAACTTCGGCCAACATCACGAAGACCGTCGTCAGGATCAGAAATCGTCCCGAAAGCGAGTTCAAATTACGCTCCTTTTCCGATCAGGGAATCCAGCGCTGGACGAACCTGACCACTCGTTTAACCGTCTGATTCTCAAACAGCCTTGGCGAGAAATAAGCACCCGCCACGCGTTTGTTAAGCTCTCCGATCGTCGGGTAGGGCGACACCATCGCCGCGATCTGGCCCATCTTCAGGTTATTGGCCAGCGCCAGCGACCACAAGTTGATCAGTTCGCCCGCCTGATGCCCCACGATTGTGGCACCCACCGGGCGCCCCTTGACCACCATGACCTTGATGAAGCCGGTGGTTTTACGCTCGGCCACGGCGCGATCATTGTGGTGATAGTCGAAACGGGCAACCTCGAGCTTGTCACCGTATTGCCCCTGTGCCTGCTCTTCGCTCAATCCGACCTGCGCCAGTTCGGGGTCAGTATATGTAGCCCAGGGAATATGCGCCGTCTTTGCCTTTGCCGGCAGCCCGAACACAGCAGAGCGAATGATCACCCCGGCCTGATAACCCGCGACATGCGTGAATTGCAGACCGCCTGCGACGTCACCAATGGCATAGACTTTACGGTTCGAAGTGCGCAGCGCCTCATCCGTTCTGATCCCGTTTTTTGTTCTGTCGATGCCTGCCGCTTCCAGATTCAGGCGTTCGATATTTGCCTTTCGACCTGCCGCCAGCAAAAGATGCGTGCCTGCAAAGATGTCTCCGTTTTGAGTCACAACCTCGATTGCACCGGCCTCACCGCGAATCTGCGCCACCATCGACTGCTCGTGAATATCGACGCCTTCCTCGCGCAGAGCAGACAGCACGACAGAGGCAGCTTCGGGGTCATCCTTGCCCAGGGCTTGCAGCCCCTCGATAACCGTCACTTTGCATCCCAGACGAATGTGGGCCTGCGCCATCTCCATCCCGATCGGCCCGCCGCCGATGATCAGAAGATGTTCAGGCTTTTCACGCAGGTCAAAAATGGTCTCGTTTGTGAAATAGGGGACCTTGTCCAGACCGGGGATCGGCGGGACCAGCGGCGAGGAACCGGTGGCGATCACGATGCGGCGCGCCGATATAGTGTGATCTCCGGCCTGTACCTCAGTCGGAGACAGGAACGAGCCGTATTCGCGGATCACCCGAACACCGAATCCTTCGAACCTTTCCGGGCTGTCCATTGGGGCGATTTGCGCGATCACATCCTGCACATGATCCTTGGTCGCAGCATAATCGACTTTTGGCTCCGCATCCGCGATCCCGTATCTGGCTGAATGACTTTGCGCATAGGCAGCCTTACCGCTTGCGATCAACGCCTTGGACGGGACGCAGCCGAAATTCAGGCAGTCGCCACCCATTTTATGGCCTTCCAGCAGGGTCACATCCGCACCCATCTGGCTGGCGCCTGCAGCCACTGACAACCCACCGGACCCGGCCCCGATCACCAGGATGTCGGTCTTGATCTTTTTCATGGGTCAGGTTTCCTTCCGGCCGCGCAAGGTCTTGATAAGGATAGGCAGGGCGGCCAGCACGCACAGCCCCAGGATCGGTCCGATGATAAACGGTTCCCACAAAAGCGAAACATCCGGTGTCTCGCCGCGATCGAAAACACCGCCAAGTCCGACGCCGATCCAAGTATAGACGATACCACCGGGGATGATGCCCAGCGCAGTCGTCAGCAGGAAATTGCGGAACTTCACGCCAACCAGCGCCGGAACCAGATTGGCGACAAAGAACGGCACCACCGGCACAAGCCTAAGCAGGAACAGGACAGAGATTTCGTTCTCTCTTAGTCCATCCTTAAGCTTCTTTACCGTGCCTTCGGATGCTTCCAACCGTGCAGTCAATGCCTCACCCAGCCCCCAGCGCGCGGCCAGGAATATGGCAGACGCCCCGACGGTAGCGGCAAATACATTGAACAGGGTGCCTGCGAATAATCCAAACAGAAACCCGCCGGTCATGGACGCAACCGCCGCCCCAGGCAAAGAGAACGCGACGATCACGATATATACGGCAATGAAGGCGGCGGCCATCGACCAATAATTAGCGTCACGCCATGCCAGAAGCGCCTCGCGATTATCGCGCAGGGTTTCGAATGTCAGATAATCGCCAAGCGTAAAAAAGCCGATCAGGGCGGCAGCAATAATTGCCAACAGCGGTATGTGACGGGCCAGCCTGCGGCGGGGCATGTGAGTCGTGTTGCTCATCTGATCATTCGGCTTTTGTCGATTCATTCTGTTCACCAACATGCGCCCATGCTGCAGCAAGCAACAGATACTTCACGTCGCCTTGAAGTGTCCGGTCAAAAATGTGAGTGTTTGCAGCCACAAAACACGGTTTTGAAACCTTTGCCGGGCAAGCAGGCGGTTTTTGTTGCAAAAGACACCGAAAAGCGGGCTCAGAGGGTTTGACTTACTGCGCGCTTGCCAGTAGAGGACGGACTTCGAACACCACGGGCAGGCGAATCCGCGCCGAACCCGACCGCAAGAGATTGGAGACGGAGCGATGAAACGCACCTATCAGCCTTCGAACCTGGTTCGCAAACGCCGCCACGGTTTCCGCGCGCGCATGGCCACCAAGGCTGGCCGCAAGATTCTGAACGCACGTCGCGCACGCGGCCGCAAGTCGCTGAGCGCGTAAGCCGCCACCGACTGACGTTCTGACGAAAATGACGCCGCCGGAGGCCCCTGTGGATGGTACTGACCAACCCGGGGATACGCCCCCGGCGGCGTCCGTTTGCGCGCCCGAAACTCTGACCGTTCTAAAAAACCGGTCCGATTTCCTGAAGGCCGCGCGTGCGCGGCGGCAGGGGACGGCCTCGATGATGGTACAGGCCCGCAGGCGCGCTCCCGACGAGGCATCTGGCATTCGGGTTGGGTTCACCTGTTCAAAGAAGGTGGGCAATGCGGTGGCGCGCAATCGCGCCAAACGCAGGCTGCGTGAGGCCGCCCGTGCTGTCCTGCCGGTTCTGGGGCATGACGGCTGGGATTACGTATTGATCGGAAAAGCCGAAGCAACCGCATCCCGGCGCTATGACCAGTTGCTGGACGATCTGAGATATGCGCTGCGCAAATTGCACGACAAGCGAAAATGACTCTGCTGGCACATATCCTGGCTGTTCCCGTGCGGGCCTACCGGCTACTTTTCAGCCCGTGGGTTGGATTTAATTGCCGATATCAGCCGACCTGTTCGGCCTATGCGCTGGAGGCGCTGGAAAAGCACGGCGCGTTCAAAGGGTCCTGGCTTGCGGCCAGACGCATCGGTCGCTGCCATCCTTGGGGCGGCGACGGATATGACCCGGTACCGGGGCCAGTCAACAACGACAATCCCCAAGACCGGCCCTGATGCGGTGCGTGACGGGCCGTCAAACTTGACCAGCATGGCGGCCCTCTGAAAACCTGAGACAACAATTCCCGAGGTCTCAATGAAATCAGCTGCCCGTCACAGCCTGCCAACTCACGACGTTCACAACCAGCCGCCAGAGCGGGGCAACGGTAATCTCTGGACGTCGGACCCCGTTCTTCGAGAGGGCGTCGCGCGTACCCGGGGGCGTATCGAACCTCTGGCAAACTACGGTCAGACACTGGGCCAGACAGAATTGCGCGAGGCCGGTCGGGACGCCAACCGGCACCCACCGGAACTCCGGCTGTTCGACGCTGGGGGCCGCCGTCTGGATGAGGTGCGGTTTCACCCGTCGTATCACAAGGTCATGCAGACCAGCCAATCTGCCGGATATGCGTCTGTCGCGTGGGACGGTCAGCCGGGCGGACACGTGACCCATGCCGCCATGGTTTACATGGCCAGTCAGGTCGAGCCCGGACATTGCTGCCCGCTGACAATGACATATGCATCGGTACCGGCGCTTGCCGCCAGCGATCAGGTTTCCGCGATTTGGCGACCCAAACTTACCGCACGATCGTATGACCCTGCGGTCAGACCCATAGGCGACAAATCCAGCGCCACTCTGGGTATGGCAATGACGGAAAAGCAGGGCGGCTCGGATGTGCGTGCCAATACGACCGTGGCTGCACGCGACGGTGAGCACTGGCGGCTGAAAGGGCATAAATGGTTCTGCTCGGCCCCGATGTCCGACGGGTTTCTGACACTGGCGCAGGCACCGGGCGGGTTGACCTGTTTTCTTCTGCCCCGCTGGCTGGACGGTGAACGCAACGCCATTCATCTCATGCGGCTGAAAGACAAGCTTGGGAACAAATCGAACGCCTCGTCCGAGGTAGAGTTCCACGACGCGCTGGCCTTCCAGCTGGGCGATGAAGGAGCGGGAGTGCGCACCATCATAGAAATGGTGCATCACACTCGTCTCGATACAGCGATGGCCCCCGCCGGCCTGATGCGCGCCGCACTGGTCGAGGCACATCACTGGGTCAGCCACCGCAGCGCCTTTCAACGGCGTTTGATCGATCAGCCGCTGATGCGTTCTGTTCTGGCCGACCTGACGCTGGACTGGGAAGGTGCGCTGACTCTGGGGCTGCGTATCGCGCAGGCGTTTGACGCAAACACAGCCGAGGAAAATGCCTTCGCACGTATCGGCGTCGCGCTGGCCAAGTTCCTCGCCAACAAACGGTGCCCCGTTGTCACCGTCGAAGCGATGGAGGTGTTGGGCGGCATGGGTTACGTTGAGGATACACCCATGCCCCTGCTTTATCGCGAGGCCCCGCTCAACGGTATCTGGGAGGGGTCGGGAAACGTGATCTGTCTGGACATCCTGCGCAGCCTTGCACGCGAGCCGCTGGCTGCGGATGTGTTGCGTGCAGAACTGGCTGCCGGATCGGGCGTCGACCACCGGTTCGACGAGGCGTTGAAGGCACATCAGGCACGCTGGCCCACCCTGCCGCCTGAAGCCGAAGCGCGGTGGTTTGCCGAACGCACGGCCCTGTTGCTGACAGGTTCGCTTCTGCTGCGCCATGCGCCCGGCGCGATTGCCGACGGCTTTATTGCAACCCGCATCGCGGGCGATAGTGGGCGGGTGCCCGGCGCAGTCTCTGGTCTGGACACGCGGACAATTCTTGATCGGCTGGTGGCCTAGAAACCCCCGGCGCGGCACTCTTGCCCGTTAAAGGCAACTCCTGTAGAGGCGGGCCATGTTCGACGAAGCCGACGATATCCATCCGCTCTTTGCAGGCGCGCCCTCGACCACCGAGTTCAAGAAACTGCGCAAACGCATCGTGCGTCAGACCCGCGAAGCAATTGACCAGTATGGCATGGTCGAACGCGGCGCCAGATGGCTTGTTTGCCTGTCTGGCGGCAAGGACAGCTATACCCTGCTGGCGGTCCTGCACGAGTTGCAGTGGCGTGGCCTGCTGCCGGTCGAGCTGCTGGCCTGCAATCTGGATCAGGGTCAGCCGGGATTTCCCGCAACCGTCTTGCCCGAGTTTCTAGAGAGGATGGGTGTACCGCACCGGATTGAATATCAGGATACTTATTCGGTCGTTATGGACAAGGTTCCGCAGGGGCGCACCTATTGCGCCCTGTGTTCGCGCCTGCGTCGTGGCAACCTGTATCGGATCGCCCGAGAAGAAGGCTGTTCAGCAGTGGTTCTGGGACATCACCGCGACGACATCCTTGAGACGTTTTTCATGAACCTTTTCCATGGTGGCCGCCTGGCAACCATGCCGCCCAAGCTGGTGAATGAAGAAGGCGACCTGTTCGTCTATCGCCCATTGGCCCATGTCGCCGAGGCTGATTGCGAGAAATTCGCCACCTCGATGAACTACCCAATCATTCCCTGCGATTTGTGCGGCAGTCAGGATGGTCTGCAGCGGCAACAGGTCAAACAGATTCTGGATCAGTGGGAAAAGAACTCTCCGGGCCGCCGCCAGGTCATGTTCCGCGCTTTGACCAATGCCCGCCCATCGCACCTGCTGGATGAGAAACTGTTCGATTTTCAGGGCCTGACACTCAGTCCCGAAAAAATAAGCGAAAATTCGGACGAAATTCCCCAGTTGCGTTAACGACCGACTCATATTGGTTTCCTAAGGTTGACCAGTGCGTGCGATGCGCTGGCTGAGGGCCGTTGAAACCGATGTGGAAAAACTCACCAATTACCCAGATCAAGGCCCGGATCCTATCACTTGTGGCCGGGCCGCAAATTCTGGCGTTTGTTCCCGCCCTGGCTCTGGCTGCGTTCTGGCTGGGTGGCGAACCCGTTCTTGTGATTGTTGCGCTGGGGCTGCCTTTGCTGTTTGCGGGCTCGGGCGCATTCAGCGACTGGGGCAGGCAACCACCCATGCGGCCCGTTTCCACGAATGGTCTTGTACAAGCCGACGCATTTTATTCCGAAGTGGACCGTCGAAGGGAAGAGGCTACCAGGGCCGGGCAAAGTTCCGCCTGCTTCCTTCTGGAACTCGAAGACCTTCGAAAGATCGAAGGGCGACACGGTTTGGCGGCCGCGGACCTTGTGGCCGAACAGTGTGGTCAAAGACTTTTGTCAGTTCTGCGCAATCAGGATTTGATCACCCGGCTTGACCGAAACAGGATCGCAGTTTGCCCCGCAGCGTCACCGAAGTTTGACTTGGAGGCTTGTATCCAACTGGCAGGGCGCATGCAAAGCGCTGTCGAAGAACCCACAAATCTGAATGGCCTGAAGCTCTATGTTTCGTGTTCGGTTGGGTTTTGCTTGAGCAGTGATGCCCCTGATCACACGGGAAAGGAGTGGCTGGAGGCAGCGAGACTGGCGCTGTCGGAGGCCCGCAGTCACGGACCTTCTACAATCCGGGCCTTTTCGAAGGAAACACGCCGCCGCACTATTGTTCAGGGTGACTTGTGTAACGAAATCCAGATCGCTCTTGCCGCCGGGCAGATTCGGCCATGGTTTCAGCCGCAGGTGTCTACAGATACTGGCAGAATTACTGGTTTCGAGGCATTGGCGCGTTGGGAAAACCCGACAAAAGGCGTATTGGGCCCGCAGACGTTTCTGCCGCTCATTGAGCAGGCGGGGTTGATGGGGCAACTTGGCCAGACAATGCGCCATCAGGTATTTTCGGCCCTGAAATCATGGGACCAGGCTGGTTTGTGCATACCTCGGGCTGGTGTGAATTTCTCAGCGGAAGAATTGCGTGATCCAGGGCTGGCCGAACGTCTGCAATGGGAGCTTGACCGTTTCGACCTGACGCCGGACCGGCTGGCTGTTGAAATCCTTGAGACTGTGTTCTCCTATGCGCCTGACGACGTCATTTCGCGCACCGTGACAGGGCTTGCCAAAATCGGCTGCTATATCGATCTGGATGATTTTGGCACAGGGCACGCTTCGATTGCGTCCCTCAAACGTTTTGATGTGTCGCGGATCAAGATCGACCGGTCCTTTGTCACCAAAGCGGATCAGGACCCCACGCAGCAACAGCTGATCAGTGCCATATTGACGATGGCCGAACAGCTGAAGCTTGAAACACTGGCGGAAGGCGTCGAAACGCCGGGCGAACACGCGCTGATGGGCCAGCTTGGGTGTCGACACGTTCAAGGCTTTGGAATCGGCAAACCAATGCCGTTCGACCAGACAAGTGGCTGGATCGTGGCATATCAGGCAAAACTGGCCAAAACCCCTGAAATTGGGCGCAAAATGGGCTGACACATTCAAAGAAGAAACAACTGAACGCTCGGTCCGTACATTTTGGGGGCGATTCTGCTTGACCTTTGGGCCTGCACTCTGTTGAACCCACCGGTGTCTTTCAATGCTCAAGGTGGCTGTCCCAGATGGACGATCAGAACAAGAATCTCATCCTTGCAACCGTGCTCAGCTTTCTCGTGATCCTTGTTTGGTTCGTGCTGTTCCCACCGCCGGAGCAAACGACGACCCCTGAAGATAGCGTGATCAGCGCCTCGGAAGGCAACGAGGTTCAGACACCCAGTGCCACCGGCACTGACACGTTGGGCGAGGCATCCTCGGTCACGGCCGAGACGGAACCGGACGCAGAAGCGCCGCGCGTCCAGATCGACACCCCGCGCCTGACTGGTAGTCTGTCTCTGTCCGGCGGTCGGATCGATGAACTGTCGCTGAAAGACTACAAGGTCTCCTTGGCCGAGGATTCCCCGATTGTGGAGCTTCTTTCGCCGGTTGGTTCGGAATCCGCCTATTATGCCCTTTACGGCTGGGCCCCCGGAGCGGGTGTAACCGGATCGGAAGTACCCGGACCGAACACATTGTGGTCTGTGGAACAGGGCGAGACATTGGGCGTAGACAGCCCCGTGACGTTGAGCTGGGACAATGGCAAGGGTCAGCTGTTCCGCCGCACCATCTCGGTCGACGAAGATTACATGTTCACCGTCACGCAATCGGTCGAAAACACGTCTCAGGCCGAGGTTGGCATGGCCCCGTATGGCATTCTGGCCCGCCACGGCATTGGCGAAGATGCTGATCTGCCCGAGCTGAAGAACTTCTTCATTCTGCATGAGGGCGTGATTGGCATGGCTGACGGGACACTGACCGAAATCGATTATGGCGATGTGCGCGATTTCGACATTGATCCGAATGAACGTGCGCAGGCCGAGGTATTTCAGGTCAAGGAAAACGGTTGGATCGGATTTACCGACCACTACTGGATGACTACGCTGATCCCTGAATCCGGTTCGGCCTTTAAGGCGGCTGCGAAATTCGACGACCGCCGCAAGATTTATCAGACCGAAACCGTTTTGCCGACACTGACGGTAGCGCCGGGTGAGACAGCCGAGGTTACGACCCGTCTGTTTGCCGGTGCCAAGGAATGGGAAGCCATTCGCGAGTATCAGGCAGACGGTGTGCAGAAATTCATCGACAGCATCGACTGGGGCTGGTTCTTTTTCCTGACCAAGCCGATCTTCTGGCTGCTGCACAACCTGAACCAGCTGATTGGCAACATGGGCTGGTCGATCATCGGCCTGACCCTGATCATCAAGGCGATCCTGTTCCCTCTGGCGTTCAAATCCTATGTCTCGATGGCGAAGATGAAGGAGTTGCAGCCGCAGATGGAGGCCCTGAAAGAGGCCGCTGGCGACGACCGCCAGAAGATGCAGCAGGGCATGATGGAGCTGTACAAAAAGGAAAAGGTAAACCCGGCCGCTGGCTGTTTGCCGATCCTGATGCAGATTCCGATCTTCTTCTCGCTGTATAAGGTGATCTTTGTCACGATCGAACTGCGTCAGGCGCCCTGGTTCGGACCGTTCCAGGACCTCAGCGCGCCGGACCCGACCTCGATCATGAACCTGTTTGGTTTGCTGCCGTGGGCCGGGCCGCAACCGGACTCGCTGATGGCGCTGATCTTCATCGGTATCCTGCCGCTGCTGCTGGGTATTTCGATGTGGCTGCAGCAAAAGCTGAATCCGGCGCCAACTGATGCAACACAGGCGATGATCTTTGCCTGGATGCCGTGGGTGTTCATGTTCATGCTGGGCGGATTCGCCAGCGGACTGGTTGTCTACTGGATCGCGAACAACACGATCACATTCACCCAGCAGTATCTGATCATGCGTAGTCAGGGCTATACGCCGGACGTGTTCGGAAATATCAAATCCGGCTTCAAGCGAACGCCCAAGACGGACGACAAATGAGCGGCACCGTCACCAGCCTCTGGCGGCACCCCATCAAAAGCCATGGCCGCGAGGCCCTGGAGGAGGTGATTGTGAACCCCGGGCAAACCATGCCCGGGGATCGCGTTTGGGCCGTGGCGCATGAGATGTCGCGGGCGGACGGAACCGAGTGGGTGAATTGCGGAAACTTCAGCCGGGTTTCCAAAGCTTCGGAACTGATGGCAGTGACCGCGCAGTTGAACGGCGAGCAAGTCACGCTGAGCCATCCAAAACGCCCCGACCTGACCTTTGATCCGGACAGGGATGTTCAGGTTTTTCTGGACTGGGTCGACCCGTTGATGCCTGCTGACCGGGCCGCATCGGCCCGGATCATTCGCGTACCCGGGCGCGGCATGACGGACAGCGATTTTCCGTCAATCACACTTTGCAACATGGCTTCGCACCGCGCGGTCGAGCAGAAACTGGGCCGTGATCTTTCCATTCACAGATGGCGCGGGAACATCTGGTTTGATGGCCTGCCGGTCTGGGAAGAGTTCGACTGGCTGGGCGGCGATGTGCAGATCGGCGAGGCGGTTTTTCATGTCCGCGAGCGGACGGATCGCTGTGCCGCAACTACTGCTAACCCTGATACCGGCGTTCGGGATGCTGATACGCTGGGCGCTCTGGGCACCTGGGGGCATCAGGATTTCACGGTTCGCGCCGAGGTTAAACAAGGCGGTGCAATCCGCGTTGGCGACAAGGTTACACCGCTATGACGTCATTGCCGTTTTCACTTGCTGAGGACCCTGACCAGATTGCGCTTGAAACGGGGCGCAAGCTGTTTGCCGGGGAATCCGAATTCGTCAAAGGTGTGGTTGCGATGTCCGGTCTGCCCGCCCCTGATCGGCTAGAAGTCTGTTTTGCCGGACGATCCAACGTCGGCAAGTCCAGCCTGATCAATGCCCTGACCGGCACCAAGGGGTTGGCGCGGGCGTCAAACACGCCGGGTCGAACGCAAGAGATCAACTTTTTCACCCAAGGTCCCGAGCTGTATCTGGTGGACCTGCCGGGCTATGGCTATGCCAATGCGCCGGTCAAAGTGGTTGAGAAGTGGCAAAAACTGCTCAAGCAGTATCTCAGCGGACGCCAGACCCTGCGACGTGCTTTTGTCTTGATTGACGCACGGCACGGGGTGAAACCCGTTGATGATGAAATCATGAAGCTTCTCGACAGCAGCGCCGTGACTTTTCAGTGTGTTTTGACCAAGGCTGACAAGGTCAAGGCGAAGGATCGCGAAAAGGTTTTGGAGCAGGTGCGCGCTGCGTTGTCAAAACACCCGGCGGCCTTTCCGGAAATCGTGCTGACCTCTTCCGAAAAAGGCGACGGTATTCCCACTCTGCGTTCGATTATCGCGCATCTGGAATAGCCGGGCTTTTGCCGCCCGACCACGAAAGCGCTGTTCGCACTTGGCAGCCCCGCTCAAAGGTCCTAACACCGTTGGTCAAAGGGACCCAAGCTATGAAGACACGAGACATGAACCGGGATTGGATCGCCACCGCCGCCACCTTGAACAGCGCGCTGCCCTATCTTCAGCGATATGACGGGGCCATTGTGGTCATCAAGCTGGGCGGGCATGCCATGGGCAGCGATGAAGCGATGGAGAGCTTTGCCCGCGATGTGGTGCTGATGCGCCATGTGGGCGTGAATCCGGTGATCGTTCATGGCGGCGGCCCGATGATCAACGCGATGCTGGACAAGTTGGATATCCAGTCAGAGTTTGTGAACGGCAAGCGTGTGACCGATCAGGCAACTGTGGAAGTGGTCGAGATGGTCTTGTCCGGTCTGGTCAACAAGCGGATCGTGCAGGCCATCAACGCGCAGGGCGGCGTCGCGGTCGGACTGTCCGGCAAGGACGCAAACCTGATGACATGCGACCAGACTGATCCGTCGCTGGGCTTTGTCGGAACACCGTCCGAAATGAACCCCAAACTGCTGAACGATCTGTTCGCGCATGACGTGATTCCGGTGATCGCTCCGCTGGGAACAGGTCGGGACGGTGAGACGTTCAACGTGAACGGCGATACCGCCGCCGGTGCAATCGCGGCCGCACTCAAGGCCGATCGCCTGCTGCTGCTGACGGACGTTTCCGGCGTCAAGAACGCTGCCGGTGAAGTCGTGACCGAACTGAAGGCCGGTCAGATCAGGGAAATGACCCGCGAGGGGACAATTGCAGGCGGCATGATCCCCAAGACCGAAACAGCACTGGATGCCTTGCACAGCGGTGTCAGAGCCGTGGTCATATTGGACGGTCGAGTTCCAAACGCCGTGCTGCTGGAACTGTATACCGAGCATGGCGCAGGCTCGCTTATCCGTCCGGACTGACAGCAATCCGGCGCGCTGGGCTTGCGCTGCGACTTTACATAGTCAATCGTGAATGCATGGAGCAGGAAGCATTCATCCGCCTGGGAATTTTCCTAGGGCTTTTCGTTGCGTTTGCCATAGGCGAAGCGCTGGCTCCGCGCCGTGCCCGAAAGGTCGCGCGCTGGAACCGCTGGCTGACAAACCTGTCAATCACCCTTTTGAACACCCTGCTTTTGCGAGTCATGGCTATTGGGCTGCCCCTTTTGGCCGTCGGAGCAGCATTGGACGCCTCCCGGAACGGATGGGGGCTGTTCAACATATTGGGCTGGCCGGTCTGGATCGAGATTCTGTTGTCAGTCCTGATACTCGATTTTGCGATCTGGGCGCAGCATCTGATCACTCACAAGGTGCCGCTTCTTTGGCGGTTGCATCGAGTTCATCACGCGGACCGGGATATGGACGTGACGACAGCGGTCCGGTTCCATCCGGTCGAAATCGCGCTGTCGATGTTTTTGAAGATCGGGCTGGTTTATGTGATGGGGCCAGCCGCATTGGCTGTCGTAATCTTTGAAGTTCTTCTTAATGGAACAGCTTTGTTCAATCATTCGAACATCAAAATCCCGCTGGCCCTCGACACGGTGTTACGTAGAGTTCTGGTGACGCCGGATATGCATCGGGTCCATCATTCAGTGCTGAGAAAGGAACATGACAGCAACTATGGCTTTGCATTGTCCATCTGGGACCGGATGATGGGCACATATGTAGCGCAGCCCGGTGAAGGGCACGACAAGATGACAGTGGGGTTAGAATGGCAGGACGATCGTCCAACGCGGCTGGGGTGGAGCCTCGCGCTGCCTTTTCAGCGCAAGTGACCTATGAGGTCGTTGAAAAGGCCGCGCGGGAATCCGGTCTGATCGTCATGGGAGCCCAGCATCCCGATAAGAGCCGAGCCAGCCAACTGAAAGGCGGTACGCTGATTTTGCTGGGCGCGGGGGCGGGGTTCTGGTCAGTGCTCAATGCTTCACCTGAGTGGCTGGACGGGTCGCCGGATCCGGTCGACAGGTGGTCTTTGCGTGTCATCGGCCAGATGTCTGAAACTCTGGGGGCCCGGGCCTATTTTCCTTTCGGCGGCCCCCCTTATACGCCGTTCATTGACTGGGCATTGAAATCGGGGCGTGCTTTCCAAAGCCCTGTCGGCGCGATGGTTCATGACACCGTGGGAATGTTGATCTCCTATCGTGGGGCGCTGCATTTTGAGCAGGAAATGAAAATTCCCGATGCAAATGGCTCTTCGCCTTGTATCAACTGCGAGGCGCCTTGCAGCACAGCCTGCCCTGTCGGCGCTTTAAGTACCGATAAATTTTACGATCTGGACGCCTGCCACAGCTTTCTGGACACGCCCGCAGGGCAATCCTGCATGAGCGACGGCTGCGCCGCACGACTGGCATGTCCGGTCAGTGCCGGTGCCGCTCGTAACCCCGAACAGTCGGCCCATCATATGAAGGCATTTCATCCGATATGACCCGTATCCTTGTTCTGACCCGACACGCAAAATCCAGCTGGGACAATCCCATGCTGGATGACCATGACCGACCGCTGAACAAGCGAGGGAGGGTATCTGCCAAAGCTGTCGGGACATGGCTGGCGGAAAAGGGATGGACCCCGGACGAGGTCCTAAGCTCCACATCGTTGCGTACTTACGAAACATGGCGACAGATGGAACTGGAGACTTCAGAGGTCACATTCACCCGCGATCTGTATCATCCTGATCCGGGACAGATTTTGCGCACTCTGACCACCGCAAAAGGCAGTGTGGTTTTAGTGTTGTCCCATAATCCCGGTATCGCCGAGTTTGCAGGTCGGATCGTGCGACAGCCACCAGATCACATGCGGTTTTTTGACTACCCGACATGCGCCACAACAATCATTCAGTTCGATATTGAAAGATGGTCTGACGTTGCATGGAAAACCGGCGAAGTGCTGGATTTCGTTATCCCGCGTGAGTTGCTGAAATAAGAAAAGGCGAGGATAACCCCGCCTTTTCCTGAATGTTCGAAGGCCGGAGCTCGCCCCGGTCGCTGTTTAATGCCCCAAAATTTGGCTGAGGAACAGCTTGGTGCGCTCTGACTGCGGGTTGTTGAAGAACTCTTCGGGTTCGTTCTGTTCCACGATCTGACCGGCGTCCATGAAAATCACGCGGTTGGCGACCTGACGGGCAAAGCCCATCTCGTGCGTCACACACAGCATGGTCATGCCTTCCTCGGCCAGTTCGATCATGGTGTCGAGCACCTCTTTGATCATCTCGGGGTCCAGCGCCGATGTCGGTTCATCGAACAACATGATCCGCGGCATCATGCAGAGCGAGCGAGCAATCGCCACACGCTGCTGCTGACCGCCCGAAAGCTGGCCGGGATACTTGTCGGCCTGTTCCGGGATTTTCACCTTTTCCAGGAAATGCATCGCGCGCTCTTCGGCCTCT
>NZ_JBQFRI010000004.1:0-363483 GCF_056537325.1 Ruegeria sp. CF5 | reverse complement strand
TGGGTTCATCGACATTTTGACATTGGCGAGATCAACACCGCTACCGTCCGCTTTAACGCGGACCTTCACATTATAGTCAATCACGCGTTTGACAGGCACGAGTACCTTCATCGCGTT
The DNA here is from genome assembly GCF_056537325.1 of Ruegeria sp. CF5. Lineage (NCBI taxonomy): Bacteria > Pseudomonadati > Pseudomonadota > Alphaproteobacteria > Rhodobacterales > Roseobacteraceae > Ruegeria > Ruegeria sp. CF5. Next base: position 363,366 of record NZ_JBQFRI010000004.1, on the reverse strand, counting down.
CTCCTCTGGTTAACTTGGTTGGGTTTGTACAAGGGATGGACGCCCGGATACCGTTTCGTACCAAGCGGTAAGCTGCGGGCGACCGTGGCGCCAGTCCCCGATGGGTTGACGGAAATCTAGATAGCCCAACGCGCAGGCCAGCCCGATACAGGCGGCGTCGAAGTTGGACTCCAGTGTATCAGAGACATGTTCTTCGAACCAATCAAGGGCACGGTTTGCCTTTTCCGCCTGCGCATCAAGCCAGGCCGGAGACACCTGATCCGCTGGCCGGACCCGCCGCTCATAAACGCATAGCAAGGCCGCCTCTATTACGCCTTCGGCAAGGCTTTCGATGGTCAGCCGGTCGAACTCTGCATCACCCTTTTCATAAAGGGGGGCGTCCGGCTTCAGGCTGTCAACAAATCGCAGGATCGCTCGGCTGTCGTAGATAACGCGACCGTCGGATCGCTGAAGGCAGGGCAACTTGCCCAGCGGATTACGGGCCGCGAGTTCGGCGTTGGTGTCGACAGGAGAGGTCGCGACCTCGACCTCTTCAACAAGGTTTTCGACACCCTTTTCGAGAACGGCAACTCTGACCTTGCGGGCGAAGGGCGAGGCTGGTGAAAAATACAATCGATTCATGAGAGCGCTTCCTGATTAATCATGTTTGACGGTGACAGGATGCTATCCAGTTTTTCTGTGGGCACCAGCCCACAATCCGAGGCTATTTCACGGATCGACTTGCCGGTGAACAAAGCCTGTTTGGCGATGTGCGCAGCAGCATCATATCCAATGTGCGGGGCGAGGGCGGTTGCAAGCACCAGACTGTTGTCCAGTTGTGCTGCGCAACGCCCTGCATCCGCCTGAATTCCCTGAACACATTTTTCTGTCAGAGCGTGGATGCTGTTGGTCAGAATCTTTAGTGATGTCAGAAGGTTGTAGGTAACGACAGGTTCCATCGCGTTCAGTTGCAACTGTCCGGACTCGGCGGCCATTGTCACAGTCAGATCGTTGCCGATGACCTGATAGCAAACCTGATTGACCATCTCAGGGATTACCGGATTCACCTTGCCGGGCATGATCGACGAACCTGCTTGAACAGCAGGGAGGATGATTTCACCCAACCCAGCGCGAGGGCCAGAAGACAGCAAGCGCAAATCATTGCATATCTTGGACAATTTCACTGCCACCCGCTTCAGGATACCCGAAAAGGTAACAAAGCCGCCCAGATCCGAAGACGCCTCGATCAGATCGCTTGCTTGCCTGAGATCGAACCCCGAGATTTCAGCCAAGTGGGCCACTGCACGTGTGTCGTAGCCGGGTTCGGCGTTGACACGCGTACCAATCGCCGTGCCGCCAAGGTTGATTTCGGTCAGCAGCTTGCCAATCTCGTGAATGCGGTCAATGTCCTCTCCTACGTTCACTGCAAAGGCCTTAAACTCTGCGCCCAGCGACATCGGTACGGCGTCCTGCAACTGTGTGCGGCCGACCTTGGCTATGTCCGCGAAAGCATTGGCACGGTCTTCGAATGCGGATTGAAGCCCTGACAAGGCAGCGCACAACGGAGCTACGTGGAACAGAACCGCCAACCGAACCGCGGTCGGATAAACGTCATTGGTGGATTGTCCGTGATTGACGTCATCGTTGGGATGCAGATGTTGATAGGCGCCAGGCGGGTGGCCAAGTTTCTGTAGAGCCAGATTTGCAATCACCTCGTTGGCGTTCATGTTGGTCGAGGTTCCGGCCCCGCCCTGAATCATATCGACCACGAAGTGATCGTGGTGCTGCCCGGCAATGATTTCGTCGCATGTTTCAACGATAGCCTGCGCCTTGTGCGCTTCGATGCCGCCAATCTCTCCGTTCGCCTGCGCCGCGGCGCTTTTTACCATCGCCAACGCTGAGACAAGGTTTGAAAACTGAGACAGCGGTACACCGGTGATCGGAAAGTTCCGGCGCGCGCGCTCGGTCTGAATTCCGTAGAGGCACGATGCTGGCAACTCGATAGGGCCGATTGAATCTGTTTCGGTTCGGAACTGGGACATTGCTCATCGATTTCAAAAGACTGAATTGGGGTCAGGCTTACTGGACGTGATCCGCTATCTAAAGACGGTCTTTCCTTTGCTTTGATTAGGAGTTGTCGAAGCAGTGGACCGAGTGTTTACGCGCACGGTCAAATTCAAGGCGACGGAATGGATGCAAATCTAGTGTAACAGCATGTTTTAAAGCGAAAAAAAGGAAATGATTAGGATTAGCCTAATGTTTGATGAGGAACTCAATAATTCAGCGGACAGCCCTCCACGTATATAACCGGCCCAATCTTCGCGATGCTTAGGGAGGCGGACGTGTCTAACAAGGAAAATGTCGCGATTGACGTGCGGGATGCGGTTAAACGCTATGGCGACTTTACGGCGCTAAAAAAGATCTCACTGTCAATCATGGACAACGAGTTCTTTACACTTCTGGGGCCTTCGGGCTGCGGCAAGACCACTTTGTTGCGGATGATTGCCGGGTTCGAAGATGTGACCGAAGGTGCAATCTTCCTCTATGGCGACGAGATCGAGAGCCTGCCGCCGAACAAGCGTCCGGTGAACACGGTGTTCCAGAACTATGCGTTGTTTCCGCATATGACCATTCTGGACAACGTGGCCTTTGGTTTGGAAATGCGCGGCGCTTCGAAATCCGAGGCGCGTACCAAAGCTGGTGAGATGCTGGAACTGGTGCAGCTAGGCCAGTTCTCGGCACGTAAACCCAGTCAGCTTTCAGGTGGCCAGCAACAGCGTGTGGCATTGGCCCGCGCGCTGGCACCACAACCGAAAGTGCTGTTGTTGGACGAGCCCCTGTCGGCGCTGGATCTCAAGTTGCGCAAGGCGATGCAGCTTGAGTTGAAGCATTTGCAGCGCGAAACCGGGATTACCTTCATCTTCGTGACCCACGATCAGGAAGAAGCCCTGACCATGTCTGACCGCATCGCCGTCATGTCGGCGGGCGAGATGCAGCAACTGGGTGCCCCAACGGATATCTATGAGCGTCCGCACAACATGTTTGTGGCGGACTTCATCGGCGAAACAAACCTGCTGGAAGTTTCTGTCGATGGTATCGAAAACGGACGTGCTACCTGCCACCTTGGCGGTGGCCATGAACTGACCTGCAACGCTGTTGATGGCGTTGGCGTCGGGTCCAAGGTGCACATGTCGATCCGGCCCGAACGCCTGTACATGTCTGCCGAGCCGGTTGAAACCGAGGGCCTGCACGGACGGGTCAAGGACAACATCTTTGTCGGCACCGACATCACCACAATCGTGCATCTGGACGAAGGTCCGGATTTCGTGGTCCGCACATCGAATTCCGATCGCGGCAACAAGCGCATTTTTGAGCCGGGCACAGAAATGTTCGTCAACATGGAGCTGGGGGCCGCGCGCCTCCTGGTGGACTGATGGCAGCAGGTGCAGCAAGCGGCGGCAGCGCAACGACCGACACCTATAAAGAGGCCCGCACATGGCTGTTGTTGCCCGCATGGGTGACCCTGTCCATTCTGGTGCTGGCCCCGGTCTTCATGATGCTGATCTACTCTTTCCTGACGAAAGAGTTTCGGGGCGGTGTGATCTGGGAATTCTCACTGGCCGCCTATGATCAGTTCTTCTTTGATCGCGGACTGTTTGGGGATGATCCGCCCAAGATCGAGTGGACCTATATCACCATCTTCTGGCGTTCGATCTGGCAGGCAGGCGCGGCGACGCTACTCAGTCTCGTGATCGGCTTCCCGACGGCCTACTTCATTGCCACGCGGTCTGAAAACATGCGACCGATCTGGGTATTCCTGATCACCATTCCCTATTGGGTGAACCTGCTGATCCGGACCGTGTCGATGAAATTCCTGCTGCGCGATCAGGGTCCGCTGAATGATTTCCTGATCAACATCGGTCTGATCGACACCCCATTGCAAATCGTCAACACCAACTTTGCGGTGCAGTTGGGCCTGTTCTATTCCTATCTGCCCTTCATGGTGCTGCCGATTTATGCGGCGGTGGAACGCTATAACTTCGCGCTGAGTGAGGCTGCGGCCGACCTCTATGCCACCAAGTGGACCACGTTGCGGCGCATTCTGTTGCCTGCGGTCAAGCCGGGTGTCATCGCGGGATGTATTCTGGTCTTCGTTCCATCGATGGGTTCATTCCTTGCCCCCGACCTGCTGGGTGGTGCCAAGAACTTCATGATTGGCTCGCTGATCGAGGAACAGTTCAAGGGCAATGCGGGCAACTGGCCGTTTGGCGCAGCAGCGTCGATGATCCTGCTGACCATGGTCCTGATCCTGTTGATGCTGTTCGCCCGGCAACAGGCCAAAGCCGAAAAAGCGGAGGGATAAGTCATGGCGAGCAAACAATTCGACATCAAATCCTACACCGGCTTCAAGGGTATCACCCTACTGTGTCTGGTCGTGTTGTACGCACCGCTGCTTGTGGTGACGATCTACAGCTTCAACGCCTCGCAATCGTTAACGAATTGGGAAGGTGTATCGCTACGCTGGTATGCGGATGTCTTCACCGGGCCCGAAAGCGAAAAGTTCAAACAGGCCGCCAAGAACAGCTTTATCATCGCAATCGTTGCGGCCACGGTGTCGACCTCGATCGCTACGCTGGCGGCGACCGGCATGGTCCGGGGTGGCAAGTTCAAACTGCGCACCGTGTCCTTTGGTCTGATCAGCCTGCCGCTGATGGTGCCCGAGATCGTGACTGCTGTTGCAACCCTGATCTTCTTCAACTCGATCGGGTTTGATCGCGGCATCATGACGATCCTGCTGGCCCATATCGCTTTCTGCATTCCCTTTGCCTATCTGCCGATCTCGGCCCGGATGCAGGGGATCGAGGACAGCTATGAGCAGGCCGCGCAGGATTTGTATGCCACCAAGCGGCAGGCGTTCACCAAGATCCTGCTACCGCTGATGATGCCGGGTATAATCTCGGGTTTCCTGCTGGCCTTCATCGTTAGCCTGGACGATTTCATCATCACCAATTTCGTCAAAGGCGCGGGTGTCGAAACCCTGCCGACGGCGATTTTCGGTTCAGTAAAGCAGGGGATCAAACCCAATATCATGGCGATTTCGACCATGCTGCTGGGCGTGTCCATCGTCATGGTCACGATCAGCTACTTTGTCAGCAAAACTGACAACACCAAATAGAACCAACAGATGGAGAGAACGATGAAATATATGATGAAAAGTGGCGTTGCGGCGCTTGCCCTGACATTGGGTGCGAACACTGCCGCAGCGGAAGGCGAACTGGTTCTGTACCACTGGTTCGAATACATGCCGCAGGAACTGCTGGAAAAGTTCACTGATGAGACCGGCATCAACGTGACCATGGATACCTACGATTCAAATGAATCCATGCTGGCCTCGCTCAAGGCGGGTGCGATCGGAACCTATGACGTGGCCGTTCCGGGCGATTACATGGTTTCGATCATGACCGGCGAAGGGATGCTGGACACAATCGAAGACGGCGAGTTGAAAAACAAAGGCAATATCGAACCCGAATGGGCCGATCCCAGCTTTGATCCGGGCCGAAAGCACTCGATCCCGTATCAGTGGGGCTCAACCAGTTTCGCCGTGAACCGGGATGTCTATGATGGCGACATCCAGACTACCGATATCCTGTTCAACCCGCCCGCCGAATTGCAGGGTCGCATCAACATGCTGGACGCGCAGGGCGAGATTATGGTCATGGCCTCGCTGCATCTGGGCATCCCGCAATGTTCGAGCGACCGCGAGCAGCTAAAGGCGCTGAACGCTCTGCTGCAGGAAGCCAAGCAACATTGGACCTCGTTCAACTCGGATACCGCCAAGGAGGTTCTGGTCTCGGGTGACGCGGCGGCTGGTCAGATTTATGATGGTTTCTCGGCCAAGGCCCGGGAAGAGGGTGCTAATGTCGAATACGCCTTCCCGACGCAGGGCTATGTCGCGTGGATGGACAACGTCGTTCTGCTGAAAGATGCACCCAACCGCGAAAACGCGCTGAAATTCATGGACTTCCTGCTTGAGCCGGAAAACATCGCAGCTGTCACCAATTTTGCCCGCTACAATGCCGGTGTAAAAGATGTGGAGGAATTCCTTGATCCGGATCTGGCTGCACAGCCGGAAAAGAACCCGCATGACAATGTTGGGCCCGGCGTCTTTATCGAGGTCTGCAGTGAAGAGGTTCAGGCCGTCTATGACCAGATCTGGACGAACCTGAAAAAGTAAAACTCCCCGTGCGTGACGCACGTCTTATCCGGGCAGCCAGTCTGCCCGGTTTTTTATTCAGATTTTGCGCCGACATGGTTGAGCAACAGCAAGAAGAGCTCGCGCTCGGTGGTGATGTCCAGCTTGCGATAGATACTCTTGCGATGATTTTTGACCGTGCCCACCGCAATGCCCAGCTGTTCTGCGATTGAGGCCGAGGGAAATCCACGCAAAGCCAGATGGCAGATCGAAATCTCACGCTGCGTCAGTCGATTTGCAAACAGGCTTTCGATGACATCGGATAACACCAGTGACGACGACGCCATTGGACGCTGTATGATGAACGTGATCCGGCCATTTGGTGCCGGCGGGAAATCCGCACCCAGCCTTTCTGAAACAACATGCGCCGAGCCAACGACCCGAGGCTGCCCCGGCGCGGCCTGACGGGCGTGACTGACCGCATCCGACAGCGCAATTGTCTGCCCGACAAGCTGTTGCCAGTTGCTGCTAACAAAGCTCTGTCGGCCTTGGCTATCATCGATGGCAAAGGCATCGGCTTCGGGGAAGCCGGTGATTTGCGTGGCACCTTCCCCCAGTGCCTTGAGGATCAGGCGCTGGTTCAGATCATGCAGAGCACGGATTGTGGGGTACAGGGCCCGAAGCATGTCCATCTCATCCTGCGAAAATGGTGTGCCGCGTAGAAAGAAATAGTTATCCACCGCCCCGCCGATCTTGGGGCACAGCACCGCGATTTCGTCCGCCATGCCGGTCTGGGGCTGAAAGCGCACGATATAGACGCGGGCCTTTTCGCCGACCCGCCCCTCTGCGCCGCTGAGTTCGCCTAAACTCAGCACGCCATTCACCTGATGTTCGCGCCAGTGCCGAAAAAACGGGTCAAAGCGGTAAGCACCCGCCAGATAAAAGTCGATCTCATCCTCGGGCACATGATTGCGCACAAGGTAATGCGGCAGCGCATAGCGAGAATATTGCAGCACCCCACGGCTTTCGGCCCCGAGAAAGGTGGCGATCGCCTCGCTTAATGCCGACTGGAATCCCTCGGTGCCGCAGGTTTGCACCGCCTCTGACAGGTCAGGCAGCGTGGTTTTGGGGGAGGGGACTTGTTGGGATTCTGCCATGGTCCGCTTTGGGTATGTCCCTTTAGGGACACTATGCTCTCGGTCGGGTCTCGTTAGACTTTTGGCAATCATATTGCCAACCCGCCCATTGGCCAAGCCATAGGAAAGGTTGCGTTTCTGCAAGCCAGGGAGGCCAGCCATGCCAAGAGATCCCCGTTACGACGTTCTGTTCGAACCCGTTAAAATCGGACCTGTTACAACGAAGAACCGGTTCTATCAGGTGCCGCATTGTTCCGGCACCTCCGACAACGCCCCCGATGCCAACACGCGGATGCGCGAAATGAAGGCCGAAGGTGGCTGGGGCGTCGTCTGTACCGAAATCGCCGAGATCGGCAATACCACCGAGTTCTGGCCATTCCCTTCGCTGCACCTTTGGAATGACGAAGACATCAAACGAATCTCGCGCATGCCCGAAGCTGTCCATCGACATGGCGCGCTGGCCGGGGTTGAGCTGGGCCATGTCGGCCTGGCTGCTGGCAACCGGGCGTCGCGTACTCCGCCGTTGGGACCGACTTCGCGCCTGACGCTGGAATCGGTCGAACCGTTTCAGTCCAGAATGATGGACAAACAGGACATCAAAACAGTGCGCGAGCAGCATATTGCCGCTGCGGTACGCGCCCAGAAGGCGGGATTTGACATCGTCTATGCCTATGCCGGGCACGGTTTGTCGATCTTCAGTCAATTCCTTCAGCCCAGCTACAATACAAGGATTGATGAGTATGGCGGCAGTCTGGAAAACCGCGCGCGTCTGCTGCGAGAAGTTCTGGAAGGCATGAAGGATGCCATCGGTGACAAATGTGCTGTCGCGTTCCGTTTTGGCGTCAACGAGATCGACGGCGATATGGTTCAGGGCAAGGAGCTGGTCGAGATGCTAAAGGACATCCCCGACCTGTGGGATGTGAACATTACCGACTGGCCCGAGGACAGCCAAACCTCGCGGTTTTCCAAGGAAGGCTTTCAGGAAGAACAGATCGCTTTTGTCAAAGGCGTCGTGGACAAGCCGGTGGTCAGTGTGGGTCGCTTTACATCGCCAGATACGATGCTGTCTCAGGTTCGGCGCGGCGTTCTGGATCTGGTGGGCGCAGCGCGCCCTTCGATTGCCGATCCGTTCATCCCGACAAAAATCGACGAGGGCCGTGTCGATGATATCCGCGAATGTATCGGCTGTAATATCTGCGCCTCGGGTGAGATGTCCTATGCGCCGATGCGCTGCACGCAGAACCCAACCATCATGGATGAGTACCGCCGTGGCTGGCACCCGGAAAAAGTGCCCGCGAAAGGATCGGACGACAACATCCTGATCGTGGGTGGCGGCCCTGCCGGTCTGGAATGCGCCAACATCCTGTCCAAGCGGGGTTATGAAGTGACCGTGGCCGACGCACGCGAGGAGTTGGGCGGCCGGGTCAAGCGAGAAGCGAACCTGCCGGGCCTGTCCGAGTGGATCCGGGTCGCCGATTATCGCCTGTATGCGTTGCAGCAATTGGGCAACGTGAACCTCTATACCGAGTCGCCGCTGGAAGCGGGCGATATTCTGGAATTCGGGATGGAACATGTGGTAATTGCCACGGGTGCAACGTGGCGTCGTGATGGTGTGGGCCGGTTCAACCTGACGCCGATGCTGAAGGGCGATGAGGCAAGTGTTCTGACCCCGGACGACATCATGGACGGGGCAGAGGTAAACGGACCAGTCGTGATTTATGACGAAGACGGCGCTTATCTGGGCAATGTGATTGCGGAAAAGCTGGTCAAAGATGGGCATGACGTTATTTATGTGATCCCTGCCTCCGATGTCGCGCCTTATCTTGCGCTGACAATGGAACAGCACAAGGTTATCGCCCGCCTGATGGAGCTTGGTATTCGGATTGAGCGCCTGAAATCCCTTAAGGCGGTTTATGCGGACAAGATCGAATTTGCCTGCGTCCATGGCGGCGATGGAATGGAATTGCCGCTGGGAACAGCGGTTGTGCTGACGTCCAAAAGCCCCAATGATGGTGTCTATCAGGACCTGATGGCGCGCGAAGGCGACTGGGCGGATGCCGGAATCAAATCCGTCACCCGTATCGGCGATTGCGAAGCGCCCTCGATCATCGCCGCCGCCGTTCACGCAGGACACCGCTGGGCGCGCGAACTGGATAGCGCCGAGCAGCACGTGCCGCAATTCCTGCCGATGCCACTGGCCTGAAGAAGGAGGAACACATGAACAAACCTATTCGTTTGCTGGCTGACGGCCACCCCGAAACCGGCTTTGTCGCGTCTTCACTTGTAGCTGAAGGTGATTTTACCACCGCAGACAAGGCCGAGACGATCAGCAGCTTTTTTGAAAGTCAGGACGAAAGTATTTCAGTCGGTGTGTGGGAATGCGCGCCGTGCCGTGAAGAGATCGAAGCCTATCCGGTGGATGAAATGATGACCGTTGTCTCGGGGTCGGTCACACTGACTGGTTCGGATGGTGCAGCGCAGACCTTTAACGCGGGAGATACCTTTTTCATCCCCAAAGGCACGCCTTGCACTTGGGAAATCACAAAGACTTTGCGCAAGTTTTATATGATTTCAGCATGATGTTTACGCGGCGCAGGTTACTCTGCGCCGCGTAAGTTACGAAGCACCGCCAGAACGGCGATAAACAAGAACATCACTTCGATGACGATCGCACCCGGATTGGGCCGATGGGCCAGCGAGATCATGACCAGCGATCCCCCCAGAATGTTCCAGGCATTGAAGGGTATCTTGTTCGCCGGAAGGACGTTGCGCGTCGCCAGATAGTAGACGCATACGATAATCGCCGAGCCCAACAGGCCAACCCCGTCAGAAAATGTGAGTTCCTGAAGCAATTCCATCGTCTGCCTCAGTAACTGATATCTTCAAGGATGCGGTCCATCATTGCATCACAGGCATTGAGCTGCCCGAGATCCAGATACTCATCCGGTTTGTGGCCTTGTTTCTCCATTGACCCCGGGCCGCAGACAACTGTGGGAATTCCCAGTTCGCTAAAGAACCCGGCCTCGGTGCCAAACGCGACCTTGGTTGTCGAGTTGCTCTGCGCCAGCTTCTGTGCATAACCGATCACTGCGTCCGTCTCGGATATATCCAGCCCGGGATAGGCGTTGTACTGTTCGACCTCGACCCGCGCCTCGGGGCAGATGTTTTCATACTCTGCGCCAACCCTGTGCGCCGCGTCTTGTATCTGATTGAGAATGTCTTTCCCGCGATCCGCAGCCAGATGCCGGTATTCAAACGTCAGTTCCGCGCGGTCCGGTACGATGTTCAGCGCCTTACCGCCGGACAACATACCAACGTGGAAGGTTGTGTAGGGAACGGAATAGGCCGGATCGCTGTTACCGCTTTCGGCAAAGGTCTTTTGCAAACTCCGCAGCTCATTCACGAAATCCGTTGCCAGATGCAGTGCGTTGACGAATTTTGGGGCCAGCGCTGAATGCCCGCTTTGTCCATGGCACACGGCCCGCAACGCGGCCTTGCCTTTGTGCCCGATCGCCACCTGCATTTCGGTGGGCTCTCCCACAAAGCAGGCGCGCGGCTGGCCCAGCATCGGGGCCAGACGATCCAGCATATGCTGAATGCCGACGCATCCGACCTCTTCATCATATGACAGCGCAATCTTCAGCGGTTCACGCAAGCTCGACTTCGCCGCCCGGTCTGCCAGCGCCATGACCGAGGCCACATATCCCTTCATATCGGTGGTGCCACGCCCATAGAGGCGGTTGCCCTCGCGGGTCAGGCTGAACGGATCTTTGGTCCAGCTCTGTCCCTCGACTGGAACAACATCGGTATGGGCGGACAATAGCACACCATCGCCGCTTGGCCCCATTTCTGCATAAAGTCCGGTCTTCTCGCCACCAGGGTCGGTGATGCGATGAACCTCAAAACCGCGGGTCTTAAGGAATGTTTCGACATAGCTGGCCAGATCGAGGTTCGAGTTCTTGCTGACGGTATCGAAACCGATCAGCTTTTCCAGGATTTCCAGTGAAGACGCCATACTTTATGTACCTGCAGTTCGAATGCACAATCTGAGTTACAGTCAGCCTATACGACCCGTTAAAAACATAAATCCGGGAATGGCGAAGCAGTGGTTAGGAGAAATCGAAGCAGTTTTCAGTCGGCGTTAAACGTGTAAAGGCCCGGAAGGGTGCCAGAGTTCACCGCTTGCTCACAATGCTGAATAAACGCGCGCATCGTGTTGGTTTCATTTTCCGTTCGCGCCCTGAGCAGGCCGAGATGCATCGGCCTGAGGTCGCCGGCCAAAGGCACAAAGATCAGCTTTTTGCCATCCGGCGACAGTACATTCAGGGGACGGATATTTGCGATGGAAAACCCAAACCCATTGGCCACCAATGAGCGCATCACCGACATGTCCGAGGTACGCTCGGCAATGTTTGGTTTGATGTTGGCATCGCGAAAAAACGAAAGGAAATATTCTCCGCTGAACGGCAGGTCCAACAGCACCATTGGACTGTCCTGAAGGTCAGGAATCGTCAGTTCTGCTCGGTCGGCCAGCGGGTGGCCCTCGCCCAAAACGACATAAGGGGGCAGTCCATAAAGTGGCCGAAACTCAAGATCGGCAGGAATATCCAGATCATAGGTCAAGGCAATGTCCAACTCGGCCCGCCTTAACTGACTGAATATTTCGGCCTGATTGAGCTCGCGTTGTTCTATCCGGACCTCGGGATATGTGTTTTCGAACTCGCGCCGAAGCCCCGGCAAGACGATTTGCGCAAAAGTCATCAGGCAGCCGACCGACAGGATACCCTGAACCTTGCCGGTGATTTCCCCAGCGAGCGTGGCCAGCAACTCTGCCTCACGCAGAACGAATTCCGTGCGTTCCATGAACTTGTGCCCGGCCTTGGTCAGCGACAGACCGCGGGCGTGTTCTCGGACAAAGAGGTTTACGCCGAACTCTACTTCAAGCTGGTTGATCGCCGCCGATATCGACGGCGATGAGACGTTCAGTTTGTCACTGGCGGCAGCGATACTGCCTGCCTTCCCGACGGCCACAAAGTACTCAAGTTGGCGTAGCGTGTACCTGAAAGGCAAACTGGCATCCCCGCGTCGTTGGGGATCAAGCCCTGTACTTGATCCACGTGGTCTTCAAAGCAGTATACTTTTCAAGCGAGTGCAATGACAAATCCCGCCCGAAGCCCGACTGTTTCATGCCCCCGAACGGTGTTTGGGCAGACAGGGCATCGACGGTGTTGACCGAGACAGTACCCACCATCAGCTTGTCCGACACCCGGCAGGCTCGGCTGAGATTGTCTGTCCAGACCGAGGCCGCCAGACCGTAGATCGAGTCATTTGCCATGGCGACCGCCTCATCCTCGCTGTCGAACGGGATGACCGACAGGACGGGGCCGAAGATCTCATCGCGTGCCAGCGGGTTGTCGTGGCTGACGTCGTCAAAAATGGTCGGTTGGACAAAGCAACCTTTGCCGTCGATTGTGACACGTTCACCACCAGCAACCAGATTTGCCGACTTCTTGCCTTCTTCGATAAAATGCATGATGCCCTGCGTCTGCTTTTCGTCAACGATGGCCCCCATTTTCGAAGCAGGGTCCAGTGGGTCGCCCGGCTGGGTGCCCCGTGCGCGGGCAATCAGCTTTTCAACGAATGCGTCCTTGATCGAGCGTTCGACATAGAGCCGCGAGTTGGCCGAGCAGACCTCGCCCTGATTGAAGAAGATACCAAAGGCAGCCATATCGGCGGCGGCGTCCAGATCCTCGCAATCGGCAAAGACCAGGTTGGGACTTTTACCACCGGTTTCCGGCCAGACTTGCTTCAGGTTCGACTGGCCCGAATACTGCATGAACATCTTGCCGATGCCGGTCGAGCCGGTGAAGGCCAGACAATCAACATCCATATGCAGACCCAGAGCCTTACCCGCTGTCACGCCAAACCCGGGCACCACGTTGAAGACACCATCCGGGATGCCCGCCTCGGCCGCCAGTTCGGCCAGACGCAGCGCGGACAAGGGCGATTGTTCGGCTGGTTTCAGCACGACCGAATTGCCAGCTGCCAGCGCAGCGGCGGCTTTCCAGGTGGCCATGTCCAATGGAAAATTCCACGGTGTCACCGCACCGACAACGCCCAAGGGCACGCGTCTGACCAGTGCTAAATCACCGGGTCCGGTGGGGGCGACTTCGTCAAACACCTTGTCGATGGATTCCGCATACCACTGGAAGAAATGCGCTGAACCGGGCGCATCTACAGTGACCGCATCCGTCACCAGCTTGCCCATATCAAGACTATCCAGCAGTGCCATCTCTTCAAGGTTTTCGCGGATCAGATCAGCCAGTTTCAGCATCACTGCCTTGCGGTCACCCGGTGCCATGTCCGACCATCGACCGTCTTCGAACGTAGTACGCGCTGCGGCGACGGCGCGGTTGACGTCTTCCTCGTCGCATTCGGCGACCGTGTTCAGAACCGCACCGGTGGCCGGGTTGATGTTGTCAAAGGTCTTGCCCGATGCAGCATCGACAAACTTGCCATCAATGAACGCCTGACCGCGAAACGACAGGCCGGCGGCACGGCTTTTCCAATCTTCGTGCGAGTAGTCCAACATGGTGTGTCTCCCTGATTATTCGTCGCCGGGGACGCCGTAGGATGGCGCCTCGCGCGGGTCGAGCGCGCGCTGGATGTACGCGTCAAGCTGAGGTTTGTAGATGTCCCAGGCGGTTGCGATGGCCTCAATCGGGCAGTCCTCGGTCCAGTCGCAGCGCAGATCGGCCACGGGCCAGCTGACCTTGTCTACGATCTTCATTCCTGCAGAGTGTATGGGGCCTGCTTCGCCCCCTGCGGCCAAGCCAGCACGCATGGCAGCGATCAGGCGGTCCCCGATATGGCCTGAGGCCGACAGGAACCCATCGACAATGGCTTGTGGGATGCCCTCATTATCCAGAAGGTTACCACCCGAAGCGACGTTTTCCGCCTGCGCCTGTGTCCAGATGCCGAGACTGTTGGGGCCTGAGTGAATCGCGGTACGTCCGGCAATATCCACGGCCAAAACCTGACGGTATTCGATGAAATTTGCCTGGGTGGTCATCGCTTCGATGGCCTCGGGCGCAGTTTTACCACCCTCCATCAGGTCCAGCGTCAGCGGGCCAAGGCTGGGATCGGTCACGTTTTGCGATGCCACAGCCCCGACACCGGCGCGGGCAAAGGAACATCGCGCAGCCACGGCAGGCGAGGAAGACGAAATCGCCAAACCGAACATGCCGGTATCAGCGCAACGGGCAACCAGTGAAAAGGTCATTCGGCTCTCCTAATAAACACAAAGACCGGACCGCGCCGTTGAGGGGAGAAGGGGGGCGCGGTCCGGTTGGATTGATCAATTGGATCAATCGGGAATGACAGCAGTACCGTCGATTTCAACCAGCCATTCAGGACGGGCCAGCGCCTGAACGACGAGGCCGGTCGAGCAGGGGTGAACACCTTTGATATACTCGCCCATGGTGCGATAGACGGCCTCGCGGTGACGGACATCGGTGATATAGACGACGACCTTGACCAGATGCTCCATGGAGCCGCCAGCCTCTTCGATCAGCTGTCTGATATTCTGCATCACTTTGTGGGTCTGTTCGACAGGATCATGGCTGTCGATATTGACCGCATCGTCCAGATTCTGCGGGCACTGACCACGCAGATAGACGGTCTTGCCGCCCTGCGTGACAACGGCCTGACACAGATCGTTGTCCAGATTTTGCTCTGGGTAAGTGTCCGACGTATTGAATTTGCGTATGCGTGTATGCGCCATTTCTGAATCCTGTCTTCTTATTCTGCTGCGGGGGCGATGATGGCGGCTTCGCCATCATAGTCGGCATAGGCCCGCTGGATCGCGATCTGATCGGCGATGTACTTGGCGTCATGCCAGACCCCCCAAAGGAAGGTCGAGCCACGGCGCGACTGCCACGGCAGGCCAAGGAAATACACGTCCGGCTCGACCGACACACCACGCTGGTGAATTGGCGCGCCCTTGTCGTCGAATGCGTCGGCCTTAATCCAGCTGAAATCCTGACGGAAGCCCGTGGCCCAGATGATAGTGCTGATGCCTTCTTGGGCGAAGTCAATCGAGCTGAGCGGGTTGGCCAGGCTGTCCGGGTCGGCAAAGGCTTCGCGCGCTTCGGGCTCTTCTGGCAGGTTCAGGCCGGTGCGTTCCACATAGGCGTCCGCCAGATCCAGCATCTCATGATAGTTGGCATCGCCGGCGGCCACATTGCGCTGCAGGTCGTCGGCAAAGCTCAGAACGCCATTTTCAAAGCTCTTGGTCAGACCAGCCAAAGTGACGCCTTCATTGCCTAGACGGCGGAAGTCCATGGTGTGTCCACCATAGGCGCCGCTGACCGAGATGGTCACATGTTCGGTGCCCGGCTTCATTGCGGCCATGTCCCACAGGCCCAGAACGCCCAGCCACCAGACAAAGTCACGGCCACGGTAGCGGCGCGGCGGCCGGTCATGCGGGCCAACTGACAGGAATACCTTGCGGCCGGCCCGGTTCAGCTCATCCGCGATCTGCGCGCCGGAGGACCCCGCGCCGACAACCATCACGGCCCCTTCGGCTAGTTGATCGGGGTTCTTGTAGTAGAAGGAGTGAATCTGATCGACGCCCGCCATCTCCGGTACGATCGGCGGGATGACCGGATGCTGGAAGGCACCGGTGGCTGCAACGATGCGTTTCGCATGGATTTCACCGGCAGAGGTTTCTACGCGGAAGCCACCTTCACCGGGAATGCGTTCGGCCTTCAGGGCTTCGACGCCTTCGCGGATCGGTGCGTTTACCATATCGGCATATTCGACCAGATATTCGGCGACCCGGTTCTTTGACACGAACGCATCCGGATCGTCGCCGTTGAACAGCAGACTCGGAAAGCGATCATGCCAGGCAGGGCCGTTGGCAACCAGAGCATCCCAGCGACCTGTCCGCCATGCCTCGGCAGTACGGTTCTTTTCCAGGATGATATGCGGAACATTGTTGTTTCCCAGATGCTCGCTCAGCGCGATTCCGGCTTGTCCGCCGCCAACAACCAGCGTGTCCGTTTTTTCGATGGGCATATGTCGGTTCCCTCTAGTTTTAACTCAATCCGGCCCTGAAGGACGGTAATTTCCTGGCTGTGCCGGATCGGGTTTGACAGTTGGTTCCAGTGAAGAACGTTCCTGCAGCCACCAAAAATCGGGGGTCAGCTTACAACCGGTTGGTGGACCCGTACGCGGACGACGGTCACCTAGGGGTTGCAGCTTTCCGTGCCGGTCCAGCACGCCTTGCGCGTTTCGTGGACAAGGTCCCACAAGTTGGAAATCGGCGAAATTATTGTCTAACTTACCCTTAATTAGGCTTTGACTAATCCGCCGGGATTTAGGCTTTGATTGTTTGCTGTTGGCTTTGGTCAGACAGGTAAGGCGCGATCAGATAAAATAGCTCTCCTTGCGAGGAGATCTGGCATTTCCTGTAAAGCTGCTTGCGGATGACCTTGACTGTTTGCGGGCTGATCCCAAGCGTGAGGCCGATAGAAACTGACGAGTGGCCTTGCAGGATTAATAATGCGATTTCGGCCTGCCTTCCGCTTAGGCTGATGCCGAGCTCCGCGGACAATCGGTGACGCAGCAGATCGACAACATCTTCAGGCATATCTTCGTCTCTGGGTGTGAGTTCCGACCAATTTTGCCTGACCAGCGCATTTACAACCGGGGCCAACTGCCGGGCCTCATCCAGATCGCGCGCCGAGAACTTTGACCCAGTCGTCGCATCCCGACCCAAACACACAGTAATCGACACGCCCGACGATGGAGACGAGAAGAACGCGATCTCATCGGCCAACGTGGTGCGTTGATAATAAGACTTGTAGTATTCATTACGTTGAAATTGGTCCGGCGCGATGTCGGTCAGCCGATACATCCCATCCGCCGCCGCGTTGACATGCAGGGAATAGAACGGGTCCAGCAGATAGGCCCCGGTCACATAGTGGCTATCCATACGTTCAAAAACGCGCCGTTCAGCGGCATGGGTCAGAAAGACCTCGGGTTGTTGGTTTTTGAAGAACGCGACGATGGTCATGTTGTCGATGCGCAGGCACGCACTCAGCCAAAAGTGCAGCCGATGTGCGAAACCATCGGCTCCGATGGACAGGATTGCGTCTGCCAGAAGGTCAGGCCTGGGAGTGTTGCCCATGTTTCTATACCTCCTTGGGGGTATATACCCCTGTATCGCCATTCTTGTACAATAATTGTCGAAAATAGGGGGTATATCCAGTGTGAAATGCCCCCCGTTTCTAACAATCGCAACCCGGAAACGGGCAAAACCGCCAGATGCCTAAGGGAGATCCAGCAATGCGCGACCCACGCTATGACATTCTCTTTGAACCGATGAAGATCGGACCGCTGACTGCCAAAAACCGATTCTATCAGGTGCCCCATTGCAACGGCGGCGGCTATCGCGATCCCTCAGCAGCCGCCGCGATGCGAGGCATCAAGGCCGAGGGTGGCTGGGGCGTGATCTTTACCGAGCAGTGCGAAATGCACCACACTTCGGAAATCACACCGTTCATCGAGCTGCGCCTGTGGGAAGACAAGGACATCCCGCAGTTGCGCAAAATGTCCGAACGGATGAAGACTCACGGTGCGTTGGCCGGCATTCAGCTTGCTTATTCCGGCATAAACGGGCCGAACCTGTATACGAAAGAAGTACCACTGGCCCCTTCGGCACTGCCGATCCGGACCTTTACCAACGATCCCATTCAGGCCCGTGCGCTGGACAAACAGGACATCAAAGACCTCCGCCGTTGGTTTGTGAACGCAGCCAAACGGTCCAAAGAGGCCGGATTTGATCTGATTTGCCTTTATGGCGCGCATGGGTTCGGCATCTTCCAGCATTTCCTGAGCCGTGCCACAAACCAACGCAGCGATGAATATGGTGGCTCTCTGGAAAATCGCGCCCGGTTCAGCCAGGAGGTCATCGCCGATATGCGCGACGCCGTTGGCGACTCGATGGCGATTACACTGCGGGTGTCGCTGGACGAAACCATCGGTGAGCTTGGATTCTCGAACGCCGAGGTGCGAGACTATATCGAAATGAACAAGGACCTGCCTGATCTCTGGGATCTGGCGCAGGGCACGTGGGAGGACTGCTCGGGCCCGTCGCGCTTCAAGGAAGAGGCGGCACAGGAACAGTTGGTACGTGGCATCCATGAACTGACTGATAAACCCATCGTCGGGGTAGGGCGGTTCACCTCGCCCGACGTGATGGCCAAGATGGTTAAGTCCGGAACGCTGGACTTCATCGGCTGTGCCCGCCCGTCGATTGCCGACCCATTCCTGCCGAAGAAGATTGAGGAAGGCCGGATCGACGACATCCGTGAATGCATTGGTTGCAACATCTGCATCACCGGCGACATGACCATGTCGATCAGCCGTTGTACGCAAAACCCGACATTCATGGAGGAATGGCGCAAAGGCTGGCACCCCGAGAAGATGAACGAAAAGGGTGACAGCTCGAACGTACTGATCGTTGGCTCAGGTCCTGCCGGGCTAGAGGCTGCCTGGGCCCTGTGCCGCCGTGGCTACGACGTTGCCGTGGCCGAAGCACGCGACGTGATCGGTGGTCGCGTCACCCGCGAACGCGCCTTGCCGGGGCTCAGCGCCTGGGGACGTGTTGTTGATTATCGCGAATATCAACTGCAACAGCGGCCCAATGTCGAAATCTACCGTGAAAGCGAGCTGGATGCCGACAGCATCCTTGAGTTCGGATTCGAGAATATTTGCGTTGCCACCGGTTCGGTCTGGCGCCGCGACGGAGTATCCCGCCAACACGTCGTCCCAATGCCGATCGCAAAGGACGCAAAGGTCTATACCCCGGATGATCTGATGGATGGTTCTATCCCATCAGGCCGCGTGGTGGTTTATGACGATGACCACTATTACATGGGTGGAGTTTTGGCTGAACTTTTGGCCAAGAACGGCGCGCAAGTGACGCTTGTCACCCCTTCCGCCTATGTAAGCGACTGGACGAACAACACGCTGGAGCAAATAGCGATCCATCCACGGTTGGTCGAGGCAGGTGTCGAGATTGTCCTCAATCGGGGCATCACCGAACTACACGCGGACCATGTCGTATCGAACTGCACCTACACCGACCGAACATGGAATATCGAGGCAGACGCTGTAGTCATGGTGGCCTCTCGTGTCGGCAATGACCGCATCTTCGAAAGCCTGTCGCAACGCAAAGCCGAGTGGGCAGATGCCGGAATCAAATCTGTCAAACTGGTGGGGGATGCAAACGCCCCCGGTCCGATCGCATGGGCAACCTATGCAGGGCATCGCTATGCCCGCGAACTGGACGGCCCTGATATCGGAGATGCTCTGCCTTTCCGTCGGGAGATTACGGAGCTTGCGGTCGACTAACCGGTTCTGTCGTAAACTCTGCTTTCGACTATAGCTCCGACCGCGTGTCTGATTGCACGCGGTCGGATAAGACAGCAGCAACCTATGGCAAAGCGCGGGAACTAAGCAGTCATTCGCAATTCAGCTCAAGGGGGCTTTGTCAGATGAGCTGATCAACTGAAGCTCAGCGAGTTCAGACAAAGCCGACAACGGGCGCTGTCTGGCTGAAGATCGGGCGTCGCGCTGTGATCGTTCGATGGGCTTCGTTAGTATGGCCCGATTTCAACAGCAGGTTCAGATAAGTCAGTTCCAAAAGGTCGCGCTGCGCGCGGCTGCCGCCAAGACGGGCGTGATCCGCCATGACCGGTGTTAATTGTTGCAGCGCCTCAGTCCAATCTTGCCGTGCGATCGCACCCCAAGCTCGTGCCACGGGGCGAACAAGATCTGCCGCGAAACCCGACTTTGCTTCGGTCAGGACCGCAAGGCGTTCTCCGTCTCCGGCCATGGCATGGGCCAGCGCGCTATGAATATCCGCAAAACTCATGCCCGGGTTTGGAAAAAACCGTGATGCATAATCGCTCAGGTCGCGCCAGAGTTTGGGTGCCACGTCTAAACCGGCTATCTCGGATCGGTACAGAAGTGCAGCAACATCAGTCAAAACGTTAATAGGTAGCGAGTGGGACACGGCGGGCGCGATAGCGCCGTCGTAAATCGCCCACAGCTCCGCCTCATCTTCCTGCTCCAAAGCCCACAAAGCGCGATGCCAGCTCAGGTGGCCATGCAACAAGGAGCGGGTATCGTAATCCGCGATCCAGTCGGCAAGGTATGTGCGACCAACCTCTCCAGAGCCCTGTTCATAAAGCGTGTGTGCTTTGAAATGTGACGCATTTGCATTTGAATTATTCAAGGCAAGTGAGCGATCCATCATGGACATGGCCTCATCAAGCCGTCCAACCTCGCATAGCGCCTGACCATGCACACTCATGATCCACCAATCCTCGCCCAAGGCATCAAACAGTTGGGTCGTGTAGGCAAGTTGCGCGCTTTCACGACCGGGTTCGCCAGATGTCCCGATCAAGCCGAAAATGTTGGTACAGATTTGTGCGACAAGAACATCGCGCGGGTGATGTGCAGCGTGTTCCTGAACTGCGCTTCGTGCCTCGGACACACGCCCCTGAAGCAAGAGATCGAAGACCGCGAGATGGCCCTCCTCACGCGCGGTCAGCCCAGACGCGCAGGCGCGCGCCGACGCCATCGCCTCTTGTGCGCCAGGCATATCGCTCTCATACATTCGAGCCCGAGCAAGCCCAACGTGACCGAGGGCAAAGTCGGGATCGGCAGTGATGGCTGCGGAAAAGGCATCGCTTGCACCAAACGTTGCTGCAAGTATGTGATCAACCCCTGTCACATAGGCGTCCCGCGCCTCCGGCAGGCTGGTCGTCAGCGTCAGTCCATATCGATCAGTCAGCATGTCCACACTTCCATTTTCAACCGCAAACCCAGGTGCGAGTGCTCGCAACTGTTCAACGCTAGCACAAAAGTTGAAACCCTGAGCATTCAAATAGATAAACGACTGTAGTGCGCAACAAAGTGGACTTTCGCTGCGCAAACACAAATGTCAGCTGTTTTGAGTGTAACGACCTCAGCGAAGAGAAACTCAGACAGAAGGCTGAATTTCTCTGAGGGTTTTGAAAATGTAAGTGGTGCCGCCGTCAAACGCGGGCCACGTAGACCGGGCTGGACCAGGCCTGGAACCCGTCTTCGGTGTAGGCCGCGATCCAGATCTGATTATCGCCTTCATCATGCAGATCGATTTCGACCTCATCGGTGATATTGCGATCTAACGGAGCATCAGGCAGGCGGAAAAGCTTGATCTCGCGCTCCAGGCCGCCGGCTTCCATGCGGATGTCTTCCAGCCCGATATCGGAAAGCGCCGTGATCAGGTCACCCAGATTGGTGGTTATCTTCAACTCGCCTTCGTTGCTGTCTAAATGCATGTCGAAGCCCATGAAATTACCGGTGGTGATGGTTTTCCAGATCACCTGACTAGAGTTGCGCTGCTGTAACAGCGCGTCCGGGTTCCATTTGTTAATCGTTTCAAACCCATTGATCACAGCGTCCGACAGGGTCGCCAGACCATTCCAGGTGGTGTTTCGGCCACGGCCGCGATATTCGGCCCCGCTCCAAAGCACGCGGATGCGATTGCCGAGATCGGCCTCGGTATAAGGGCGCAGAGTTTTCAGAACCTTTTTACCGTTGCGGATTTCGATCCGTTCGATGCCTTTTGCTGCCCGAACATCCAGTGACAGGCGCGCGGTTTTTGACGGGGTTTCGACGATATCACCCATCATCACCTCGCGCACTCTATGGCGCGGGGTATCAGGATTACCCACGGGATTGCGTTCGAACAGTGCACTGTCCTGATCGAAACTGACCTTCACATCCATCGCCATCCGGCAGCCGGTGGTGGCATAGTGATGGCGGCGGCGTTGTGCCTCCATGATGCCATCGCGGGTGTTTTCCGGGGTTATGAAACAGGTCAGCCCGCCATAAGCCCCGAACAGGCTGTCGCCAGGATAGCTGGCGCCGGGACGGCCCTTGTGCCCGTCCGAGTTTGCCACAACGCCTACCCGGCGACCCAGTTCGAACCCATCGGTCAAAACCCATTCGAACGTACCCCAGGCCGAGTGCATTTCAACTGCGGTTTCGATGTTGGGATCATGATCATAGTGGATATTGGCATAGCGCCCACCCACATGGGCATAGACTACCACGTCCTCATCCGTCTCGCGGAAAGCACGGAACAGATCGGTCAGGGTATGGGCGTCGGTGTCATAATCTGTCTGCCCTTCGATCAGGGCATGACTGCAGCGGCGGATCGGGCGGCCTTCAGTGCGGAAGAATACGTTATGGTCTCCGCCAACGGCCGTGTTACCCGACCATTCATAACCGGGCAGAACGGTAAACCGGCCCGGTTCGTCCCATTCGGCGGTTAGCATATGGAGTTTTTCCCAAAAGGCGTCGTTGATCTGGAAGTCGTTGGCCTGATGGCTTGTCACATCCAGAAACGCCTTGTTGCGGGCAAAGTCGAAATAACTTTCGGCCGTATTGGTGCCAATGGTTTCCCCGGTCTGGCCGTGCAGATCGCCCCAGTAACTGGCCACATCCCCTTTGCGGATCAGCAGCGGCCCGGCCTCGGCCACAAGGCTGTCGCCTTCAAAGACTTTGATACGCAACTCGCCTTCGTCCGAAACATTCAACCCTTCAAGGGTCAGTGCGCGATCCTCCGGCGCAAAGGTCAGGGTATTGGGCAGACCGGCCACCGGCAGATTGGCCTCCAGGCGAAGACTGGTGCCTTCGGCCTGCGGGGTCGGGTTGCCCCAGAGGTCTTCGTTTTTGAGCCCCAGCGTAAACGCCTCGCCGGGGCGGCGTAGGGTCGGCAGAACCGCTTTCCAATCAAAGGCCGGGCCGGGCACGATCGGCACAAACATCTGCGGGCCCGGCACTTCGATGAAATGGCGGGTGGCCTGCACATCTGCCAGCACCTTGAATTCCCGCCCACCCTCGATAAAGGTCTGGGCTAGCATGCCGGGTGAGCCACCGGAGGTGTCGCCGAATATGACGGTGATTTCTTCTCCCTCACGCAGGTAACCTCCCTTTTGCTGGATCGTGAGGACCTCGAACCATGGTCGCGTGCCACCGGTTTTAGCGTAGGAAAGGTGCAACTTGCCTTCGCCATTTGATTTCGCGGTTACATAATTGGGTGCGGTCGGGTCGGTGAATTGCGGCATGCCACTGTCCGAGACCATGCGAAACGCGATCTGGATCGCGCCCAGGTCGTCAAGGCCCAGACGCCCAACCCTGTAGGTGATCGTTTCCGTGTGAAACCCGCGCACCTCAACCGGTTTGGCCGGTGTCATTGTAGCGGTGCCGTAGAGGGTCGGGTCGGGGCCGGGCTGAGCCGATGGGGTGAGTGCGCCGACAAGCTCGCGTGCGACAGGGCCATGCGGGTTCGGTTTTTTCATTTTCTCACACTTTCTTTAAGCATTTCAGTGGGAACTCAATGGGACAGAAGAACAGGGATGGCGCATCGCTCCAGCACGGTTGCTGTTACGCCGCCAAATATGTCTTCGCGGAATTTCGAGTGTTCGTAGGCGCCCATAACCAGCAGACCGGCCTGGCGGGTTTCACATTCTTCAAGCAGGGTTTCGGCTACAGATCTGCGTCCGGGTTCGACTTGGTCGTGCTGACAGGTGATCCCGTGACGCTTCAGGACGGTCGTTACATCGATCCCGTCCAGAGGATGGGACAGTTCGCTGCTTTTAACGCTCAGCACGGTGACGCGGCGCTTGGCTTCCAGAAGCGGTATCGCATCGTTCAGGGCACGTGTCGCAGCGCGATTGCCGTCCCAGGCCAAAAGCGCATGATCGGCGAACCGGGCTTCAGTCCATGTTCGCGGAACGACCAGCACTGGGCGGCCGCTTCTGACAGCGATCCTGTCGGGATGAAACGCGGCGCGGTTTTCGGCAAAGACACTGTCGCGACGGCCCACCACAGTCAGATCGTACATCTGCGCATATTCGGAGACTGTGGCGTCCGCTTCAGCACGGCGTGCGATCCAGTGAGTCATTTCGGGGTCGGCGTCCGCGCAGGCGGCATGGAAGCTGGCTTCGACCTGACGCACATGGTTTCGATCCAGGTTCAGGATACTTTTGCGGATGGACGAGCTTAGCCAGGGCTGTTGCCTCAGATCCACCCGCGAATACATCGCCATCAGACCCGTGACGTGCGCTCCATACCGGCGTTGCATATTGAGCGCAGCTGAAAGAGCCGCATCCGAAGACGGGCTGCCGTTATAGGCCACGAGTATGTTGCGCAGGGCCATGGGAAACTCCGTTTATTCCGGTTGTTTTCGCGGACGCGAAAAGAAAATGATGACGCCGAAAGCCAGTGCGATGAAAAAGATCGACGTTGGACTGCGGAACAGAAAGAACGGGTCGCCATCGGTGATTGCAAAGGCCTGCCGGATCGTATCCTCAAGGTTTCGCGACAGGATGAAAGCGATCACGAAGGGCAGGATCGGAACAGACAGTTTGCGCATCAGATAGCCCAGCACACCGAAGCCAAGGGCGAACAGCATCGCCGAGAACGCGGTTTCTTGCGCGTAAATAGCCGTCAACGTCAGCAGCAGAACAAAGGGCATGAGGATCGGCTTTGGAATGCGCACCATCACACCCACAAGCGACATGAAGCGCACACCGGTGAACCAGTTCAGCAGATTGGCCAGAACCATGCAGGTAAACAGACCAAAGGCGATGATCAGCTCGGGATTGACCTCGTTCTCGGTAAAGCGGAAGACGGATGGGCCGGGATTGAAACCGCCGATGCTGTCGGCTGCGAGGATCAGGAACACAGCCCCAACATTGCCTGGTATGCCCAGCGACAGAACAGGGATCAGATTGGCCCCCGAGACCGAAGAATTGGCAGCTTCGGTCGCCGCGATACCTTCGGGCGTGCCTTCTCCGAAGGGAACCGGGCCTTTGTGCATGCGTTGGCCCGTGGCATATCCCAGTGTCGCCGCAAGGGTCGAACCGATACCCGGTAGGGCACCGACCACCGTTCCGATCACGGCAGAGACACCGATAAAGGGCGCCAGTGCCCGTCGCTCACGCCAACTGAGCCGGTTGTCATCGCTGAGAACAGGGTCCGAGACCGTCTGTTGCGCGCGCTTTTCGCGCCACATCTCCTCGAATGAAACAAACAGCTCGCCCAGGATCAGCACACCCAGAACCGCAGTGATCAGCGGTATGCCGTTGGACAGGGCATCCAAACCCATGGACAGGCGGGGATAGCTGTCTTCGCCTGTTCCGATCGAGGCAATCAGCAATCCAAGTCCTACCGCCATGACGCCTTTGAGAGGTGCAGCCCCGACAACGGCGGCAACAAATGACAAGGACAGGATGATCAGGGCCGCCTTTTCAGGAAAACCCAGATAGCTTTCCACCGCGATTGCCAGAAACGGCGCGCAAGTGAACAACACCAGATCGGAAAAGGTATCCCCCGACGCTGACGAGAAATGCGCGACTTTCAATGCCTTTCCTGATTGGCCTCTGCGGGTCATCGGGTAGCCATCCAACGTTGTCAGCAGCGCATCGGGCGTACCAGGCGTGTTGAACAGGATGGCGGGTACTGCCCCCCCGACCGTCGCCCCCTTCATGACCCCTACCAGAAAACCGAATACGGGCAGCAGCGCCTCTTGGCCAAAGCCGAAACTTGACAGCAGAATGGGCAGCGACACGGCCATCAGGAACGGACCGCTAAGCCCCGGTGTGGCCCCCGCAACGATGCCGGCGAAGAACCCGAAGACTATCATCAGCAGCGTGATCGATATCGAAATACCAAGAAGGGTGAACGCTTCGGGCCCTTGAAACACGGCCAGCACACCAGCCCAGACATAGTCGAATGCTGACATTACCAATCTCCGTTCGGGGGCAGAAGGATAGTGTCGAAAGGCAGGTCGAACAGAACGATCAGAAATGTCGTCGCCAAAGCCGAAATAACCGGAATACGCGGGCGAAGCCGCCCTTCGATGATCGAAATCAACCCGGTCAGCATCATCGTGCCACCAAGGAAAAACCCGGTATACTTGAACGGGATATGCCCCCGAAGGCCGCGATACCCGTTTTCGTTCCAGAAAGACAAAAGCGGCCCGGCCCAGAACATGACCAGCAAAGACGTGGCTATCACCCCCAGGAATATCCCAAGCAGCATTAGATCCGACCGTGAAAGGGGTACAGATTTGAATGCGTCAGATGGCGTTGAGCGGCGCAATAGAACGGAGATCAGTTGCAGAAGAGCACAAATCGCAATGGCTGCGGCGGCCAACACCGGCAGGAACGCGTCACCGATTATGGTCTGACGGCGAAAGGTCTCGATCATTCCGGTATCAACATCCCAAGGGATCCAGATACCCAGCGCGGCCAGACCGAAGCACAGGGCAAACAGTGCGAACGCAATCTCAGTCTGATGGGGTGTCATGAGAGTCCTCCGGGTAATGGATACAGAGACCGCGAAAGGGCCTTGCAGCCCTCCCGCAATCCCGGGAGATGTTACTCGGAAGTGACTTTCAGCAGGGCGGCATCGTCCGCCGCTTTCTGGGTCAGATAGGCGTCCAGCTCTTCGCCGTTGATGGCCTGAACACCAGCAAACGCGTTAGTGATAAAGGCGTTGGCCTCGGTGTTTTCGTCGGTGATAATCTCGACAATGGCGTTGGTCAGCGCCTCTTTGGCCTCGGCGGGGATACCTTTGGGTGCAACGAAGATGAATTTGGAGCCGAAGGAGTACGGAACACCGAATTCTTTCAGAAGCGGCGCATCAGGCGATGCCACCAGCGCCTCATCTTCCCCCGAAACAAGGTTGACCAGTTCGCCGCTGGCCACCAGTTTGTTCTGCGGACCCGCGCCCCAGGCGATGTCCAGATCATCGGCCATCACACCGTTCATGCTGCCCTTGCCTCCTTTGACCATAACGGTCTTGAGATCCGCTCCGGTTTCCTTCGATAGCAGATAGATCGCGTCCGCGACCCGTGGGCTGAAAGCTCCGACCGAAATGTCCTCACCGGCTTCGGCGGCCGCGATTACGTCATGCAGGGTGTTCCATCCGCGGTCGGCCTTGGCAAACAGGGCCATTTGGGTGCCTGCCGTGGTGGTCAGCGCCTCGAAATCTTCAAGTGCATATCCCGCGTCCCGCGTTGCAAAGGGGGAATAGGTCAGTGCTTCGGAGACAGTCATGCCGATGGTCATGCCATCGGCGGGATCATTCACATGTTCCCGCAACATCACGGCGCCACCTTTGCCGGCGATGTTTTGCGGGATGATCTCCCAGCCGTGGCGCTTGTTTAGTTCCGTGGCGATCAGGCGGGCCTGGGTGTCTGTACCTCCGCCAGCGCGGAACGAAATCTTGAGTGTGATTGGCCCCGATGGTTTCCACTCATCCGCCATTGCTGCGGTGGTTCCTGTTATGGCCGTTACGGCCAACAGGGTTGCAGTGGCAACTGCTTTGAACATGTCTTCCTCCCTTATGAACACCTTCCGGTTCATTCAGGAGTCATTCTGTCTGCTGATTTGATGATATGTCAACAATAATTATTCAAATGATCAATAAGATGCTACTCGTTGAATTCCATCTCGGACGCAGAAATTGTCTCCAGAGCGGCATTAAACCCCCGTAACGCCTCTTCCCCTATGGCTTTTTCCAGCTCGGTCCGTCGCTCTAGGAATCTTGGCGCAAGCCGGGCAATCAGCGTCGCCCCGTCTTCGGTCATGTGGATCAGTTTCTTGCGCTTGTGAGTCGGATCCGCATGAAAATCGACGAATCCTTGCTCGACCAAAGTCGCGACCATGCGGCTGATAAGGGCGCGGTCCACCAGAATGCGGCGGCTCAACTCGGACACGGTAATCTCTTCAAAGATGCTGACCACGCGCAGGATACGATAGCCTGTCAGCGTCAGGGGGGTGTCTTCGATCAACCGCAGTGTCTGCTGTTCGAGCACCTTGTTGGCGATGGCGACCCGATAGGTAAGGTTGCTCTCCAGCTCCCGTGTCTTTCTCAGCTCCGTTTCAAGCTGTTTTTCACGTATCGACATAGCGATCATCCTTTGTTGACTTATCATCATAAGTAGAAGATTCCATGCCCGGGAAACAAGCCCGTCGGGTACATTAAGCAAATTGACGGCTTAAGGCTTTCGAGGGTGGTTCTCGGTACTGCCATCTGTACCAATCTCAGAATTCGGAAAGGTGCTGATCCAACTGCTTGCAGGAGCTTTTTGGCGAAGCTTGCGGAAATCCGAGGGAACAAACGCCAAATCATTTATGCTCGTCAGTAAAGCTCCAAAGTTTGCGACATATCCAAGCTTGGTTGTCAGGACAAAATATTCCACTAACAGGATTGTCGACAATCCTACAATACTATGATAAAGAGCTCCCACGGGAGAGCCGAGAGCCCCTTGGCCTCAGCAAACTGACCCAACGTGGAGGATAAGCATGACAACCAATTCAACCCTTGGCGCCAAGTTGCGCAATCGGGCGACAGCGCTGACCGTTGCAGCTGGCTTGGTGGTTCCTGGAGCAGCCGTTGCCGAAGAGACCTTTCTGACAATCGGCACCGCAGGCGTAACAGGTATCTATTATGCGGTTGGCGGAGGTATCTGCCGGTTGGTCAACAAAGACCGCAAGGAACACGGTATCCGTTGTTCGGTCGAAAGCACCGGCGGATCGGTTTACAATCTGAAAACCATTCGCTCAGGCGAGTTGGAAATGGGGACCGTTCAGTCAGACTGGCAGTTCCACGCCTACAACGGTACCAGCGTGTTCGAAGAAGATGGGCCGCATGAAGATTTGCGTGCAGTCTTCTCATTGCACCCCGACACTGTAATTGTTGCCGCGCGCACGGATACCGGCATCAAAACGCTTGATGATCTGAAGGGTAAAACCGTTAACCTCGGCAATCCGGGTTCGGGTACACGCGCTACAGCAGACGTTCTGGTGGACGCTCTCGGTTGGAGCCATGATGATTTTGCTCTGGTGACCGAGTTGAAATCGGCCGAGCAGTCCGCTGCTTTGTGTGACGGCAATATTGACGCTTTCCTGATGGTCGCGGGCAACCCGGTTGCCAACGTTTTGGAGGCGGCAACGACCTGCAACATCAATATCATTCCCGTCACCGGAGATGCCGTGGACGAGCTGGTTGAAAGCAAGTCGTTCCTGGGTCACGTGACCATTCCTGGCGGCCTGTACCGGGGGGTCGATGAAGGCGTTCCAACCTATGGTCTGTCGGCTACCTTTGTAACCCGCGCAGATGTTGACGATGAGGTTGTTTACCAGATGGTGAAAGCCGTGTTCGACAATTTCGATACCTTCAAGGCAATGCACCCCTCGTTCGCCAATCTGGACAAAGAGCTGATGGTCTCTCAGGGGCTGACCGCACCGCTGCATCCGGGCGCGGAGCGCTACTACCGTGAAGTTGGCTTGATTAAATAAAAGCCGCGCAAAAGGGCATTTATGCCCTTGCGCACTTGGGGCGCTCTCTCCCTGGCGCCCCAAAGGAAAGTCCTCCTTCGGGTGGGCTTTCGTCCCAGTCACAAATGCGAGCAACGAACCCATGTCTGATGCAATTCACAGCCATTCCACCCATGACGCAGAAGAAGATGCGCGGAACCAGGATATCAAAATCTATGTGAATGGTGAGATTGTTCACCGGGATGAAGCCAAAGTCTCGGTTTATGACTCCGGGTTCATGCTGGGGGACGGCATGTGGGAAGGCATGCGGCTGTATAATGGGAAATGGGCTTTCTTCGATGAGCACATGGATCGCCTCTACAATAGCTGCAAATCCGTATCTATCGACATAGGCCTAAGCAAAGAAGAATTGCTGGACGCCATGAACCGCACGGCGGCCGCCAACGGCATGACAAGCGATGCTCATTGCCGCCTCATGATTACTCGGGGCCGCAAGGCGAAACCGTTCCAGCACCCGGGGTTGTCACGGTTTGGTTCTACAGTCGTAATCATTGCCGAGCACTCCAAGCCGAAATCCAGCTTGCATAGCGCTGGCATTCGTCTGGCAACAGTTCCCCAAGTGCGCGGCCTGCCGATGAGTCAGGATGCAAAGTTCAATAGTCATTCGAAGTTGAACTGCGTTATCGCTTGCCTGCAAGCCGAACAGGCGGGCGCAGACGAAGCGTTAATGTTGGATCCGCATGGGTTTGTGAACACCACCAACGCCTGCAATTTCTTCATCGTGCGCCGGGGCGAGGTTTGGACCTCGACCGGGGATTATTGCATGAACGGTGTCACTCGGCAGAAAGTCATCGATTTGTGCCGTCAGGACGGAATCCCGATCTTTGAAAAGAACTACTCCCTTTATGAAGCTTATGGCGCGGACGAAGCGTTTCTGACCGGCACTTTCGGTGCGCAAACCCCAGTTGCTGCAATCGACGGGAAACCCATCGGGACAGGAGACAGGCCAATCATGGCTCGCTTGCAGCAGCTCTACAAAGAGCTGGTCGCACAAAACACACAAGGCTGAGGCCGATCATGCTGGACAAGATCGAAACGCTGCTGCTGGTAGGCTGCGGAAGAATGGGAGGCGCCCTGCTGAGAGGGTGGTTTGAAGCTGGTCTGAAACCCGCACAGGTCAGCGTAATTGACCCACATCCTGCTGATTGGTTGCTTGCACTGCAAGGGCAGGGCATCTCAATCAATGTTCAGCCTCTGACCGCCCCCGACGTCGTCGTGATCGCGACCAAACCGCAGATGATGCAAGTGGCCGTCCCCGGCCTGAAAGAATTTGGCAACGGCCAAACCCTGTTCCTGTCAATTGCCACAGGAACCTTGATTGACAGCTTTGAAAGCATGCTGGGGGCGGCGACCCCGATCGTTCGGGCCATGCCCAATACTCCAGCAGCGATAGGGCATGGTGTCAGTGGCATCGTCGGCAACGCGGCCGCCGGTAATCAGATGCCGTTGGCCGTTGCATTGATGCAGGCTGCGGGACACGTTGTTGAACTGGAAACCGAAGATCAGATGCACGCGGTCACCGCCCTGTCCGGATCTGGACCGGCTTATGTGTTTGCGATGACCGAAGCGCTCATCGCGGCGGGACAGTCTGTTGGGCTCACAGCCAAGATGGCGCAGGAACTTGCCGTCGCGATGGTCGCCGGTTCCGGCCAACTGATTGTCCAAAGCAAAGAAGATCCTGCTGAGCTTCGGCGTCAGGTGACCTCGCCCAATGGAACCACCGCAGCTGGCTTGGCCGAACTGCAATCCCCGCAAAACGGAATTGATGCCCTGATTAAGGAAACCGTTCAGGCAGCGCACGATCGGTCGATTGAATTGGCCCAAGGGACATAACGGCCCCCCAAACTGCAACAGGTATGCACCTGCAGGAGAGCGTAATATGATCAAGGACACCTCCGAAACGCACCAGTATACCGAGGAAGAGCTGCAAGAGCTTGTCGCTTCGTCCGATGCCGGAGCCCGCAATCCCGCTAGCACAGTCGGTATCGTCATGGCCGTAACGGCCATTGTGTGGTCTCTTTTTCAGGTTGTTCTGGCGTCTCCACTGGTGAACCACCTGCTACCGGCAGATGTCATTAACAATTCACGTCAATTCCACCTGATGTTTGCCATCTTTCTGGCTTTCCTGGCCTATCCTGCATTCAAGTCCAGCCCGCGCGACCATGTCCCGTACGTCGATTGGGCACTGGCGTTGGCCGGGTCCTTTGCCGCGATTTATGGATTTATCTTCTATGACAAGATCGTCCGCGCCGGAGGCATCGCTGATGAAGTAGACAAATGGGTAGCTCTGGGCGGTCTGCTGTTGCTGTTCGAAGCGGCCCGTCGCGCGCTTGGTCCCGCAATGGCCATCATCGCCTGCATCTTCCTGGCTTACATCTTCTTTGGCTCTTCCGAATACGTGCCCGAGGTCATCCGCTGGAAAGGCGCGTCGCTGACCAAGGCCATGAGCCACCTCTGGACCACCTCCGAAGGTGTTTTCGGCCTGCCGCTGAGCGTGTCGACAAAGTTCGTCTTCCTGTTCGTCCTCTTCGGTGCATTTTTGGAGAAAGCCGGCGCGGGGAATTATTTCATCCAACTGGCCTTTGGCGCACTTGGCCACCTGCGCGGTGGCCCGGCCAAGGCGGCCGTTGTCGGCTCGGCTGCGACCGGGCTGATCTCTGGTTCATCCATTGCCAACGTTGTGACCACCGGCACCTTCACCATCCCACTGATGAAACGGGTAGGCTTCACCTCGGAACAGGCCGGATCGGTCGAAGTCGCATCGTCCGTCAACGGTCAGATCATGCCCCCTGTGATGGGCGCCGCGGCATTTCTGATGGTGGAATATGTGGGTATTCCTTATGTGCAGGTCATCACGCATGCCTTTGTACCTGCAGCCATTTCCTATGTTGCGCTGGTCTATATCGTTCACCTAGAAGCCGTAAAACGCAACATGCCGACACTTGGTGACCGGGCTGTGCCCCTTGCCAGTACGATCGGGGGAATGTTCGCGTTTTTTGCGGGCTTCGCCCTGCTTTGCTATGCGATGAAATACCCGGTTCTTTGGGTGACATCTCTGGTTCCCGATGGCGCTGGCTGGGTTTTGGCGGTCTTGTTGGGTCTGACCTATCTGGGTCTGTTGGCCATTGCTGCGCGTCATGACGATCTGGAACCGGACGATCCGAACGCCAAGGAGGTGCACCTGCCTGTGGTGTCGGAAATCTACAAAAGCGGGCTGTACTTTCTGCTGCCGATCATCGTGCTAGTCTATTTTCTGATGATCGAGCAGAAATCCCCGGGCTTGTCGGCCTTTTGGGCCACGATGCTCCTGTTCGTCATCCTGTTAACTCAGAGACCGCTCAAGGCTTTGCTACGTGGTCAGACCAATTATGCCGAACAGATTCAGGGCGGCGTTCGTGATGTCATCGCGGGTCTGATTGACGGTGCTCGGAATATGATCGGGATCGGCCTGGCGACGGCAACGGCGGGCGTCATTGTCGGAACAGTGACACTGACCGGGGTTGGCCAAGTTATGGCGGATCTGGTCGAGTTTCTTTCGGGTGGAAACCTGATTGCCATGCTGGCCTTGGTTGGCTTTCTCTCCCTGTTTCTTGGCATGGGCTTGCCAACCACAGCAAACTACATCGTCGTCAGCTCGCTTTTGGCGGCCGTCGTGGTTGAACTGGGCGCGCAAGCCGGGTTGGTGGTTCCGCTGATCGCGGTTCACCTATTTGTCTTCTACTTTGGCATCATGGCCGACGTGACGCCGCCCGTTGGGTTAGCCAGCTTTGCTGCCGCCGCAGTTTCCGGGGGCGACGCCATCAAGACAGGCTTCATAGCCTTTTTCTACTCGCTGCGCACTGTGGCGCTGCCGTTCGTGTTTATATTCAACACGGATCTGCTGCTGATTGATGTTACGGTCTGGCAAGGCGTTTTCATCTTCATCATAGCTTCAATCGCAATTCTGGTGTTTACCGCAGGCACAATGGGATGGTTCGTCACGCGTAGCCGGATTTATGAAAGTGCTGCGCTCGTATTGATCGCCTTTGCACTGTTCCGCCCGGATTTCTTTCAAGACCGCATTCAGCCCCCGTATGTGCAAAACGAAGTCTTCGCATTGGAAACATTGCTGGATGCAGCTGCGGAGGGTGATGAAATTCGCGTTGTTGTGAACGGTCCGGATTTTGATACCCTCGAACTCAAGGACCTGACACTAAAGATTGACGTGCCTGCCGGTGCTTCCGGAGCGGAACGACTGGGTAAACTTGGGTTGCTTCTGGTGTCTGACCGCGAAACGACCACGTTGGAAGAGCCTTTTGGCGGCACTCCTTTTTTCGGACCGCTATCCAAGTTCGATTTCTATGCAGACGCTCCGGTTGAGGTCAAAGTGGTTCTAACCACTGCGGACAGAATGCCGAAAGAGCTGATCTACATTCCAGCGTTTCTGCTGTTGGGTCTGATTGCATTTCTTCAGAATAACCGCGCAAATCGGCAAGAGGTGGTGGCATGACCAAACGTATTCTCTGCGCAATTGACGTATCTCAGGCTGACCACGATTTAGCTGTTCTAACCGAAGCGGTTTCTTTGGCGCGGTCAAATGCTGCGCATCTGGATGTTTTGTCTGTTCTGCCCGACTACGGTACAAGTTTTGTGGGAAGCTTCTTCAAAGATAACCATCACGCCCAAATAAAACAGTCGGCGCGGGAGCACCTGGATGAAATGGTAAAGGGTGCTATTGGGGAAGACTCCGATCTGTTGATCCGGAAAGTGATCGCCACGGGTTCGACTTACGAAGAAATCCTGAAAACAGCCGAGACAACGGGCTGCGGGCTCATCGTCATCGGCGCGCATAAGCCCAACTATCAGGACTATCTATTAGGCCCCAACGCGGCTCGTGTGGTCCGGCATGCGCCATGTTCGGTATACGTTGTCCGGTAGGTGATCGGACAAAGGTCGCACGGTTTTGAGCCGGAGACCTGCATCTGCCACTTTATTCCAGCGGCAGGGCTGCCAGTGCCTTTCGCATTCCCTGGCGCATGTGGTCAGTGAGATGGTCCAGCATAGCGCTCAAATCGTCTCCACAAGCCAATGTGACATACAGTTCATGCGCATCGCGCTGCGGGCCGGCTCTTTCGTGCGCCTGCTGATGAATGGTGAAGTAAAAGCTCAGATTGGGGCGTAGTTGGTTCCAGCTTTTTTGAAGCAGCGAATGTTCCGACAATTCGTAACACCAACTGTGTAAAACAAGTTCCCGCTCAATTGCTTCATGAGGGTTGCAATTATCGTCCACGACGCTGGTCAGTCGATGGTTTCGCTCGTGAAGGTCATCAAAGCTAGCCTGAGTACGCTTGTTCCAACATTCCTGGAACGCAAATTGCTCAAGTGTGAGCCGCATCGAATACAACTCTTCAACATCGCGTCTGGTCACGCCGCGCACAAAAATGCCGGTGTATGGTTTGCTGACCAGAAGCCCGGTATCGACAAGCTCGCGAATGGCTTCCCGCAGAGGACCACGGCTGATCCCCAGCGCTTTTGCCAAACCGGCCTCGGTTAGCCTCTCTCCTTTACTAAGCTGTCCAGAAACAATCAGTGACGTTAACTGATCGACAGCCTGTTCACGTAAGGTTCTGGAGCTCAAAGGTTTTAGGTCGCTCAGTGACATTCGTTTGACGTACTCTTATTGCCAGCAAATCAATGCAAATAGTGTCAGTAAGTTCAAATTAGCTCTTTGTTGACAATAAAACAATCAGAAGGCGCGCCCTTTGATGATTTTGGGATGCGTCAATTCACTTATGCTCGTCAGTAAAACCCCAAGGTTTGCGACCCATCCTTGACCGGCCTGAAGTCAATTGAGCTGGCAGGGCCCTAACCCGCAG
Source organism: Ruegeria sp. CF5 (assembly GCF_056537325.1). Classification (NCBI taxonomy): domain Bacteria; kingdom Pseudomonadati; phylum Pseudomonadota; class Alphaproteobacteria; order Rhodobacterales; family Roseobacteraceae; genus Ruegeria; species Ruegeria sp. CF5. The sequence continues at coordinate 327,728 of NZ_JBQFRI010000004.1, read as the reverse complement.
GTTTCGTCGAGGCCAGTGAACATGCGAGCCGCGCAATCCGGCCGGTTAATTGCCCGCCAGATGTGAGATTTCGATCCCTCTGAAATTCTTGCAAATCATCGGTTGTTCACAAATGACGCAACCGTCACTGCAATTGAAGAATATCAGGTACGCAGAGCTTTCTCTGTGCAGGCATCTGATCTGCGCCGTCCGAGCGTTTCAACCTTTTCGGCCCGTCTTTGACCTTGATTTTCGGCTTGGCCAGCGGCCCCTTTGCAGTTACCGGCCAAGGGCTTCGAGAAAGGGGTTCTCCGATTTTGCGGGGCTGCAAATTAAGATCGAGCGCTTTGTTGTTCAGGTCCACCCCGCCAAAGATGACAACCTGCACCTGATCCGTTTCCAACGTGGTCTGTTTCGTTGAAATTGTTCCATTGGAAATACTCAGTGGCGCGCGCAAACAAACGATTGGTGCCACTTTTTGTTTTTCTTTGGAAAACACCCAAGGCAGCAACCCAAGTCCCGCCAAATCCAGAAGCTGAGTTTCGACCGAGCCATCGCGCATGGAAACCGTAGCACTGCCGCTGATCGAGTTGGCAAAGTGCTTTGCAGATTCCGTCCCGCCGGTTACGTCAAAGTCGGCGTAAATCGTTCCGCTTGCACCTTTCTTGAAATTCAAATTGTGCAGTATGTCGTCCAACTGCCATCCTCCGGCTTTGCCAGAAAGGGTTAGGGGATGCGCCTCATCCGACAGATCCATGCGACCGTTCACAGTGAAATGGCCGCCGCCATATTCGAAATTCAGGGGTCCGGCCTTCAATTCGTTTTCATTCAGCGTCAGTTCACTTTGCAGGACGCTGATGCCCTTAGCACCTTCGATGTGGCGCAGATCGATATCGACGTCCATGTTCATTCCAGACAGAAGAATGGACCTTCCGATTGGTTTGAGCGTCACATCCCGCAGCGGACCCGGATCATCCTTGCCACCCGGTTCTGTGGTGTCCTCAGCATTCTCGCTGTCCGCGTCCGAATTGCCCAGCTTTCTCAGTTGAGCAGTCGCCAATACGATCTGGCGAATCTGATCTATTTTGATCAGATCACTTTCAACTGTCCCTCGCAGCACAGGATCCGTCGTCGCATCATCAAGATCGGCTTTGATCTTCAGAACTGAATCCGCGACTGAAATCTCGGATTCGGCGTTCCAATCCGTCCCCTCACTCACGAGATTGATTGCAAAACTGGCTTTCCCTGTTTCTACCGGTTCCAGTGACAAGGCTTGCAAAAGTTCGGCGCCGGACGGAACTTCGACTTCAATACCCAAATCGAGATTTTCGAATTTGAGAACATTTTTTACAGTACCGTGCACTTCGAGGTTCCAGACATCCGTTTCGCTTGTCTTGCCGTCCAGATTGGTAAGTGAAAGCTGATTGATATCTCCGTTCAGATGAAAATCGCCTGAAAACCTGCCAAGCTTGTCATCTGGCCCCAACAGCTCTGGCGAGATCAGGCTGCTTGCGGGGATATCCAGCAGCCCCTCTGCCGATATGCCTTGCAACTGCAAGGCATCGTCGACCGAGCCATTTAATACGACAAACGGATGCGCTGGATTTCCGATACGCAAGTTGACGTTCCCGACCCGCAGAGCACCTTCCGGCGTTCTGGATAGCTCGGAAAACTTGATCGGCGGTGGTCCTTCGCCTGAGGTATCCAGCGTAAATCCATTGGTCTTGATAACCATTTGCCGCTGAGGAACCTGACCCGGTACGCTGTCCATAACCATATCGACGGCGACAAGCTTGAGGTCGTATCGCGATTCTGCAGGAGCAGGTTCAGCGTCTTCTGGGTAAAGTCTGATACGGGTCGTCAGCGAAACATCGGCCGGGTTCCCCAACTCGCCGATCTGTCCAGTCAAATCCAGACTTTGCCCACCATCCAGCTCGACCGTGACGCCAAGGTCATCAATCCGGGCTACGCCGTCTGCAGTCTTGAACGTCGCGCCTACATTCCCCGATCCCTCCAGCACACGGTTCAGCTTTAACACATCAAGAAGTTGACCAAGCTCAGCGATTTCAACTGCTGTTCTTACTTCTAGTCCGGATTCCTGTTGGACCTGATTTGCGATAATTGAAATCTGATCAAAATTTACAGTCACCTGAAATGGAGCACCGACCGGAAAAACTCCGTTCAACTCAAATTTCTCGCCGTTCAGCGTGCCCGTTCCAGCTACAGAAGCATCTTGGGCTTCACTACCGCGCGCCAAAACCAGTTCAGGAAGCTGCAGATCGAAATCCAGGCCGTTCTGTGCGCTCTGGTATAGGATTGATACGTCAGTCAGCTCAATTTTCCGGTCCGTCAGAATGTCGGAGACTGAGGTTTCCCGGTGTTTGGCTGGTTTTTCGTTCTCATCTCCTGGCGTGGAAATGGGCTGCCAAGAGGTTGTGCCATCTTCAGCGGTAATAAGGTTAAGATGAATGCCCGCCACGGATAGGTTGCTCAAAGACAACCTGCCATTCCATAAGTCTTTTGCCGAAACTTCGAACGCAAACCTGTCGATTTCTGCAAGATTGCTGTCAGAATCCGATGTGCCGGGCAGGACCAACCCCGTTGCCGATACCCCCAACTTTCGACCCAGACTTAATCGTACTTCATCTTCAATTTCAACGGTTTGGCCCAGACTTTTAGAAATCTGGCTTTCAACAAAAGCAGTCCTCATCGAAGAAAACAAAGAGGACGAAAGAACAAGCCAGGCGGCGACAATTACGACAAGTGCGATCGCACCACACAACATTAAACCTCGTACGATATATCGCACGCTCATCTCCTTTGTCGCCAATAACTCGCAGCATTCATTTAGCTTAATTCTATTATGCCAAAAAACCTGTTGGCGTGCTGGTGTCAATCGGCGTGTTTCGAAAACCGGCTAAACGCTGGGTATGAGCGAAGGGAAGTGTCGTAAGCTCTGGAGCTTTATTGACCAACATTCGTGAATTGACGTTTGTTCCCGTGGAACAGATTTTGAACAGACTTAAGCATGGTCTCTTTAGAAGGCTGTCACTTCCCCACGGATATGGCTCTGAATGCCGTGTACTTCTACTTGTACACAGTGTGCCATCCCGACCTGGAAGAAATCATGGCCAAAAAAGGCATTTCCCAGAGCTTCGACCTCGGGCTTTCGGCTATTTGCCGAACTCGCTGGATAGGTGTGTCAAAGCGAAGGCTAATCCCCTCCTTCCCAAAGTTTTGCAGCACAACCAATCTATTTGGCTGAACTAAAACTTTGAAACGGAACCTTTGTCAGTGGGTGACTTCTTTGAGACCCTCAATCTGCAAATCGAAACCCTCCTGAATGTGACGAGTGAATGTTTCCAAGGCTTCGGTCACGTCGCCCGTAGCAATCGCATCAACGAGTGTCAGATGGTTCCCAAGGGATTTTGAAATATCAACGTTTTCGATTGCCGAAAACAAGTGGAACGCCATGGCTTTGCCCCAAATCATATCGAACATGTCGATCAGAAATTTGTTGCCAGCCTCTACCATAAAGGCACGGTGAATGCGCCGGTTTGCGATAAAGTAGTCCCGCGTCGTTGGGTGGGTCAGATCTTCTTCGCGACGAATGAGCTCGCGCAGACGATCGAGCACCTCTGGTTCCGCATGAACCGCAAGAATGCGTGCAGCTTGCCCTTCGATCGCGGCTCGGGCCTGATACAGTTGTCTAACCTCAGCCTGGTCCATGCGGGCCAGCCGAAATCCACCGCTTGCGGCAACTTCCAACACGCCTTCGGTTTCCAACCGCATAAGCGCCTCGCGCACGGGCGTGCGGCTGATGTTCAATTCGGCGGCCAACTTTTCCTGCACCAGCCGATCATCACCGGTGATCTCGCGACTCATGATGGCTTCGACCAATTGGTCATAGACCTCGTCAGCAAGGCGTCTACGTTGTGTTTTGATCTGTTTCAGAGCCACTCGGGGCCTCTCTTTCTGTTCTTTTCGAATTCTGTATTCAAAAAAGCAGCGGGTGCCAAGGCGAATGGGGTTGCTATTACCTGTGTACTGTATACAGTATACAGACGCGGATGAACAGGGAGCTCTTTATGTGTGGAATTGCTGGTAGAATACTGGCCGCGCCCGGGAAGGTTGGGGCGGATCTGGTTGACCTGATGGATGCGCAGGAACACCGTGGCGCCGATAGTACCGGATTTGCCGTTTACGGTTTGCCGCGGGAAACAGGGTACGTTCTGCGGGGAATGGGGTTCGACAAGTCGCGGCAGGAATCAGATCTGTCCGAGTTCGAGGCCGTTCTGCGTGAACACGGCAGCAGTTTCCTTTCTGACCCCGAAATTCTTACGGACCAAAACCGCCACTACTGCTTTCGGATGGAGATTTCGGATCCAGCAAATCTGCAAGCTTGGGTCGCGGATGCGGATGAGCTGACGGATCGTATCGAAATACAATCCTGTGGCCGCAGCCTTGAGATCATCAAGGATATCGGTGGCGCAGAGGCGGTGGCCGAAAAGCACGGCGTCCGCGATATGATTGGAACACACGGGTTGGGGCACGCGCGGTTGGCCACGGAAAGCTCGGTATTGCCCAACGCCTCTCATCCGTTTTGGGCGCGCCCGTTTTCGGATGTCGCGATCGTGCATAACGGACAAATCACCGACTATTTCACCTGGCGCGATAAACTGACCCGGATGGGCTATCGGTTCCTGACCGAGAATGACAGCGAGTTGATTGCCGTCTGGGTCAGCGACCAGATGAAGGCCGGGCTGACGATGGAGCAGGCGCTCAAGAAGTCGATCACCTCGATCGACGGCGTCTTTACCTACATGATCGCAACACCGAACGGGATCGGTTTTGCCAAAGATCGATTTGCCATGAAGCCTCTGGTTGTCGTCAACCGCAATGGCGATCTGGCAGCGGCGACCGAAGAGCAAGCGGTCCGTCGGGTGATGGCCGAGGAATGCGATGTGATCAACTATGATGGCCCGTCGTTGACTGGCATCTGGGGCGTCGGAAACCGGAGCTTGGCGGCATGAACAAGGTGGCAGCAAAGATGGATGAGATTGTCATCGAAGTTGGCAAGCGCCATATCCGCGAGGTGAACCGCGACATCATGGAGGCCTGTGCAACCGGCCGACCCATACGTGTCGTGGACACCGTATCGCGCCATAACTTGGGCGTGGGATTGCCGGACAATGTGGATATCACCTTTGAGGGATCGGTTGGCTATTACTGCGGCGGTCTCAACACCGGTGCAAATATCTCAATCGAGCGTAACTGCGGCTGGGCAGTTGGTGAGGGAATGGCCAAGGGTCATATCACCGTCGGCGGATATGCGGGTATGTCCTGTGGCGCTGCGATGATTGGCGGCACGATCCATGTCAAAGGCAATGCGGGTCCACGGGTCGGCGTCGCGATGAAAGGCGGAAACATCGTTGTCGAAGGCAAGATCGGCTATCAGTCCGGCTTCATGGCACATTCCGGGCGCATCATCGCGCTAGGCGGGGCAGGAGAATCCTGCGCTGACGCGCTGTGGGAAGGCGAGGTCTGGGTGGCCGGAGAGGTCGATAGCCTGGGTGTGGATGTCGACGTAATCGAACCGACAGCTGAAGAAGTGGCCGAGGTCGATGCGATCCTCGACCCGCTCGGGCTGGTCGACAGTTCGCGAAATTGGCGCAAAATGGTTTCGGGCCAGCGTCTTTGGTATTTTGAAAGCAGGGACGCAAGCGCATGGCTCATGATCTGAGTAAACCTTACGAATATCCTTTCGACGTCGCCTCGGAAGAGGAAATCAGGTTCCGCGATGCAGGTGCGATCGACGGCCGCCCAGCCGGTGTGCCATCCTCTTACGATGAGGGAGGGTCGACCCGCTGGACACCCGAGGCGATCTCGGAAGTGCACGCGCTGGCGCAGCTCGGGCGCTATCAGGTGCGCGGGTACAATACGTTCAACAAGCAATTGCCGACCTTCGACGACCTGACGTTCGTCCCTGCGACGATGACTCGCCTACCTCTGGAAGGTTATCGAGAGAATTGCGATACGACGACCGTTCTGGGCGGTGGCCGTGGTCTTGTGGAACGTCCGCTTGAATTGAAAATCCCGATCTATATCGCATCGATGTCCTTTGGGGCCTTGTCGGCATCGGCAAAGGCATCGTTGGGTTATGGGGCCTCGAAAGTGGGGACCATGACCTGCACGGGTGAGGGTGGCATGCTGGAAGAGGAACGCGAAGCCTCCCAACGCCTGCTCTACCAGATGTCGCCCGCCCGATATGGAGTGGATCTGGATCACTTGCGCCGCGCGGATGCCTTGGAGCTGGTCGTGGGGCAGGGGGCGAAACCGGGAACCGGCGGGCTGCTGCTGGGCATGAAAGTCAGCCCGCGGGTCAGCCAGATGCGGACATTGCCTGAAGGCGTCGATCAGCGTTCGACCATCCGCCACCCTGATTTCCTCGGTGCCGACGATTTGTCAGTGAAGATCGAAGAGCTGCGTATTGCCACCAACTATCAGGTGCCGATCTTCATCAAGATGGGCGCAACACGCCCCCGATTTGACGTGGCAGTTGCTGCCAAAGCGGGTGCAGATGTTGTGGTCGTTGATGGTGCCGAGGGTGGTACCGGTGCGTCTCCGGAGCTGTTGCTGAACCATACCGGTATCCCAACGATGAGCGCCATTCGTGCAGCGCGCGAAGCTTTGGATGAATGCGGCATGACCGGCAAGGTCTCTCTCGTGGCTGCAGGTGGCATACGGTCCGGCGTGGATGCCGCGAAATGTTTGGCACTTGGCGCGGACGCTGTGATGATCGGTAATGCGGCCATGGTTGCCCTGGGATGCAACAGTCCACGCTATCTTGAGGATTACGCCGCCTTGGGAACTTCCCCCGGTGCGTGCCACCATTGTCACACGGGCCGTTGTCCGGTCGGTATTGCGACACAAGATGAAACCTTGGAGGCGCGGATGAACCCGCACGCCGGGGCGGAACGCATAGCGCGTTATCTGACGGCCATGACCATGGAGATAACGGCGCTGGCCAAGGCCTGCGGCAAGTCTTCGGTTCATAATCTGGAAACCGAGGATTTGCGTGCGCTCAGCTTTGAGGCATCGGCTTTTACCGGAGTGAAAATGGCTGGAATTGACAGGGCCTTTGACTGGTGAGGATATCGGTTCTTGAACTGACCAGCCACCCTTTGCCTTTGCTCGAAGGGGTTCCGCGAACCGCACAGCAGATACAGGAGTGGATCGCTCCGCATCTGCCCGAGGCTACGTTTGCGGTGGCTGGAGTCATCGATGGTGCGCCACTTCCCGATCACGATGATTTCGACGGTGTCATCGTCGGTGGATCGGAATGTGGTGTCTATGATGACACCGAATGGATGCAGCCGCTTCGCGAATTTCTCGAACGGCTGCGGGATCACCGCAAACCGGTTTTTGGAATTTGTTTCGGGCACCAGATCATGGCCGACGTCTATGGCGGACGGTCCGAGAAGGCAGAGGTCGGCAATATCATTGGAGCGCGTCCTTTCGACTTTGCAGGCGAGAGTGCTGACGCATTTGTCTGGCATCAGGATCAGGTGACCTGCGTTCCGGATTCGGCCCGGGTGACCGGATCAGCAAGCCACTGCCCTGTGGGCGCGTTGGACTATGATTTTCCTGCACGGTCGGTGCAGTTTCATCCCGAATACAGGGCGGATCATTTGCGTGAACTGCTGATACGGGTTCGAGAGGTTCTTTTGACGCCCGAAGAAGCCGACGCGAGCTTGTCCACAGTCAACGCCGCAAAGGTTTCAGAAGATCTTGCCGCGCGTCAGGCGGTGGAGCTGTTCCGAGGTACCTACACTCCCGTGTGATACACCGTTAGACAACGGTTCCTTGATCCTGATCAAGTCCGGCCAACCCTTAATATGTATACTGTATACACGGTAAGATGGGAGGTTGGGGAATGACAGGATATAAGGATTTCTTCGAGAAAATTGCGCGGATCGTGAATGCTCCGCGCGAAGGAAGTATCAGCGATCTGGAGTTGTCGGATCTCGGTCTGTCTCGGGCTGATCTGGCCATGTTGCGATCTGGTGCACCCAATGCGAGGGAACGTATTCTATCGATGGCCCGTCAGTTTGGCCTGAGCGTCGACGATCTTAACGCACATCCCGAGCTTGGCTTGGAGTTGGCTGAAAAATGCGGGCATTGCCGTCAGGCAAAGACCTGTCGTGACGCAATCCGATCTGGTGAGCGATTGCCGCAGGAAAAGTGCCCGAATTCCGGTCTTTATGCTGCGCTTTCCCAAAGCTAGCGACCGCTGGGGCTTTCTTTTGGGCTCAGCTTTCTACGTCCGGCGATCTTGAAACGATCAGCCGTTCCAAAATCCTTCATCCCCACACCTGCGACGAACTCGGCAAAGACCGGTGCATGCTTGAACAGATGCCCAGAACACCCACCGGCGAACAGGACGTTCTCATGTTCAGGGTGCCAGTCGACAATAAAATGCGTGTCGGGTGTCAGGATAATCTGGTTGAATTTGGAATCCACCACCCGCTCACCTTCAAGGCCCGGAAGACGATGGCGGATGTAGCTGCGAGTGCGTCCCAGCGTTTCCTTCCGGATCAGCCTTTCGTCATTGTCCAGATCGATCTTGTCCGGAATCACCACTGCGGCTTTCACGCCTGAGCCTTCGGATGAGGGCAAGCCAAAGGAGCCCTGACCATGATCGATCCAGCAGGGCATCCTGCTCATGTCGAAATCCTCGGACCCATCGGGTGTCGACGTATAGAGGACGTTTACACCAACCACCGTCGATATCGGCTTGATCGATTTGGGGAACATGTCCGCCATCCAGGGGCCGGTTGAGACAACGATGAGGTCCGCCTCAAGTGGCTTTCCATCCAGCATCAGTCGCTCTGAACCATCGGTGGTCACGCGGCCACGCTGCACAGTCCCGCCCGCGCGGCGAAACAATTCCAGCCCGGTCAAGACACAGCGGTGTGCCATCAGCATTCCGGCTTCGGGCTCGAACAGGGCGTATTCGATGTCAGGCACGCGAAACTGGGGGAATCGCGATTCGATATCCTGCCGTCCGAATTTGTAATAGGGTACGCCAACCCGGTCGAAAGTTTCGGCTGTGGCGTTTTCCCAATCACAATGGCCGCCTGTCGCCAGAATCAGTGCGCCGCATTCATACATCAGGTTCTGTCCGCTTTCCGCCTGAAGCTCTAGCCAGCGCAGGCGGCTTTCGCGGGCCCACCGCGTATAGAACTCGTCACGCCCCGAGATGGCACGGATCACACGGTTGTAATCCGTTGAAGATGCACGAGAATGTCCTGGTTCCCAACGATCAATCAGGGTCACCGTCTCGCCACGTCGTTGTAGTGTAAGCGCTGTCATGACGCCGACGATGCCGCCTCCGACAACAATGACCGAGCTCTTGGGCATGACGCAGATTTTCCTTGTTTATCGATTGGCTTTGTGAATACTGTATACAGAATACAGCAATTATAAAGCCAAAAAACAGGGAGCGCGCGCAAATGAGTTCGGGGTTTGATCTGCCCGAGGGCACACACACCGTCATACTTGGTGTTGGGGATCTCAACGGCATCATGCGTGGCAAGCGCATTCCGGCCAGTCACTGGGATCACGTCTGCAAAAGCGGCAATGCGCTGTCGATTGCGCTGATGGCGATCGACATGACATGCGATGTCTGGGACACGCCCTATGTCAATTTCGACAACGGCTACCCCGATATGCACGTCTTCCCGATGACGCAACCTGTTGCCGTCCCGTGGGAGCCGGGCGTCGCCGTTTGCTTTGGTCGGGCCGAGGGCATGGATCACAAGCCGGTACCCATTGATCCAAGGCAGGCGCTGGTACGTCAGGTAGAGCGTGCTCGCGAGATGGGGTTCGAGGTCAATGTAGGCACAGAACTAGAATTCTATCTTCTGGACCCGGATACCGGGCAGCCGCGCGACAGTGGGATTCAGGTCTATGGCTTGGGTCGGGCGGCACGGATGGAGCACATCGTCGGCCCAATTCGTCAACAGATCAACGAATGCGGCATTCCGATCGAACAGTCGAACCCGGAATATGCCGCCGGTCAGATCGAAGTGAATATTCGCTATGGCGAGGCGCTTGAAGCGGCCGATCGCGTCGTATTGTTCAAATCACTGATCCGCCAATTGGGGATTGCACACGGGTATTTGGCGACCTTCATGCCAAAGCCGTTCTTTGATCAGTCCGGTAACGGGTTCCACACGCACTATTCGCTTTGGAAAGACGGAAAGAACGTCTTTGCAGACGGCGGCAAGATTAATGACACCGGCAAATCATTCATCGCCGGGCTGCAGAAGCGCATGTGTGAAACGGCGATCTGCGGCAGTGGTACGGTCAATGGCTATCGCCGCCGCCAGCCCTATACGTTTTGCCCCATCAACGCGAGCTGGGGGTATGACAATCGCACCGTCGGCATTCGTGTCATCGAAGGGTCTGACAGCGCCGTACGCGTTGAAAAGCGTGACGCCGGTGCGGATGCGAACCCCTACCTTCTGCTGTCTGCGGAAATCGCTGCGGGGCTGGACGGGATTGAAGAGGGGCTTAAGCCTTCTGAGCCGACTATGGGCAACGCCTATGAAGACGGAATTGGCGATCCCATCCCTACCGACTTGCCAACAGCCATTGATTTGGCGCGAGGGTCAGAGTGGCTGCGTGATGTCATGGGAGAAATGACTTGGGAGCTGGTTCTGCAGCAGGCTGAGCGCGAGCTTGAGTTCTTTAATCAACAGGTCACGCAGGTTGAGCTGGACCGCTACCTGAGGACTTTCTGATGCAATTGGGTAAGGTCACCGGGACCGTCACAGCCACGGCCAAAGACGCAAAGCTGGTCGGTGCAAAACTGCTGGTGACAGATCTGGTCGACAGTAAAGGCAAGGTGATCGATCCGGCGCGGGTTTCTGTCGATACCTGCGGGGCCGGGGTCGGGGATACCGTTCTGGTGGTAAGCGGCTCGGCTGCGCGTATGGCAGCAGGTCTGTCTTCGGCACCGGTTGATCTGGCGATCATCGCGATTGTGGACCGTGTGTCCACGACCTGAATCAAATGACATCAAACAACTAAATTTCGTTGGAGGAACTGAAAATGGCGAAACCAGTGGCGGGGCAGATGGCCCTGGGCATGATCGAAACGCGCGGACTTGTCGGCGCGATCGAAGCAGCAGATGCAATGGTCAAGGCGGCCAGTGTTTCAATTGTTGGCCAGACAAAGGCTGGCGGTGGTCTGGTCACCACTCTTGTGCGGGGTGAAGTCGGCGCGGTTAAGGCGGCAACGGATGCGGGTGCAACAGCAGCAAACAAAGTCGGCGAAGTAGTATCCGTCCACGTGATTGCGCGCCCTCACGATGAGCTTGAGGCCATCATAGACGGCCTCGGCGCTGGCTCTGCGGCCTGATCCGCCCGCTTTAAGGAGGCGATATGTCTGCCGGTTTCGAGGAATTCACGCGTGCGGCTATACGTGGCGCGACCCGGGGTGCACCCGAACGGCCCAAGCTCGACCGAATAGCGGTGCTGGGTGGCGGTGCAGATGCGCGCCTGTTGGCAGCCCTGTGTCTTGCCGAAGGGGCTGAGGTCACATTGTTTTCAGCCTATGGGGCTGAACTTTCGCTTTTGGCCCAGTCCTCAGGCATCTCGCTTCGGGGCGAGGGTCCGGTTGGGACCTATCAGGTTGATCGCGACGGGCCTTCTGTACGCACGACCGCTGAACTGGATGCAGCGGTCCGCGACTCGCAGGTGATATTTCTGACCGGGCCAATTCACAAGCAGCGCACATATGCCATGGTTCTGGCCGATCATCTAAGCGATGGACAGATACTGGTTCTTGCGCCGGGTCGATCACTGGGCGCCGTTGAAACAGCCTGGCTATTGCGGATCGGAGGCTGCACCGCAGACGTCACTCTGGTCGAAGTACAAGGACTGCCCTATTGGTTCCGTTCCGAGGGGGCAGCCTTGACGCTTACGCAGGCGGATCCGATGGCTGCAGCGACTTTGCCGCGCGGGCGCGAAGAGGTTCTCGAGGGCTTGTCTGCGTATCTTGGTAACGTTCAGGTCGTTGACTCGGTTCTGGCGTCTGGCTTCAACGACCTATCAGCCGCGGTTGAGATACCTGCGCTGATCCTCGGCGGAGCTGCAATGGGCTCTGGTGGTCCCGCTGTGCCAATGGGTGGCGTACCGTTAGAGGCCAATCAGACCTTTGCGTCTTTGATCGGACCTGACCAGAAAGAAGTGATCCATGGCTTGGCGGATGAGAGGCGACGCATTGCGGCTGCCTTTGGAGTTCGCAATTTGCCGGCTACGGAGCAATGGATTTCCACCTTTGCCGGTGCAGAACGTGGCCCGGGCGCACGTCCAATCCCGGATCAGCAAACGTCTCGCGGATTGATGCGCGACGGGGTGTTGGGATCGCTTGTTCCTCTGGTTTCGGCCGGTGAGCTTGCAGGTATCCCATGCCCGCTAACGAACAGCCTGATTTCCATGTCTGACCGAATTTTGGGCGCCGATATTGCCGCCGCCGGACGACGCCTCGAAACCATTGGTGTTTCAGCGGGCGATGTAGATCAGGCGCGCCGTATCTTTGATACCATCGCCACCGGAGCTTCATGATGGATGCAGATCTGAAATCGATCGCTGCCGCCAGGCGCGCTGCAGATAGCGCTTTTGAAGCCTATCGTGCCTTTCTGGGCACTGACCCGGGGCAGGTAGACGCGATTGTGGACGCCATGGCACGCGCAATTGAACCGGAAGCCGAACGGTTGGGGCAAATGGCGGTTGAGGAAACCGGCTATGGCAATGTCCCGGACAAACGGGTCAAGAACCTGTTCAACGCGCTGTCTGTCGCGGATTACCTGAGAGATGTGACAACGCTCGGTATGCTCTGGCGGGATGATGCCACAAAGATAGCGGCCTTCGGAGAACCGATGGGTGTCGTGGCGGCCCTGATACCGGTGACGAACCCGACGTCGACAATCATCTACAAAGTGCTATCGGCGGTAAAGGCGGGCAACGCTATAGTGTGCGCGCCACACCCACGCGGGGTGGAGTGCGGCATCGAAACCGTGCGCGTCATGGCGCAGGTGGCCGAGCAGATGGGCGCTCCTAAAGGCCTCATTCAGTGTCTTGAATCAGTAACCATCCAGGGAACTGCTGAATTGATGAAACATCGCCGTACCTCGGTTGTGATGGCAACCGGTGGTCCAGCAATGGTCAAAGCGGCTTATTCAAGCGGCAAACCCACGCTTGCGGTCGGTGCAGGTAACGTACCGTGTTACGTTCACAAGTCCAAAGCGCGCGATCTGGCCGAAGTGGCCGAGATGATCGTGACGTCGAAAAGCTTTGACTACGGTACGGCTTGCGTCAGTGAACAGGCGGTTGTTGCAGACCCCGAGATCGCGCGAGATCTGCGCCACGAGCTAAAGTTGAAAGGTGCGTATTTCTGTACCCCTGCCGAGGCCAATCGTCTGGCCAAAGTGATCTTCAAGGGCAGGCAGGCAATGGACCCGGACAAGGTGGGGCAAAGCCCGCAGGCGCTGGCCGATGCTGCAGGGTTTGCAATCCCGCCGCGAACCCGGTGCCTCGTTTCAGAAGAAACCGAAGTTGGCTGGCAGCGCCCGCTGTCTGCCGAAAAACTGAACCCGGTTCTAGCGTTCTACGAAGCGAAGTCCTCGGACCATGGGATTGAGCTGGCACAATCTATCGCCAAATTCGAAGGCTGGGGTCATTCTTCGGTCATTCATTCGGACGACCCCGAGATTGTCGCCCGCTTCGCCACGGTTCCCACTGGTCGGGTACTGGTGAATACACCGGGCATTATGGGCGGCATGGGGTATTCCACGGATCTTGAGCCGTCCTTCATGTTGGGCACTGGCACGTGGTCGGGATCGATCACTTCGGACAACGTGACGGCCTTGCATCTCATCAACATCAAACGGGTCGCTTATGAAAGCAGGCCCTGGCGCGACATTTACGAGGAGTATGGCGCATGAGCGAGATTACGATCCGGGCGCTGATGCAGATCGATAACCTTCAACCGAAATTCGCCGCCTATAATGGTGCTACGGTGCAGGGATCGGTTCCATTGTCGGGGGATACGGTTCTGATTGGGGAATTCGCCCCTGGTAATGGGGTGTTTTCGCTGATCGACCGGGCGCTCAAGGCGTCCTCGGTTGAGGCGACGACGCAGATGGTCGAGCGTGAGTTCGGTTTCTTCATCCTCCGGTCCCCGTCGAATGCCGAAGTGTCCGCCGCGCGCGATGCAATGTTGGCCGAGCTGGGTGCCACGATGTCTGACCGGTTGAAGCCGTCGATCAGTTCCACGCAGATCATTACCAGCGTCGAACCCTATCAGGCGCAGTTGCTGAACAAATGGCGCAAAGGGGCGCTGATCGTTCCGGGGCAGACGTTGGGCATCGTGGAGTGTGCTCCGGCTGCTTACATCTCGATTGCCGCGAATGAGGCCGAGAAGGCGGCAGAGATTGACATCGTCGAAGTGCGCGCCGTGGGGCGTTTTGGTCGCCTGTTCATCTCGGGATCGGAAAACTCGGTCAAAACCGCGGTCGAGGCCGCGACTCGTGCGATCGAAGCTGTGGACGGGCAAGCCGGCTGATGGCGGCACCGCGTGTCATAGGCTCGGACGCAGTCGAGGATGCCCGTCGTCGCGGCAGGATTGTGCTTGAGATATTGCCCGACGACATCGTGACCGCTTTGGCTCGCGAAACGGCTGAACGTGTTGGCATTACGTTGGTCGACGGACCTCTGGAAAAACCGCAGTCGCCGCGTACCGATGCTGCCGTCTCGATGCAGCGGGTGTTGTATCGCCGTTCGCCTAAATGGGTTGCACCGGTGCGTGCGAAGCGCAAAGCCCGCAGGCTGGGTAAGCTTGCCTTGATCGGGGCCGGTGGAGTTGGGGGTAATGTGGCGCATCTGGCGGCGATGCAGGATATCGCGGATGAGATTACGCTGATCGACATTGCTCCGGGAATGGCTGCTGCAACAGCATTGGATCTGAACCACACCTCAGGCATCACCGGTGCGCGTGCACGGTGCGTGGGTGGCGAGTCGCTGGATCTTGTGGCGGGGGCCGAGGTGGTTGTAGTGACGGCAGGCCGCGCCCGACGTCCGGGTATGAGCCGCGCGGATCTGATCGACGTGAATGCGCGCGTGATCCGTCAGGCTGCCGAGGCCATCCGGTCTGCAGCGCCAAATGCCATCGTCATCGTAGTGACCAACCCGCTTGATGAAATGACTGTCGAAATGCTGCGTGCCACTGGGTTCCCACGTGAACGGGTGCTGGGAATGGCGGGAACGCTGGACAGCAGCCGGTTTCGCAATGCCCTTGCCATGGCAGCCGTAGTTGTCCCTGCCGATGTCGAAGCCTTTACCCTTGGTAGCCACGGAGACGAGATGGCACCGATCCCAAGTCGCGCGAGAATAAAGGGCAGGGCATTGGATGTGTTTCTGTCGCCCGACCAAATTGAGGCCTGTGTTCAGGACGCGGTGACCGGCGGCGGACAGGTCGTTGCCCTCAAGAAATCGGGTTCTGCGACCATCGCGCCGGCGCATGCGTCGATCGAGTTGATCGACCATATCCGGGGTGCACGCACTGGCCCGGTTCCGGTTTCGGTCATGTTGCATGGGGAATACGGCATCGATGGCGTGGTGCTTGGCGTTCCTGCACATCTCGGATCCAGCGGGTTGGTCGAGGTTGAAGAACTGCGGCTGACCGATCAGGAACAAGCAGCCTTGCAGAAGGCGGCGGATGCCATCCGGTCGAGGTTGGGCCTGTGACCCTGCGCACCTGGAAGTCAGGCGGACGGTTCGAGGAAGTGGCGTCTTATTCCCGCGCAAAACGCATTGGCCCCTTCGTCTGGATTGCCGGAACCACGGCCATCGAACCCAGCGGGCGGATTCACGCACCCGGAGATGTTGAAGCCCAGACAGGCTATATCCTGTCGCGCATAGAAGAGGCGCTCAAAGCCGTTGGGGCCGAGTTGCGACATGTCGGTCGGGTCCGCGCCTATCTGACCGATCTGTCGCGCGCAGGCGAATTCGCGCGCGTTCACGGAGCAGTTTTTAAGGATATCGACCCGGTTCTGACTGCCGTTCAAGCGGGGCTGACGCAGCCTGGTTTGATGGTGGAAATCGATGTGGATGCGGTAATTCACGACGAAAACGGCGGAATCAGCGGAATCTAAACATGAGTCACCAAGAAAGGATTTGATCGAACTATCATCTTGTGTACTGTATACAGAATACAAGAAGGCATAATGAGACACAGGGAGCTAATGTGATGATCAAGACAGCGCTACTCAGCGGAACATGCATCGCGCTCATGGCCTCGGCGGCCGCAGCGGAAATCAAGGTTGGATTTATCGGATCTCTTTCTTCGGATACCGGGCTATCGACCCTGCGCGGCGCCGAGATTGCGATCGAAGAACTCAATGCAAATGGCGGGGTGATGGGGGAACAGATCACCTTGGTCTCTGCCGATACCGGTCAGGACCCGACCGAAGGTGTGCGGGCCTACGAGTATCTGGCCGAAACCGAAGAAGTGGATTTCATCATCTCGGGTTCCATCGATGATGTCTCATTGGGTTGGCTACCACGGATGCAGGAGTACCGGATACCAACTCTGGACACATGGACATCCTATATCGGCATCATTGACATGGTGGTCGAGGACCCCGAAGGCATGGCGCCTTACTTCATGAACATCGCGTCGGATGAGGCGCTTGCCACGCTTTATATCAATTTCGGCGCGGACGTTCTGAAGGAAAAGATGGGGTGGGAATCCGTTGTTATTCTGGCAGAGGATACAGCGTTTGGCGAAGCAATCACCGGATTGGTGACCGAAGCGCTTGCCCCGGTTGCGGGGATCGAAGTCAAGGACATCATCACCTATGATGTTGCCACCGTCGACTTTGCACCAATCTTCAGCCGGGCGCAGGACACCGGGGCGGATTTCATCTATCAGGTCTCATCCGTAAATTCGCAGGTGGTATCGTCGCAATATGTGAAACTACAAGTGCCGATGGCGATGACGGGCGTGAACGTATCCGCATTGGGCATGGAGTATTGGGAAGACACTGGCGGAGCCGGTGGCGGCATCTCAACCCTGTCACCGATCCCGTCCGTAGGGTTCAAACTTGACCCGGCCAGCAAGGCCTTTGTCGACACCTATCAGGCTAAATATGACAGCCGCCCATTGCTGCCCCATTTCAACGGATTCAACGCCTATCATGGCCTGAAGCAGGCTATGGCCGCTGCGGAAGAGGCGGGTGGTTTCGACAATGTCGAAGGCTGGGCCGATGCGATGAAAAAACAGGACCTCGTTCTGGAAATGGATGGTCAGCTGTGGCTGCGCTATGCATTCTGGGGCGATGATGAGGTCGAACCGGTGACAGGCCGCACCTATCCGCACAATATCCGCTTTGATCTGTCGGAGCCGTTCGATGATGCGGCCCCGTCAATGGTCGTGGTTCAGTGGTACGAAGATGGAACTGCCGCCGTTGTGTATCCCGAAAAGTACGCAACAGGTGAATTCACCCTGCCCAGCTGGGTGAAGCAGTAATCCGGTCGCGTCGTTAGCTTGAAACGGGTGCGCGCTGTCGCGCACCCGCAGCCAAGGATCCATACATGTTGCAGATACTGATTCAGGGGCTTTTGCTCAGCGGTCTCTACGCGCTCATTGCAATGGGGTTTACGCTGATCTTCAGCATCGGCCGCGTTCTGAATCTCGCCTATGGCGCCTATCTGATGGTCGGCGGCTACATTTACTTTTGGATATCTCAATCGCTTGGGATGCCCAAGCTGATGGGGGTTGCCGTGGCTGCTGCGCTGGGTGTGCTGATGGGTGTCTTGAAATACCGCCTGATCGTCAAAACGCTAAAAGGTGATCATGTGGCTGTCGAGATTTCGACGCTGATCTTGGCGGTGGTAATTCAAGCGGGGATCGTTTTGGTCTTTGGCGACAGCAGTAAAATCCTATTGCCGATTGTCCCTGGCGTGATCAACGTGGCAGGGGCCTCGGTCACCTATAATATCCTGATCGCGACCCTCATCAGTTGGGCCATTCTGCTGGGCCTATATGCCTTTGTCCGGTTGACGCACACCGGACGAGCGATGCAGGCGGTTTCGATGGATGCCAAAGGTGCCGCGATTTCTGGGATAGACCCTGATCGCATTAACCTGATCACCTGGGGTATCTCTGGCGCATTGGGGGCGATCGGCGGCGTCTTCTTCGCCAGCTATACACAGTTGTCACCATCCATGTGGGTGGCACCACTGATCATTTCGGTGGCTGTGGTCATCGTGGGCGGGATCGGCTCGATCCTGGGAACACTGGTTGTTGCCCATATCGTTGGGTTTCTCGAGGTCATTGTCGTGGCCACGCTTGCACCGGAACTGCGCGGTGTCTTCACCATGCTTTTGATAATCGGCGTGCTTGTCACAAGACCGCAGGGCCTGTTTGGCCGCGAGGAGCTGTGAGGATGGGACTACGCTGGTTTCACTTTGCGCTCTGGGGCGGCTTGATCGCAGGTATGTTCCTGCTGCCGCAATTCGTCTCGAACGGGACGTTACGCACGATGATCTTTGCCAACTATCTGGCGATCTTTGCCATTAGTTGGGACGTGCTGTCGGGCCGAACAGGATATGTGAGCTTTGGCCACCCGTTCCTGATCGGTATCGGTGCCTATACTACGGCAATCCTGACAAAGCGGTTCGACGTCGCGGTCGAAATCTCGATCCCGATCGCTGTTGTTGTCACCATGATTGCGGGCTTGTTGGTGTTGCTGCCTGCCCTGCGCATTCGTGGCAGCTATTTCGCTCTGGTCACGCTGGCCTTCATGGAGTTGCTCTATCAACTGGTTCAGGTCATACGACCGGATCTGACAGGCGGGACCCGAGGCATGTCGGGCATTCAAACACTGACACGCGGCGCTGCGAACGGATACTACCTGTCCACGGCGCTAATGCTGGCGATTGCCGTCAGCATGTGGCTGTTGATGAAAACGCGGCTAGGAACCGCCTTGTCTGCGATCGGAATGAACGAAGAAAGCGTGCGGGGCTCGGGCCTCAGCACCACCCGCCTCAAGGCTTTTGCCTTCCTGACAAGCGCTATGATCGCGGGCCTGGGTGGTGCGTTCTATGTTCACTATCTGGGGTCGCTCGCGCCGCGTGCACTGTTTGATATCAACTTCCTGTTCACCATCATCGTTGCAGCGCTTTTGGGTGGAACTTCAACCATCATCGGGCCCATGATCGGCGCATTCTTCATGACTTTCCTGCTCGAGTACCTTCGGCCGGTTCTTCCCGGTGCGGAACGTTACTTTGTCTACGGTGCAATTGCGTTGCTCCTCTACATGTATCAGCCGAAAGGCCTTGTTGAGCTTGTCCGGCGTGGTTTCAAAAGTCTGGGCAAGGGGCGGGCGGCATGAGCGTAGCGTTGCAGGTTTCAGGTCTGGTGAAGCGTTTTGGCGGGTTGGTCGCGACGAATGATTTGTCGTTCTCACTTAAGGAGGGCGAGTCACTGGGATTGATAGGTCCAAATGGCGCAGGCAAGACAACCGTGTTCAGCCAGATCATGGGTGAGCTACGGCAGAACGGCGGTACGATTGAGCTGTTCGGGCAGGAAATCTCGACGTTGTCGACGCCTCAACGCATTCGCGCCGGGGTCAGTCGGACCTATCAGATCCCGCGCCCGTTTGGCGACATGAGCGTTGCCGAAAACATCCGGGTCGGTCTAATGCCCGACAATATCTGGCAAATGATCGTCTCACCCCCCGATAAAGAACGTGAGCGGGAGCTTGCGCTTAGCGTCGGCTTTACCAAAGCGGATCTTGATCGCACGCCAACAGAATTGGCCATGGGTGATCTGCGCAAGCTGGAAATGGCGCGCACAATGGCAACGGCACCCAGGGTGATGTTGCTGGATGAGGTGTTTGCAGGTCTCACCACAGGGGAGATCGCTCAGATCTCAGAGCTCATTCAGTCGATGCGCAAGGATGGGATGACTTTCCTGATTGTCAGTCATGACTTGCCCGCGCTTGAGCCTTTGATCGACCGTGCGATCGCTATCGAACGAGGCACCATGATTGCCGAGGGATCGTTCAGCGAGGTGATGAACGACAAGGCCGTTCAGGCTTCGTATCTGGGAGGCGCGTAATGTCGTATCTGGAAATCGAAAACCTGTCGGCGTTCTATGGCAAGGCGCAAGCGCTGACCGACATCTCTATCACCGTCCAACCCGGTGAGATTGTCGCGGTGGTCGGTCCCAATGGTGCCGGCAAATCGACCTTGCTGGACAGCATCATGGGGCTTGTCAAAACTGAGGGCGACATCCGGCTTAGGGGGCACAGCCTCGCCGGTCGAACACCTTCCGAAATTGTGCGCCATGGAGTGGGTTATGCGCCCGAGCGTTTCAACCTGTTTCCCTATATGTCGGTGCGAGACAATCTGATGGTCGGCGCCTTCACGGCCCGCGAGGATATCCAGAGCAATCTGGCAATGGTGCACAGTCTCTTCCCGCGTCTCGAAGAGAGGGAAGGGCAGGAGACTTCGACCCAGTCGGGCGGGGAACGTCAGATGGTCTCGTTCGGTCGCGCGCTCATGACCAGCCCCGAGCTGTTGCTGGTCGACGAGCCCACGATTGGGCTGGCTCCAAAAATCTGTCACGAAATTGCTGAGGTCGTGCGCAAACTTAACAAGGAATACGGGCTGACGGTGGTGATCACCGAGCAAAATGCCAATTTTGCGCTGTCATTGGCGAGCCGGATTTATGTGCTCGAGTCGGGACGCATGCAGACGTCAGGCACCGCAGACGAATTGCGGAATGATAAGCGATTGCTTGAAGCCTATTTCGGCGGGCATTGAGGTGCCTGTGAAGGTTTTTCAATTGCATCGCTCAGATCAAGATGCGCCAAGTTTTCTAAACACCTGCCTGCTTTAGTTTGCTCTGCGTTGCTCCGATTGACTAGAATTAGATCCCCCAGTTCTGGACATCATAGCCTTCGCATAGTCGCGCCTTGCTGTTGCACGATCCTCAAAGCGAGCGTGAACGACGCAGAAAAAGAGGGTGCTGTCATCCAGACCATTGCGAGGTGTAAACCAATCATAAGGGTCGGTTGGTTTTGCTGCGGCAAACTGATTGGGTCGTGGTGCTAAAGGTGTTGAATTGGCTTCATTATTTGTGATGTCTTCAAGCAGTGTTGGACGGGCAGTGCCAGTATCCGGCGTGAGGATGCCCATGATTTGTTCGCGACCAGCCGGAACGAAACGCGCGTTTTCCTCGACGGGAAACCGGATCGGCTGTCCTGCATAGACATCTCGCTGAACTTCGCTGTTCTTAACAACAATCACACCGTTAACGAGCACGTACGGGATGCCTTCTGAAGGAAGGCCTTGCTGGCCAAGCGTGTAGTTTGCCTTTTCGGTCACGGATTCTGGATCAAAAATTGTGATGTCCGCAACCATGCCTTCTTGCATCCGCCCACGCACTTGCATTGCCCGCAATCCGGTATCGCCCAACCGCTTTGCATGGATGTAGCTTAGCTGAGTGAGCGTGAGCATTAATGGCACATTCGCTTCGCGCGCCAATCTCAAAACCAGTGCATGGCTGCCGGCAGATCTGGGATGCCCAGCATAGTCTTCATAGGGCGCATCCCAACTCATCAGATTGCCCTCGATGTCTAGTCCGGCCATCCCGTCGCCCGAGATGCCGTAGCCTGCGATGGTGATCCAGTCGTTTAGCCATTGCTCCCTCGGCGGGCTGAAAACAATGGCTGTCCGTCCCGGCTCATTTTCTGCGAAGCTCAAGAACTCGTCTTTTGTCACGAAGCGATCAAGTTGGGGGTCAAAGATGGTGTCTTCGTATTTGTACCCCATCGAACCTTCCCAGTTTTCGGGGGCGATGATCGAGGCTCCGTAGTTTCCTGAACCAGCGGTCCATGGATAATAGCTGGACCAGACATTGTAGCCTTGGTCACGCGCCATCTGGAGTTTTTCCTGATTTTCCCACCACCCATAATCATTGTCGTGATGAATGTGCAGCGGAGCGCCAAGAACCATCGCGTTTACGAGGATTTCATTGACCCCGGTCTGCGTTTCTGTCGGAGTCGAAGCACTGGGATGAAATCGGTGATGGACAGAGGTCAATCTACCGTAACGCGCCGCAGCCCGTTGCGCTTCGAACATCTCGTAGGTCGTAATACCCTCGCGGGCATAGCCGATGGTCGATCCGACGCCGAGGGCTCCAAGACGTAGTCCCTCATCAAGCTGGGCAGTGATTTCGTTCATCTGTTCACGGTTGCTTGGAACCGAAGACCATCCCTCGACGCCGTCTTCCACAGATTGTGCCCTTAGTGCGAAGAAGTTTCGGAAATCTATATCCCCTCCTTCTAGCACGAGGCCGTCATGAACCCGCATCCGTGCGAATTCCTGTCCAACGACGGTGCCATAGTTAGCCTGCGTCGCGCCTTCGCGAGCATCATACCACTCATCGATGTTCGCGGCCCCAACCTCAAAATCCATTTGGGTCGTGACGCCATCACGAAGGTTTACCTTGATGCCCCAAGGGTCCAACCCATGCTGCTCGAGATCGATAAATCCGGGAGCTACAACATGCCCCGTCGCATCGATGGCCTCGCTACCGTCAATGTCTTCGTCAGTGATCGCTGTGATCCAGCCGTTGCTTATTCCGACGTTGGCGATCTGGTCGAACCCGGTTTCCGGGTCCATTACGCGACCGTTGAGAATTACAACGTCATAAGTTTGCGCAACACACAACGTAGAAACAACAGACAGTGCGCCTGCTAGAAACACGGTACGCATGGTTAGACCCTCCCTTTGATCAGTAGGATAACTGAAAGCAACTTCGGATCAACAAAATGGCATATTTAGATATCTGCCCCCGTACTCTTCGCCCAGATTACCGTGATCGGGAACGCTCTCTTGGATCCTCTGCCGGATCGCGCATGTATACCCAGATTTCCGAGTCCGGGAGGGTTACAAGATCGCCAATCTGTTTCAACTGCACAGCAAGGTTGTGTGAAATCAGAAAACTTTCGGCGACCTGTAACCCGGGGTTTTTGCTCTCAGTTCACAGGCTCAGGTGTGCCGTTCCGATCAAAAAGCGTTCGATCTCAAACTACTCAGAACCGATTGTGTGATGGTAGCCGTATCAGACAGCCCACCCAGATCCGGCGGCAGCAATCCCGCGTTCAAAACGTCATCCACGGCCCGTTCAATGGCGCGCGCGGCCTGGAGTTGTCCAAAGCCGTGCTCGAACATCATCGCCACTGACAGGATCGCGCCAATCGGATTGGCGATCCCTTTTCCAGAGATATCCGGCGCGCTGCCGTGGGTCGGCTCGTAGAGACCACCTTTCACCGGATGCCCGGCTCTCGCAGCGGCGGGCAGGGTTGCCGAAGGCAGCATGCCCAGCGACCCGGAGACCACCGCAATCAGATCCGAGATCAGATCGCCGAACAGGTTGTCCGCCAGCAGCACGTCAAACTCCCGCGGGGCGCGGGCAACGGCAAATAGCGCATAGTCCATCAGCAAATGGCGCAGTTCAACATCGGGATACTCATCCCGCCCGATCCGGTCCACCGTTTCACGCCAAAGCTTGCCACTCTCCATCACATTGGACTTGTCCAGAGAGGTCACATGCCCCCGCCGTCCGCGTGCGGCCTCGAAGGCGCAGCGGGCGATGCGTTCAATTTCTGCCGTGCGGTATTCGCTGATCTCAAAGGCTCGGATTTGGCCGTCACTCAGCACCTCGCGCCCCCGGGGTTCGCCATAGTAGATGCCCCCCGAGTTTTCCCGCACAACCAGCAGATTGGCACCGTCCACAACTTCTGGCCGGTAGGGCGTCTGCGGCAGGAGGGCTGTCCACGCCCGTGCCGGTCGCAGGGCGTTATAAACGTCCAATTCGATCCGCAGGCGGGTCAGGCCATCGGTTTCGGTAATGGGTCCGTCGATCCTGATGCCGTCCCATTCCGGCCCGCCCACTGCGCCGACCAGAATGGCATCTGCGGCCCGCGCTTTGTCAACGACCGCATCCGTGCAGAACGTGCCATGCACGTCCCACGACGCACCGCCAAGAAGGTCTTCCTCGATCTCGACCGACACGCCAAACTGATTGGCAACCTGACGCAATACCTCGAGACTGCTGGCCACAACCTCGGGGCCAATATGGTCACCGCCAAGAGCGAGCACCTTGAAAGGTCCGTTCATCCCGCCATCCCCTGCTGCAGCACCATATGCATAGCGTCAGGGTCCAGGTCCCGCTGAAGCAGACGCAGGGTGGAATGAAAGTCGTCCAGATCGACCGAAGACGTCAGGACTGCGCGCGGGGGCGTTTCGGGCGTGAATCCGGTTCGCCCATGCAGCAGTCGCTGATTGTCAAACAGCAGTCCTTCACCCGCCCTCAGATCCAAAGTCAGGCGCAGATCATCGCAATACAGCAGATCAAAGAGCCTCTTCAGGGCGCGATAGGCTGGCACCACCTGATCTGCGGGTACATCCAGCGGAGAGATTTGCCGCTCGTTCATTCTGACACCGCAAACCTGGCCCTGATCATCCCGCTGAATGATCGGCAGGCGGGATTTGTACCAGCGCATGTTGCCATGGCTGTTGTCTCCGGGGTCGAAACGCTGGCAGGTCACATGCATGTTGCAGAGCAGTTCAAAATCCTCAGGCCATTGTTCTTTCAGGCGCCGGACGGCTTCGAACCCGTCCACCAGTGTCGAGGCCCCACCGTTCGAACTGGGCCGCAGCACCTGAAATACGGTGATCCCGATCGCAGCATAGCGATAGGGTTCATCCACATGCGGATCCAACGGACCTGTGGTGTCGCCCACATTGGTTACGGTCTTCTTCTTTTTCAGTGTATAGGTGCCGTAATGTGTTTGTCGCTGCGCCCCGACCAGTTGGATCATTCGTTGGCTTTCGGCCTGATCGGTGGGCGCGTCCACGATCTTGCAAAACCCATAGTCCCGCACAGTTTCTAGGATTTTCAAACGGGCGGCCGGATCAGCCTCGGCCTCGGTCAGCGATCCGACCGGAAGATTGTCGCCAAGAGTTCTGTCCCACAGGGTTGGCTGCACCCGCCTGAGGGCACGCTCGGTGTCAGAGTAGCAGTGGTTGCGCAGCCAGCGCGCGCCATATTCGGATCGATGTCCGTCTGGCCAGATCACGTGAACGGAACTGCCATCCATCCCGACAGTCTGTATTGAGATCCCTTCGTCGATGTGATGCAGCCGAATCCCGCGAACACCGGTCTCTGGAGTGCCGCATTCAGGGCACCAGCATTGATGCCGCAGCCATATGGGATGAAACCGGCTTTCGTGGCCGTCTTCCCAGTTTACGATCAAGTGGTCGTTTTCAACGGCAGTAGAGCGAATGCGGTGGCGGGCAGTTGGCATTGGTCTGTTCCCTGTGGGTTTCCTGCCCGCAATAAGGTCTCCTTCGATTTTGTTTGACAAATTCGAATTCAACACAAGAAAGTTGAGCTCAGCTCACTTATGGAAAGCACATGCTGCCCGACCCCAAAGACCCTTCCTATCTTGGCGCACTGGTCTATTTTCATCATGCCGCTGAAGGCCTGAGTTTTTCCCGCGCGGCCCAAGCCCTGAACGTGACACCTTCGGCGGTCAGCCACCGCATAACGGCTTTGGAAAACGCTTTGGGCAAACGGCTGTTCGAACGGCGTGTGCGGGAAGTCCGCCTCACGCAGGACGGCGCTGAACTGGCGCGCGCCACTGCGGCGATCTGGAATGAACTTAATAGGATCACCGAACAACTGACCACGCAGGAAGTGCTGCGGGTTTCAGTCGGGCCCTATCTGTCATCGCAATGGCTGCTGCCGCGGATCGGCGCATTCGAGGCCCAGCACCCCGGACTACGAGTGGACCTGATCCATGTAATCGGGCGACCGGATGCACGCATCGCAGATGTTTCGATCATCTGGGCAGAACTGGATGGTCCTGCAAGCGAAGCAGTTCTGCTTTTCGACACCAAAGCTGTCCCTGTTGCCGCGCCCGGACTAAAAATCGATCCCAATTTTTGGGAAGGCAAACTACCGCCAATTCATTACCGAGATCGCACCACCTGGCGTCACTGGCTTTCTGCTACGGGCGCTCCGTCGGATTACGCTGAACGCGGGGAGGTTCTGGAAGAGCCACATATCGTTCTCGAAGCTGCGGCTTTTGGGCGGGGGATTGCGATCGGCTTTTTACCCTTCATCGGGAAATTCTTTGAACAAGGGCGGCTTGTTCACGTGGGGACACATTCTGTCCGCTCCAGCCGGGGATACCAGATGAAGGTAAACTCTGACAGCCGCCCAATGGCCAACCTGTTCGCCGATTGGGTTAAGCACCGGGCGAAAGAGGATGTGAGTTAAACGGCAGCGGAATTACAAACTGGATCATCTGGAAATAATTTCTGCGATCTTCTGGCGAACGGTCCAAAGCTCTCCGGAAGATCCTGATGGCGGACAACTACAGTGTTGGATCGCATCAATCACCAGATGTTAGATCAGTCCTTCGATACGTCCACCATATGAGATCACTGAAAACGAAGTATCACATCGACATGTTGTGTGTTGTCTGTGCAATACACGGAAATCTTCCCATGATAACTAAAATTGTCACATTTGTGCCCAGCTTTGATTTTAGCCAGCCAGTGCAACAATAGTTAACAAATCATAAATTTCCGAGGGGGTTTTCGGAGAATGAAGAACTGCGTAGCAGAGCGCGCCCATGAACGTGTGGCGCGAGGGGGTCGTTTGGTGAAATGGAAGGGTCGCGTGGCGAGTGTCGCCCCATCGCTTTTCCTTGCCTCAGTCTCGGTAATCGCCCTGACAGCTGGTGCTGCCCAGGCTCAGGTGATTAACAGCCCACAGGGTAATCAGGCCATCGTCCCAGTTGATGTCGACACAACGATTACGGCAACCGGAGCAATCAACCTGACCACCGGCAGCCCCGTAGCGGTCGAGATCATCACAAATTACTCGAGCACTGCCACCAACAATGGCACTATTTCGGCCCCAACGCCCGGCCTTCCATTCGGGATTGGCGTCGTTCTGAACGGAAACCTCCAAGCATCCGGGGCAATCATAAACAACGGAGACATCAACGTCGCGGCGAACGGCAGCACCGGGGCAGACGCCCTTGGTTTTCTTTTTCTGGGCGACTACGGCGGCTCGTTTTTGAATACAGGGACTGTCTCTGTAAATGCGAATTCTACATCAAGTAACCAAGCGAGCGCGTTGGGTGCGGTTTTTGTTGGGGGTGCTGAGGCAACCGCAACCATTTCAAATTCCGGCACAATCACGGCCGCCGCAAGCGCGGCCGGATCAAGCTCTGCATTGGCGATCGGCTTTGAGTTTGTGAATGACGTCGAGACGGCAATAGAAAACAGCGGAACTATCTCGGCGACGGCATCAAATGCTTCTACCCTTGATGCAATCGGCATCTTGGTGGACGCCAATCTGAACGCCAATCTGAACAACTCGGGTACCATTTCGGCAACCGCGACTGATAACGGCAGCTTTGCCGAAGCGATCGGTGTCCGCGTTGTCCGCGACATGACCGGCAACGTCAACAACAGCGGGACAGTATCTGTCAACGCCTCTGCCCGCACGACAGCGACGGCCTGGGCCTTTCATCTGGAGGACGATCTGACCGGGAATTTTGACAACTCGGGAACAATCACCGCCAACGCTTCTGCCTCGTCCGGCAGCGTGGATTCGGCCGCTGTTTATATCGAAGGTGACACCAACGGGCACATTTCGAACAGCGGAACCATCCGTGTAGATGGGCAGGCTTCGACCCAGGTCAGCGCCTCGGGTTTTTACCTGTCCGGCGAACTCAACGGAAACTTTACGAACACCGGCACAATCAACATTCGTGGAACCAGCACCGGATCGCAAAGTGTCGAGGCATTCGGCCTTTATGTTGATGATGGCATAACGGGCAACATAACTAACAGCGGGGTTTTGTCGGTGTCAGGTGTTGCTGCAAGTGAAGCCAGCGCCCTTGGCATCTACGTTGACAGCGACATTTCCGGCAACTTCAACAACAGTGGTACATTGACGGCTGTGGCTGAGGCCGGATCGGATTCGGCTGAAGCTTATGGTCTTTATGTGGACTCGGATCTTGATGGCAACGTAACAAACAGCGGTGTCATTTATGTGTCTGGCGTCGCTGGAAGCGAAGCAAGCGCATATGGCTTCTATATTGACAGCGACCTCTCCGGAGACTTCAACAATAGCGGTGCGATAACCGTGATGGCGCAGGCCGGATCGGATTCGGCTGAGGCTTATGGCCTTAATGTGGACTCGGATCTTGATGGCAACATAACGAACAGTGGCACAGTCTCAGTGCAGGCTTCGTCCACCAGCTATGAAGCTGAGGCTATCGCCTTCTACATTGATGGTGACGTTACCGGAGACATCAGCAACTCCGGCACAGTTTCTGTAAGTTCAACTGGGGTGTCCACTGCAGATGCGCGTGGTTACCATGTGGA
The DNA here is from genome assembly GCF_056537325.1 of Ruegeria sp. CF5. Classification (NCBI taxonomy): domain Bacteria; kingdom Pseudomonadati; phylum Pseudomonadota; class Alphaproteobacteria; order Rhodobacterales; family Roseobacteraceae; genus Ruegeria; species Ruegeria sp. CF5. The sequence continues at coordinate 299,193 of NZ_JBQFRI010000004.1, read as the reverse complement.
TGATGAGTTTACCGGGAACTTTACCAATACCGGTACGATTTCGGTGAACTCGGTAACTACGCAGGCAGCAGGACCGCGCCCACCGCGTCCCCCAAGCCCGCCGTTTGCTGTCACTCCGGACGTAGTGGGTGCCTATTTTGAAGAAGTCGCAACTGGCAATATTGCAAACGCGGGATCGATTTCTGTCAGTGCACAGAATGTCAATGATGCAAGTGCATCGGGTATCTTCCTGCGCGATGACCTGGTTGGGAACTTTACCAACTCTGGCGCGTTAACGGTAAGCACCGGTTCTGACAGCGGCAGCGCCGAAGCTTTTGGCCTGTTTATCGTAAATGATCTGCACGGCGACGCCACCAATAGCGGTACCATCGCCGTTAACGCGAGGGGTAATTCCGACGCCTCCGCTGCGGGACTGAACATCGTTGACGATTTTGAAGGGAATTTTCAGAACTCTGGTTCGATAAACGCGGCTGCGAGTTCTGTCACCGAAGACGCATATGCGTCCGGCCTGACTGTCGGGGACAGGATGGAAGGGAATGTTTCCAACAGTGGATCGATCACTGCCGCTGCAACAGGTGGCGAAAGTGCCTTTGCTGCAGGTTTCGAGGTGCTAGATGGCATTGTTGGGAACTTGGCCAACTCTGGCACGATAAATGTGACAAGTACGAGCACAAGTGACGAAGCCGCGGCATTCGGGTTCTTTGTGCGTAACGAAGATTCCAGTGATCCGGATGCCTCAGTGAAAGGAGACTTCACAAACAGCGGCAGCATCACGGTTCGCGCCGAAGGAGACACCGGTTCTGCCTATGCCAGCGGCCTCTATGTTCGCCACGGTTTTGAAGGAAACCTGACCAATTCCGGCGTAATCGACACTGTGAGTATTTCCCAGAAAGATGATGCCACGGCACGCGGTATCTACGTTCGTGGTGACACAGCCGGAAGAGTTACAAACAACGGCAGCATTTCGGTTCTGGCCCGCGGGGCCGAGGATATCAGGGCGCAGGGCATATTGCTGTACGACAACGTAAGCGCGCCTGTCGTGAACACTGGTACGATCAACGCGACCGCGAATATCGTGAATGGTACCAATGACGCCGAAGCCCTCGCGGCAGGCGTCTGGGTCGAGGACATGCAGGGCACGTTTTCGAACACCGGCACCATCACGGCAACGGCAACTGGCGGCGCATCTGCCACGGCTTACGGGCTGTATTTCGAAAACTTTGACGGCGTTATTTCAAACGTCGAACGAATCTCGGCTACATCCGACGGTGGCAAGGCCTATGCGATCTTCCTTGGCACGGGCTCTGGCACTCTGAACGTGGACACAATGGATCGGGTGACTGGTCTGATCCGGGTACAGGACCATAACGTAAACCTGGATGCGCAGGGTGGCAGCAACGTCTTTTACTTTGAAGATGCAGCGCCGGGCACAGGCGTTTTCAGGACACGGGTTTCTGACGGCAGATCAGCCTGGTTTGTTCAGGATGAGGGCGGATCGGCACCTGTCTATGCGACCGTGGATGGTGGTGATCTTGGAATTTCCGGCGATGTCACCGCGTTTTTTGGAGATGTTGTGGGCAGCGCTGATCAAGCCTTGAGATACGACCAGCTGCCGCAGGTCTCGCGCGGTTTCTCGTTCCGGCAGGAGAATGCCCTATTAGGCGGGTTCCGGCCTTACGCGATGATCGACGCCCAATATCGTGAGTTTGAAAACGTACCGGGCAATGAAACTGACATCTCACTGTTCAACGGCAGTGCAGGGCTCTCCGGCCAACTGGACAATGGCCTGTCACTTGCTTTTGGCTTGGGTGTTTTCACTGCCGATGGCGAGACCAACACCACGGATTTTGACACCACAGGTTTCTATCTGGACACCGCGATTGGACGTCAGATTGGGGCCTATACGCTTGAGGCCGGATTGGGCTACGGATGGTTGTCAACGGATCGGTCGCGTCAGATCATAGGCAGCGCAGACGCAAATGCCGACTATGACAGTAAGTTGTTGACCGCTCACATCGGTGTCGAACGGGAATTTGATGTCAGCGACAATTTCGGGCTGCTGGGTCTTGGCGAAGTCCGGTACACACGCCAGAAGGACGACGAATATACAGAAACCGGCTCCGCCACCAATGCGACTGTGGGCTCAACCACAACTGAAGTGATCGAAGCCCGGCTCGGCGCAGAATTCTACAAAGATCTGGGTCGCGGAGGTATCATCTCGGGTCAGTTGAGTGGCGTCCTGCGCAGGGGGCTGGGTGACAACAGCACTGCGGTCAGCCTGTTTTCGTCAACGGAGACGCTGACATTCGCGTCCACGGACTTTACCGGCGCCAGCGTTGTGCTGGGGTATGAAAAAGACCTTCTGCAGGGCATGCGGTTCGAAGCCACCGCCGAGCAGGAAATCGGAGACGACGCTCAGGGACCCTACCTGCGCGCCGGTTTGAACTGGTCGTTCTGAACTAAGATCCGCTGCGCCGCATTTTCAAGCGGCGCAGCGGACGGCATTGCCAATTAGATCGCCGTATTATTTGGATATAGAACGGCCATAGCTAGCGACGCGCCGGGCATATATGTCCTGCGATCATGGCAAGTATCCGAAAGCCCAAGGCCGTGGCGTTTAATGTCGCTGCGCGCGGATCATTCGGCGACAGCAGACAAATTCAATTCAGCTCTGCCGTAATCGTTTTTGTGCCCTGCGGATGGCGCTCCATTTGGAAATTTTGTGGGGTGCCTTAAGAAATGATTTCCGCCAATCCAACTCGTCCGGAGGAGCACCCGCTGCCAACTTTCGTATCCTGTTTGGGCTGAATAGTTCGAATTGCTGTAACCGCCTCAACGCATCCTTGACTTGCTCAGGCGATTTATCCGATCCAGTCCCTTCCGGAGATTTCTGCGTTTTGTCTTGTGAAACTCGATCCTGCTCAAGACAGTTTTCCAACTCGGGAACTTGTTTGACAGCAACCGACAAGAGGTCAGCCTGGGAAACGGCGCGTTTTACCAGTTTGAACTTGTTTTCTTGCCGGTCCAGCCAGATGCTGGGTGTAGAGATGTTTCCGAGTTTCAAGCTGGATTCGAAATCGGAAATTCGATCTGCTTTCGAACAGATCTTATCAACCTCCGAAAGATAGGCCTCAAGGTTGTTCGAAAGCTGGCCTTCCCTTTTAGAATAGCGCCCTGTCATAATTCCTAGCAGTTGGTGAAGGGGTGCATGTTGCGCCATCAATCGCCAAAGGTTCCAGTCGCCCGCAAGCTTCAAACCGGAAAAAGCTTCATTCTTATCGACCGCATCCCAAAGCCATTTGCGAAAGAATGTTCCCTCTTGCTGAATTGTTGTCATCAACATTGTGTCCGCGGCGCCGCATGCAATTAGGTCTTGCGGAAGAGGAGGGGAAGAAAATCTGGTTGGGCGGCCCGCTTCATCCGTGTGATTGTGTATTCCTGTGAACCAAGAAACTTCACTGGAGCTGAGCTCTTGATCCAACGACGCCGCCAGTGCGCATGCGCCAGGCAACAACAAGTCATCAAAGTTAATCCACGTCAAAAAGGCGTCGTCTGGCGCTTCTGACAGGTGTTCGAACCCCTTGGTCACTGCCTCGTACATTGATCCATCAGGCTCGGATGTAAATGAGAAGTCTATCGCTTCACAGAAAATCGGAATGGAATTTGTTGCGAGTCTTTGTTTCCACGCTTCCAATTTTTGGATTGTGCCATCGGTCGATCCACCATCCTGAACGTGGTACCGAATGCGGAAAGGCCCGGACTGCATCACTACGTGCATGATGCAGCGGTCGATTAACTCAACACCGTTAAACACAGGGGTTACAATGTAGATTGTTTTCAACGATTTTGCCTTATTCTATGGCCTGGATTTACCAGATGGAATTCTTGAATCTACGATTCGTAGCGGCGAGATTACTAGCTTGATTACTGGGTGACGACAGTTGAATTTTGCTTCTGGTTTTGTAGCCAGATCGACTTTGCCACAGTTCTTAACTTCAAATAAGGCGCGTGACAGTTGGAAAGGCACTTGTCGATTTTTGCCAGTTTATCCAGTCGGCGCCAGATTTGAAAATTCAAGTAACAGAGGTGTCTGCCTGTAATTTGGTAGGCCCAAAAAGCGCCCATGATTGTTCTACCTGTTTGGCGATCCCAGAGGAGGGGGTCGGCAACCGGAGCCATCCCGGCTTTCGGTATACCGACACAATCGCAACCCGTGTTGGCACTATCGCCAAAATGAACGTCTGACTTTCACGAACAACAGGTTTGCAATTGTTCCATTCTGGTCAGAACGTCCACCTCAAGCCGGCCTGAAAATATGGCCCTTGTGCGTCGCTGCCGAATTCCTGTTCGGCATTGACTTCGAACAACATGTTGGGAACGAATTCGTGCTCATACCCGACCAGTACACTGGCGCCGGTGAAATCCGTGGACGGGAACGTAAGGTTCTGGGTTGTTGAAAACACCGTCACGGATGCATCGGTATCGCCCAGACTGCGCCGGAGGACACCCGACAACTGACCCAGCAGGACACCACCACTACTTAGCGACCAATCAGCCTCGACACCCAACCGGGCTTCGATGACTTCGGTCGTGCTGTCCTGAACCGTTGCTTTAGCGGACGAGCCGGTTTCGGTATAATCATCATCGTCCTGGCGGGTATAGCGCACCTCGCCAAAGCCAAGCAGTCCAAACGCGTTGCTGGTATCAAGGGATCGTTCGACCCCCAGATAAGCCGTTATAAGATTGCTGTCGTAGTCGGCGTTAGCATCAGTACTGCCGGTGATTTCGCGCGACCGCTCGGTCGACAACCAGCCATAGCCCAGCCCGGCCTCGACCGTGAACGATCCGAACTGACGACCGACCGAGGCATCCAGATACACACCATCCGTGTCGAAATCGGTGGTGTCGGTATCCCCGTTCGAGCGGAAAACACCCAACCCCAGCGCCAGTGCCAGACCATTGTCCAGCTGTCCGGACACTCCCACGCTGCCGTCAAACACCGTGACGTCAGTGTCGACTCCGGGCACGTTCTCGAACTGGCGGGCTGCGGCATCGACAGTCACATACGGACGGAAGGGGCCGAAGCTGACGCCCGAGACGCGCCCTGTTGTGGCATTTCGCGTGACCTGAGCCTGCCCGCCGTAGCTCAACACGCTCGCAGATCCATTGATCACGCTGCCATAAAACGCCGTCACATCGGCTGAGTTCAGGAGTTCAGAGGAATCGACACTGGCATAGATCGGTGCGGCACCGCCTTCGTCCTGCACGAACCAGCCGGACCGACCATCCGATACCTTGGTGGTGAACACTCCCGAAACCGCAGCGGCGTCTTCGAACCGCAACACCGTGCTGCCGCCAACAGCGTCCAGATTGACGTTGTGATCCTGAACACGGATCAGACCACCGACCTTGTCTTTGGTATCTACATTCAAGGTCCCGGTGCCGGTTCCCAGATAGATCGCATAGGCATCACCGGACTCAGAAGCTGCAGAGATATCTCCTACCGCCGTGATTTCTCCGTCAAAGTTCTCGAAATACAGACCGTAGGCGTTGACCATGTCTCCACCCGCAGCGGTTGCCCGTATGACACCGCTGTTGGCAAAATTGCCCTGCATATCCTCGATATAGAACCCTGCGGCAGTGCCGTTGGCATTGTCTGTTGCGTTGATCAGTGTGGCATCCGCCATTACAGTCCCCGAGTTGATCACATTGCCGGACATCGTATCGTACAGCAGAACGGCCTGAGCCCGCGCGCTTTCGACCCCTTGGGCAATGGCTGTGATCCCGCCTTTGTTCTGAACGGTGCCGATGGTCCCGCCGCGCACGTAGATACCACGCGCCCTGGAATCCTCGGTCTCCGAAACGGATTGCGCGGTGATCGTGCCCGAGTTGTTCAACCCACCATCAAGGCCGTTTCGGATATAGACGCCACCCACATAGGCGCTGTGACCTTTGGCCTGAACCGAGATCGTACCGCTATTGTCGATATCGCCGCTGACCCCGTTTCCGGCATAAAGCCCAAAGGCTTCGGCCTCGGTTCCCTGTGATGTGGCCTGCGCGGTCACCCTACCTGAATTCGAGAAGCTGCCATCGTGCCGCTCATCGATATTGAACGCAGTTGCTTCGGCTTCCTCACGGGCTGCAGCTAACACCGAAACAGAGCCTGCATTAACGATGTCGCCATTGAAATCACCATCACTGCCATCAGCGCCGACATACAGACCATAGGCTTCGGCAAATTTGTCGGCTGAATTGGCCCCAACGGAAATCGTACCCTGGTTCAGGAAGTCACCGCTCAACCCGTTGTCTGCGTAAATCGCTGCCGCTATCGCCTCCTGGTCCGCGTTGGCATTAACCATTATCGAACCGGCGTTGCTTACGCTGCTGGTGGCCTGTCCGTTCTCGAAGTAAACCCCATAGGCGTTGGCAAATTCGTCGTCAGAATTGGCCAGAACGTTTAAGGACCCGGAATTGTCGATATCGGCGACAACCTCGCCATTTCTGGTCAGAAGGCCATAGGCCACGGCTTGCTTTTCGCCTGCATCCGCCACTGCCTGAATGGATCCGGAATTGTTCAGCGCTCCGGTCCATTCCCGGTTGACGTAGACACCGGCCACGGTGGCTTCGGTCGCGCCAATACCCTGAACCGAGATCGCGCCCGAATTGACGATGTTCCCTTCCAGACCCGAAACGACCGAAATACCATAGCCAAGCGCATCTTCGTCTTCGCTTTGAGTCACGATCGCAATCGTGCCGGAGTTTATGACGTTTGCATCAACCTCACCGGATAGCCTCAGCCCGATCGCCTCGGCGGATTCTCCGGCGGTTGCTTGCAACGTGATGAGGCCGCTGTTGCTGACGTCCTGACTGACACCGTCACGAATGGCGACGCCATAGGCATCCAGATCATCCTCATCGGTATGCCCGACAATCTGGATCGTGCCGGTGTTTGAAAACGCGCCGTCCAGCCCATTGTCAATCCGGATGCCGTACACGTCGGCTGAGGTGGCACTGTCAACCTCGCTGCGGATGAGGCCGCTGTTCTGCACAGCGCCCGTCACGCCGTCCTGGGCGTACAGACCATAGGCATAGGCTTGCTTGTTCTCTCCGGTGGCCTTCACCGACAGGGTACCGGCATTGCTGAACCCGCCCTGCACATGGCCCGTTACATCCAGACCCATCACCATGACGTCTTCGTGGTTGGAGTCAGACGCTGTGGCCGCAACAGATATGTTGCCGGAGTTGGAAAATGTGCCCGTCAGGTTACCGTTGACGCGAAAGCCCGCAGCCGTTGCCGTATCCGCACCTTTGGCTGACACAGAAACCGTGCCGCCGTTTGTGATGTTTCCGGTGATGTCACCGTAAGACACCAGACCAAATGCGAAAGCGTCCGACGATGACACGACGGATTCGGCACGGATAATGCCTGTGTTGGTGATATTCCCGTCAAGGCCCCCGCCGATGCGCACTCCGGCGGCGTCAGCTGATGCCGATCCTGCATGCGCAACGGCCGTGACACTGCCTGAATTGCGGATGTTGCCCGTCACGCCACTGGTAATGTCCACACCGCTGGCGCGCGCGCTGGAGCCACTGGCATCGGCTTTGACCGTGATGGCCCCGAGGTTGTTAAGGTGCCCTGTGAGACCGCCCGCAATGTCGACACCATTGACCGTAACTTCGTCAGAACCCGTGGCGTTGACGACAATCGAACCGCTGTTCGTAACAGTCCCCGTCAGACCGCTGCTGACATCAAAACCGTCCACGCGTACCGACGTGGATCCTGTTGCTGACACTGTGACCGTACCAGAATTCGTCAGGTCTCCGTTCATACCACTCGACACGTGCAATGCAGACGCAGAGGCGCGGGTGGACCCACCATTCGCGGTAACCGAAACTGTTCCGGAATTCAGAAAGTTCCCGTCGAGCCCGCTGGAAACGTCGAAAGCATCGGCTTCTGCCCGCACGGTACTGACAGCTTCGACGGTGACTGTTCCGTTGTTGGTAATGTCACCGGTCATGCCGCTGCTGACATAAAAGGCATCAGCATCCGCTTCGCTGAAATCACTTTCGGCTTTTACCGTAACGGTGCCGGAATTCACGAAGCTGCCTGTCAGGCCACTGCTGACATAAAACGCATCCGCATCGACCGTTGTAGACCCCAAGGCATTGACCGCGACCGTGCTGGTATTGGTAATGTCACCCGTCATTCCACCGCTGACATAGAAAGCCTTTGCATCCGTGTAGTCGATGCCGCCCTGCACATCGAGCGAGATGCTGCCAGAGTTCAGGAAATTCCCGGTCAGACCACTTCCGACGCGTACACCTGCGGCGTTTGCCGTATTTGATCCCGCACGTGCGTTGGCGATGATACTGCCAGAGTTGGTGATGTTGCCGGTCATACCGCTTGTGATATCGATGCCATTTGCGCGCCCGCTGGAACCACTGGCGTTGGCTTCAGCCGTAATGGTGCCGCTGTTGAAGACGTGGCCTGTCAAACCTCCGGCAATGTCGATCCCGTTGACGCGAACTTCGTTCGAGCCCGTCGCGTTGACCGAAATTGTACCGGTGTTTCTGACATTCCCCGTCAGACCGCCGCTTACATCGAAGCCATCCGCGTGAGCAGTCGTAGTCGCCGAAGCGGACACGGTGACAGTGCCTGAGTTCGAGATGTTTCCATCCATGCCACCAGCCACGTGCAACGCCGATGCAGAGGCTTGGCTCAATCCGCTAGCGTCAACCGACACCGTACCTGTGTTCGAGTAGTTGCCATCGAGCCCGCTTGAGACACTGAACGCATCTGCGCTTGCTCTTGACGTGCTAACGGCTTCGACGGTGACTGTTGCATTGTTGGTAATGTCACCGGTCATGCCACTGGTGACGTAGAACGCGTCCGCATCCGCCTCGCTGAAACCACTTTCGGCCTTTACGGCGATGCTGCCGGAGTTGACGAAGTTGCCGGTCAGACCACTGCTAACATAAAACGCGTCCGCATTAACCGACGAAGACCCCAATGAATTGACCGTGACAGTGCTGGAATTGGTAATGTCACCCGTCATTCCACCGCTGACAAAGAAGGCATCGGCACGCACGTCATCGCTGCCGCCCTGCGCATCGATCGAAATGCTGCCGGAATTCTGAAAATTCCCGGTAAGGCCGCCACTGATATAGTAGCCATCGGCATCCGCAGCCGAAGAGCCCGAGGCCACAACAGTCATTGACCCTGTATTGGTCACATTCCCTTGCACGCCATTGTCAACGCGAACCCCCTCGGCGTCCGAGTTCGTTTGGCTGTTAAGCGCCTCTACAGTGATGTTACCTGCGTTCGTGACATTGCCCGCCACGCCGTCGGCGACCTTGACACCAACGGCCTGCGCTGTGTCTGCCCCGGAACTGGTCCGTGCGTTGATCGCATTAGAATTGACTAAGTTGCCGTTCAAAGTCCCATCGACATTGACACCGACCACCGAAACAGCAGCCCCGCCCGTTGTCGTTGCGCTGAGGGTTCCGGTGTTCCGGATCGTGGTGTCTACGTCATCCCCAAACAGCAGTGCCGTCGCCGATGCATTCGACGACCCAGCTGCTGCCACAGCCGAGACTGTCCCGGCATTCAAAACGGATCCGGTGGACTCGACACCATTCTCAAAACGGGCGCCGGTTGCGACTGCATTGTCAGCAATTGCGGATGCGCTGGCCGACACGGTTCCCGTATTCGAAAACGCCCCGTTAGCATCCGCATCAATCAGGATGCCCTGGGCAGTGACGTTGCCCGTACCGCCGGTAATGGAGGCACTGATTGCGCCGTTGTTGGCGATTTGACCAGTGGGCAGCAACTGATCATTCAGCTGCAATCCGACTGCCTGCGAACTGCCCGTTGCAGAGACAGTGCCGTCGTTGGTCAATGCGCTGGAATAAGTCGTATCTAATGTGACAGCGGTTGCCGTGGCCGAGGAAACGTTCACCGCGCCTGTTGGCGTGATGCTGATGTCTTCGTCATTTGTAAAGTTTTGGGGCGTGGTTCGCAGCGTGTCTATGACCTCTGCTTGTGCCACGCCAGCTGGCGCTGTTGAGATCACGGCTGAGGCAAGGAATACCGAAGGCGCTATGCTTGCAATCTGACCTTTCCATTTGACAACTCGTCCACCTTTGGCCACGTGCGTCTGCACGGACCGCCGCAATCCACCTGTATTCACCGAAGTCCCCCAAAAAGGTCTTTTTTGATTTTTCTTTAATTGGCCTAAGAATAAATCCCGGCGGAATTGTGGCGAACATCAAGAGTCTTCACCAGATATTCAAAATGGATCGCCGGCAATGCCTCCGATCGTGTATCAATTTGATATATTGAGGGAAATACAGGCAGATCCGAGATTTTCAGCGAGTGCATTCAGGGCAGATTCCAAACCGTCTGCCATGTGAAAATCAGGGTCAGAGCTAAATACGGGCGTCCGTGATTGTTTCGATCAGCGGGCCCAGATGACGCTCGTATTTCCTCCACTTTGCCTTCGAAGAGGAATAGAGCGGTCGGCGAACCTGCTGAACGCTGGCGGTGCGAACCCGGCGTTTGCTCTTGTGGAATTCCAGACAAGCATTGTCCCAGTGCAATCCGCAGAAATCGATCAAACCCCGCGCGACGACCTCGAAATCGTCGATCAGCGCCTCATACTGAATGCTGTGGAATGAACCTTCTGGCAGCAGCGTGCGCCAGTGCCTCATGAGTCGGACGTAATTGTTGTAGAAGCGGCCCAGTTCAACCTGATCGTAGCTATGTAACTGACTGCGTTCAAACAGACGTGTGTAACATGACAGACATGTATCCAGCGGGTCGCGGGAGATGTGGATGATCTTTGCGTTTGGCATGATCGCATGAATCAGCCCAACGAGTTGAAAGTTGGCAGGCATTTTATCGACGACATGCGGGACGTCCGGGGCGAATTGCGTCAACACCTCGACATAATCTTCTGCGCGTTGCCTGAGCTTGTCGTCCGGCAGCGACCGAAGGGCCAGAGGTACATTCGTTAGGCCGTCGCCCATTCTGCCAAACAGGTTCTGCAGATCGTTCAGCTCGCCGGCTCCAAAAATTTCCGGATGCGAATTCAGGATGGATTCGGTCAACGTGGTCCCCGACCGTGGCATCCCAACGACAAAAATCGGCCGGTCGCTTTGAACCGCGCAGCCGCGCAGCCGATCGATCATGTTCTGATCAAAGCATTCTATCAACGCGTCCGTCAGTTGATCATTTTCGGCGGGATCGTACTCAATCAAAGAGCGTTTTACCCGGGCGCCCAAGGAAAATTGCTCGAACGCTTCGTCAAATCGTCCCAGCTTTTCATAGCTCTCACCCATCGCGTAATGATAGGCGGTGGCCTTATGTGGCAACATCTCTGACGCTTGCGGCATCGCTGCTTCCATCGCCTGAAACACGGGGCTGTCAGCGGTCATTTCTTCCAGTCTGGCCAGCGAAAGCAATGCGCCCAGTTTGTCGTCGGCCGCGTCGGAAGCCGCTTCAAAATGCTGCCGGGCCTTTTCAAAGTCGCCCTGTTCCATTTCCAGATGACCCAGCGCCAGTCTGCTGGCTGTCATGTCAGGTTTCAAATCCAAGGCTTTCAGATAGCAGGTTATCGCGGATTCAGTGTCACCAAGCTGAGCCTGCGCCATGGCCATCTGATGAAAGGCCGTAGCGCTTTCCGCATCAAGACGCAGCGCTTGCTTGGCCTCGACCAGGGCAAGGCCGGGGTGGTTCTTTTCATAAAGAACCTGTGACAATCCCACATAGCTTTCTGCGTTCTGCCCGTTCAATGCGATCGCATTTCGAAAAGACTTCTCGGCTTTGTCCAAATCCGGCACAAGCAGGAAGATACGGCCCAGATTCCGATGCAACTCGGCATCCTGCGGGGCGCGTTCCAGATGCTTTTCCGCCACGGCGCGGGCCTCGGCGATTTTTTCGGCCTCAATCAGAACAGAAACAAGGTTGTTGGCCGTTTCGTTGGAGCGCGGATTAATTCTGAGCGCTTTTTGGTACAGTACCACCGCCTTTTCGCGATCATCGTTATCGCGTGCGATACTTCCAAGGTTGTTGATCGCCCGGTCGAATTCGGGATCAAGCGCCAGCGCTCTTTCCTGCGACGCTTCTGCGTCAGCGAGGTTTCCCAGGTCATAACAGACCAGACCCAGATTGGAGTGCGCAGCTGCGCTGCCGGGCGCAAGACGAACGGCCCTATGACCGATTTCAACAGCCTGTTCCAGATTGCCGGCGCTGCGAAGTATCTCGGTGAAATTGGTCAGGAAATTCGCGTTGTCCGGCTGCAATCTGACGGCCTCGTTCATGGCGCGTATTGCTGGTTCGAACTGACCGGCTTGGAAGGCGATAAGACCGATCATCTGATGGGCTGCAGCATGTTCCGGTACGGCCTGCACAATACGCGACAACAGTGAAGCGGCGTGTTGCAGTTGCCCACCTTGATAATGCGTCATTGCCTGATCAAACGCATCCTGCACCGAAATCTGTTGCTGGCTGGTCATCGGCATTCCTTTTTTAGCCAGAGAAGACAGGCGGGACGCCTCGTTAGGCCATCTACAACTGCAAATTTGTCTGGTCAAGATTGTGACCCGAGCATTTGGCGGCGCCGCCTCGATTGATCCGCCGATGGGTTGGCTTTGGGTTACAATGTCTGGATCAAAGCCTGCAGGATGCGCATCGCCCCTGTTGATGCCCCGGGCGTTAGGGCATCAAAGACTCAGGAGCTTAGAGATGGCGCATATTTGCAAATTAGATGGCGCATCGGACATCAATCGCAAGAAGTTGGGAGCTAGGCTTTAGCACGCATTCAGTTTTTTGATTTTTATCAGAAGTTCGTGCATGATCCTATTCAGCGTTTCTTCCAAGATTTTCTGTCTCAATTGCATATCAGCATGGGGGTCATAATGGATAGAATGATTGCGTTAATGAATCTGACGGGCGCTTCGATCTTGTCAGTCGTGATAATGTCCAATGGCGCAGACGCCTTTGAAGGCGAAATTCCACCAAACGACGCTGTGCCATCACAGAACTACTCGCCGTTCGTTGACCGATCTTATCCGGATCAAGTTCTCTTTGGTGATCTTCATTTTCACACTGAAATCTCATTTGACGCCGGGCTTGTCGGAACATCCCTGAACATTCATGACGCATTTCGAGTGGCGCGCGGGGGAAGAATAACCTCGAATACCGGCCAGCCAGTGCAGTTGATCAGGCCTCTCGACTTCCTAGCTATCACTGAACACGCGGAAATGTTGGGGCTTGCGACGGCTGTTCGCGCAGCTGATCCCCGTCTTTTGGCAGATGAGTGGGGCCGCCTGACTTATGAGCGGTTCAACTCCGGGCAAGAGGGTCGCATGGCCGCTTTTGCTGACATTATCGAAATTGCTGCGGTTCAAGGCCGCGACCCTACGGCTGGTCTCGATCTGGACGGCGATCTTTGGCAGCAGATTGTTGAAACAGTTGATCAGTACTACGAACCCGGTGTGTTCACATCACTTGCGGGATATGAATGGACATCAACACCGCTCGGAAACAACCTCCATCGCGTCGTACTGTTTGGCGACGGGGCGGAGAAAACGAGCCGGACTCGACCTTTCACATATTTTGAAAGCGAAGATCCCGAGCCGCTTTGGGATTATCTGGCCGCCTACGAAGAGGAAACAGGCGGCAGCGCAATTTCCGTGCCTCACAATGGAAACATATCAAACGGGATTATGTTTGCGCCCACCAAATTCGACGGATCGCCCATGGATGCTGAGTACGCCGCCAAACGTATTCGTTGGGAACCGATGCACGAAGTGACCCAGATCAAGGGTGATGAAGAAACGCATCCGCTTCTTTCACTGACGACGAATTTGCAGATTTTGAAACCTGGGACGTTGCAAATATTTCTGGAACCGTCGCCAAAACGCCTGAGATGCTGCGCTACGAATACGGCCGCTCAGCTTTGAAAGTCGGATTGGAAATCCAGCAGCAAGTTGGCGTCAATCCCTACAAGTTCGGCTTCTACGGTACGACGGACACGCATACCGCCCTTCCGACCACGCGGGAAGACAATTACTTTGGCAAGTACCAGCACACCGAACCCTCAGCGAACCGCCATAACTTTGATGTAATCCCTGCGGAAGACCCGGCGCTGCGGATTATTACGGCTCAGGAATCAGCCGCGGGTCTCACCGCTGTTTGGGCGCGCGAAAATACGCGGGAGGAAGTCCACGGGGCCATAAAGCGCAAGGAAGCCTATGCCACAACCGGACCAAGAATGCGGGTACGGGTTTTTGGCGGCTGGGACTTTGACGCTGAAGACCTGGGCGCCTCGGATTTTGTTTCCAAAGGGTATCGGAACGGTGTGCCTATGGGGGGTGATCTTGCAAAGGCGCCCGACGGGGTATCTCCAGGCTTCCTGATCCGCGCCCTGCGCGATCCGGACGGCGCAAACCTCGATCGTGTCCAAGTCATCAAAGGTTGGATTGATGCGAATGGCGAGACCCACGAGCGCGTCTTTGACGTCGCCGTCTCCGGTGACCGGGTTATCGGCGAGGACGGACGCGCACGGGAACCGGTTGGGTCCACCGTCAATATCGAGAATGCAACTTACAGTAACTCAATTGGTGCCGTGGCACTTGACGCCTACTGGCAGGATCCGGATTTCGATCCCGCTCATAATGCCTTCTACTACGTCAGGGTGATCGAAATTCCGAAACCACGTTGGACGACTATCGATGCTGCGTTTTATGATATCCCATTGCCTGAAAACGTTCCGGCAGAAGTTCAGGACCGCGCCTACACGTCGCCAATCTGGTACAGCCCCGAGTAGTTTTTCACAGCCTCGGCTGTGGCTTCAATTCTCAACTCGGGTTCGGACCGGCAGCACGAATGATACTGTCGGGTTTACGCGCTGCTAGGTGAGACGAGTGTCCATGTTAACACCTGCATCCCTTAAAAGCTCGAACTTCACTGCAGTGGCACTGACCTGACGATAGAACGCGATCAACTGTTTGGTTGGCCCCTGCAGGCGGGCAAGGCCGACCGTTGCGGCGACCACAGTCCCTACGTCGGTACTGCCGTCCAGAACATGTAAGCCACCAACAATCAGGACAGCCACTGTTCCGGCGCCGTTGATGGCACTCAGGACAAATTTGGACGAAAGTTTCCAAACGAAGATCTGGGAACGGGTCTCATAGATATCATCGAACCGGGTGGAAATACTTGCGGTTGGTTGGTCACCGGATGTCAGTTGTTTGGCGGCACCTCTGAGCATATGAACCCGATCAGCGACAAGCGCATTAACTCGGCTTTGCACGGTCAGGACGATCACAACTTGGGGCAGTATCATGAGCAACGCGATGAGCCCCAGCGCGGGGTCATTCGTTGCGATGTACCCGACAATGACAACAAGTGTACCAGCCTGCAACAAAGGCTCGGACAGGGCGCTGCCCGAGAATTTCCCAACCTGTTCTGCTTCGGCGGAAATCATCGTTGCCATCTCTCCCTGTGAGATCGGCGGCGCATCTTCGATATCGTCGTCTGTTGGATGACAAATGGAGTTTCTCAGGTTGCGGATCATATCCTCGCCTAACCGGCTGGAAAGGTAACCAAGCACCCACTTGAGAGCGAGACTCAGGAGAATAACCGCGCCCATTGCCAATCCAAGTGTCACCAGTTGGGACTTCGTTATCCAACCGTAGGTCAGCCCGTTCACTAACTCTTTTTGATAATTCAAGGGTAACGCGGCAAGCCCTGCAATGGCGAGGGAAAGCAGGATGTTGATTGTTTGCTTGCGACCTGTTGCTAACCAAATAGATTTGTAAAACTGGATCATTCGAGCCGTCCTTCCCCCAAACAAGCGCTCTGATTATTAATGACAAGTGCTGATTTTGTATGCGCTTTGAGTAACTTGAACCAATATATTCGAATGGGTTGTTTAAATCTATGGCAGGCCAATAATCTCAACCGCGCCGTGCAACTGTCGTGCCGTCCGGCAATGTTTCAGGGTGAGCGACGTGTGTGTCTGAAAGATATCCTTCGACCAATACGAGCGCGCTAGGCTGCCATTTCTGGTGCCTTTTCTGGGGGTGCTGTTGACCCCCGCATCATCGCTGGTGTTCTGGCTATTTGATTTGCCTTGCGGGCCAAGGCGGCTCTGAAGGTGCAGGCACCCTTGCTGGCCACGCTATGTAGTTGCATGGTAGCTTGCTGCGAAAGTTGATCAGGGCCTATCTGCCCCTGACTTCGGAGATCGTGGTCTCACTGAGACGGCTGATCAGGCTTTGCTCGATTTCCGTCATGATACTCGAAACGCGGCGGTGCAGGGCATGTTCCACTGAACATTCCGGAGCGTGATCTTCGTTGCCGGACGCGATCAGGCTTTCGTCCAGTGCAAGATACACATCTGCAAGGGTAATGCTGTCTGGTTCGCGTGCCAGACGCCATCCACCTGAGTGGCCTTTTTCCGAGGTCAACAGGCCTGCGTCACGGAGGCGTCCCAAGACACGGCGTACTACCACCGGGTTCGTCCCGGAATGCTCGGCAATGTCTGCCGAGGTTCTCACACGATCCGGATCTCCGGCCATGTGGCTTAGCGTGTGCAGGGCGAGGGACAGGCGACTATTGCGCTTCATTTGTGTTTCTTCTCCAAGCGGGCGTCACACGTAACAATGACTGTTGCATTCGTCTAGTAACTATGAGAGTTACATGACTCTCGAGGCACCTTTCGGAGCAACCCATGTCAGATACTCGTCTTCCTGTCACCGTCCTTTCCGGCTTTCTTGGCGCGGGCAAGACCACGCTATTGAACCGCGTCCTGAACAATCGTGAAGGGCGGCGGGTCGCGGTGATTGTCAATGATATGTCCGAGGTGAACATCGACGCTGATCTGGTGCGGGCCGATACCGAACTTAGCCGAACGGATGAAACGCTGGTTGAGATGTCGAATGGCTGCATCTGTTGCACTCTTCGTGATGATTTGTTGGACGAAGTTCGCCGTCTGGCAGCAGAAGGCCGATTTGATTATTTGTTGATTGAATCCACCGGTATCTCCGAACCCTTGCCGGTTGCCGCAACGTTCGACTTTCGCGATGAGTTCGGCAACAGTTTGTCTGACGTGGCACGGCTGGACACGATGGTGACAGTTGTTGATGCGGTAAATCTCCTTAACGACTATTCCTCTCATGATTTCCTGCGGGATCGGGGCGAAACGATGGGCGAGGAAGACGAACGCACACTCGTCCATCTGCTCACGGATCAAATCGAATTCGCTGATGTGGTGGTTTTGAACAAAGTCAACGATGCGGGGGCGGATAAGGTCGACGCAGCGCGCAAGATCATCCGCAGCCTGAATGCGGATGCCGAGATCATCGAGACAAATCACTCCTTAGTCGCCGCCGAGAAAATTCTCGACACCGGCCTCTTTGATTTTGAACAAGCTCATGAGCATCCGATGTGGGCCAAGGAGCTGTACGGTTTTGCCGATCATGTGCCAGAGACCGAGGAATATGGCGTCACCTCATATGTATACCGGGCACGGCTTCCGTTTGTTCCCGAGCGCATTTTGAAAGTCCTCAACGGCGATCTGCCAGGGGTGATCCGGGCCAAGGGGCACTTTTGGATCTCGACACGACCCGACTGGGTAGCTGAGTTTTCGCTGGCCGGGGCGCTGTCCAGTGTAAAACCGCTGGGCACCTGGTGGGCGTCGGTACCGGAGGAGCGGCGCCCTACACATGACAGTGCGAAAGCCTACATGCAGGCCCACTGGCAAGAACCCTGGGGTGATCGTCGTCAGGAAATCGTCTTCATCGGAGCGGGCATTGACTGGCCGGTTTTGAAGGCGCGGTTGGATGCCTGTCTTGTTCCTGCAGCTGCAGCCATGGGGCCCGACACATTGCCCGACTATCCGGACCCGTTTCCAATCTGGCGACGGGTGGAGGATGCCGCATGAACTTTGCCGAAACGCTGGAAAAAGACGCGGCCATTGGCGTCGCGGTCGCGGAAAACCCATCGTCATTCGCCACGTTTCTTCAACCCGGATGCGCTGCTGCGATTTGGCGGAGGCAAGCACCTGCTGACGTCCAAAGCTGGCTGAACAGGCTTGATCCAGAGGTTCTGCCACGCGGACGGGTCATTTTGCCGTCGAACGCGGTCAGGGATGCCCTGGCGAACCTCTGCGACTTGTCTGGTTTGCCTGACACTCCTGAAAGAGAGTGGTTGCAGGATGATATCGTGTCCCTCGCTGACATGTTCTCGGACCTGTTGAATGCAAGGTACCTGCGACTGCGGTTGGATGTTGTAACCACCAACGCCTGTCGTAGATTTCATATCGATGCGATTACCGCGCGGTTGGTTTGCACTTATCGCGGTACCGGAACACAGTACGGTATTTCGCAGGATGGAACGGATCCAGCACATGTGTTCACGGTTGAAACCGGTGCTCCAATTCTCTTGCGGGGGACGCTGTGGCCCGAACAGCCATCGTCAGGGCTGTTGCATCGCTCGCCGCCAATTGAGGGTACAGGTCAGACCCGGCTTGTACTGGTGCTGGACCCCGTGTTCGACCCGGACGACGAAGCATGAGCCGGAATCTCGGGCAATGCAGTCTACGACGCAAGCGG
Source organism: Ruegeria sp. CF5 (assembly GCF_056537325.1). Classification (NCBI taxonomy): domain Bacteria; kingdom Pseudomonadati; phylum Pseudomonadota; class Alphaproteobacteria; order Rhodobacterales; family Roseobacteraceae; genus Ruegeria; species Ruegeria sp. CF5. The sequence continues at coordinate 280,572 of NZ_JBQFRI010000004.1, read as the reverse complement.
CGTTCCGATGATCCAATGGCTGCATTTGACGGCTTGCCGGCGCCGTTGAGGCGTTGGTTGTCCGAAGCAGCCTTGCCATGGTCCCCCACATCCGCGCGACGCATTTGGTCAAAGTCGCGGGCCCGCGGTCTCACGGCGGAGGAAACACTTCGGTCCCTAAGCGAAGCCGAAGCCAGAACGCTTGCCCGTGACCGGCAATCCACCGTTTTCAAACTCATGTCCCGAACGTGAAGGAGAACTCATGTCTCATTCATCACGGCCTGTTGTTGTTAAACATGCGGCTTTTGGCACCGCTCGATCGATGGCTTTCATGGAACCGGTTTGACGACGCCGAACGCAAAAGATGCAATTGATAGGTTTTGACTCAGGTCCCGATTGACAAGGCATCCGGTCTAAGACAATCAGGGTACAGATGGTTCCCCATGGTACGCCCAGGGGATGAAAAGGGAATACGGTGCGGTCCGCCTGTCGGTGCCAAGTCCGTAACTGCCCCCGCAACTGTAAGCGGTGAGCGACGCCAAACAACCACTGGCCAATAGGGCCGGGAAGGATGGCCAAGCGACGATCCGCAAGTCAGGAGACCTGCCATCGCATGTTTAACCAACCCGGGGCGGGGCGTCCTGGAAGGAGGCTTTGATGGCACGTCTGACACGTGTTTACATGATCGGCACCTTCTGTCCGCGCTTGGCTTTAAGCGGAGCGGACAATGCCGGAAACACCTGACCATTTCCTTCTGATCTGCTCGACCTGTCGCGGCGCACTGTCTGTTGGGGCCATGCGCAATACGCTGACCGGTAAGCTGCCCACGGGATTCGCTATCCGCACAGTTGCCTGTATGGCCGGTTGCGCGCAGCCAACAACTGTCGGATTTCAGGCCGTCGGTAAAGCTCAGTATCTGTTCGGTGACATTGAAAGCGAGGATGACATCGAAGCGCTGGCCAAATTTGCGCAGCAATACCACCACAGCCCGGATGGCTGGACCAATGCCTCCGACCGGCCGGGTCCACTTTTTACAAAAACGCTTTCACGCTTGCCTGGGATCCAATTGGAGGAGCCATCATGACGACCTCGACCTTTCTGGTTGCGCGGGACCTCGAATACTATGCGCTCAATGGTGATGTCCTGCTGCAGGACGCCTCGTTTGAGTTGGACGAGGGCGCGATACTGGCAATTGCCGGTCCGAATGGAGCTGGCAAAACAACGCTTTTGAACCTGCTGTGCGGGACGGCTGAGATCGTGCTGGGCGACGTTCTGGTCAAGGGGCGCAGCCTGAAACAGATGCCTGCCAAAGACCGGGCCCGGATGATCGCCGTTGTCAGTCAGCAAGAGCTTCCCGATGGCAGGCTTTTGTTACGGGATTACGTCGCGATGGGTCAGATTCCGATCCGGGCCGACCGTTCGGCTGCAGAACACGCTGAAGAACTGGACAGGGTACTGAACCTGACCGGCCTGAATGCATTGGCAGACAAACGAATGGCAATGCTGTCCGGGGGCGAGCGGCAACGCGCCCATATAGCGCGGGCTTTGGCACAGAATCCTTCACTGCTGTTTCTGGACGAACCCACCAACCATCTGGACCCGGATGCCAAGGGGAGGATGCTGTCGCTGGTCGCCGAACTGGGCATCACGGTGGTGATGATCGTCCACGATCTGGTGATGATCCCCGAATTCGCCACCCATGTGGCGCTGATGAAATCCACGCGGCTTACGGGAATTGGCCCCGTGGCCGATGTACTGACCCCGGAACGGGTCCGCGACACGTTTGGCGTCGATTACCTGTGCTTTCACCACGAAGGCCGCATCATCCCGGCGCTGGATATCCGAAGAACAACAGTCTCAACCTAAACCAAGGAGCATTCCCGAATGAAACACATCTGGTCCGTGGCGCTGGTCACAGCCATGGCAGGCGCCGCGTCCGCGCAGGAGGTCAGCGTCGACAACTGTGGTGAGCCGCTGGTGTTCGAAACTCAGCCCGAACGGCTGGTCGTACATGACATGAACATGACCGACATGGCCTTTGCGCTGGGTCTGCAGGAGAAGATCGTCGGCCTGACCGGCATCACCGGCTGGTACAAGACCAGCCCGGAATTCGACAAGTTGCGCGGTGATATCCCGGAACTGGCGCCGAAATACCCAACAGTCGAAAACCTTGTTGCGGTCGAACCTGACCTGTTTTTTGCTGGCTGGTATTACGGCATGAAGCCGGGCGGCGACGTCACGCCGGACACGCTGGAGCCCTTTGGCATCAAGACCATGATCCTGACCGAAAGTTGCGTGCATCTGGACAAGGACCGTCCCGAGGCCAGCATGGGCCTGCTGTTCAACGACGTTCTGCGGCTGGGCAAGGTCATGCAGGTCGAGGACAAGGCTGAGGCGTTGGTCACAGGCTGGAAGGAAGAGCTGAACGCGCTTGAAGCCCAGACCGCAGACCTGCCCAAACCGCGCGTCTTCCTGCTGGATGGCCCTGCGGATGCGCCCTTTACCGCGGGCAAATTCGCCATCCCGGACGCGATGATCACCGCCGCTGGTGGTCAGAATGTCACGCATGACATGGACACCAGCTGGGGCCGTACCTCGTGGGAGGCGGTGGCCGCCGCGAACCCGGAATTTCTGGTGCTGCTGGATTATCAAACTGGAAACGGGGCTGCGGACACGTTCAAGTTTCTTCAGGAACATCCGGTGATGTCCCAGACCGACGCCGTGAAGAGCGAGCGCTGGATTGGCCTACGGTACGAAGAGCTGACCCCCGGACCGGCGAACATCAAAGCGATCTCGAAAATGGCACAGGCCATGCATCCGGGTCTCAACTGATATGGGCCGATCCGGTCTGACACTTGTGCTGGGGGCGGTCGTTTTGGCCGCCCTCTTGCTGATTTCAACCATTTACGGCACCACGTCCATTCCGGTCTACGACACAATCACCGCCGTTCTGCTTGGAACGGGGCTAAGCGATGGGGATATGTCGCCGCTGCACCGGATCGTATTTGACCTGCGCCTGCCGCGCGCATTGTTTGCCGCTGTGATCGGTGCGGGGCTGGGCATCGTTGGTGTCGTCCTGCAAACGACAACGCGCAACGATCTGGCTGATCCGTTCCTTTTTGGCCTTTCCTCTGGCGCCGCTGCAGGGGCCGTGTTCGTCATAACAGTCACCGGAGATATTCTGGGGTTCTGGACCCTGCCACTGGCGGCCTTTTGCGGGGGGCTTGTGGCGTCGGGCATTGTGCTGGCACTGGTTCACGGGCTGCGCACAAATGCACCGGAAAAGCTGATCCTTGCCGGTCTTGCGGTTTCCTTCCTGTTTTCCGCCATTACGAATTATCTGATCTTTTCAGGCGACAACCGCGCCGCGCATTCGGTCATTTTCTGGATGCTGGGTGGGCTAGGTCTTGCCCGGTGGGAGACATTCCCGCTGGTCTGCGCCGGGCTGCTGCTGATCCTGTCCTATTCACTTTTTCGCAGCCGCTGGCTGGACGCGCTGCTGACCGGAGACCTGACCGCCGCGACGCTGGGTGTGCCGGTGCCGAGGTTGCGGTTCAGCATGTTTTTCACCGCCGCCCTTGCAACAGCTTTATTCGTTTCGGTGGCAGGCGTGATCGGATTTGTTGGCCTGATGGTCCCACACATCGCACGCGGAATCGCCGGACCATTGCACCGGCAGCTCTTGCCAACTGCGGCGATCGTCGGGGCAGCTTTGCTGACCGGATCAGACATACTCAGCCGTCTTTTGCTTGCACCGCAGGAACTGCCCGTCGGGATCGTCACAACATCCATCGGATCCGTTTTTGTGTTCCTGCTGTTGTTCAGAACGGCCAGGTGATCACCAATTTGCTCGTGTATTGTGAACCCGTTGGGTCATACGAATTTGGATACCTGTAATAAAAAAGCCTGATGGGATTTCGTTGTCCGCACGAGAATCTGTTAGACGTTTTCAGCCCCTAAGCGGATCTAAAAACTGGAGAAAAACCGCATTGGTGGATAACCCTTGTGGCCGCCAAAATTTCACCACGATTTGTGTTCAGATGGGGTCTCGTATCGAGCTTTCGAAAGGACCCCAACTTTGAAAAACTATATTGCTTCCGCAACCGCTCTTCTTTTGTCTGCCGCGGTCGCAAATGCCGAGATCTGCTATCTCGAAATCGATGGCGTGATCGAGATGCAGGGGCCATGTGTGTTCGACCCAATGGGTGGTGGGGATTTCTTTGCGGCGGATATCGATGACCGTACCGCCTTTGTGTACTTTTATCTCGAAGGCGATGAAATCGGCACGGCCGCCTGGAGCGACCATGAAAGCAGCGCAAATAGCACGCTGGGCAGATTGTACCGTGATGGAGCCTGCTGGCAGAATGACTTTGCCACGCTGTGTGCCTGGGAGTCCTGACCATCGGCGGATGCGCCCGCCCCAGCGCCTATCGCCCCAAAAATCCCCTGAAAGAGACACCCCGTGGAAGCCCTGTTGATTCTGCTATTTAATCTGTTCCTCATGGCTGCAGGTTTCATACTCATGGTTGTTACCGTGGGCTGGAACCTGAGCTTTATCAGTAACCTGACTAAGAACAGTGACGCCCGTTTGGGCATGATCGGTACATTTGCAGCCTTCACCATACTGTTCAGCAACCCCGCTATTTCCGGTTGGATATCTGCGGCCTACTATGGGGATGGGGCGTGGTCGTCCCCCTACGTACTCCATATTCCGACGGCTGCCGATTTCGGCGGGTTCCTCGGCAGTTTCTTCAGGGGCTGGTCGTATGGATTGCCAATGAGCGGCTGGGGACTGGGACTGTTCGTTGCATCCATCTCACTCTTTATCCTTAACATCGGCATCGCCTTCGCCACGAAGGACAAATACAGTGCTTTCGAGAGTGGCAGGGTTTTCAGACTGGGCCTCATCATTTTTGCCCTTACCTTCGCGGGATTTCTTTTGGCCACGTTCCTTTTTGCCTACCTTCTGGGCACCTTGATGTGGCTTGGAGACTGGTGGTGGGCTGTTCTCCTCCTCTTGGGTGTTGGTGCGGGAGGTGGCGTGAGCTATGTCTATGATAGCAGCGGTCGCCGCGTCGGAACGTTTTACCACGACTAAAATCTGCGTCGCGCCGTTGTTCGCGAAAATCTGCGTCTGTTATGCCAAGGACGCGCAGATTGACAACTCAGTCACTCGCGTGCGGCATTATTCCATTCCGTATGCTTCGGGTTGCTGATCTGACGGTGTCAGACTGTTATCAGTACTGCCAGTGTTCACAGGGTTGGTGAATTTGTCACCTGCACGGCAGCCTGCCGAGTTACTATCATCACGATAGTTCACTTTTATCCGTCCAGAGTCTTTCTGCAGGAGAAGAACATTGACGTTACACAGGTTATTAAAGGCGACTACTCGTGCAAGCATCGCGTTGATCGCCTCAGTATCAATGGCGTGGGCTTGCACCGGGATCATGCTAACTGGGGCTGATGGCAGCATCATTCGTGCACGAACCGCAGAATGGGGGCCATTCGATCTGGAAACGAAGATCAACATTATTCCCAGCGGATTTACCTACAATGCGGGTGCGATGCCGGACGGACAGCAAGGCGCGACCTGGACAGGTCGCTTTGGCATGGTGGGCGTCAGCATGCTGGATCACGGCGCACCTGCTGACGGGATAAATGAGGCGGGTTTGACTGCAGGGTTGTTTTACCTGCCTGGTTACACGGAGTATCAGGAATATCTTCCTGACCAGGCTAATAACACAATCCCCGGTGACCTGCTGGCCAGCTATGTCCTGTCGCAATTCGAAACGGTTCAAGAAGCACAAACCGGTCTTGAAGGCATTCGTGTCGTAGGTGTGGTGGATGAGACGCTTGGCTTTCCGTTTCCTTTTCACATGCTGGTGGCAGATCGTTTTGGCGGGCGGATCGTCGTCGAGTACATTGATGGAGAACTGACCGTCTTTGAGGCCCCGCTTGGTGTTATCACCAATTCACCGACCTATGACTGGCACATGACCAACCTCAATAATTACGTCAACTTGTCTGCAATCGGCCTTCCGGAGGTTGAGGTCAGCGGTGTTACCTTTGCTCCACTAGGGGCGGGAAGTGGTATGATCGGCTTGCCCGGTGACTTCACTCCTCCGTCACGCTTTATTCGCGCGGTGGCGTTTTCACAAACTGCGCGTGAAACCGCAGGCGGCTACGATACGGTGCGCGAAGCGTTTCGAATTCTCGACAATTTCAACATTCCCCCCGATGCCGCAGAAGGTGCGCAGGATGATGTCCAGTCGGATGATATTCTCTACAGCGCTACGCAAATCACGACAGTCAGCGACTCCGAAAACCTCATCTACTACTATCACACGATGTATGACAGGACGATTCACATGGTCGATATGAAGCAAATCGACTTCGCGGCCATGGGTGACGAAATGATCGTCTTTGAGACGAGTGGCGATCGCGAGCCGACAATCGTGGATATGACGCCGAGCAATTAAGTCCAGACTGGTTTGGATTGCAGATAGCGCGATGCCTAGTCAGCCGCAATCTTATCAGGATCGCGGCCTAAGACACGGTGCCGGTCATGGAATAAACCAACGAACGGGGTACTTATCATCAACCCCGTCAGTTGTTGATGTCGACACAACAACGCCGTTCCAACGCGGGATCCTCAAGCAAAGCGGAGAATGCTGCCCCCCGATCCTTCGGTCTGCAAATTTCGGCAGGAAAGACATGGATGCGAGCCATTTCTGATTGCGTTATTGAATGGCTCCATACAATCTGCAAATAAATGCACCAAGGAGCGAAACAATGAGCAGCAACGCGGCGAATGTCGCATGGGTCCCGTTGATCGAGAAGGATGGTGGCCCCATGTATCTTGCGATTGCCGAGGCAATTATGCGCGACATTCGTTCGGGTGCGCTCAGCCCGGGTCAGCGCCTTCCCCCGCAAAGAGCCCTTGCCGAAGCATTGGGTATTGATTTCACAACCGTCAGTCGCGCGTACGCAGCTGCGGGCCGGGATGGATTTGTCGAAGGCCGGGTCGGGCAGGGCACCTATGTGAAAGGACCGCCTCCAGCCAGGGCCGTCGCAGTGACAGGCGCAAAAGATCAGGCGGTTGATATGAGCATGAACATGCCGCCGCGATTTGAAGACACCGGCCTGATCCGTCGGATGTGGCAGGGCTTTGACGCGCTCAGGTCCGACCATGGGATCGAATTTCTGATGCGCTACCAGATGCCCGGCGGCAGTCACGCCGACCGGGTTGCGGCGCAGTCATGGTTGCAGGAAAACCTGAGTATCCGCACGCTTGACGACGTTGTCATCTGCAATGGGGTTCAGGGGGCAACATGGGCGATACTCTCACTGTCGCTCAGGCCCGGCGATACGATTTGTTGCGAGGAGCTGACCTATCCGGGTTTTCTTGCGATTACACGACATCTGGGTCTGAACGTTGTGCCGGTCCCGATGGACAAAGGCGGGCTGGACCCAATGGCCTTGGAAGAGATTTGCAGGCAGGTCAGCCCTCGGGCGCTTTATACAACGCCTACGCTTCACAATCCGACGGCAACCACGTTGTCTGCAGAGCGGCGGCAACATGTTGCAGAAATTGCTCATAAGCACGACCTGCAGATCATCGAAGATGACGCCTATGGGGTGCTTGCCACCACATCCCCCGAGCCGATAGCCAATTTCGCGCCAGAAAGAACCTGGTATGTATCAACGCTGTCGAAATGTCTGGCGCCCTCGCTCAGGGTATGTTTCATCGTGCCGCCGGCGGGTGTTTCCAATGATGGTATCAGGCGGGCCATTCGGGCGAATGGCAGTGTGGTTTCCCCGATCTCTGCGGGTTTGGTGACCGACTGGATTACCTCTGGGTTGGCCAGCAAGATCACAGGGGAAATCCGTGCAGAAACCAAGAGGCGGCAGGATGCACTGCTGCAGTGGTTGCCGGACGTCGAGGTGCAGGCAGACGCGTTTCACGTGTGGTTGCCGTTGCCAGAGGGGCATTTGGCCACTGAATTTGTTCTGAATTTGCGTGGATCGAGTCTTGGCCTTGTGCCCGGTGTGGCCTTCGCGCCCGGCAGCGCACCGAATGCGGTTCGAATTGCTCTAGGGTCAACGGATACGATGGAAACCTTGCAGGCTGCCTTGCGCAGCCTGGCTGACACGTTGGCAAACCCAGACCAAAATAGCTGGATGGTCGTTTGACGAGGAGCCTCGACCGTTGAAATGAACTCGTGGCAGGGCAGGCATCCGGTTATAGGAGGATGCCTGTCCGCTCAATCAACATCTTGCGGGTTATCTGAAACTCCGGGTTCGTGGATGGCTTTTGTTCATCCAATCCTGCACCTCAGAAGCCGTGCATATGTTTTGCCCACTGGAAGCCAATCATGGCCCCCTTGATCCTCGGCAACAAGAACAGTGAAAGCGCCACCGCCCCGAGGGAGGTGACGGATGCCAAAACCATCGGGGTAGGCTCCCAGATTGACCAGATGATGTGGAGTGCGAACCCTGCGAGGTGTCCAACAATCAGAATTGTCAGATATGCCGGACCGTCATCGGCGCGCGCGCAGGTTAAATCCAGGCCGCAAACCTCGCATGTGTCATTAACCTTCAGATAATTGTGCAGTACATGCCCCTTGCCGCAATTCGGGCATTTCAGCGCAAAGCCTCTGCGCATAGCTGATCGCGAGTCTCTCTCTGCCAATTGCATATCCATATCACCACAGCTGCAGAATTGATTCTGATGGGATGCATACATTGTGCAATCATTGACGTCAATTGCTGCGCTACATTGCAGGTCAAATTTGCCAAGCGCCGCCGCTTTAGGGATTGCGCTGATCTGCATGGGTTTGGTTCTTGGCCGACAATTGCGGCTCGTGGCTGCCTGAGAGTTTGCCGCTACATCTAAACTTCTGATTTCTCTTTGTTCAGATGATCCATTTCGAGGTTCAAGAAATAAGACAGACCGATCCGGATAACGACGGTCAGCCCAAGTATCGTGATCTCGTCAATCGTTCTGTGCAGGATCGTCAGAATGATGTCCGACATGATCAGGATTTCCAGAGCCAGCAGCAGGATCTGACCAAGGCTAAGTCGAATTCGGCGAAAGACATCGAAGAATTTCTCGGGCGAAGATCGGTCATACACCCTCACCAGTTCCGGTGTCGAAAGGATCAGGACACCGGAAAATCCCAGAACCAGTATTGCGATGGCGACCATCTCGACCGCTACCGCAACGCCCTCGAGTATCCCGACCAGCATCAGAATTTCGGAACCTGCTGTGTGATGCAGTGAATATTTCCTCCGCCCAGCAGGATTTCACGGGCTTGTACGCCGACAATTTCCTTGTCGGGGTAAATGGATTGCAGGATGTCAGCCGCATTCTGATCTTGCTTTTCATCCAACAGCGGGAACACGACCCGTGAATTGCCGATATAGAAGTTGCAGTAAGACCCTGCCAGCCGATCACCTTCGGCCCGGTCCATCCCGCTTTCCGACAGGTCGATACCTTCTGCTTCTTCGGCCGTCAGATACAGTGGTCCGGGCTGTTGCAGTTTGACAACTTCCAGTCGTCGGCCTTTTGCGTCGGTCTGTTGCGACAGGAATTCATAGGCCTCGTGCGAGATTTCATATTGCGGATCGGTCTTGTCGTCGGTCCAGGTCAACGCCACGACACCCGGTTTGCAGTAATGCACCAGATTGTCGACATGGCCGCTGGTTTCGTCACGGTAGACGCCCCGCTTGATCCAGATGACCTTTTCAACGTTCAGATAATCCTTCAGCGCCTGTTCGATCTTGTCTTTCGTCATGTCCGGATTGCGACCGGGATCGAGCAAACATTCCTCGGTCGTAATCACCGTGCCTTGGCCGTCCACATGGATCGATCCCCCCTCAAGCACGAAATGCGACCGGTAGCGATCCGTGCCTTCGATCTCGGCAATCTTGATGCCAACGAGCGAGTCCTGGTCCCACGGACTGTAAAGGCCGTTATAGGCCCCGCCCCACGAGTTGAAATCCCAGTCCACGGCGCGGCAATCACCCTGATCATTGACCACAAAACTGGGGCCTACGTCACGAAACCAGCTGTCGTTATAAGTCATCTCGACGACGCGAATGCCGCGTGACAGGCGGGCGCGGGCGTTGTTGAACTGATGTTTGGACACCGCGACGGTGACGGGTTCGGATTTATGGATTGCCTCGGCCACGGCGACAAAGGCCTGCTGCGCTGGCTTTGCCCCCAGCCGCCAGTTGTCTGTCCGTTCGGGCCAGCCCATCCAGCATCCTTTATGTGGCTCAAATTCACCGGGCATCCGGTATCCGTCCTGCCGGGGAGTGGTTGTGAAACGAAATGTCATCGACGCTCTCCTGTGCTCAGCGTGATTTTTTGGCTTTGAAAATGAGGACCTCGCCAATGATCAACGCGACGAGGATACCGCCGCCGACATTGCGGAAGTAATCGGGGTCAAAACTGGTCCCCGGTACGTAGAAAAAGAAGATGACGCCGAGGATCAACAGGATCGAAGGCACAATGCCACAGTACCAAAGGGTAATCCTGCCACCGGGCACCAGATAGGGTCGCTCGCTTTCTGTATCTGTCAGGCGCAGCTTCAGAAAGGCGGGAAACAGCAGGATATAGCTGATCAGCAGCGTGACAGCTCCCAGCGAGAATACGTCCCAGAACAGGTCTTCGACCGACCCCTGATCCTCCAGACAGTCGGCCATGATGTGGTGCGTGTCGTTCAGGCAGGGTTCACCGCCCGAACCTGCGCTGGCCATGAACCCATATGCCAGCATGACAATCGTGGCGATGATACCATTCCAGATGGCGACATTTCGCGGTGCGCCGGTTTTGGGGTGCAACGTTGCTAGGCTGGAAGGCAACAGTTTTTCCTGCGCGGCATAAACCACAGCGCGGTTCACACCCATCGCCCATGTGGTGACATTACTGACCAGCGTATAGAGGAACATCAGGCCCAATATCACGATCACAAAGCGGGCGACGCTGCTGTCGCCCAACATGGCACGGAAGGATTCAATCACTCCGGTCGCATCACTGATCTGGTCTACCGGCATCGTGGCCAGAATGCCGAACGTGGCCAGCAGGTAGAATACCGCAATCAGCGTACCACCCAGAATGACGGCTTTGGGGATGTCGCGGCGGGGGTTTTGCATGGCGCTGGAGGCCCCGGCAATGATTTCGAAACCCATGAAGTTGAAAATAATCACCGGCAAATATCCCATGCCGGCCTCAAGCGAAGGGGTGATGGTCTGCAGATTGATCTCGTTTGCAAAACCCCGCTGCAGGCCCACATAGATTCCGCAAACGCCAAGCAGGATCATGATTGTGGATTTGAAGATCGAACCCACATTGGGAATCCAAAGCAGGTTTTCGATATCGCGCATGGTGATCAGGATCTTGATCCAGCTCATGACGATAGCGATGATTGCGATGCCCCAGGGACTGAGCTCAAAGCCCAGGATTTGAGACATGACCAAAGCGAACAGGTAGAAAACCGCGGGTACCCACAGGGCATAGTTGACCCAGTACAGCCAGGCGACCCGTGCGCCGACACTATCACCAAAGGCCCTGCGCACCCAGTCGACCAGCCCACCTTCGTCAGGATAGGCGGTGCCCAATTCGGCCGTGACCAGCCCGTAAGGGATGAAGAACACGGCGAACATGATCAGCCACCACACCAGTGCGGACGGTCCGATAATCGCCGAAGCGGCAATGGTGTCCACCACAAGGACCGAACTGACGGCGATCAGAACAATGCCGAACATGTTGACTTTTTGGGGAGTGGCCACGGCAGTAAGCTCCATTCAATATGCGTTTGTTTGGTGCAAGCTGTTGTTAGTAAGAAACAAAAAACGATTTAACTTTGGCTCCAACCACGTAACCCGGGGTGGCTATTCCGTGCAATCAATAATTTGAATGACTGCACGGTAACAGGACGCCTGATCTGAATGGTATCGAGTATAATGACGTATACGTACAAAGTAACCCGGCGGTTTTGTTCACACGCAGTCAGATCAGACAAAAAATTTGATAAGTGTCCAAGATGCGTCAAAATTAACTTGAGCAGGGGAGTTAACCAAAAATCATGTACCCAGCTGGCAAATGTGTAAGTTCACTTGAGATGGAGCGAGTTCGGGGTGTGTAATGAGAATCCTTAAGGCATTAAAGTTCTTGGCAATTGTTTCGATTGTTTATTGCATTCATCCGAGCGCGAGAATTGCTCATGCGACCCAGGATGACTGCCGGGTACTTACGATTATGCCCGTTGGTGATTCACGAGTGATGGGAGAACGCCCAAATTTTGAAAGTTATCGGTACGAGCTTTGGGCACTACTCGTTGCTCATAATGCGCAGTTCGATTTTGTCGGCCCGTTCACGGACAGGTCGACCTATGCTGAGGTGAATGTGCGCACATTTGATCGCGATCATGCGGGGTCCATAGGGTACTCATCATACGATCTTCTGAAAAATTTAAACGGCTTCTTAAAAGGGGTCACCCCACCCGATGTCGTCCTGTTGGGAATAGGTGGAAATGATCTGATCGAAACCGAAGATTCCACGAAAGAAATTGTTGGTAACATTGGCCGGATCGTCAACATTTTCCGCCGGGCAAACCCTCAGGTTACGGTTCTGCTGGAACAGATTGCACCCGGCCACAGCAGTGTCATGACCCCAGAGTTGAAGGGCAGACTTGTGTCCCTGAACCGAGGGGTAGCTGATCTTGCGGATGAGATGTCCAAGCCAGGGTCGCCGATCATTGTTGTTGATATGTACAAGGGTTGGTCAGACCGGTTCATGGCGGACGATGTTCATTACAACATTAACGGGGCCAGAGCGATTGCTGAACGGTACTTTTCTGCGCTGCAGGGGCTGGGTGTTCTGTCCGAAAAATCATTGTGTGAGTGATATAACCGCACCTGAATGAGTCGGGATCAGCGCCCCGATACTCTGAAAGGATCGACGGTCAGGCAGTGATTTTAGAAACAATCAGATTTTTATTACCGTACTTGAATTAATCTCGAGACAATCCGCGGATATTGAGCCAAGATGAACCTTCTAACAGTGGACTTACCTTCACATGTAACATGTCACTGGGTAGCCTCGAATTAAGGGTTTCTTACTGGTTCGTCTCTGATGGTTTTCAACTCATATTTGTTTGCGGTCTTTTTTGTGATTGTATTTGCCTGCTATCAGCTGAACTTTGGCTGGCAGTGGAAAAAGGCATTCCTGCTAGTCATGAGTTGGATTTTCTATGCTGCATGGAACCTGCCTTATCTTCTGATAATCATATTCTCCACGTGCGTTGATCACTATGCAGCAAAGCGGATTTACCGCGCCCCTTCTCAGAATGGAAAGAGGCTATGGTTAGTTGTCAGTCTGACTGCCAACCTTGGTGTACTCAGCTATTTCAAGTACGGAGAGTTCCTGCTGACAAGTACAACCGACTTTTTGGGGCAGATTGGGATCCACTATGAGCCAATGCCTTGGAGCGTATTGCTGCCGATCGGAATTTCCTTTTACACGTTTCAGACGCTGACCTACTCGCTTGATGTCTTTAAGGGCCGAATGCGGCCCGATGCAAATTTTCTGGACTTTGCTCTTTTCGTTTCCTTCTTTCCGCAACTCGTCGCCGGCCCGATCGTAAGGGCACGTCGTTTCATGCCCCAGCTGAAGGTACAGCCAAGTGTTTCGGCTGATCAGTTGGGATGGGCACTGGTTTTGTTTGTCGTCGGGTTGTTTGAGAAAGTTGTGCTGGCAGACGGGCTGTTCGCGCCGGTTGTCAATTCGGTTTACGAACAAGACGGCACTGTTCCTGCATCAGCCGTGATCTTGGCAAATTTTGCGTTCATGGGGCAGATTTTTGCGGATTTTGCCGGGTACTCGCTTATGGCGATTGGCGTCGCGTTGTCGCTTGGATTTGTTCTGCCGGTGAACTTCCGGGCGCCGTTTTCTGCCATTGGTTACGCTGATCTGTGGCAGCGATGGCATATTTCCATGTCGACCTGGTTTCGGGATTATCTGTACGCAAACATTCGTTCCAAGCGTAGCCGGTCGATCTATAACACCATGTTTGCACAGTTTCTTACGATGACGATTATCGGTCTGTGGCACGGTGCGAACTGGACGTTTGTCGTGTGGGGCGCATTCAATGGGTTGGTGCTGATGACTGAGCTTGGGCTTCGCCACAAGGTCGGGCATTGGAGCATCTGGCAGTCCACATACTCAAAGATTTCATTCTGGGCGCTTACGATGCTGCTGTTTTCTCAGTCTGCAATGCTGTTCCGGGCGGAAGACCTGAACCAAAGCACCTCAATGTTTGTGTCTTTGTTCAATTCCGGTGGCGCCACAATGCAAGTGCCGAAACTGGAAACTCTAGTTGTCGTGCTCAGTTTGTCCGGGCTGTTTGCAGTGCACTGGCAGTTGCGACATCGGCCGTTTCGCGAGGTCGTCGATGCATTGCCGCTGCCTGTTGTCACTCTTCTTGGGACACTGGCAATACTTTCAATCGCGGTGGTTGGTGGGGCCTCCGATGAATTCATCTATTTCCAATTCTAGGGATTGAGGAACCACCATGGAGCATCAGAAGTTAACAGCTGTCGCGGCTAAAAAGGGTCCTGCAACCAATAGCCGGGATGGCTCGCGTTATCTGCTGTCAATCTTCACGTCCGTGGTGCTGGCCGTTCTTATCCTTGGTGGGCTGGAGCTTCACATCCGAAGGGAAGGCGGCATACCCAGCGTTGATCACACGCAGGAGCGTTGGGCCCGGGTCCGCGCCGAGATCGAAGCTGATACCAGCACAAGTTCAGTTGCATTGCTTGGCGCATCCCGGATGCAGTCGAATGTCTCACTTTCAACCCTGTCTGACGAGCTTGGCGGTGTTCGTGTGCACCAATTGGCACTTTCCGGCGCAGCAGCATATGTGGCCTTTGAGGATATCGCCCACAATTCCCAATTCAGGGGGCTGGTTGTCCTGTCGATAATTCCGTCCCTGATGATGCCCGGTCCTGCTCGGGAAGAGCAGGCACCGAATGTTGCGTATTATAATCAGCATTGGAATAAGGCCAGATACATTGATACCTGGCTTGGCGATCAGGTTTCGTCGCGTTTGGCGTTTGGGGATAACTACTATAGCAGTATCCGACTGTTGAGAAACCTTTGGCGTTATGGGTATTTTGCCGGTCCTCCGGATTATGTAACAAACGACCTTCACAGGGAAACCACGATCCGGTTCGAAAACGTCAACATACCGGCGTTAAGGCAATCTCGGATCGAGTCGATGAGTGTTATGATGCAGACGTTGGATCGCGTTGATCCATCGTCATGGCGACAGTTCCTTTCTGGGGAATTCGGGGATCTGGTCTCGAAAATCGAAGGCCGGGGCGGGCGTGTCGTTTTGGTGTATATGCCGGTCAGCGACGATATGCTTCAACTCGAAACATCGGTCTTACCGCGCGAGACATACTGGGATCCGATCGAAGAGCTGACGGGTGCTACCACAATCCACTACCTCGACGATCCGGACATGGTGAATTTCGACTTACCTGACGCGTCCCATTTGGGTGAAAAAGATAAAGTGCCGTTCTCTCAAATACTGGCCGCATCATTGCTGCAAGGTGACGAGCAAAGGTTTTGTTGCGCAGAACGTTGATGGTCCTGAAAGACAAACCCCCGGCCTGTTTCATCCCCACTTTGAACCCGACATTTGCCGTCGGCGTGCAGATCTGTTCTGCTGGCCCCCTATCTTTGGGCCACGGCCCCAAGCTTTGCAAAACGCGATGGTGACATTCCAACTTCCTTAACGAACATGCGCGTGAAGTGGGGTGCATGTTCGTAACCAAGCTCAAAAGCAATATCGGTGATTGTCAGCTTACTTTGCTGCAGCAGCTCCTTTCCTCGTTCGACGCGAACCGATTTCAAAATTGATCGATAGCTTTCACCTTCTTCCCTCAGACGCTGCTGTAGTGTGCGAACACCGATATCGAGCGCACGGGCGGTTCCTTCTATCCCAGTCAAACCTTCTGACAAATTTCGGTGCACCATCGTCCGGATCTGTGCCGCCAACGTCTTAGGGCGCGTATTGCAGCGCTCGCGAACAATATCCTCGTACGTCACTGCGGCTGCCGCGCGGTTTGTTCGCGGTACATCCAGATGCATTTCATCGAAGTTCAGGTAAATCGCTGTCTCTGACATGCCGATCCTGCACCCAAAGTAAGTTTCGAGTTTATCCCGGTCATGCCGGTTTAGGTCCGGAATGTTGAGATCGATTTTATCCGGTCTCCAATCCTGTCCAAGGTAGGCACGGCAATAGCTGACCATGGCCGCGGCACCGCCAATTGCCAACTCACCATATCCATCCGTGGAAGCTGCGGAAAAAGCATAGGAAAATATTGCGACGCCGTTCCCGGGAGTGGTCAAATTGATCGTGTCGTTTGTGCCGTGCAAGTGGATTGAGGTACTCCCGCGAAGCAATCCCTCTCGGAGTGTCGGGGCAGAGAGAACCCAATCACCCCAAAGGCCATAATCATCGATCTGTATGGCATCGACCCAAGGACCAAGCACCCAGCTTTTTCCGGCCTCCCGGGCAATCGCATCAAAAAAGCGAACAAGGGCGGGTTGAGGGATATAGCCCTCTCTTGAGTAAAGCAGATCGCCGGTTAGCCCGGAAGCGTGGAATATGCGTTGGAGTGCCCGATCGCCCATTTCACTTTGAACCAGTTCCGGCATCGGACCCAGCGAAAGAGCTGAGATCATGGATATCGGGTGGCGTGCGTACAAAACCTGTCCTTTTCATTGGTTGGTGACGCTGTTGCGCAAAATGGTAAGCGCCATGAGCGGGCGTATGCAACGATTGAGCAAAGAAAACCCGTCATGGACGGTGTCCGGTGCGAACGAATAAAGGTGAGAAAAATGTACGATGTTCAAGTTTCCCCCTGCATCTCATTTGTGTTTCTGTTTTTGGCCCAAGGCGCCGTTGCCGAGACAGTTCCGGTCACCGCAGAAAATTTTGCGCAGGCTGAAACCGCATGGAATTTCTCGAACTGGGCCGGGAAGGGGGCTGATAAAGGGGTACTTCACCTGCGTGAGGTCACTCCGGTTGGACCTGAGGCCCCGACCGTCCGCATGAATTGGGACACGCTTTATTCAGTTCAGATCGTGAATGTGTCAGATGATGGCAGGTTCACGATTTCGTTGCCGGAATCCGATCTGTACGTAGCGGCGCAGGTCATGGATGAGGATGGGTTTTCTCCTTACTATCTGGTCGAGTCAGGAGATCATGAAGTGTCGGTTTCGACCGATTATGCGCTGATCATTTTCCGCACTGAGTTGAAAGATCGAACCGACGCCACCTCTCTGGCACATCTTCATGACGTTCAGGACAAGATCGCCATCTCAGGGATAGAACAAGACAGCACTTATGTGCCGCAAGAATTTGATCAGGCACAGTTGGAGGCGCTTCGAAAACAATACAAAGAAGAGTTCCTGAGCGCAGGGATTGACTACACCTATGCCAAAAGTGCCGGTGAGGCCGATCAGCATATTCTCAATCTGTCTCATGCGGCGGGCTGGGGTGGATATCCGCCTGAGCTGGGTGTTTCGAACGCCTATTCTAGTTCCGGAGCGCTTTCCGGTGACGAGTGTCTGGCGGTCACCTTCGATGATCCCCACAACGCGTTTTTCACATCGTTTACTCTCTATGATGTCGACGGATATCTCATGGACGGTGCGACGCACATCAATTCAAACATGTGGGAAGCAAACAAAGACGGCACGATCACGCTGCATTTCAATTGCGGCGGTGACAGGGTGAACGCCCTCTCGTCGGGTGGTGCGTCGTTTAATTACAGCATCCGCAATTACGGTGTCAGCCAGATGGTTCTTGACGGTGGGTTTCGTCCGATCAGCCCACAACCTGTGAAGTGACTTTTGATAACTCTGTTCTGAATTTTGAGGTTTCCCATGAAAATTCCCACCCTCGCATTTGTTGTATTGAATTCGGCGGGCGGCGCAGCGCAGCGACGGTTGAGCGGTGCAAATGACGGTTCTGCTCAGACATCACCGTGCTCGTCAGGGCGTAACGGGGCATAACTTCCGTCTTTACGATGCACTTCACGACCACTGAGAGGCGGATTGAAGACACAGACAAGCCGCAGGTCTGTATCTGTCGCTCGCACCACGTGCCGATCATTTTGGTCCAAAGCATAAAGGGTAAATGGCTCAAGGGAATGCCATGTTTCACCTTCAGATGCCCTGATCTGACCCTTGCCCTCAATACAATAACACGCCTCTAAATGGTGGGTGTACTCAAGCTCCAGCTCGGCACCCTTTTTGATGATCGTATCCGTCAGCGAAAACCCCATACCATCAGAGGCAAGCAGCAACCTTCTGCTGTTCCACCCCGGGCCAGAGACGTCCCGATCTGTTCCAAGGATATCTTTGAGTGCCGTAACAATCATTTTTCACTGCCTCGCTTCTATCGTACCGCGCGGTTCATTCCGCCGTCGGACAGTATACTCTGACCATTGATGTATCGAGCGCCTTCACTTGCGAGAAACACGCAGGCTTGTCCAATCTCTTCGAACGTTGCGGGGCGCTGAGCCGGGATTTCCCGACGGGCCTGTTCGGACAGGTTAACGTTCTCGCAGAATCCGGGCAGCAGGTTGTTCATGCGAATGTTGTGCCGTGCATAACGATCCCCGTAGAGCTTTGAGAAACTGTGCAGGGCGCCGCGCAACATACTCATGGGGTAGGGCGCTCGCGGCTCGATCGTATTCATGGATGAGATGTTGACGAATGCCCCGCCGCCCTGCTCGATCAGGATGGGCGTGACGATGCGGGCGATCTTGACGACGTTCAGCACATACATGTCCAGACTTTCGTGCCAGAGCTCGTCGCTGAGTTCCAAAAGTGGCCCGTCAAAGTCAGGATCGAAGCCGACTGTCTTGATCGCCTCGGGCACCGTCCCACCATGACCCATGTTGCTGACGATCGCGTCGATCCGGCCATACTTGCTCATGGTGGCGTCGATCATCGCCTGCAGATCGTCTACATCCAGCACAGAACCGCGGCGGCCAATGCCCCCAAGCTCCTCCGCCAATTCCACAGACCGGTTGGAGGGGGACATCAACGAGACCTTGTAGCCTGCCTTTGCCATTTCGATGGCACAGCCCCGGCCAATGCCTTGTCCGGTCCCTGTCATCAGCGCGACTTTAACTTCGGGCATGGTATGTCCTTTCTTTGGGCTGGTGGTGTGATGTTTCTTTGAGGTGGATCCAGTGTAGCTCCAGCCAATTGGTGGCGCCTATCGAGTATTTTGAACATTGCTGTTAGTTTTTCTCACATGCCGGAAAACCTCAGACACCTTCGCGCCCTTCAGGTCTTTGATGAATCTGCAACCCACTCCGGCCTGACCAAGGCAGCGGATGTCTTTAACATCGCCCACGGGGCAATCAGCCGGTAAATGAGGTTGCAGGAGCTGTATCCCGGCGTGACGCTTTTTATCGTCGCCCCGAAGGGGTAGAGCTGACCGAAACTGGGCTGTTCAAGTCGGGCTGAACGCTGATCGGATCAATTCGCAGAGCATTAAGTATGTGGATAGTGCCGTTCTGCTGGAGGCGGCAATAGACGGACAAGGCGTGGCATTGGCAAGACAACTGCTGGCAGAAAGGGACTTGAAACTTGGTCGGTTGATCCGCCTCGATGAAAGCTGTGTTCCATTGGGTCGCGGTTTCTACTTCGTCTGTCGACCCGGCGACCAAGAGCGGGTCACGGTGAGAATTTTCAAGTAACGGCTCATGTCGATTTGAGCTTTGTGTCTTAGTCTAAACAGACTGTAGAGTGCATATTGGAGAATGCCATTACTACTCTTTGTTGAACACTAAGTTCAGTTTGCCTTCGCCACCAACTGATACCCGGGCTTTGCTATCGCTCGAACCATCGTAATCGGTGCGCCATTGATCCAGGTGGTTCGTTCCATGACAAACAGGGCTTCGTCGACGTCGGATGCCAATAGTTCAGCCTCTTGGCGGGTTGCTCTCTTGGCAAGGAAACGAACTTCACAATCGCTGTAGGGACGGTTTCGGATCAACCATTCGTTCGCGCTTTCGCGGCTGAGATCAACATCCAGGATTTCTGGCGTGGTTTCATGGGCAATCCATCTGTCTTCGAAGATGTAAGGCTGTTTGTTGGCCATGTGCAAAGCCGTGACGTGCAACATCTCTGTCGGTTCGGCCAGTCCGAACGACGATGCAACGCGCGGGGGAGAAACGAGAATTTCACGTGATACGAGAAAGTAACTGTACTCATTTCCAGCCGCCTCGATTTCCAGCCGGGTTATCGGAATATCAAATGTCGTGCGTGTAATCGGGTGAAGTGTGATCGTGGTGCCGCCCTTGCGGCGTCGGTTTACGGTCCCGCTCTGAGCCAGATCTAGCATGGCACGTTGGACGGTCGTCCTTGAGCAATCAAACTCTTCTGCAAGTTCCTGATCATTTGGCAGTTTTGCACCAGGCAACAGTTCACGTTCCAGCACCCGCCGCCTGATTTCGTCTCGTATGTCTACCCAGTTTTTACCCATGGTCAGAATCCGTACTTTTTTCGCGTACACCGAATTTTGAAAGGGGGTCATAGCCAACGCACCAGTTCACCGCCACCCAAATTGATATTGACACCATTAATATGTGCATGCTTAAAAAGTTTTGGCAACGGCTTAATCCCGTTTGCTATTTGGGAGGACACAATGAAACGCAGAGAATTCGTGACAGCCGGCGTGCTTGGCGCAGCGGCGACTTCACTGGCAGCACCCGCAGTTGCTCAGGACATCCGGCAATGGAACATGGTAACAGCCTGGCCTAAAAATCTGCCTGGTCCCGGCGTGGCAGCGCAGATGCTGGCTGACAGGATCACCACCCTGTCGGGCGGGCGATTGGAGATTAAACTCCATGCCGCCGGAGAATTGGTGCCCGGGCGGGGTGTCTTTGATGCGGTCTCCGAGGGAACGGCCGAACTTTATCATGCGGTTCCGGCTTATTGGGGTTCTAAGTCAAAAGGCATCCTGCTCTTTGGTTCGCAACCCTTTGGCCTGCGTGCGGATGAGCAGTTCGGATGGCTGTATCACGGAGGTGGGCAGGAACTGTATGATGAGATATACGCCCGTTTCAACCTGAAGCCATTCCTTTGCGGCAATTCCGGCCCGCAATGGCAGGGTTGGTTCCGCGACGAGATCAACTCGCTTGATGATCTGAAGGGGTTGAAATTCCGAACAACAGGTCTTGCTTCGCAGATGTGTTCAAAGATCGGCATGGCGGTCCAGGCCATGGGGCCGCGGGATATGTTCCAGGGGCTTCAGACCGGCGCGCTTGATGCTGGCGAATTTATTGGTCCCTGGACGGATAGTGCGGTGGGCTTCCAGCAGGTAGCAAAAAATTACTATTGGCCCGGGGTTGGCGAGCCATCTTCGGCCGAGGAGTGCGCCGTAAACGCCAATGCCTATTCCGAATTGCCGGATGACCTCAAGCAGGCGGTCAGCTTTGCTTGCGAAAGCCTCTATAATCCGGTCTGGACCGAATATACGACCAAGCACGCGCAGGCCTTGGCCCATTTGGTCGCTGACGAGGGTGTCCAGGTCCGCAAATTGCCCGATGATGTCGTGCAGGCAATGGGCGCCGCAGCAGTCGAGATTATGGATGAGCTGGCACAGGATGAAGATGAGCTGGTTCGGCGGATCACCGAAAGCTTCCTGGCGTATCGGGATTCAGTCGGTCCCTATATGGTTTATGCAGACAATGGCCAGATGAACGCGCGCTCCAGCGTGTTGGGCTACTGATCCGCACATCCGGCGCGCGAAACCGTGCGCCGGATTACATTTGAGGCAAAACGTGCAGAAACTAGTTCAGACTTTGGATGGATTCAGCCAAGCGGTTGGATCAGTTGTTCGTTGGCTGGCGCTGGCTATGGTGCTGGTTCAATTTATGGTTGTTGTCGCTCGGTACGTATTTGGACTGAGCGATGTGGCAGTGAACGAATCCGTTCTGTACATGCACTCCACCCTGTTCATGCTGGGGGCCGGATACACGCTTTTGGTCAACGGGCATGTGCGCGTGGATATTTTTTACAACCGTTTGGGTGATGCCGGCCGACGTCGGATAGATCTTTTTGGTCACCTGTTTCTGTTAATGCCGACTATGATTGCCGTGCTTTATTGGTCTTGGCCTGCCGTTGTGAATTCATGGAGCATTCTTGAAGGGCCAATTTCCGTTGGCGGGATCAAGGCGGTGTTTTTCCTGAAAACGCTGATTCCGGCTTTTTGCATACTTCTCCTGATGCAATCCGTATCGGATGTGTTGCGTATTCTGATCGGGGGCGAGGCTCGTGACTGAATATCTCGACCTTCTGATGTTCGCGGCCCTGATGGCGGCAGTACTTTCAGGTTTCCCCGTGGCTTTCAGCATTGCCGGCACGGCGATTGCTTTTGCCTTTCTGGGGTGGTCACTCGGGGTGATGAACATCTCATTGCTGGGTGCAATGTCGCAACGTATATTCGGCCTTTTGACCAACGGTGTTCTGATCGCCATCCCGCTATTTGTGCTGATGGGCGCAGTATTGGAAAAAAGTCGGATCGCCGAAGAGATGCTGGACAAGATGGGGAGGTCCTTTGGCAGCCTGCGTGGCGGGCTGGGAATTTCCGTTGTTCTTGTTGGCATGCTGCTTGCGGCCTCGACCGGCATCGTGGGTGCAACGGTCATCGCTATGGGCATGATCGCGCTGCCGACAATGTTGCGGTCAGGGTATGATCCGCGATTGGCCGCCGGAATTGTCTGTGCGTCCGGTACACTCGGACAGATTATTCCGCCGTCCACGCTGCTGATCATTCTTTCAGATGTCGTTTCAAACGCCTATCAACAGGCGCAGTATGAGCAGGGAAAGTTTGCAATAGACACCATTTCGGTGGGGCAGATCTTTGCTGCCGCCTTGCTGCCCGGCCTAACGATGGTAGTTCTCTATATTCTGTACATTCTGATCCGAGGCTTTCTACGCCCAGCAGATGTTCCGGTTCTCAAAGATGCCGATGTCCGGTTGCCATTGTCCGAGACGCTGTCGGCCATTGTACCGGCAATCCTGCTCATTCTGGCAGTGCTTGGCGCAATTCTGAGCGGAGTTGCCTCACCAACCGAGGCAGCCTCCGTTGGTGGGCTGGGGGCGGTCCTGATGGCGGCGATCAAGATAGGAAAGTCACGAAAGTTCTTGCTTTTGGGCACCGCTTGCCTAGTGCTTTTGGCTATAGGGGCCAGCCTCTATCCGGTTCGTTTGCAGCGCAGCGATCTAAGCGCCTTCGATTACACTATGGGCGGGGGATACATGGTGCTGACCCTAATCGGTGCAGTTGCCATTCTGCTTGCCGTTAAGCAGTTGATCTCGCAGAAAACGCTTCAACCGGCTCTGACCTCTACGCTGACAATGACGTCCATGATCTTCGCCACCATTTTGGCGGCCGGAATATTCTCGCTGGTCTTCATCGGCCTTGGTGGCGAAGAGCGGGTGCATGAATTGTTGTCCGACCTACCGGGTGGTCCAACCGGCGCACTGCTCTTTTGTATGCTGTTCATCTTCTTTCTGGGTTTTTTCCTGGACTTCGTCGAGATCACGGTGATTGTTCTGCCTTTGGTCATGCCCACCCTCATCCTGATGGGGCATGATCCGGTCTGGCTGTCGGTCCTGATTGCAATCAACCTGCAAACGTCCTTTCTGACGCCACCTTTCGGGTTCTCCCTGTTTTACCTGCGCGGTGTTGCCCCCAAGGAACTTAGCACCGGTCAAATCTATGCCGGTGTGGCTCCTTTCATTCTGATCCAGATACTCGCCGTAACCGTCATCTGGTTCCTGCCCGAGATCGCAACCCTGTTGCCTGCGCTTTTGTTCTGAGCTCGGCCAATCCAGCGTCGCTGGCAGAGGCCTGATTGAGAACCGCACTTTCCGGACGCACAGGATCAGATGGCAAATGACAAATGAGCGGGCATTGGACACAGGTGCAATATTTATTGGGCTGGCGAACTCACAGATCGCCAACAATGCCGCCCGTTGAAGTTCTTAATTTTAGGTTCGACTTGAAGTCAACTCGCCTGCTCACGGTCGAATTGCATGCGAAATTGTCTGACTTCATCCATCTGTTCATGCGACCAGAAGACGAGTGGCTTCAGCATCTTGAGTAAGCTTCGGCCCAGAGGCGTCAATTCATAGGATACTGCCACCGGGGGGCCGGGATCGACGGTGCGGGTCAAGTAACCGTCGCGCTGCAATCCACGCAGGTTCTCGGTAAGCACACTTTGTGTGATGTCTCCGATGCAGCGCTTGAGGTCGCCAAAGCGTTTCGGCTCATCCTCCAGCGCGAGGATGATGATCATCCGCCATTTGCCGGTCACATTGGATAGCACGGAGCGGATTGAGCAGTTGGAGGCTTCTGCTTTGTTGGCAACACCCACAGGTAGCATATCAGTCTCTGGTATTGTTTCGAAACTAGGAGACATCATAGCCATGCATCGTCCTTTGCACAACACTCTGATCTATATGGCAGTAGTGTTGAACGTACCAAGTCAGTTTAAAGTACGTAATTGCAATGTAGTATGAATTAGCTACCACGTATCGAGAGGATACGAATCAAGGAATATGCTATGTCTCCTAAAGAACTTGTAATCGCACTCTTTACCGCTGCCTTTGCCGATCACGACCCGGAAGCTGCACGGCAACTCGTTACCCCGGATTACATTCAACACAACCCACAGGTCCCGACCGGAGCCGACGGTTTGGTTGGCCTGATACCTTTGGTCGAACAATCCGGAATGACCGCAACCACGCATAGGGTCATCACCGAAGACGATTTGGTGGTTCTGCACAGCACTTTTGATAACGCAGACGCCTTTGGCGCGCCGACCCTTGCCGCGTTCGACATATTCCGAGTGGAGGATGGCAAAGTTGCAGAGCATTGGGACAATTTGCAGCCAGTTCCTGAAACGACAGTCTCTGGCCGTGGTATGACCGATGGGGCGACCGAGATCACCGATCTTGACAAAACCGAAGAGAACAAGGCGTTGGTTCTTGGATTTGTCCGCGACGTCTTAGGCGGTGGCGCGCCGGAAAAAGCCCCCATGTATTCTGAGGTCTACATGCAGCACAATCCAATGCTGGCCGATGGGATTGATGGCTTGATGGAGGGCACCAAAGCTTGGGCCGAACAAGGAAATGTCATTACCAAGTTCGAGCCGCAGATCGTAGTGGCAGAAGGAAACTTTGTCTTTGTCGCCTCAGATGCCACAGTCAGCGAGAAACCATGGGCATTCTTCGACCTTTGGCGCGTTGAGGACGGCAAAATCGTCGAGCATTGGGACGTTGTTTCGCCTACCCCTGCAGAAATGGCGCACGAGAACGGTAAGTTCTGAAACACAGGAGTATTGGCGGGCCGGAATTAGCGGGCCCGCCAATTAAAGGACTGCGCCTCGAAAAGACCGCAACACGCAAAGTAGTTTGCAAAGTGTTTCCCCATACCTGCGATGCTTTAGTTTCGCCCCTGTACAATCCGATCCAGCACCATGGCACACATCAGAATTGCGAGCCCGGCCAGAATCCCTTGTCCCACGGCAGCATATTGCAGCGCGCTCAGTACGTCTTCGCCCAGACCTTTGGCACCAATCAACGAGGCGATCACCACCATCGACAGGCACATCAGCAGCGTCTGATTCACACCGGTCATGATTGAAGGCATGGCCAGCGGCAGATCTACTTTGAACAGCAGGAACCGCCTGGTGGCCCCATATGCAGTCGCGGCTTCGCGGATGTCATCTGGAACCCCGGCGATCCCCAGCGCGGTCAGACGGATGACAGGCGGCATCCCAAAGACCAACGTCGCGATAATCCCAGGAGGTTTACCGATGCCGAAGAAAGCGATGACCGGGATCAGATATACAAAGGCGGGCATGGTTTGCATGAAATCCAGTACCGGCCGAACATAGGCGTAAGCCTTCGGTTTGCGCCCGCACCAGATGCCAATAGGAATGCCGATTACGACGCAGAGAAAGGCCGCCGTGCCCAAAAGGGCAACTGTTGCCATGCTCTTTTCCCAAAACCCCAAAAACGCAAGATAAGCCAGTGCCGCGCCCGAGAAGATTGCCACGCGGCGGCCAGAGACCTGCCATGCAATGGCGAGAACAGCCATCATGACAATCGGCCATGGCGTCACGACCAGCGCGGTTTCCATTAGGCTCAGGGCTCCGTTAATCCCGGCCGTTACGCCGTAAAACAACCAAGTCAGATTATCGGCAATGGCAGCGACACCGCCGTCAATCGCCTGAGACACCGCGTTGCGGAAATCCGTGGCGGCGGGAAAAACCTCAAGCCATTTTGGCGTGTTGCTGGTGGAAAATCGGTAAACCGCAAGAGGATAGCAAATCGCCACCAGAAGGGTCGCAAAGGCGATACGCAACGGTGGCAGTCCATGAGGCAACTCGGGCGCACCGCGCCATTGGCGAAACCGCGCAGCCAAAGCCGCGTTGCCAAGCAATGCAATCGCCGCACGGACGGCCAGCAACAAAGCCAGACCACCACAGATGAAAAGGGGCGCATCGGCGCGTGCGGCATCCGCCTCGCCCCGCGCTTTTTCAGCTGCTTCGGCAATGGCTTCAGCCGAAGCTTTCATGCTTTCTCCCAAGCTGTTGCCACTTGCAATCGCCGCTTCTGCCGCCGCCATGCGATCTGCTGCCTGAGCAGCCAGCCGATCCGCACGTGCAATGGCATCACCGCCCAGATCCCCGAACATACCCACTCCGATCAGCACCACGGCAAAAATCTCAATCACGAAGGCTGGCCAGAAAGCAGCCCAAAGTGCCCGAGCGCCCAGCCAGATCGGGCCCAGCAGACCAGCGTACAGGTTCGGGATCAGCGCCAGTCCCTGGGTGTCGGCCACCCGATTGAAGACATCGCCATAGTAGGCACTGTTGCGGGCCGTGAAGGTGTCGACCAAAGTGGTGAAATCATCCTGTTGCACCTTGCTCATCCCACTTCCCCCTTGATACCGCGCAAAAGCTGCGCCTGATCAATCACGCCCACGATTTTGCCCTGCCCATCCCTGACTGCTGTTGGGCTGTTGGCGTCGACCGCCAGGTTGATCAGGTCCGATAGGGTCATATCGGTCTTCGCGACCGGGAATTCTGTCACAGGAGGATGATCGGGATGGCGCGCGGACCATTCGTCGACCCGTTCCATTATCCTGTGCGCATGTACGACATTCAGGCGAGAGATATTGGCCACGAAATCAGCCACATAATCATCCTGCGGGTTGGCAACGATCTCCTCGGCAGTGCCGATTTGCACAACGGCCCCGTCCTTCATAATCGCAATCCGCGTTCCGATCCGGATCGCCTCATCCAGATCGTGGGTAATGAACATAGTGGTTTTGCCCATCTCACGGCTTAGATGCATGAACTGATCCTGCAATTGCCGCCGGATCAGCGGATCAAGCGCCGAGAACGGTTCGTCCATCAACAGGATCGGCGGATCGGCAGCCAACGCTCGCGCCAGCCCGACGCGCTGCTGCATACCGCCCGAGAGGCTAGAGGGCAGGCGATCCCCCCAACCTGACAGATCCACTTTGGCCAACGCTGCTTCGGCACTTTCATAACGTTCATTCAGGGATGCCCCCTGAATTTCCAATGGCAGGGATACGTTTTCCCGCACCGAACGATGCGGCAACAGACCAAAGTTCTGAAACACCATGCCTATACGCGTGGCCCGCATATCGCGCAGATCGGAATCGGACTTGGCCAGAATATCCTCACCCTCGATCCGCACTTCACCTGCAGTAGGTTCCAACAGCCGGTTCACGTGCCGGACCAAGGTTGATTTGCCCGATCCAGACAAGCCCATCACGCAAAAGATTTCGCCTCTTTGCACGCTCAGGCTGGCGTCGGACACGCCCAGCACACAACCATAGGAATTGAGGATTTCGGGCTTGGACATGCCACTACGTGCCGCCACCATAGCTTCGGCCGCCCGTTCCCCGAAAATCTTCCACACCCCGTTAAGTTCGATCACGGTGTCATCGGTCATGGCCATCCCTTCTACCTTACCGAATCCGCAGCCTGTGGGGCGGCTATGCGCCGCCCCATCTAAGGTTTATTGGGCCATCCAGCCCGCGATCTTGGCGGTATTTTCCTTGGCCCAGGCCGAGGTGATATCGGCGGGTTCAGCCCCGTTCACAATCTCCAGAGACCAGGCATTCACATCCTCGGCGGACAGCTGAATGTTTTCCAGCAGTGGCACCAGCGCGGGCTGACGTTCAGCCAGGGTGGCGGACCAGCTGACATGCACCTTGGTGTCTGCATAGGCCGAGGCGATTTTGGACTTGGCCTGCCAGTCCGGGTCAACCGCCGGCTGAACCATCACGAACGCAGCCGGGTCGTGGGGCGGTTCTTCCAGCAGGCGGATATCATAGGTGGCAAAGTTCTGATGTGGCCCATAGCAATAGCCGACCCAGGGTTTGCCTGCTTTCGATGCTGCGTCCAGACCCGCAGTTGCAACGGCCTCGTCGGTGGATTGCAGTTCAAAGAAATCGGCAAAGCCGTAATCCCGGGCGCGGATCGTTTCGGTGTTGGTCGACTGCCACCCCTGCGGGCCGATCCAGATTTCGCCCTTGCCGTCACCATTGGTGTCAAACAATGCGGCATTGGCCGGATTCGCAAGATCATAGACCGATTTGATTCCATGCTCATCCATGGTTTCACCGGTTACACAATAGCCTTGCACCGCATCGAACGGATTGCCGGACAACACCACGGACTTCTCTCCTGTGATGTATTTCTCGGCCAGACCCGACTGGTTCGGAAGCCACGTTTCAGTCCAGATGTCTATTTCGCCATTGCCGCGGGCCATCGCTTCCCAGATCACCGGGACGGCTGTGGTCGTGACCATTTCAACCTCAAGTCCCAAAGCCTCTTCGATGATCGCCTTGACGGCATAGGCCGTGGCCCGGCCCGAGGCATAGTTGGGGTCCGGAATGACCACATCGGCGGCAGCAGCAGCTAGCGGAGCGAGCCCCAAAGCAGCGGCAGCAAAGGGCATAGCCTTGCGTTTCATGAGTTGGTTCCTCCTGTTTTAGATGGGTGGAGCCTTGATGAAAAACGCCGCTTTGTATCGTCCTTTCTTGCATGATTAGGGAAACTGATTGAGCCTATTAGCACAGGGCGAAAGCGATGGTGGACGGGGGGTCAGTTGGGCAGGTCGCATACCAATAGACCCCGCTGAAGAACGGGTGCCAAGTCAGCAAACCGGCCATTAATTGCTCAGCTTTTTCGCCATCAGTGTCTGGTAATGCGGAAGGTGGTGATCGAGATATTCGCGTAACTGCGGTGCCGTTTTGGCCTGAGCTTCGAAGCGGTCGAGCTGTTGCTGGCGTTCGTCCGCATCCATCGGGCGGATACCTTTAGCCTGGCTCACATCACCATGCCAGCCTTCGACCTGGCCCCAGTCACGCGGCACCTCTCTTTGCCAGTCAAACGCGTGATCCGCTGGGCTCAGACCCCACCTTTGCCAGAGTGCCCCCATCACCCCGCGGGGATCAGCGCGCATATCCTCGGCCGAGATGACCGGCGGAGCTTGCCCGGTCGCCGCCACGATCCCGTCAAATAGACTCCGTTGCGCCTCCAGCCCGATCTCTTCGCGGGTCACCTCGGGATCAAGCCGGTGATAGGACGCAATTGAGGCCATCGGATCGCGCAACAGAAACCCATGGGTCAGACGGTTGAGAAACTCTTCATCCTCAAGGATTCTGGGCAATACGTAATAAGCCATGTCCTTAAAAAAGACGGGCCGGGTCGAAGCGCGTGACAACAGCATGTCACGAATATCCTCGTACCGCGTAGGGTGGCCTTCCTGCACGTCGAAATGCGGCATCACCCGTATTTTACGATGCACGTAGTAGTCGTACATGAAAGGCTCATGAGCACAGTCCAGATCCCCACGTTCCCGCATGATCCGCTCGGTCGCGGTGGACATGGAGCGGGGATGCGCCCAGAGCACGAAGATCGGATGTGCAGACATGGGCAGACCTCAGCTTTTCATACGGTTATTTCCCGGATCGTACGGCGGTTGGTCAAGGACGAAAGCACTACGTCGCTGTCCCAGAACCTCGACGCTCAACCCGTCGCGTGCGGATCGGTCGCGTAGATACGCCAGCGCAAGGGTGTTGCCGGTGCGATGCCCGAAACCTGCCGAGGTGACGATACCGACCACGCGATCTCCCTGATAGACGCCATGGGCGTAGTAGGGATCCTCATCGGTGGTGTCCAAATCCAGCAGCACCATGTCCCAGCGATCCTCGGCCTTCATGCGTTCAGCCAGAGCGTTCTTTCCGATGAAGTCATGATCCATCTTGATCATGAAACCGGCACCGGTTTCCGCCGGTGTGCGCTCGGTGGTAAAATCTGCCCCCCAGGCACGGTAGCCTTTCTCCAATCGCATCGCGTTCATCGCATAGGCACCGAAAAAGCCCAGACCATGCGGTTGCCCGGCCTCTTCCAACGCTTCAAACAGGGCGAGCATGTGCGCGGATTTCACATGCAACTCCCAGCCGAGCTCGCCGACATAAGACACTCTCAGTGCCCGAACCGGAATTCCGGCTACGTCGATTTCACGCACGGATAGCCATGGGAATCCGGCATCCAAATCAGCATCGGTAAGCCCGGAAAGAACGTCCCGCGATTTAGGTCCCATCAGGCCAAGCACACCGAAATCCTCGGTCACGCGGCTGATGGTGACGTCAAATCCTTCGGCACGGGCGCGCAGCAGGTCGTCATCCATCTCTTCCGCCGCAGCGGCGGAAGTGAGGTAGATGTGGTCCTCGGCCAGTACGCTGACGGTGAATTCCGATTGCGTCCCACCTGCCGGCGTAAGAGCATGAGTCAGGCCGATGCGCCCGGTTTTGGGCGCGCGGTTTGCGCCGATACTGTCCACAAAGGCGCGGGCATCCGGGCCGGTCACGTCGAATTTGGAGAAGACCGACATGTCGGCCAGACCCACATTGTTGGCAACCGTCTCGCATTCCTGCGCCACGCGGTCGAACCAGTTCGAGCGGCGAAAGCTTGGCATTGCCTCGTCCCCGGTCTGCTCCGAGAACCAGTTGGGCCGCTCCCACCCATAGGCTGCGCCCATCACAGCGCCGCGTGCGATCATGCGATCATGGATTGGTGACAGGCGTTTGCCACGTGCTGCGGGGCGCTCTTCGTGTGGGTAATGCACACCGAATTGCAGGCCAAAACACTCGATGGCTTTCTGCACACGATAGTCCCGGTCGGCCCAACTACCGAACCGTCGGCTGTCCACGGACAGTGCATCCATCGGCGGCGCGCCATGCGTCATCCAGTGGGACAGGAACCAACCCGCACCGCCGCCTTCCATCACGCCCATCGACGACCCGGTGAGCAGCCAGGCATTTGGCAGACCATGGGCGGGGCCAATCAGAGGGTTGGCGTCAGGCGTGAAGGTGATTGGCCCATTCACCACCGATTTCACTCCGCCTGTTTCCAGTGCCGGAATACGCGCCATCGCCATCATGATGATGTCTTCGACCCGATCCAGATCAGGAGGCATAAGGTCAGCCCCAAAATCAGGCGGGCACCCGTCGATCGACCAGGCCTCGGCGTTCTTTTCATAGGGGCCAAGGATCAGCCCGTCGCGCTCTTGCCGCACATACCAGCTTTCCTCGGGGTCACGGATCATCGGCAGTTCGGGCAAGCCAGCCGCGATCCGGTCAGCCACCGCGTTCACCGTATCGGTCACAAGATACTGGTGCAGAACAGGAACCGAGGGGATGTTCAGCCCCATCATATGCCCGATTTCCCACCCCCAGGTGCCCGCGGCATTGACCAGATGACGGGCGTGGATCGTGGTCTTTTCGGTTTCGACCACCCAAAGGTCGCCTTCGCGGCGGATAGAGGTCACCGGGTTGTAGCGCTGGATCGTCGCCCCGTTTTTGCGCGCCACCTGCGCCATGGCGTTGGTGGCCAGTGACGGGTCCACATGCCCGTCATCGGGCTCGTAAATTCCGCCCAGCAGCCCTTCGGTCCGGGCCAACGGGTGCAGACGTTCCACGTCTTCAGGGGTCAACATCTGCAGGTCATAGCCAGTGAACCGGCTGAGCCCGGCAACATGGGCAAACTCGTCCATCCGGTCCGGGTTCGAGGTGATCCTCATCGCGCCCGAACGGTGAAAGCCACAGGTGCCGCCGGTTTCTTCCGGCAGGATGTCGCGGTACAGCCGAACCGAGGTTGCGCGCAGTTCCTGAATGGTCGGGTTATGAGCGAAATGCGTACACAAGCCCGCCGCGTGCCATGTCGATCCGTGGGTGAGATCGTTCTTTTCCGTCAGCACCACGTCCGACCAACCCGCCTTGGTCAGGTGATACATCAGCGATACTCCCATAGCACCGCCGCCAATGATCAAGACCTGAGCTTGCGTGACTGTCATGATTTCATCCGTTCGTTCTTTGGGTCAAATGGCGGGCGCATTAGCGGGATCGCCGGATAGTGTGTGCCTGCCACATCAACGGTGAAGCTGCGGGTGCAGGTCTGGGACAGAGTCTCTCCGACGGCGATCTCGACCATCCCCAGAGCATAGGTCTTGCGGGTGCGTGCCCCCCGCGCACCCGAGGTGGTCGCTCCGACCACCCGACCGTCTTCAAGGATCAGTTCGTCATGCAGGATAAGTGGTTTGTCAGGTAGCTCGAAAATCACCGCGCGACGGCGAAGACCGTCTGCCTTCTGCCGGACCAGTGCCTCTTTGCCCAGAAAATCGGTCTTCCAGTCCACAGCAAATCCCAGCCCGGCTTCCAGCGGAGAGATATCCGGCCCGAGATCGTGACCCCAGTGCTTGAACCCTTTCTCGATCCGGCAGCCATCCAGCGCGAAATGACCCATCGGGCGCGCGCCTTGTGCTGTGAGCGCATCAAACACCGGCCCGCCTAGCTGTGCTGGAATGTAAAGTTCCCACCCCAGCTCGCCCACAAAACTCACCCGCTGCGCGCGACATTGCACGTCCGCCACCATGACATCTCGGGCGGTTGAAAACGGAAAGCTCTGCCAATCCGCGTCAGACAGCGCCACCAGCGTGTCGCGAGACCCGGCACCCATGACGCCGATCACGACTTCGTCTTCGGTCACGTCCCGGATCATCACATCTCGGCCCGCACAGTGCCGCTTGAGCCACGCCAAATCCTTTTGTCGGGTCGCAGCTCCTGACACCATGCGGAAGCGATCCGGCCCGAGCCGCAGCAATGTGACATCCGCCTCAACCCCGCCCCGCGCGTTCAGCAGCGGCGTATAGACCGCGCGTCCCGGTGCGACGTCCATATTCGCAGTGGCGAGATATTGTAAAAGCGCCAGCGCGTCCGGCCCGAAGATGTCGAATTTCCCGAACGGGGACAGGTCGAGCAGCGCCGTGCCATGCTCCATGATCGCAGCCTCGCGGTGGGCGATCTCCTGCCACGACTGTTCACCGGTGGAATAAGGCAGAGCACGTTCACTGTCGTCCCGCGCATACCACAGCCCGCGTTCCCAGCCTGCTGTCAGGCCGAATTCAGCCCCAGCGGCGGCCCATTTGTCGTGCAAGGCGGATTTGCGCAGGCCACGCCCGGCTTTGGGTTGTTTGAAAGGCCAGTGAAGGGCAAAGGCGTCGCTCACGGCTTCTTGCATGCGGGTTTCAATATGGCTGGCTGCAGCGGCCAATGGATCGACCCGCGCCACGTCGACCTCCCATAGGTCCATCTGTGCTTCGCCCTCGATCATCCAGTCGGCGAGGACCCGCCCGACGCCCGCCGAGGACATGACACCGACCGAGTTCATACCGGCCGCAACGTACAACCCGTCCACTTCGGGTGTCTGGCCAATCAGAGGGCGAGTGTCATGGGTAAAGCTTTCCGGCCCGTTCATAAAGTGCTGGATGCCGGTTTTGGCCAATGCCGGGATCAACTCCAAAGCGCCCTCCATGAAAGGCATGAACTGATCCCAATCCTCGGGCATCTCCAGAAACGGACGATCACCCTCGGGGCTAAAGGCATCCCAGCATTTCGCATTCGGTTCAAAACCGCCGATGACCAGCTTGCCCGCGTCACCCTTGACGTAGAACCCACGGTCGAGATCACGCAGAACCGGATAGGGATTGGGCAGCCCGGCCATCGGTTCGGTGACGACATACATATGCTCAACAGCCTGCAGCGGCAGAGCCACCCCTGCTGCGTCGGCAAGCTTCTTCGACCACGCCCCGGCACACAGTGCCACACTGTCGGCCAGCAACTCGGACCCGTCGGCCAGCGCAACGCCCTTGATCCGGCCGGCCTCAACCAGCAGCCGGTCGACCTGCACGCCTTCGCGGATTTGCACCCCCTTGGCGCGCGCAGCTTTGGCATAAGCCATGCACAGATCCACCGGGTTCACATTGGCGTCTTCCTCGACCCGCAAAGCTCCGACTATTCCGTCTGAATTGAGGCCGGGGACATCTATCGCCTCGGGCCCCACGATCCCAGGTGTGAGCCCAAGATGGCGGCCAAGAGAGGCAATGCGGTGCAACTCATCCATTCGGTTTGGATCGCGGGCCAGCCAATAGCCACCGGTTTGGCGATAGCCGGTGGAAAGACCGCATTCTTCTTCCAGCTTCGGGAACAGCGTACCGGCATACATGGCGAGATGGGTCATGTTCGGTGTGGCGCGCAGGGGGCCAACAATCCCGGCGGCATGCCAACTGGTCCCGGACGTCAGCTGGTTGCGCTCCAGCAATTGGACGTCCCTCGCTCCGGCTGAGGCCAGATGATAGGCCAGGCTCAGCCCGATTGCGCCGCCGCCGATGATGATGGTTCCTGCCATTCCCGGAACTCCTCCCTGTCGCCCGATCATGTTCTCTGCGATGAGGCCAGGATCAAGTACGACTAAACATCATAACCACAACTAATGATAAGCAGAGCTTGCGCCTGTTCAGCCCTGTGCGTTTCATGCCATTACAACGATCTATGGGGATTCGAGGGGCAAATGGCGCGCAACGAAGTGGAAATCAATCTGTTCCGGGCGATCGAAGTCTTCATGGCCGTCGCGGATATGCGCCATGTAACGGCGGCGGCAAATGCCCTTGGGATCACTCAATCGGCAGCTTCGCAACATTTGAAAAACCTCGAAACCGCATTTGGTGTAACGCTGCTGGACCGTTCGCGCCGACCGTTGGGTCTGACCCATGCGGGAGAGGCTGTGCAACGGCACGGGTATCGCATTCTCAATGAAATCGACGATCTGAAATCCGATCTGCGCCACCTGAATGCAACCGCACTACCGATACTGCGAGTCGGTCT
Source organism: Ruegeria sp. CF5 (assembly GCF_056537325.1). Taxonomy (NCBI): domain Bacteria; kingdom Pseudomonadati; phylum Pseudomonadota; class Alphaproteobacteria; order Rhodobacterales; family Roseobacteraceae; genus Ruegeria; species Ruegeria sp. CF5. The sequence continues at coordinate 245,215 of NZ_JBQFRI010000004.1, read as the reverse complement.
GCTGGCATCTACAGCAACGACATTGACTCCGGGCCTTTTTGAATTTGTTGAGCATGAATTGCGGGTTCCTGAACTGATCCTTTCTGCAGGTCTTGCCAACGATCACCAAAGCGCGCTGAACGCGCGCAAAATCGATGTGGCAGTCACTTCGGAACTGTTCATGATGAGTGACGACTATGACACTTATCCTGTTCTGGAAGAACCGTTTTTCTTAGTTTTGCCAGAAGACTATGACGGGCCTGAAGATAACATCCACGCAATCTCAGAACGCCTATCTCTGGTGCGTTTCGGAGCACTTACACCGGTGGGGCGACGCACGGATCAGCATCTGCAACGCTGCCGCCTGCATCTGCCCCGCGCGATAGAGGCGGACAGGTCGTCGATGGTTGTGGCCGGGGTGGTAACCGGCAAGTGCTTTGCGATTTTGACGCCTTCGCTTTTGATTGATGGGGTCGCCGAAGGAATGCCGCTGCGCATTGTGCCATTGCCATTTTCCGGGTTCAAACGCGGTATCCAGGTTGTGTCGCGCAAAGGGGGTCTGGGCGACATCCCGGCCCGTCTGGCCCATCAATGCGCCGATATTCTGCGCGAGCACTTTACTCGCCGATTTCCGGACATCGCGGATCAGATCACGTACCACACTGGTGCTAATCCCGATCATTAGGATTTCCGATCAAGCACCTCTCCCCCTGTTCGCGCCCCGTTTCCGGTGCATATTCACAGGACCGGCACGGGCATCTGTGCCATGTCCAACAGGAATTCGGGAGGCACAACATGTCACGTCGCTCAGGCCGCAAATCGCGCGTGCAGGCGAGGGCCGCCAAGGGGGCTATGTCTGCCCCCTACGTGATGCGCCGAATTGGATTGGTCAGTCTGATTGATGACGAAGCCATCGCCATCATCGAACGCAATGCCGACCGGATTCTGGATGAGATCGGTATGGAGTTTCGCGGCGACCCGGACACGCTGGACCTGTTCAAGGCACATGGTGCGCGGGTCGAGGGTGAGCGGGTACGGTTCGATCCTGGCTGGTGCCGCGACAAGATCAAAACCGCGCCGCCTGTCTTCACTCAACACGCCCGCAATCCGGACCGATCGATCCAGATCGGTGGGCAAGCTCAGGTCTATGCCCCAAGCTTCGGCCCGCCTTTCGTGCACGACATGGAAAACGGGCGGCGTTACGCCACGCTTGAGGACTTCCAGAATATTACCAAGCTGCACCATCAGTTGGGTGCCGTGAATCATTCCGGTGGCGTGGTGGTGGAGCCGGTTGATGTTCCCGTGCCCCTGCGCCATCTGCACATGGCCCACACCCATCTGACCATGAACGACAAACCTTTTATGGGGGCGGTGACCGCCCCCGAGCGTGCCCGTGACACGATCGAAATGTGCAAGATCGCCATGGGTTCCGATTTCGTCGATGAGAACTGCGTACTCTACTCCGTCGTTAATACAAACGCGCCTTTGGTGATGGACGAGACCATGCTGTGGGCGCTGAAGGAATACGCGCGGGCAGGGCAGTGCACGGTGGTCTCACCGTTCGTGCTGGGGGGCGCGATGTCGCCGGTTTCCGTTGCCGCGACGCTCGCGCAGGTCCTGGCCGAGGTGATGGCCTCGGTCGCGCTGATCCAGATCATTCGCCCCGGTGCACCTGCCGCATTCGGCACGTTTTTCTCGCCCATCAGCCTCAAGACCGGTGCACCAACATTCGGCACGCCCGAAGGAACCCAGTTCCAGATGTGCGCCAAAACACTGGCGGATCGTCTGGGCCTGCCTTTCCACTCGGTCGGCGGGCTTACGGCATCCAAAGTGCCGGACGCGCAGGCGGGATATGAAAGTCAGGCCCAATTGATGGGGGCCGCATTGGCGGGGGTAAACTTCATCATCCACGCCACGGGCTGCCTCGAAGGTTTGCTGACCACCGGTTATGAAAAGATCGTCATGGACGCCGATCGCTGCGCGGCGATGCAGCGCTTTGTTCAGGGCGTCGACTTTTCGGAAAGCGCGCAAGCAATGGAGGCGTTTACCGAGGTGGAACCGGGCGGCCATTTCCTTGGCGCTCAGCACACGCAGGACAATTTCGAAACCGCCTTTTGGATGGGCGACATGTCCGACAATTGCACCTACGAACAATGGGCTGCCGAGGGCGCCCATTGGCAGCATGACCGTGCCAGCACACGCGTAAAACAGCTAATCGAAGACTACGAAGCCCCGGCCATGGAGGCCGGTATCCGCGAAGCCCTTGATGAATTCGTCGCCCGCCGTAGCCGGGAAATCGAAGGAGAACAGCCATGAACAAGCAAACCGACTGGACCCTGAACGACACCGCCCGGCGGCGAGACACCTTCTATGCCGCAAGCCAACGCAAGTTCGTCCCCTTCAAAGAGCCGATGGTATTCAAGAAGGGGTCGATGCAGTACCTATGGGACGTCGAAGGGCGCAAATACACCGACCTTCTGGGCATGAATGTCTGTATCTCGGTTGGGCACAGCCATCCCAAGGTGGTGGCCGCGGCGATGGAACAGGCGCAGGAACTGACCCATTGTACCACGATGTTCTACCATCCGGTGCCCGCGCATTTTGCCGAGGAACTGGCTGCGACCATGCCCAACCCGAACGGTGACATCGAATGGGTGGTGCATTTCACCAATTCCGGTTCAGAGGCGGTTGACCTAGCCATGACCATGGCGCGCAGCTATACAGGCAACCTTGACCTGCTGGCGCTGCGTTCCGCCTATCATGGCCCGACGGCCGCGGCCCAATCGATCACCGGGATTTCCGGCTGGCGCCATCCGGGGATGCCGGGCAACGTAGCCTTTGTGCCTGACCCGCATCAATATCGCGGCATCTTTGGCGAAAACGCGGGCGCACAGCCCTATCTGGACGAGATCGAGCGTACCATTCACGCTGCGACAACCGGCAGCGTCGCCGGAATTTTTGTGGAAAGCGTGCAGGGTTATGGTGGCATCGTCGAAATGCCCAAAGGGTATATGACCGGTGCCGCCGAACGGGTACGGGCGGCCGGGGGACTCTATATCGCTGATGAGGTGCAATCCGGGTTCGGGCGCACCGGTGACCACATGTGGGGTTTTGAGGCCGATGGCGTCATCCCGGATATCGTTGTCATGGCCAAGGGCATCGGCAATGGTTTTCCGCTGGGCGCAGTTGTTGCGCGTAAGGAAATCGCGGCGCCTATGGCCGAGAAGTTCATGTTCCACACTTACGGCGCCAATCCAACCTCTTGCGCGGCAGGGCGGGCAGTTCTGCAAGTGATCAAAGAGGACAAAGTACGCGAGAACGCCCGCGACGTTGGGGCCGCTTTGCTGAAACGTCTGCACGTGCTGAAGGACAAGTACCCGGTCATCGGTGATGTGCGTGGACGCGGTCTGATGCTGGCCGTTGAGATGGTCAAGGACCGCAAGACCAAAGAACCCGACCCGCAAACCACAGCCGCTGTATTCGAGGCGACGCGAGAAAGCGGAATCATTCTTTCAAAATCGGGCGCATATCAATCCTGCCTGCGCATGGTGCCACCTATGTGCCTGTCGATAGACGATGTGGAACATGTAGCCGAAGGCCTGGACCGCGCCTTTGCCATGGCTAATAACTGATGTGGTATGTGCAACACTCGTCAATCCGCGAAGGGCCAGCCGCGTGATTGGTCCATGTAAAGGTGGTGAAAGCTGCTCGATCCTTCGACTGCGATGTAGTTCTACGCAATAGTGCTGATCTCGGAGCAACCCTACATGATGGTAGGTGCGCACCCAACGATCGTGTGTGGCCTTTCGACATGGCACGCAAGCCGGGATTTGCAGTGAATATGCTGTCCCGGTGCTGCCCAATCGCAATACGCAGCTCGCACCGCCGAATGGCTAATGCATTAAGGTGTTGAAATTAGATGAAATTTGGTCGGAGTGAGAGGATTCGAACCTCCGACCCCTGCCTCCCGAAGACAGGGGTTTTCCTTAAATATATGGTATTATTCGACCAGATTGCACGGAACACTCCGTAAACATATGTAGAACCTACGCAATTTTGTGCAATCCTGCATGTATTGCACAACTGTACTTTGCACGACTTGCAAAGGGTTGCAATACAGAGCACCGTTTGCACTTACAATTTTTACGGCTCGATGATCGAGTTAGATGACTTCACCTGCGCTAGTATAGGTCTGCTGAACTGGATGAATTTGCGCTTCTAGACCAATACAATCAATCATAGAGGCGTCATCCAAGACTGAAGGCGGTTTAAGTATCGACGCAGTTAGGTTGCATTTTTGAAAGGTGCCGTTTGCATTGTCGACCTTTGCAAACGTACTTACTTGTAGGTTGCATCGACTGAAACGAGTGTTTGTGAGGTTTGACTGATCGAAGTGGGTTTGCTCGAAGTTGGAGTTTATGAAATGGCTGTTGATGAATTCACACATGTCGAATGTGCAAAGCTCGAAATCGGCATTCCTAAACACCATACCATCGAAACTTGCCCCCCTAAAATGTGTATTTCGAATCCTAACTCCGCGCTTGGTTTTGTGGGAGATTATGGCGAGAGTCTCTAGCGCATACTGAGCATCTGAACCGCTTCCGAGAAATGAATCGTCGGGACCCTCTTCTTCGGCTCTTTCCATCTCGCCACATCTGTCTTGAATAAAATTCTGCAAGGCTTCCATACAGGCCACGCCGTGACGGGAAGGCTTGCTTAGCGCTAGGTCCTTTAGAAAAATCACGCCCGCTTGACGCACCGAAAGTCGGTCATCACCCAACATCGCAGCACCCTTCTGGAAGCGGTCCATGTTGTGTGCCCGTGTGGCGATAGAAGCCTGCACCTGAGCAATTATTGTTCTCCAAATAAGGAATGGTATGCCAAAAGCAGCGCTGCAGATCAGCGCGATGTTGCGCCAATCTTCGATAGTGTACGACGCCCACGATGCAGGTAAGTTGAATTGCATGTTTACCTCAAACTGAATTCGATGCGCACCATGTTCGAGATTGAATTTACGTGCAAGAGGCTCCGAGAGATGGCTTCAAACTCCGCTTCGAAACATTGGCCATGCAATGGCGGATAGGTTTTTTTAAGACTCGCTTGAGGTGAAAAATCTGGACCGCAGCCGGTGGTTTTGACCCGTAGAACCGTGACCCGTTTTTTCCCTGATTTTTGACAAAATGGTAAAAATCGAGTACAAATTTACTACAAAGGCAGAAATGCCGGAAGAAAATAATCCTTATATGTGAGTTGTTTAACAAGTGCTGACTGTATGTCAAACCGACTTGGTTCGCGCACTTGGTCGGTCTCAGAAAACCGTGACCACCAGAGTGCGCGGCCTCGAATATTCCCACGGACAAAATGGTGCGCGTCGTTATCGGCTGGCGGACGTTTTGCCGACAATCAAACCAAAGGAACGGCAACACGTTCCAGCCCTCCTTGAGTTGGCTCATGACGACGGTGAACAGCTTTGGACAGGCGATAATGCCGTACCCCGTGCTCGTCGTCTCGAAGGCTGGTTGAGGGGTGAACAAGTTGAACGTCCGTTTGGGGCGCGTGTGGCATTCACCAATGCGCTGTCGTCGTCTGTACAGTCTTCAGTGCTCTTTGAGCACCTTGAGGGCTTGCGCCTGAAATTGATCCTGACGGACCCGGTGTTGAGATGGACCGTGCTGGGCGATGCCGAAGCGTTGCCAGCGTTCGAACAATGGGCTGTTCCATACGCAATCACCAATGCCCGCTACGAAAATATGAACTTTGAAGAGAAGGATGCCGCATAATGGACGACGGCGCGCAGTTCCGGGCCATCGTGGCCGCAGACGACAAATTGAAAGCCAGATGGGACGTTGTGTCAGACAAGATCATGGGAGACGCCGCCAAACTGCTGGGCGTTGAACTGTCCCGCGAAGACGTCGTTGCGATGCCTTCGGCGAGGTTGGCAGTTCTCACGGATGAGGGGCTTTCCGCCAGCTATTTGGATGAGATCAAGCAACTCGAAGTCGCGAAAGAACAGGTGCGAAAGAACGAACTTCGTGAAGCATTGGAGGCCGGAGAAGTCGATGCTCTGGACGAGTTGAGTCGCCTCTCTCCGTCCGAGCGTATGAGCAAGGCCCGTGAGTTGGGGATGACAGGCGCAGCACCCGCGCCCGAACCGTCCAGTATCGCGGATGAAGCGACGTTGCTGCGTAGGTTGCTCACGTTGTCACCCAGCGAGCGCATTGCAAAAGGGCGCGAATGGGGGCTGATCAAATGACCGATCTCAACAAGCTCTGCGTTGAAATCAGTCAGTTCGGAGGAAACCCATGGGTAAACTTCGCTGCTGTCGATCACGGGTGGGAAGCGATCATGCTGCGCGGCGTCACCATTTCAGACCGCGAATTCGCCGAAATTTTGAACCGGTTCCCTGACGCACCAATCGACCAAGATGTTCTCCATGAACTGACCATGCGGGGTATCTGGCAAGATGATCACGACCCGACGCCGGAACAACCGCCTGCCGCTGATACGCCGCAACCGGAAAATGTGACTGAAACACCTATACGCTCGATGTCGGACGAAGATCGACGCAAGCGAAACAAGGCTTTGGATGCCGTCGCCCGTTCTGAAGCACGCTGGGATCGGAGGCGCAGACGATGATTCCTGCTGAACACTCCCTTTTCGGCGGAGGTCCATTGCCTCCAAAACTCACCGCTGAACAAGAAGAGCGAAAGCGCGTCCGGGATGCAAAATGGGAAGCTGCCCAAATTCTGCGGGCACAGATGGATGAACAGTCCAAGATCGATGAACAGGAACGTATCCGTGCACAAGTTGAGGAAATCCTTGCCGCCCGACAGCGGGCTGCGTAGGGCGCGGGCGCGTTACTTTAGGCGTCTGGCCCTCTGGAACGCTGCGCGGTTGTCCTGTCGCTCATATCAAGAATTCCGTGAAAACATTGGGACTATCGAACGGGCCATTGGCGCTCAGATTGCCATTGAATTCCCCGAAGCGCGGTAGCCGCTCCTACTGCCGCGCAAAGTTGCCCCCGCCTACCATCGGGATTGCGGGCGGGGGCAACCAAAGCCACCCACACAAAACGAGAAACCAAAAATGAACTATGCAGAACGTACAAAGTTTCGGCGTGAATGTAGCCGCCTCATCCGAGCATTCACACATGCGCAGGATCACGACAGAGGCCGCTCTGCCTATAGAGTACCGACAGCTATCGCCAAACGGATCGAGTCTATTGTCGGTGCGGACTTCTCCGAAGTAATGCAAGATGCGGGCTATTATCGTCCTCCCGGAACGCGGCAATGGGCAACGGGCGGGCGGACAGCGCATGGTGGGGAGCCTGTCTCATACCTTCGCCTCCACAATCGGTTCTGGTCATTGCTGAGAGCAATCGTGGCGTCTCATGCTCCGATTGATTCGGCCTCTTGTCGTTAAAATCTGTGATCTTGGCTGCTGGCGCGAGATTCCGTAGTCGTTTTTCGGACACACCGCGACATCATTTCGAAGTTTTTTCGACCGAGGCAGAATGTGCCAAAGTGTGCGAAAAGCCATGTTCCCTGTTTGGTCCATTGGTGGAAAAGTTAAGACAATACCGCCTCAATTCTTTACGATTTGTCATCCATTGTGACAATCGCCTGTGATTTAAGGGTGCGGTTTTTGGAAATGTCACTTTAAATGACATTTCAGGAATTCTCGTTTCCATTTCCAAAACTATTATATGTGCGAAATTCCAAAATCGCCCTTTTGGTCTGATGAAAGTTAGGTCCGGTTCGGGCCTTTCTGGCGTAAATTACTATTGATTACAAAGTAATATTCATCTTACGCCATAGAGGCTCACCACGGTGGCGGGCGGGAAACATAAGGAGATTTGTTTATGACAGAAAAACAGGCAGCGCGGATTTGCGTGATCGGGAACACGCTTAAAGAAGTGTCTGAAAAGGACATGAATATTCCGGAAAATGAATCGGAAATAAGGGCGCTTATTTCGGAATTGAATTCGATCTTTTCGGGATGCGAATAATGGAAATTGAAATGACCCACGAGGAGGAGATACGCGAGGTGCGCGACTGGAACGAAGCACTTGCGATTGGCGAAACGAGTAGTCTCCGCATTGAAATGATTGGCAAGCTGATCGACCGAATGAAAGACGAACTTGAACGGGCTGGGCTTCACATGGGTGCGCCTGCAATCGTCGTATTGGCGGAGGAAATCAAGCGGGTCGCCTCACTCCCTTTCTCAGAAGGGGACCAAGCATGATGGACACTGGCAATGACGCAGTTGTTGAAGCAGCCCGCACCGCACTCGTCGCGATGAATTGGGATGGACATGATCCCAAGCCCATCGGGGGTTTGATTTTGGTCTTGTCCGATGAACTGAACCACGCGGGTTACTCATACCGGGACATAGCAATCATGTTGGAGAAAACCGCCGCATTCTTGAAGGATTTCGAGGCAGGGCATGTGTGATGGCACGGGCCGCGTTAGCGGCCCAGCCCACCAACAAAGGCAACTGAATAGGAGATATCGAGCAAATGAAAGACTACACGTCTGTGACAAGTGAAACGGAGGAGGATGTACTTGACGCCGGTGATCGCAACGTTGCCGCGCAGTCCGTAGAGAAGTTCAACGATGCCGACATGATCGGCACTTCTTGCCCGGAATTCGATGAAATTCTGAACCAGCCTGCCACGCTTATGCTTGGGGAATTGTGGGGTGCAAAGGACCGCCGCAATACACAAGACGGTGACTGGAAGGCCACCGAAATGCCATGGCTTCACTGGATTATTGGTCAAGAAAAAACAGCCAACAACGCGGCTTGGGGGTTCTCTCGCCACCCTGTAGGTAAGTACCAGGAAGGCAATAGTATCGTCCTTGGCTCGGGGATCGACGGCGCGCGCAAGGCGCAGGCGATGCAGACGATGTACGCTCTGGGTCTCGATATTGACTCCGGCGCACGTCTGGATGACGTGATCAAGGTCATCGAGAAATCGGGCTTGTTCGCTCTTGTGTACACCTCATTCAACCACAAAAAGACCGGCCTCAAGCTGAAGCGGGATGTGGTACTGCGCAAGCTTCAGATCGATGCTGACCCGGACATTCACCAAATCCGTCAATATCTGCGTGAGCACGACAAGAACCGCTATGAAGAATCCTTCATCGCCGAAGTCGAGATCGTCGAGCAGAAGAGGCAGGAAAAGGACGGGGTGAAAATTATCCTGTCGTCACCGCCTCTGGAAAAATTCCGCCTGATCTTTCCCTTTGCGGAGCCGGTCGAGATCATCGATTTGGCGCAGTCGCATCAGGAAGCGCTGGAAATCTGGGAAAACAAGGTCACAGGCATGGCGGTGGAAGTTCTCGGTGTGCACTTCGACACGTCGTGTACGGACCCATCGCGACTGTTCTATACCCCGCGTCACGCTAAGGGATCAGAGAACTTTTACTCTGCCATCATTCAGGGCCAGCCTCTGAATTTCGATGACATTCCGGAGTACAAGAAGAGCCTGTACGCCGCGAAGCGGGAAAAGCTCAACGCCTTTGAAATAGCTGGTGGCGGCGGCGATTCTCAAGCCGCAAGGGACATTCCTCTTACGCCAGAGGGGAACAATCTCAAGCAGCGGTGGCACGACATCAAGGACCGTTTGCTTCTGGCGAACCTGCTTGAAGATCATTGTCCGGATAAGGTCCGGGGGAATCCTGCTGATGGGCGGGTTGAGATTGAATGCCCTTTCGAACATGAGCATTCATCCGAAGGTGGTACAGCCTGCATGGCCACAAATTGCACTGACCATCCCTCGGGGGAAGATACATTCTTCTGGAAATGCCAACACGATGCCTGTCAGGGCCGCAGCAAGTTGGAATTTCTTTCGCAAGCACTGCATGACGGGTGGTTTGAGGAAGAACTGATCTTCGATGAGGATAGCGCCTATCTGTTGCCGCCCGAAGACGACGCCGCTTACGCGGGCCAGGACTATAAAAGCAGCGAATTTGAAACCGCCTCAGATTGGCTTCCGCGTAGCTATAGAATTCGAAATGAAACCATCTACCTGAAGGGCGAAGAGGGCGATACTCCGTTGTGCCAACGATTTGACGTAGTCGGGCGCGCATCGACCATTTCAGGTGACGCTGGTGCAGGTCGTATCATCCATTTCCAGAATGAAAACGGCGTCGAAGTAGAAACAACCTTGCACATGGCAGACTTGATCCGTGATGGGGGTGGGGGCGTTCTGGAGGCTTTGGCTGATGCCGGAATGTCTTTGTACGCAGGTAGTAAATCGAACCGCGACGCCATTTTGAATCTGTTTCGCCAGATCACACCTCAGCGCCATATCCCCACCGTAACTCGTCCGGGTTGGGTCCGTGACCGTGGCGGTGCGCTGGTCGGTTTTCTGTGTCCTACTGGCGAGTACATCCCCGCGTCAGCGGGCATGCCTTACCGTTTGAGTAGCGCCGCGACCGTGAAGGACCGCCAAGCGTTGGGCACGTTGGACGGTTGGAAGGACGGCATTAACGCGGCTTTCGATGACATTGGCGATAGGCCTCCAAACTTCTTTTGGGTTGTGGGCCTTGCCGGTGCCTTTGCGGGGCCGCTTCTCGCTCTTGCCGATATGGATGGGTGCGGCTTTAATCTTTCCGGTGACTCGAGCCGGGGCAAGTCACTGGCACTCATGATGGGAACATCTGCATGGACTACGCCTCGTGACAAGAAAGGTGTATTCTTCAGCTTGTCTGGAACCTCCAACGCAGTGGAATTGCTTGCCGCCATCGGATCGGAGTCATTCCTCGCACTTGATGAAATCAGTCGTATGGAGCGCCCGGAAGACCTTGCCCCGTTGCTGTTCGGCCTTTCGTCTGGTTCAGGGAAGTCGCGGATGGGCGGACGCAATGTGAGTGCGGGTCTTGCCGAAGAGGCTGAATTCAAGGTGTTCGCGATGTTGTCGAATGAGCGGAGCCTGCGTACTGTCATCAAGGGTGCAAAGGCAGACTACAAGACTGGTATTTCAGCACGGTTTCCCGATTTGGATGTGACGGCGGGTGCGCGCGTCAGCGCGGAGACCATTCGACGGATAGAGGCTGTGACAGCGAATTTTGGTCACGCAGGACCTGAGTTTGTCCGTTGGTTGATCGAGAACGATTGGCACAAGCGGGGGCACGTCCTGCGTGCGATGATCGACAAAGCAGCAAAGACGCTTGCGGGCGAACACGCAAATCCTGCGCAGTCCCGTGCGGCCAAGGTATTCGCGCTGGTGCGTGTAGCCGGAAAGCTGGCGCACAGGGCCGGTCTGTTGCCGGATGCAGATAAGGTTACGGCTGCTGTTCAGACGGCTTGGGACACGTTCAAGACGTCAGACGAGGGCAAGGCAACGGAGGGGGAGTCGTCACTTCTGGATGGCTTCAAATCGTGGTTGGCCCGAAATATGGGCAGCAAGATCATCCCCGCGTCGGAATGGGCAGACGGAAATCATGCCGGGGTTGTCGGGTGGTACACCGACGACGTGATTATTTTGGACTGGCATGCCATTGAGAACGTGGCTGTGCTGGGATTGAGCGGCACCCGAACGGGATTGGTAACGGCACTGAAGGAAAGCGGTGCGTTGATCCTGAGCGGTAAAAACAACAATCATACGAAGCTGCCTGTTGAGGTGGGTGGCGGCGAAGCCAAGAACATTCGTGTTGATCGGGTGGCTCTTGGTTTTCCTGCTCAGGCAAAGAGCGCGTTTGAACGTGGGGGTGCTGGGCGTTAACCCATTCGGGCGGACGGGGCGGATTTTGTTTTTAGCAAATCCGCCCAACGAAAGCCCTTATTTTTATGGAAGGGCGGACAGGACGGACGGGACGGATAGATATTTGAATGGATTCTATTTTATCCATCTAACTACCACCTACCGTTGGATTGCTGCGAAAAGTTTTTGTGACGCTTTTCATGTCCGCCCGGTCCGTCCTGTCCGCCCACCCCTTATTTTTATGGCGAATCCTTGGGTGGACGGGAATGAGAACGTATCCGCCCCATCCGCCCGACGCTTACTCCCGGCCTAATCCCCAATTCCGATCAGGATCGTTCCGGCGATTTTTAGGCATTTCGACTGGAATAGTACCCTGACGATTGCCATCAGCGTCGTACCAATAGCAATAGACCTCCCCGGGATATCGGCTCTTTCCAGTATTCGACAATTGGTCTGGGGTCTTGGCCTTGTGACATCTCAGACCCCCAATCTCCAACTCTCCGTAGCGTCCCCAGCCTAACCGTTCTTTGAAAACACGGTCGATCAAGGTTGTCGTTATCTCAGATGGGTCCGCACAACTCGGGTCATCTGCGATTTCCTTGACTCGTTTTTCGAACGCAGCCTTTCGCTCGTCCGCCAGACGAACCTGTTCTCTGTATTCATTTTCCTTTTCCGCATAGCCGCGTAGGTCAGTCACGTCCTGAGAGGCGTGTTTTGTTTTCTGGGGTATCAATCCTCGTTCAAACAACTCCAACAGAATACGACCTCCAATCGGCGATATTCTGAGGCCATAGCCATCGTATAACGCTAGCCTTCGGTCATCCGCGTTGAGGTTTTCGTAACCGTGCTGCCCCTTGATGATGGCCTCTTTCAAGATACGCATCGCGGTGTTCAGCTTCACATCGGGGATCAGGTAAACAATGTCCCTTGCTCGTTCCATTATCCGGCTTTCATTAGAGTGTTTTTGCGTTTGTAGGGGCAGAGAAACCTGAGTGTCAAAGCGATAGCTTGCAGCTTCCGCTTGTTAGAACGGATTGTGGTGATAAGCTCGCCAAATAGTTGAAGAAATCTAGAGATTGATTGATGGTACAGACCGAAGGCTGGGAATTCGAGAACAAGTCTGAACAGCTCTACATACATTTCGATGTAAACGATCATTTCCTCAAACTGGAGACGTTTATCAGAACCGCTGAGAGCGCTCAGCGGATTATGGAGGCTTTGGATGAGACTTTCTTTCTGGGAAAGCTTGAGTACGAGCTTATCGTACTACCTCCGGAACCCGGCTCGTTTCTTTCAAGACTTGCAGTGTGGATCGGTGGGGGAATCACCGGCCTTTTTGCTTTCGCCAATACCGATATCGGGAGCACATATATTAAGGCACTTACTGGCCAATCCCCTGTTTACTGGGCGGATCAGGTCGGCAAGCATAATCGACAGATGCTTCAAGACCTTGATGAATGGGTCGGTGAGTTAACCGACGATGAACTTGAACAGCTAGAAGCCGAAATTGGTGATGACGAACCCACACCGGCTTCGCTTCCATCCGCAGAGGCTGATGAAGCTTGTCGTGTCGGAGCAAAGATTGTCGTCGAGATGACACGGGGAATGCTATCCAAAGATACGGCTGATTTAGAGCGCCTAGGAATGGACACTGGGAGTCTACCTGATGCCGTTGATGCCCGCAGTGACTTTTATTTGGCATGCCTTGACGATGCTGATGTTAAGAGGATTGGGTTCTCAGATGACGATGATTTTCCAATTCCCCGAAACTCGTTCCCACAAAGAGCTGTTAAACCGCCACGACCAGAGAAAGAAGACGACCCAATACCTTGGATTGTGGCTGTCGAGAGCATCTATGTTACGTCACCGAACTGGGACAAGGATGACCAAAAGTCTCGCCAATGGAAGGGCAAGGACGCCATCCGACGCGACTGTTATTTTGTAATTGAGGATGCAGAATTCTGGTTTCATGTCCGACAGAAAGACCTGAGTGTCGATGTGCTGGATAATCTTAAAGTGCAATGGGCATATCAGGAAGTCGGTGGGCGGATAAGAAATCGGCGTGTACTGCGCGTTCTTGAGTTTAACGGCGATAAATTGGCTGATCCTCTTACTGCATCTGCAATTCGGGCGATTCTGGGAGATTACTCCAGTGTTGAAGCAAGGCGGGGACAGCCATCGCTATTCGACGATGGCGATGCGTAAAGCCCGTTTCAGTCGCCACCGACGTCGCAATGTGCAACTTTCAAGAATATACATCTAATGTATATACAAATCTAACCGGATCGGCTGTACAGCAGCGCCGCTGACGCGGACACACCGCACCAACAACGAGAATCCACGAATTTAGAAAAAGAGTAGCAATTACAGTATTTTACGAGATGTCTGGCTGAGCAATAATATTGCGCGGAATCCGGTGAATTCGAGGAAGAATCGCGTTCAAGATATTATCTATTAAATACAGTAACTTACGCAACATATCTCAAATTAAGAATTTAACATAATGCGCGTTATCGTGCGCTCGTGCTCACGCCTCAGAAGGCTAGTATAACATGGCTGGTAGGGGATAACACTGACCCGCTGACGCGGGCCATGCCGACACACAAAACCAATGCCAAATCTTGTCGAAACCTACCTGTTCCCACAACATCTAGAGCGCTTAATGGTTAACACATTGTCTTGCCTGATGATGTGACTTGGTACTCGCCGCTTTAGCGGCTCACTGCAAAGTGTACGCTCTAAATGTAGCGCCGGGGACCCGCCGGGGTACTAGGGGTGGGGTGCATTTTTCGACGTGGTAGCTGTCTGTAACCGGTTGTGCAACTGTTAATGCAACTCCTTCAGCGACGCACTGGTATGATTCACAAGGGAGGGACCCTGTGGGAATAGGAGGCCCCAACTAAAATCGACACAACCCGTCTTTTGAAATTCCTAAACTCTATAAAAATGGGGGTGCCTACCCATTATAAAGCCCTTCGCCATTTTGATTGTCTTCTTAACTAGAAAGTTGATTTAGCAGTGCGACGGTGCCTTGGCTTAGCCCGCTAGGTACAAATTATTCTCAATTTCGTCGTGACTTCTCCCAACCCCACTGAAACACTCTGTGAACCGTTACGAAGTAAAGCGATGGAAAGGTATGAATCCGGTTTTGAAGACTCAGCTGTGCGCAGGCAAAGTGAAAACTCGCTGAAGCCGCGCGAAGATTAGCCCCTAACGTGGGCGCAATCACGTGGGGCGCCAATAGGTCGTACTAAGTCGATCAGCACTATTGCCAGAATAGTTCAACGCGAATTGCCATCGCGCTCGACCTTAGGTTTGGGTTGAGCGGCCTAACCTTGAGGGCCAGCGAGTATTGCGAGGGTCCCCATCGATCTTCGACAAACTCACTAAAGTCGATGGGCAAATGGTTCTCGCCTGCAGTGACATTTGGAAGCTCGATCTTCGAGACAATGTTGCGCTGTTCCTCTGCAATTTCTCTTATTTCAACAACAATGTCTGATTGATTTGCTATCCAGAAGCTCAAAGTGCCAGTTCCTGAGACTTCTGGCTCTAGTGGGTTCTCCTGAAAGTCCAGAAGTTCGAAGTATTTGTTTACGAGTTCGTCAGGTATTCGCTCTCTCGAGAACACAAACTTTGTGGCTAAGGGAACATTTTCAGATTTCTTCACACTTGGAAAGATCGACAGACGTTGAGATTTTTTGTTGTAGCGCTCGTCATGCGGAATATTCCAAATTGCATGTTCGCTGTTCGATACAAGGTCCCAGTCAATGAAACTGACGCCATCGGAATCTGAAACCACCAAATTCAAAAATGTTTCGGCGGTATCCGACTTGCAGTAAACGTATCCACCTCCAGACAGAGTAAGATTGCCCAATACAAGCTCTTTTTTCTCCTCTCTATAGTAGCTACTAGGGAGCTCAGCTCCTTTGTCGATCCATCGCCTTAAAGCCTCGATTTCCAATTCCGATACCGTAGAAAAGTGTTCTTCTCCTTTCAGGAACTCAAATATTCTACTGTTGCTGCTGCTACCCGGTTTCACAAACTTTCCATTCAGACCTCCGATCATCAACTCGGTGTAATCTGTCAGCAAGACTCCTTGCACCCTCTTAGCTGAAAGCGCGTTGTTGTGCCCGTGACAACCGCTGCAGTAGTTCGCGAAGATCGGCTGGATGTCCTGGATATATGAGAAGTTCTTTCGTGCCCAAAACTCGTTCTCAAGCAACGTGGGTGGTGGGGATGTTGCTTTTCGCAGATACGCGATCAGATCTGCCCGGTCCTCTGGATCTTCAATTCCAGCAAAAGTCATATTGGTGCGTGGAACTAGACTTTTTGGGTCTCGTGTCCAATAATCCATTGCATAAGGGTCCCACAGAGGTTTAATTCTCTCCATCGAAGACGAATAGCGATACCCCTTCGTAGTTCCGCCTACTTGTCCGAACAAATCGTATAGGCTGGCACCCACCCTGTGGTGACCCGGTTCAAGAGTATGGCAAATAACGCATATTCTGTGAAATATCTTCCTACCCTTTTCCGGGTCACCAATCGGAAGGTCGGTTTGACCAAAAGCGCTAGACGCCAACAAAATGAAGGCTGCAGTTGTGAAGAGGTGAACCATTGTTAGTCTCTTTCTTTCTTGACAAATGCTTGGGCGGCAATTCGTTTTACCGTTCCTTTCAAAATTTCGACAAAAATCATGGATGCAAATAAGACGAACAAACCGAGTGCTCCTTGTTCGTACCACGGGCGAGCGAGCAACGACTCAAACCGACCTCGCATGAGTTCATGCCCATCTACTTTAACGGAAGTTGTATGGAACACGGCGCTTATATTTAGAGCGTTTCCCTGCAAACTAACATTAGCTAATTCAAGATCGCGGTAAGCGACATTAACATATGAATTCTCAGTTTTTGGTTTGTGCATTCCGTCAACGCCAACTTCGACGTAACTCAAGGTCTGGCAACCTGCGGCTTTGAATTGTCCATCGGTGCTCCTTGGCCCATCACCTCGAACCAGTTTCATTTCTGTTGTGGAGTTTGGAAATGATGCTCTAAAAATCTGTCCGGTTGCGTCGTTTGTCAGCATTGATTGCAGAAAGACGGCCAACGGTTCCCCACGACCGTCAAAACCAATAACTTCAGAGCGCACCACTTCTTTTCCGCCTAATTCGCGAATCTTCAGTCGACCCATCTCCGATAGTTCAAACGCCATGATGTCTAAGCGGACATGAATTTCGCTATCCTCGGTTGAGACTGATAAACCTTCAGCATCTACTGACATATCTGTTACATTGACTGTCTGAGCAGTAACTGGACCAAAATCTGCATTAGCTCGAAGTGTAAAGAACGGCATCTGGGTTGCATTGTTTGATACAATGGCGTCTAAAGTAAGAAGAGAAACGCGAGTTGTAGTTTTTCCACCAGAGATAAAGGCAACTTCGAAATCCGAGTTGTGTTGAACTTGAAGCTCGAACCCCCTCGTGTGTATAGAACTAGCTTCTGATAGGTCGAGCTGAACAGAGAATGGAAAACGAATTTTACTGCACGCGGCTTGAAATGCTAACTGTTTCTGCTTTGGAGAATCAAAGTGAGAAATCAGTGAGACAATCAAAAACAAGCACAAAATTAAGATTGCAATTACAACATTATCTTTTGAGATAACCCTTCGAATAAATTTCATCTTCCCTAAAGCCTTAAATCTATGATTTCATTACCTCGTCTTGCGAAAATTATTCGTGCATTCAGCGCTAGTGAAGCGCCACAATTCTATTGGTTACAGATAGTTGCACAACTTCGGCGTTACGCCAAATTTAATGTTGTTTGGCTCTGTAACTGTCCCATCAGCACCCGTACTCGCTGCGAGCTATTGCTCTCGCCTGATACTAACCACAAAGGGCAAAAAGCCGAGTTTCCTAAAGGTCTCGATGTAGTCTGTTCTCAAAAGTTGCTCAGCGTCCTTTTGGCCTTTGACTTATCTGCCTAAGCTTGGATATCGCGAAGCCTTCTCTGACCAAATCCGCCATCGGTGGAGCTTGGTATGAAAAGACACACACGTCCAAAATTGTTGTAATGACATGAACGTAAACAGAGCCGCTGACGCGGCCCTGATCAATTTACTTGATCGACAAAGCATCACCTAACGCGGCTTCAATGTCAGGTCGATGCATACTGTAGTGCTTCTTCAACACATCTTCCGTAGTGTTAACTGCCTCAGCAATGATGTTGAACGGTACGCCTGCGCGGACCATGTGAGTGATCGCTGTACGCTTCATCGTGTGGTGGGAAACAGGCTTTTTGACGCCAGCTTCCTTGGCGACTTCCGCCAATCCTTTCTTCAAACTCTTCACGGGTTTGCCATTGTAGGAAATCACGTACGGTTGTTCCCGATCACCGCCAAAGAGCAAGTAATTCATCAAGCGCCAGTTTTGGCCTATCGGTATCGCCGGGCGTCGCTTGTTTCCACTGCCTGCACCAAAGTCGATATAAACCCCGCTGACGTTTTCGCCCGTTTCATAGTTCAAAGGCGAATTCCCAAACTCCCATAAAGCAGCCTTGCGAGGTATTGCTTCATTGCCGTCAGCATCATGGGCAACACTACCGCGAATTTCGCTGGCCTTTCTCAAGACCGGCTCAGGAACATAAACCTGATCCCATGTCAAAGAGAGAATTGCTTCTTTCCTTGCGCCAGTAGCGTGTGCGATCAGTAGAAACGCTTCCAAGTGAGACCGGTCGCGTTCCCGATCAACTTCCTTTCCATTGACGAAAATGGGCTTGGGCTCGCATGCGGCAATCATCCGTTCCAGTTCTTCCGCAGTCAGCCATGCCTTGGTTTCACGGACCGGCTCACCTTCCTTGATGGAGAAGTCCGGTGGATAGCTGGTGTATCGGTTCTTGCGTGCGCGCGTCAGCGCGGCACGAAGCACACGCAGGTCCTTGCATGCAGTGTTGCGGCTAGTTTTGCCGAACTGACCTTCGGACTTTTGGTGTGCGGTCCAGCGTGGTTTCCCCATGCGCCATTCAATGTACTCATCCACTGTGTCCTGTACGATCTCATCCCAGAACAGATGTCCGAGATGTTCTTTCAGTGGTGCCACGTTTGCGGCCATTGGGCCTGACGTGGACTCTGCTTTTTCCCGGCAGATGTAGTCGTAATACTGATCAACCACCCACGTGATTGTCGGTCGGGTAGGTATTTCCGGTTTTACTAGCTCTTGGATGAATACGGCGTGCGCCGCCTCTGCCTCGACTTGGAACTTAGAGCCGTGGGATTTCCGGCGCGTCTTGCCGTCTTCCAGCCATACAGATTCCCAGTATCCATCTTTGCGACGGCGTAGACGTGGCGCATCAGGATCGATCGCGTCAGTGGTTGCGACCGGGTCAAACTCGGATAGCTTTTTCTCCGCCTCAACTTGATCTTTAGTGCCTGTGGCTTTGCGCTTTTTCTTCCCCGTGGTGGGATCGTCATAGACGATTTCCCAGTAAGAATCAGACCGTTGACGCACGTATGGGACAGGGTTCTTCATAAGAACATCCTCGCGATTTTGTGCAGCTCGTGCAAGATTGCACAGGTTGCAAGCTTCAATTTTCGCGTAAGTTCTTGATTTTATTGGTCGGAGTGAGAGGATTCGAACCTCCGACCCCTGCCTCCCGAAGACAGTGCTCTACCAGGCTGAGCTACACTCCGACCGTGGCGGGTGATCTATACCCGGCCGGTTGGATGCGCAAGAGGGATTCTGACATAATTGGGTGCAATGTCGCGGCCCATAAAATCATCTGAATCAGCTTAGGAGCGGGTGGATGCAGTGAAGCTGAAGCAGTGCACGGGTTTCGCTTAGGGTAGGGGATCGGTTCTGAACAGCCGGACCTTCGTGCCGCCATGGTCGACCACAGGGCCGGTGGGCAGGAACGGCAGATTTGTCGCGCGAGCCAACCCCTGATTACTGGTTATTATGCCCACGCGCCAGCCCGAGAAACGGTCGGTCAGCACCTTGCCAAGTGAGCCATAAAGTGAACGCAGACGCTTTTCATCGCCGATACGGGCCCCGTAAGGCGGATTGGCGATCACCAGCCCTGCCGGTCCGGCTGGTGCTTTCAAATCGCTAACAGATCGTTGCTGAAAATGGGTTGCGGTTTCAATCCCCGCCCGAGTCGCGTTTGCGCGGCTTGATTCCACTGCACCTGCGTTTCTGTCAGAACCACAGAACATGTAATCTGTTTCACCTGCAGGATCGCCTATCCGCATCTTTTTCCAGATATCTGGGTCGAATGTCACCAGATTCTCAAACGCAAAACTGCGCGACCGGCCGGGGTTCAGCCCCAGAGCAATCTCGGCTGCTTCGATGACGAACGTGCCAGAGCCGCACATCGGGTCGAGCACAGGTTCGGCCCCGGTAAATCCGCATTCGCGCAGAAACATCGCGGCCATGGTGTCACGCATCGGTGCCTTGGCCACGGCTTCCTTGTGCCCGCGCTTGTGCAACAATTCGCCCGAGGTATCGATCGAAAAGGTGCAGAGATCCTTTTCAATGCGCAACATAACCCTCAGCCCCGCATCCGACGAGACCGGCGTGCCGAGAGTTTCAGAGATTGCTTTCTCAATGCGCTGACGCGCGGCACCCGCATGATAGATGCGCGATTTGCGGCTGGTCGCCTCGATTTTGACAGGGACATCCGGACGCAGAAAATCACCCCATGGAAACTTGCGCGCTCTTTTGTCCAGCTGAGCCAGATGGACAGCCGGAAAACTGCCGATCCGGGCCAGAACCCGGTTTGCCCCGCGCAGTTGCAGGTTAGCACGCCAGACCTCGGGCCAGTTCCCGCGGCAGGAAACGCCGCCCGGGATCAGGCGCGCACCGGCAAAGTTCTTTTCTGTGGCCTCAGCTAAAAGAGGGGCTTCCAGTCCGGGGGTGGCGGCAAGAAAAATTTCAAGATCGTCTGAGCTGTTCATTCCCGCTGCTTACACCGGTTCTCTTATCCGTGCGAGCCGCAATTCTCATGCGACAAAGTTGACGTCGAATGCGCCACTATGGCTTAAACGGAACAGGATGTGCAGTTTTGGGCGGTAACAGGTTTGCCTTTGCGGCACGGGCCGCGTAAAGGGTCCGTGATTGGCGGTGCGCCTGCGGATTCCCGCCGGTTTCTGGCGCATTTCCCAGGGCATGGACCCGCGCGTCCGGGTAAGTGCAATGCTGAGGCAACGCGTCGGGATGATATGGCGCAGGAATGAGGCTTGGAAGAACGTAGCGACATGCAAACTTTCAAACTGAAAAAAGGGTTGGACCTGCCGGTTGAAGGCGCACCCGAACAGAAAATAAATCCGGGGCCCGAATACTCCACCGTTGGGGTGCTGGGAGGCGACTACATCGGCCTCAAGCCCCGTATGCTGGTGCAGGAAGGCGACGACGTTCAACGGGGCACACCGTTGTTCTGCCACAAGGACGCTCCGGACGCGATGATGGTTGCTCCGCTCAGCGGAAAGGTTGTGGCAATCAACCGCGGCGCGCGCCGCGTGCTGCAAAGCGTCGTGATCGAAGTTTCGGATGCCAATGACACTGGTCTGAGTTTCTCTGACGTGGGTGATGTTGATACAGCAGAGGGCGTGACTGCCCGGCTTTGCGCTGCGGGACTGTGGACAGCATTCCGCACACGGCCTTACTCGAAGATGCCCGAGCCTGGCACGGCCCCGACCTCTATCTTCGTGACCGCAATGGACAGTGACCCGCTGGCCGGTGACGCTGCATTGATCATCGACGATGCCGGTGAGGCATTTGCCGCAGGCCTCGCGGCTGTGTCCAAGCTGACCGAGGGCAAGACGTATCTGTGCCAAAAAGAAGGTGACTCGTTTCCGGGCACTGACCTGACTGGCGTTGAAACGGCTGCTTTTTCAGGTCCGCACCCGTCCGGACTGGCCGGTACGCATATTCATTTCCTGGAGCCGCTGGCCGGTGACAAACAGGTCTGGACCATCAGCTATCAGGATGTGATCTCCATTGGTCGCCTGATGCAGACCGGGCATCTGGACCCCAGTGTCGTGATCGCGCTGAGCGGCCCCGGCGCACGTCAACCCCGCCTGATCCGGACCGTCATGGGCGCATCGACCGACGATCTGACACGGGACGAGGTCAACGTTGACGGCTCGGCACGGATCATCTCGGGTTCGATCCTTTCTGGTCGGCACGCAGAAGGCCCGCACGCTTTCCTGAGCCGTTTTGCCCGTCAGATTACCATTATCCGCGAGGACGCAGACCAGATCCCGATGGGTTGGATCCGGCCGATGCCGTCGAAATATGCGGTGCAGCCGGTGCTGGGCTCGGCCTTTGCCAAAAAGCTCTTTGCTTTCACCTCGAACTTGAACGGTGGTCGCCGTGCGATGGTGCCGACCGGCACGTTCGAGGAACTGATGCCGCAGGACTATCTGCCGACGCAGTTGCTGCGTGCGCTATTGGTGATGGACACCGATACCGCTCAGGCGTTGGGTGCGTTGGAGCTGGACGAAGAGGATCTGGGCCTTGTCGGCTTTGCCTGTCCGGCGAAATATGAATACGGGCTGGCGCTGCGCGACTGCCTGACCAAAATTGAAAAGGAGGGCTGATCCGAATGGGTTTGCGCAACTTCTTTGACCGGATTGAGCCGAACTTTACCAAGGGCGGCAAATACGAAAAGCTCTTCCCGATCTACGAGATGGTCGAGAGTTTTATCTACACTCCGAAAACCGTAACCACTGTTGCACCTCATGCGCGGTCTTATGTGGATATGAAGCGGATCATGACCTATGTCGTGATCGCGACAATCCCCTGTATCCTGTTCGGGATGTGGAACACCGGGTATCAGGCGAACTCAGCCATTGCCACGCTGGGCCCGGATGCGGCCACCGGCTGGCGGATCGCCCTTTTGCAGATGTTCGGAATATCGCTGGATCCGTCCAGCATCTTTGCCAACACAATGCACGGGCTGCTGTACTTTCTGCCGATCTACATCGTGACACTGGTTGCGGGTGGTATATTCGAGGTGATCTTTGCCACAGTGCGCGGTCACGAGGTGAATGAGGGTTTCCTTGTTACCTCAATGCTTTACACGCTGATCATGCCGGCAACCACGCCTTTGTGGCAGGTCGCTCTGGGCATCATTTTCGGTGTCGTGATCGGTAAGGAAGTGTTTGGCGGCACCGGCAAGAACTTCCTGAACCCTGCGCTTGTGGGTCGTGCGTTCCTGTACTTCGCTTATCCGGCGCAGATGTCGGGCGACGCGGTCTGGACCCCGGTTGACGGGTTCTCAGGCGCGACTGCCTTGGCCGTGTCCGCTGCGGACGGCGTGCAGGCTCTGGCGGCCGAAGGTATCACCTGGTGGAGCGCCTTTTATGGCACCATTCAGGGCAGCTTTGGTGAAACCTCGACACTGGCCTGCATCATCGGTCTGGCATTCCTGTTGATGACCAAGATAGCAAACTATCGCCTGATCGTGGGGTGTCTGGCCGGAACAATCGCATTTACCTGGCTGCTGAACCTGATCGGATCAGACACCAATCCGATGTTCGCAATGCCATGGTACTGGCACGTTGTGCTGGGCGGTTATGCCTTTGGTCTGGCCTTTATGGTGACCGAACCCGTTTCCGCAAGCCACACCAATGTCGGCCGCTATATCTATGGCGCGCTGATTGGTGTCATGGTTGTGTTGATCCGTGTGGTGAACCCGGCCTTCCCCGAAGGCATGATGCTGGCCATTCTGTTCGGTAACGTCTTCGCACCCCTGATCGACTATTTCGTCGTTCAGGCAAACATCAAACGGAGGGCGCGTCGCCATGTCTGATACGCAATCCCAAGAACCTAAGGGCGCGATTGCCAAGTTTCTGGCGGCCTCGCCGGATTCAGTCGGCAAAACCGTCTTTGTCGCTGTCGCAATCTGTCTGGTTGCCTCGATGGTCGTATCGGCTGCCGCTGTCAGCCTGCGCCCGGTACAAGAGGCGAACAAGCTGAAGGACAGGCAGGTCAACGTTTTGCAGGTGGCGGGCGTCTATGAGCCCGGCATCAATGTGACCGAAGCCTTTGCGGCGTTTGAACCGCATGTGCTGGAACTGGCGACTGGCGATTTCGTCGACGATCAGTTCGACCCGGCGACCTTTGACGATCTGGCCGCGGCCAGCGACCCCGAGCTGAGCGTCGCGCTGGACGATGACCCCGCTGGTATTGGCCGCAAGGCGAAATACCGCGTCATTTACCTGCTGCGCGACGATGCCGGTGATCTGGACAAGGTGATCTTGCCACTGCACGGCTATGGTCTGTGGTCCACGCTCTATGGCTTTATCGCGCTGGAAAACAATGGCAACGATATCTTTGGCCTGCAGTTCTATCAGCATGGCGAGACCCCCGGCCTCGGCGCTGAGGTGGACAACCCGCGCTGGAAAGCACTGTGGAGCGGCAAGAAACTGCGCGACGATGCCGGTGATCTGCAGATCACAGTTGCCAAGACGCAACCCGCCGCCGGCCCCGATTTCTACGTTGACGCGCTGGCCGGTGCCACGCTGACGTCGGTCGGTGTCGATAACCTGGTGAAATTCTGGATGGGTGACGCGGGCTACGGCCCCTTCTTGGCCAAACTGCAAGCAGGAGAGTTCTGATGTCCCAGACAAAGAAAGAGCTGTTGGTCGACCCGCTTGTCGACAACAACCCGATCACCCTGCAGGTGCTGGGCATCTGTTCCGCGCTGGCGGTAACTTCGTCGCTGCAGGTGGCCTTTGTGATGGCGCTGGCGGTGACCTTCGTGACCGGCTTTGCGTCGATGTTCATCTCGATGCTGCGCAATCAGATTCCAGGTTCGATCCGGATCATCGTGCAGATGGTGATCATCGCCTCGCTGGTGATCCTGGTGGACCAGATTCTGAAGGCATACGCGTTCCAGATTTCGAAAACTCTGTCGGTTTTCGTCGGTCTGATCATCACCAACTGTATTGTGATGGGTCGCGCAGAAGCATTCGCCATGAAAAACCCGCCGATGGCCTCGTTCATCGACGGTGTGGGCAATGGACTGGGCTATGGTCTTATCCTGCTGCTGGTTGGCTTTATCCGGGAACTGTTCGGCTCGGGCAGCCTGTTCGGCGTCACCATCCTGCAGACGGTGAACAATGGTGGCTGGTATGTGCCCAACGGCCTGCTGCTGCTGCCGCCCTCGGCCTTCTTCGTGATTGGCCTGCTGATCTGGGCCTTCCGCACGTGGAAGCCAAACCAGGTCGAAGAACGTGAATATAAAATCCAGCAGGTAGAGGCGCACTGATGGAAGGGCTTATCTCTCTGGCCGTAAAGGCCATCTTTGTCGAAAACCTCGCGCTCAGCTTCTTTCTCGGCATGTGTACCTTCATCGCCGTATCCAAGAAGATTTCGACGGCGCTGGGTTTGGGTATCTCGGTTATGGTCGTGCAGGCCATCACCGTTCCCACAAACAACCTGCTGCTTAGCTACCTGCTGAAACCGGGTGCGCTGGCATGGGCCGGGTTCCCGGATGTGGACCTGACCTTCCTCGGCCTGATCTCATATATCGGTGTGATCGCCGCGATGGTGCAAATTCTGGAAATGGTGCTCGATAAGTATTTCCCGCCGCTCTACAACGCACTGGGGATCTTCCTGCCGCTGATCACGGTGAACTGCGCGATCCTTGGTGGTTCGCTGTTCATGGTGGAGCGGGACTATAACTTTGCCGAAGCGGCGACTTACGGTCTGTCTTCCGGTTTCGGTTGGGCGCTGGCGATCACCGCGATGGCAGGCGTGCGCGAAAAGCTGAAATATTCGGACATTCCGGATGGCTTGCAGGGTCTTGGCATCACCTTCATCACCGCGGGACTGATGGCCATGGCCTTCATGTCCTTCTCGGGCGTGAAACTGTAAGGAGGGGCCGATGGAAACTTTTAGCCTTGGCGTAATCCTTTTTACCCTGATCGTTCTTGCGCTGGTGGCCATCATCATGGCCGCGCGGTCCAAGCTGGTCTCGACCGGTGACGTGAACATCACCATCAACGGTGAGAAAACCATCTCGGTCCCTGCCGGCGGCAAGCTGCTGCAAACGCTGGCGGCCGAGAAACTGTTTGTCCCCTCGGCCTGCGGTGGCGGCGGGACCTGTGCCCAATGCCGGGTTCGGGTGCATTCGGGCGGCGGATCGATTCTGCCGACCGAGGAAAGCCATATCACCAAGCGCGAAGCCGCCTGTGGCGACCGTCTGTCCTGTCAGGTTGCGGTCAAGCAGGACATGGATATCGAAGTCCCCGAAGAGGTCTTTGGCGTCAAGAAGTGGGAATGTACCGTTCGTTCGAACGAGAACGTGGCCACCTTCATCAAGGCGCTGACGCTGGACTTGCCCGAGGGTGAGGACGTCAACTTCCGCGCCGGTGGATACATCCAGATCGAAGCGCCAGCGCACCAGCTCTCGTACACCGATTTCGATGTCGAAGAGGAGTATCGCGAGGATTGGGATCGCTTCAATCTGTGGCAGTACAAGTCCGTGGTGAGCGAGCCGATCGAACGGGCCTATTCGATGGCGAACTATCCGGACGAGAAAGGCATGATCATGCTGAACGTCCGGGTCGCCTCGCCACCTCCGGGCTCGGAAGGTATCCCGCCGGGTCAGATGTCGTCTTACATCTTCAACCTGAAACCGGGTGACAAGGTGACGATCTCGGGCCCGTTCGGCGAATTCTTCGCCCGCGAGACCGAGAAAGAGATGGTGTTCATCGGCGGTGGCGCCGGTATGGCACCGATGCGCAGCCACATCTTCGATCAGCTCAAGCGTCTTGAAAACCGCAACCGCAAGATCAGCTTCTGGTACGGCGCGCGGTCCAAGAAAGAGATGTTCTTTGTCGAGGATTTCGACACGCTGGCCGAAGAGTTTGACAATTTCGAATGGCACGTCGCGCTGTCGGATGCCCAGCCCGAGGATGACTGGAAAGGCTACACCGGCTTTATCCATAACGTGTTGTTCGAGGAGTACCTCAAGAACCACCCGGCGCCTGAGGATTGCGAGTTCTACATGTGTGGACCGCCAATCATGAACCAGTCGGTCATCAACATGCTGCTGGATTTGGGCGTGGACCGCGAAGACATCATGCTCGACGATTTCGGCGGGTAAGAAACGAAAAACCGGCGCCTATAGCGCCGGTTTTTTTTGTCAGCCAGCTTCGACTTTGTAGTAGTCCCGATACCATTCCACAAATCTGGCAAGACCCGTACGGATGTCTGTCTTGGGTTGATACCCGGTAAGTGACTGCAACAGACTGGTGTCTGCCCAGGTCGCAGGAACATCCCCCATCTGCATAGGCATGTAATTCCGTATAGCTTTCTTGCCGAGCGCGTCTTCGATCGCCTCAATAAAATCGAGAAGGCGCACTTTGTCGGAATTGCCGATATTCACCACCCGATAGGGGGCAACCGGCGACAGGCTGTCACCTTTGGCTATCTCGCTTTTGGTTTCAGGCCGTATGGGGACGGCGTCAATTAGCAGACGAATGCCCCGGACAAGATCGTCCACATAGGTAAAGTCACGATACATGTCCCCGTTGTTGTAAATGTCGATGGGACGGTCGTTCAGAATGGCGTCAGTGAACTTGAAATAGGCCAGATCGGGCCGCCCCCACGTGCCATAAACCGTGAAAAAGCGGAACATCGTGGTCGGAATATTCCAGAGGTGGGCATAGGAATGCCCCATTGCTTCGTTCGCTTTTTTTGTCGCGGCATAGATCGTCAGCTGACTGTCCGCCTTGTCGGTTTCGGTAAAAGGCATATCCTCGTTCGCGCCGTAGATCGAGGATGTAGAGGCCATCAGCAGGTGATCGACGTCATGCAGGCGAGCGACCTCCATCACATTGAAGGTGCCTGTGATGTTTGAATCTACATAGCTGCGCGGGTTTTCCAGGCTGTATCGCACCCCAGCCTGTGCTGCCAGATGCACGATGATGTCCGGTTTGAACTCGTCTGCTACCTGTAGCAGGCGCTCGTGATTTTCCAGAATGTCTTCGGTCGCGGAAAAACCCGGCGTTTGCAATAACATCTGATGGCGACGTTGTTTGAGCGTGACGTCGTAGTAATCCGTCATTCCGTCATAACCGTGGACTCGGAACCCTTCTGCCAACAGCAGCCGGGCAAGGTGAAATCCGATGAAACCCGCCGTACCCGTAACTAAAACCCGCTTCATGAAAACCCCCGAGTGCAGCGCATGTCCTGAAACCTGACGGGCCGCTTTCCCAACAAAGTTAAAGGACAAATTTCAAACATGGCACTCAATTGCAAGGTTTCGTTGGCCATCGTCACAATGTGCGATTTCCTCAGCTACGCAAACGGGTGGCCATTTCTGTGAAAGCAACGAATTCATTGGCGATTTCCCGTGCCGCCAGTTGCAAAAGCCGCGCGCCGTGTTCCGGGCTCGCCAAGGCGGAATGAGAGCCGACGCGCCCATCGGGAAATGCCGCGCGGTGCTCGTCAGGTGGGCCATGCCGATCGCCGCTATGGGCTTTCAGATAATCGGCTGTCAGTTTTTGCGGCGGTTGCGAAGCATCCAGCGGGGGTAACACTCCTAAAAGATGCTGGGTGATTGCGATTTCCGATGGTGTCGCGTGCATGCCTTCCCAGTCACCGTACAACTCCTTCCGAAGTGCGTTGACAGAAGGGGGTTCCCACCAGCTGCGGACCCTGAGTGCACCTTCCGCAAGTGATGTTGCGATTTGGTGCAGAGGTTCAACATTCGCCCCGTGACCATTCACGATGAAGACACCAAGAAACCCTTGTGCCAGACACCCTCCGATGACCTCTTTTGCAAGCAAACCAAAGGTTTTGGCAGATACGGAAACTGTCCCCGGAAAGGCGGTGTTGAACGGGGCAGGGGTATAGGCCAGGGGAGGCGCGACAATGGCATCGCACAGCGATGCGGCCCCCAGGGCCACTGCTTCGGCACAGAGTGTATCGGTCCCGATCCGGCCCATTGGCCCATGCTGTTCGGTTGATCCGACAGGCAGCAAAATGGCCGATCCTTTGTCGATGCGGGATTCGACCTCGCGCCAGGTCATATGTTCAAGTTTCATGCTGGTCTCCGTGAAATACGCGCCCAGAAACGCGCCGCTTCGCTTTCCCTTTGTGATTCGCCGCAGTACGTTAGGGGCATGGAAGATTCATTGCCCATCGATTTCACGAAACCCCCACTGGATCAGGTGGTTGGCGCAGCGGTCAAATCGCATCGCATGTTGGCAAACCTGACATTGTCCGAGCTTTCGGCGCAATCGGGTGTGTCCACTGCGATGATCTCCAAGATTGAACGAGGCCAGGTCTCTGCCTCTCTGGCCACGCTGGAGGCGCTGGCGCAGGGGATTGGAGTTCCACTGATCAACTTTTTCGCGGGCACCGTAGAACGTTCGGACGTTTCTTTTGTCGCTGCGGGTGAAGGTGTAACCGTTCAGAGGTTGGGAAGTGGGTTCGGCCACAGCTATAAGCTGATCGGACGGGCCGAAGGTACGCATGTCAGTTTTGAAAGCTTCAGTGTGACGCTTGAAGGCCCGCTTGCCCCGCGTCCGCTGTACCAGCATCAGGGGATCGAATTCATCCACGTCACTGATGGTGAAATGGTTTACCGTTGTGGGGACACAACCTATCACATGCGCCCCGGGGACAGTCTGAGCTTTGACTCCAATTCCGCACATGGGCCGATCGAGTTGAAGACGGATACCGTCAGTTTCGTCACAGTCGTGTCAAAGGCCGTATCTGGCCGCAACTGACCTTTGCGATTAGACAAGACCGGCCCGCTAAAGGGCCGATCTTGCTGAGTGGTGTTCAGAGGCCCCAGTTTTCTTTGTTCTTTTCAAAGAAACCTTGGGCTTTTTTGACGTTTACCCAGTTGTTTACATAGTTGATCCAGACCTGATCGGCCTGCGGCAGCAACATCGCAATAGGAGCGGGCGAGCGTGGGCCGGCATTCTTTACGCGCACGACCG
The DNA here is from genome assembly GCF_056537325.1 of Ruegeria sp. CF5. NCBI lineage: Bacteria > Pseudomonadati > Pseudomonadota > Alphaproteobacteria > Rhodobacterales > Roseobacteraceae > Ruegeria > Ruegeria sp. CF5. Next base: position 215,577 of record NZ_JBQFRI010000004.1, on the reverse strand, counting down.
GGAATTTCTCTTCCAGCGTCGCACCTTCGATGTTTGATGTGATGAAGACATCCGCACGTCCTGCAATCACCTCCTGAAAACCACGGGCAGGGGCCTCGACCACCTTGATTTCCGCGTCCGGGAACCATTCACGGGCGTTTTTCTCGAACGTCGTTCCCAGCGTCGTTGCGACAACCACATCCGGCTTGTTGATCGAGTCATACCCGTCGAACCGGTCCGCCTTGTCCTTGGTTGTGTATGGATACAGTTCGACGGAAATATAGCTTTCCGAGAATCCGGCAACTTTCATGCGTGGCGGTGAAATCGATGCGGACCCGGTAATGTGGTACTTGCCCGAGACGACGCCGTTGACCAGCGTTTTCCAGTCGGTCGGGACGTATTCGACTTCGACCCCAAGATCACTGGCAAGCTCGTTCATGATGTCGATGTCGAAGCCTTTGTAGGAATTAGTTGCCGGATCGCGCAGCGACATGGGATTCCAGTCACCGGTGGTGCCGACCTTCAACACGCCCGAATCCAGAATCTCGTTCAGTGCGGACTGGGCCTGTGCCGCGGTGGACAGGGCAATCCCGACCGCCGCGACCGCTGCGATTTTCAAGAACTGTTTCATGTTTTTCTCCCGTTGGTGGCGCAGACGTTATCTTCGCTGCCAGATTGTTTCTTGATTTAAGCGCAAAGACAAAGATAACCTCAAGAAATATTTTTACTGTGAAGAAAAGCGCGAACAGGAAATCAAATGCCACCAGCCGCGATTGAGCTAGAAGGCGTCAACAAATGGTTTGGCACATTTCACGTGCTGAAAGATATCAGCCTGACTGTTGGAACCGGTGAAAAAGTTGTGATCTGCGGTCCGTCGGGATCGGGGAAATCAACGGTTGTCCGATGTATCAACAAACTTGAAGAACACCAGAAGGGAACAATCCGCGTTGACGGGACCGAACTGACGAACGATCCCAAATCGGTTGCAGCCATCCGGTCCGAGGTCGGGATGGTGTTCCAGCAATTCAACCTGTTCCCGCATCTGACCGTGTTGGAAAACCTGACCCTTGGCCCGATCAAGGCGCGTGGCCTCAGCCGGAAAGAGGCCGAGGAAAAGGCACGGCATTATCTTGAGCGGGTACATATCCCTGATCAAGCGGATAAACGGCCGGGGCAGTTGTCCGGAGGGCAGCAGCAACGGGTCGCAATCGCCCGGTCCTTGTGCATGGAACCTAAGGTTCTGCTGTTTGACGAGCCGACCTCGGCACTTGATCCCGAAATGATTTCGGAAGTTCTAGATGTCATGGTCGAACTTGCCGAAGAGGGCATGACAATGGTGGTTGTCACCCACGAAATGGGATTTGCCAGAAAAGTCGCCGACAACATGATCTTCATGGACGCCGGTGAGATTGTCGAACAGGGGCCACCTGAAACATTCTTTGGCAGCCCTCGCTCCGAGCGCTGTCAGAAGTTCCTCAGCCAGATATTGCAGCACTGAGAGGTTATGATGAAAAAGCTATTCCTCTTTCTGGCGCTGCCGCTTCTGCTGACTGGCTGCGCGTCGTCTGACATCTGGGGCTGGTACGTCATTGACCCGACTACAGCCAGCGGTTGGACCAATATCAAATTCCTGATCTCTGGCATGGGCGATACCATCCTGATTTCGGTAATCGCGGCTGCCATTTCGATTTTTGTGGGTTTGATCGTGGCTTTGCCTGGGTTGTCCGAAAGATGGGGCTGGCGTCTGGTGAACCGGGTTTACGTCGAGCTTGTCAGGTCGATTCCCCTGCTGCCCATGCTGTTCTGGGTATTTTACGGGTTGCCGATCATCTTTCGGTCGATGGGCCTGAACATTCCGATCGATCCATTCTGGGGGGCGATCATAACGCTGGCGATTTCCGACAGTGCCTTCACCGCCGAAATCTATCGTGCGGGCATCCAGTCGATCGCCAAGGGACAACGCGAGGCCGCGCAAACAATTGGCTTGAACTATGCGCAAACCATGCGATACGTGATTCTGCCACAGGCGATCCGGCGCATTCTACCGCCGCTGGCCAATCAGTTCATCTACATCGTCAAGATGAGCGCCTTTGCTTCTGTCATCGGAATGCAGGAACTGACCCGGCGCGCGAACGAACTGGTCGTAACAGAATACCGGCCGCTGGAAATCTATACGTTGCTGATTTTTGAATATCTGGTCCTTGTGCTGATTATCAGCGCCTTTGTGCGCTGGTTGGAGCGGCGCATGGGATCGGACGAGCGCGGGTAAGGAGCTAACCGATGGACTGGAAAGAATTCATGGCAGAGACCGAGGCCAACATCGGAGCATTCTCCAAGGAGGTGCCGGAAACCGTCAAGGGCTTTGGTGTCATGGGCAAGGCTGCGAAAGCAGATGGCGCGCTGAGCGAAAAGACCAAAGAATTTATTGCTTTGGGAATAGCCGTGGCCACACGATGCGACAGCTGTATCGGATTTCACACCCGCTCATTGGTTCGGCTTGGAGCCAGCCGTGAGGAAGTGTGCGAAGCGTTGTCGATGGCAACGTATATGGGTGGGGGACCATCTTTTGCCTACAGCGCCAAGGCGCTGAAAGCGTTCGACACCTTTTCGGAACAGGAGTAACCATGCGACCCGATCTGGCCGGGGCCAAAGGCTTTATCCGCAACTGCTGGTATGTCGCGGGCCGAAGCGAGGATTTTGACCGCGAACTAAGCGCGGTTCGGATGCTGAACGAAGACATCGTGATCTTTCGCGATACCAAGGGTGCACCCATCGCGCTTGAGGATGCTTGTCCGCATCGCAAGTTACCCCTGTCTCGTGGCACCGTAGAGGGGGATAACGTTGTATGCGGTTATCATGGCCTGACCTTCGATTGTTCCGGTGAATGCGTGATTGCCCCGACGCAGTTGGACAATCCGCCTCGCCGTGCGGCAGTTCATTCTTATCCGGCAGAGGATCGCTGGGGATTCCTGTGGCTGTGGATGGGCGATTCGGCGCAGGCTGACCCGGCACAGATCATCGACATTCCGAACTTCGACAATCCATCGTGGGGGAAAACCCAAAAAGGTGCCATGGAAATGGCCTGTCATTACCTTTACATCACCGACAACCTGCTGGATCCCAGCCATGTGGCCTGGGTGCATCTGACCTCTTTCGCGGGGGCTGGAACGGACAATCAGCCGCTGGATCTGGAAGAAACCGATCAGGGTGTGATCGTGTCACGTTGGATACACGATCAGCCGCCTGCACCTTACTACAAGCCGATGTTGCCATTCGGGCCGAATTGCGACCGCAAGCAGCACTATGAATGCCGCCTGCCATCTACCGCCATCAACATGTCCGTCTATGCGCCGGTGGGCGAGGGTGGCCCGGACAAGCCACTGTCGCAGAACGCGCTTGTCAACATTTCCTACAATTTCATTACCCCGGTCGATGAAGAACGGTCACGCTATTTCTGGTTCCAGCATCGGAATATGCACGCCGAGGATGAGGCACTTTCCCAGCGTATGTTCGAAGGTGCGATAATGGCCTTTACCGAGGACAAAGAGGTTCTTGAACATGTTCAGACCGGAATGGCGCGCCGTAAATCGGCATACCTGAATCTTGGGCTCGATGCCGGGGCGATGCGGTTCCGTTCGCGGGTTGCCAAGATGATTGCGGCCCAAGACGACACCGAGGCGCAGGCAAGCTAGGTCACCCTGCAGAAAGACGGCCTTCCGGGCTTTGACCCACATCCTGCGCCGGATCGTCGAAAACGGCGCGGATACACGCATATTCAGTCAGAATTTCCGTTCCTCCGGGCACCGTCGCCGGGTCGAAAACGCCGTCTTTCCAAACCGCGACGCCATCCACGGTGACGGTGGGGTTCAGTACGTTCAGCGATATTTCCCCTGGCGCATAGTGGCCGCAGGTGTGGAAATGCAAAAGGCGGGGGTTGCCAAAGGCCGCGCCGCTCCAGCGTTCAAAATTCTTGTGGGCGGGCACCGGATAGGCACATCCAGGATGAATGCCGGCGTGCCAGGAGTGCATGGTAAACGCGTCCAGCCCGAACATCTGACCGACGTTCTCGTAATGAGCCTGGGCGCGCTCAACATCTGTTTCGTGCCCGGTAAAATGGGTCAACCGGTTTTCCTCGAAATGCACGGTCAGGGGGTGCTGCAAGGTGCAGCCGTAAGGGTCGTAGAATTTGGAACCAGTCCCGACAAGGAAGCCGTCCTGAATCACGACACCCGAAAAACCCTTGGCGGGGACAGGGGCAAAAACCGACATCGGGAACCGGTCGACACAAACGTCCGCTGGCCCGGCCTTGGGATATGCCGCTCCGGGCCCGTGAAAGTCCGTACCCAATGGACATGTCACCCGGATTTCAGTGGAATTCGCAAGCAGCGCGTTCACGGCATTCTTCAACGCCACGAACCCCTGATAGTTCGCGCGCCCGAACCCCGAGGCCAGCATTTCTGCGTCCAGCGCATATGACATGATGGGGCGAATACCTGCCATGGATGCGTCAAAACGAATCTGGTCGCCGCTGCGCGACAGAAAAAGTGTTCGGTCAGAGGCCTTCATCTCTTCGACCAATGCCTGGGGCAGGGCCGACCCCATCGGATCGAACGGCGCTGTCCGGACCAAAGCGTGGATGCCTAAAGTACGCGCACATTCGACGACTGCATCAACGATTTCCTGATCGTAGTAATCGTTGTCCGGGTCTTCGCGCAGGACCAGCAGCCGATCCCCGGCACCAAGACCGCCGCAGGTCGACAAAAGGTTTGTTGCTCCGCTGTGCAGGTTCGTTTGTTGCATATTCGCGCATCCCGAATTCGTCGGCCGAGTTTAACGCGATCACGTCCGCGTGATCCATCAAAATTTCCTGGTGGTGGAATTTTCTACTGGCAATATTCTGCTGCTTTGGTCTTTAGTACCTTGCACGCGAACAGGGAGGGTTGGATGAGCGCTTGGATCGAAATGGTGTCCGATGAATATGCGGATGGTCGTCTGAAAGAGTTGCTGGATCGCGCACGTACGCCCCATGGGACAGTGGATACTGTCATGCGGGTCCATTCGCTGCGCCCCGAAACGATGAACGGCCATGTCACGCTGTACCGCTCTGTGCTGCATTCGGACGACAACAACCTGCCATTCTGGTTTCTGGAAGTGGTAGCAAGTTACACTTCGATCCTGAACGATTGCACCTATTCCCTGACCCACCATTTCATGAACGTGCGCAATCTGATCAAGGATCAACCCCGCAGTGACCGTATATTCACGGCGCTCAAGGCGCACCGGCCCGAAGACGAGTTCCAAGGGAAAGAGCTTGCGTTGTTGCGCTATGCCGCCAAGCTGACCACGGATGTGGGAAAAATGGTGAAATCGGACTTTGAGGCCCTGAAGATTGCGGGATGTGATGATGGTGAAATTCTCGAGGTCAATCAGGTCTGCGCCTATTTCAACTATTCCAACCGGCTGTTGAATGGTCTGGGCGCGACCACTGAGAATGATGTGATCGGGTATTACAAAGGTGACGAATAGCGCCTGGCGTGAGACACTCCGGCTCAAAAGTTGACCGCACCTATCGTATAGACCATTCTGGGAGTTGTTAAATTTCCATTCGGCTTTCCGCGAACTGTCGGAAGGCCGCTGTTGTTTGTGAGATAAACCGCATGCTTGATGCGTCGCGGAAGCGGTATTTGACAGATACGCACCGGATGAGAGAGCCGGTGGAAACCCTTGCCGTCGTGCGGGATCATCTGCCCCGGATGGGTATTACCCGTATCGCAAATCTGACCGGGCTGGACCGGATTGGGCTGCCGACAGTGATGGTGACCCGTCCCAATTCACGTTCGGTCGCGGTTGCATTGGGCAAAGGGTTGTCGCTTGAGGCAGCCGAGGCGTCCGGTGTCATGGAAGCGATCGAAACCTGGCATGCGGAACATATCATTTTGCCGGTCCGACTGGCGAATTATACGAATATCCGCGACGACGTTCGACTGGTTGACATCGACCGGTTGCCCAAAGTGACAGGCGCGCGGTTTGACCCGGATGCAAGGATGCTGTGGATCGAAGGAACCGATCTGACTGACGGAGCCTCGCGCTGGGTTCCGTATGAAATGGTCGATACCGACTATACCGCCGAGCCGCTGGTGGGGCGGCACATCTTTCCTCGCTCCACCAATGGTCTGGCCTCGGGTAATGTGACACTCGAGGCTACCTGCCACGCGATCTGCGAACTGATCGAACGGGACGCAACGACGCTGTGGCATCTGGGACCGGAAACCGCGCGCATTGATCCATCGACGATTGACGACCCGCGCTGTCTTGAGGCGCTTGGCCGATTTGCTGCAGCGGATATCGACGTGGGAATTTGGGAAACAACCTCGGATATTGGTGTTCCCAGTTTCCGCTGCACGATCTGCGAAACCGGGGATAGGCCCAGTCATATCGGGATCGGTGATGGCTGCCACCCGGATCGTGCCATCGCCTTGCTGCGTGCCATGACCGAGGCCGCGCAGACCCGGCTGACTTATATCTCGGGTGCCCGCGATGACCTTATGCCGGATGAATTCACGGCATCGGCCCTGCGGGACAAATGGACCTATATCCGAAGCATGACAGACCGTTGCGCGCCCAACCTGGGCTTTTCTGATGGTCCAAACCGATCAACAGGTTCGTTCGAGGACGATCTGGACTGGCTGCTGGCGCGGCTGGCCTCGGTCGGGCTTGATCAGGTCGTCGCCGTCGATCTGTCACGGGAGGATATTGATGTTTCGGTCGTTCGGGTTGTCATCCCGGGCCTTGAGGCTCCGCATGACGATGCCGACTACGTTCCCGGCCCAAGGGCGCTTGCTGTTCCGGAGAGACCGGCATGAGCGCCGTCGTCTTCGTCGGACCGACGCTGGACGCGGCCTCTGTCGCCGGGTTTCTGGATGCCGAGGTTTTGCCGCCGGTAAAACAGGGCGATGTTTACCGCGCAGTCACGAACCGCCCCCGTGCTATTGGCATAATCGACGGGTATTTCGAAGGTGTTCCTTCGGTTTGGCACAAGGAAATCCTTTGGGCGATTGAACAGGGGATCGCGGTTTTTGGAAGTGCCAGCATGGGCGCGTTGCGCGCCTCGGAACTTTCTGATTTCGGCATGATCGGCGTCGGAGGCATCTACGAAGCGTATTCAAGCGGACAGATAAGGGATGACGATGAAGTTGCCGTGCTGCACGGTCCCGCGGAATTGGGGTTTCCAACCTTAAGTGAGCCGATGGTTTCCATACGTGAGACCATCAGGCGGGCCGTTGATGCCGGTATTCTGGGGGCGGAGGCGGCAGAAATCGTACTCGGCACCGCGAAATCGTTGTATTACCACGACCGGACTTGGAAGGCTGTTCAGTCCGGGGTTGGGGCAGAACTGGGCGGGCATCGGTTTTTCGATTGGTTGCAGGATGGTCGGGTCGACGCCAAGCGCGATGATGCCTGCGAAATGCTGAAGGCTATGCGGGTGTTCCTGCAGAAAGATGACCAACCGCAGCCCTCTGTTCAAAGGGTCGAACGCACGCTGGTCTGGGATGGTCTTGTTCGCCGGGTCGGCGCTGAAACACAGGCTCACCCTGCGGGTCAAGGCGTTTTGAATGAGCTCAGGCTTGATCCGGACCGATTTTTCGACACACGGGAACGTGCCGCGCTGCGTATGTTCGCGCGGCAGAATGCCGGTCGTAGCGGTACGCAAGCTGACCGCTCGGCATTGCTGGAACAGATGTCGTTGCATCGTGCCCGGCATGGTTTGGCGCGGCGGAGTGACATACTAGCATGGTTGGAACTGAATGATCTGGATGAGGCCGGATACGAAGATTTGCTGAACGGTTCGGCCTGCAAAAAGTCATTGCTAGAGCGCAAGAGCACTGAGCTGATACCTCATATTCTGGCTGAGCTTCGGTGGGAGGGCACCTATTCCGAACTCAAGGCAAGAGCGAATGCCAAAGATAGGATGATCGAGGTAAACGATGGGCGCGATCGTGAACTTTCAGGTGCAGACAAGGTGCGGATGCTGATCTGGTATTTCGAAAGCGTTTTGGAATCCGAAGTGCCCGAGGACCTTGATGCCTATGCGCAATCTCTGGGCCTTGCTGGGCGCGAGGACCTTCATGAACTGATCGCAGGCGAATTTCTGTATTGTATGGGCGCAGGCGGGTCGGGTCAGACTACCGGGAAAGGCCCGGGCTGAACTGATCGCCACGGTGACAAAAACTGGAGGGATACATGTACGGACCCGATACCGACGAGGGCGAAGCCCCCGGCACGCGGTTTCTGATCTTTCCGCAGTCTCCGTTTTTGGCGGGTAACGCCGAACCCGAAATGGTCGAGATATCCGCCCCCCCGGGTTCTATTGGACCGGGCCCGTCCGGGCCGCGCATGTACACGGTCAACCCGGTTGGCAAGACAGCGCACTATGGTGCCAAAGTGCAGGGGCCGGAGGGGCCGCAGATGTACCTGCCGCCATGGAATGGCCCGGTTCATCCACACCCTGAACCGGACGAGTTTGGCAATTTCATACACATAGACCCGTCCAGCCCGTCCTTCGAGGCCGCGCATCTGTTTGGGTCCGCACATTTTACAATGGATGTCTGGGAGGGCTATTTCGGGCGTCCGATCCCGTGGCACTTTGCTCGTGATTATGATCGTCTTGAATTGTCTCTTCTGCCGAATCTGGACAATGCCCATATCGGCTGGGGGTTTCTGGAAACCGGTGGCTCGCGCGAGCATGACAATGAATACAGGCCCTACAGCCTGAATTTTGACGTTGTCGCGCATGAGATCGGACACGCAATCATCTACAGCGTGATCGGTATGCCGGGGTCGGAGCACACGTCAGGGGAGTATTACGGATTTCATGAATCCGCCGCCGATCTGGTGGCTTTGCTGGCTTCATTGCACTTTGGCTCTGTTGTGGACGATTTGCTAGAAAACACGCGGGGCAACCTGTACACCTACAACCGGCTCAGTCGCTTTGCCGAACTTTCGGATAACGCTCAGATCAGGATGGCGACGAACGAACGCTCGATGCGGGAATTCGCAGATGGATGGTCCAGCGAGCACGACCTGTCCGAACCCCTGACAGGTGCCATGTTCGACATTTTCATAGACATCTACCACGAACGCCTGCTGGTGCATGATCTGATTACCCCTGAAGTCGAAAACCTGTCCGACCAGCTTGAGGGCTCACCAGACTATGTCAGTGTCATGCAGGGTTTTTTTGACGAGGAATACGCCCGTAATCCCGAAGGTTTCCGAATTGCCCTGCTCGAGGCACGGGATTTTCTGGGCACATACCTTGCGGACGCCTGGGAGATGCTGGACGCCGATATGCTGAGCTATTTCGGCGTGGAAAAAGCGATGCTGGCGGTTGATCGTGAAATCACCGGTGGTGCCTTCGCAAACATCATCGAAGGTAACTTCCGTATGCGCGATATCGGTCTGGCATCGGCCGGGCCACGCCTTGCCGAACCGGATGCCGAGAGCCATGCCGTATCCGTACGTACCAGGGTGCCAAGGTGACAGGCCGTAAATGTCTTTGTTTTAGCCGCGTTATGTGGCATTTTGCGCCGGGGTGATTTTTGAAGAATATTTTGGTCTGGGCTTTAGCACGGACCGCAATGAGGGGGAGATGAAGTTTCTGGCATCGTCGATCCCGCAATAGGGAGAAAGAACAATGTCTGAGTCTTTGCTCAGTTTTTCCGAAGTGTTGTTGTTTGGACGTCTCGTCGAAGATCTTGCGGTCAGGAAAGGCTATAAGACCGTTCGTCTGGCGTTGGTCGATGACAACAGCGATACCCTGCCGGCGCTGACCGACAAAATCGACGATGTTCCGATAGCTGATGGTGACAAGGTTCTGGTGCAAGTGTCGAAAGACAATGAGCCTAACAATGTGTCCGGTTTGTACAGGGTAAAAGAAGACGCTGCGAACCCAGGCACTTTTTCCTTGGAGGGTCTTAGAAGAATTCGGAACGGGAAGTTCGTATTTGTTCAGGAAGGCAAGCAACACGCCAAGACATTCTGGAAACAGAAAGCCCGGAAAAAGCAGGACCTTCAGTATTTCATTGACCGGGGCAAGCGGAGAAAAGGCTGGGGTGCAAACAACTTTGTTGGCGAGCAATTCGAAAAAGACCCAAGTCTCGCCCGCATCTATGGGTTTGCATATGACGGTACATATTACGAGCTGCCCGAGCCAACGATTTTCCTTGTACATGGCGAGGGCGAAAGCGCCACAGATCACAATATTCCAGACAATCAGGCAGGCAGAGCGCCCTTGTCACCGTCGGAATCGGGTGTTGCTTCAGCTGACTATCAAATGTCCAACGACATCCGTGTGTGGGACTATGACAAAGCTGACTACACAATCCGAATGGATGTGCTGACCGGACAATTCGAGCAGGTTTTGCTTGATCTTTTCTTCGGCTCTGATGGGCCGTCAGTGAGTGGCGCGCGGGTCAGCGGGGCCCGCGTGAGCGGCGCGCGGGTCAGTGGAGCTCGTGTAAGTGGTGCCAGAGTAAGCGGGGCTCGTGTCAGCGGTGCGCGGGCGCGCGGATCTGAGGATTAACAATCCCGCCAGTCCCTTGCCCAAAACTTCGGGGTCTTCCGTATCGGAAGGCCCCTTTGCTTTAGAACCCGGCTATTTTCAGGCTTTCCACAAAATGTTGCGTATCCTCGGGGCGTCGGTCCGGTTGAACACGGCCCCAGCGTTGCAATGAGAAATTCGGATGCACTTTGCGGTGCCTGTCGGCTATTTCGCGGGCAACGTCGAGCTTGCCCAATTTCACAAAGCTCGCCGCAAGGAGTCTTTGCCCCTCGGCAGGGTTGTTCATTTTGTTAATCCATCGGATGGTATCGTCATATTCGCCCAGATTGAAATAGGCACCGGCGATGTGCCAGAGATACTGATCCGGAAAGTATGGATTCAACCGCATCGCCCTTTTCAAATACTCAATTGCCGCTTCGTTGTCGCCTGAATGGGCCAGAGTATCGGCAAAATCGGACAGAAGATCTGCGTCATTTGGATTGAGCATCAAGGCACGGCGATATGCGCCGATCGCGGCGTCGTGTTCCTTGCGGTAAAGATGTACGAAACCCAGCTCGCCAAATCCTCGGGCATCCGTTGGATCCAGTTCAATGGATCGCTGCGCCAGAGCCAGCGCTGTATCCAATGCCTGATCCTGATCGGTTGCCCAGGAATAACGCCAATCTATATTCATCGTGCGGGACAGGGCAGCAGAGGCGCGGGCATATGATCCGTCACGCTCCAACGCGCGTGCATAGAGTTCGTGCGCTTCGTGATTGTCCTGCCGGGTATACTTATAGATATGTTGCTGTCCGCGCAGGACAAAACCATAGGCGGCCAGATCAGACGGTATTGCTTGGATCATACGCTGCCGTTCCTGAGCTTCGATCAGCACGGCCGCGGCAGCCACAATGGATTCTGTCACTTCGTCCAGAATATCAAAAATATCGTCAATTTCCCGATCGTATCTTTCACCCCACAGTGTTCTCTCGGAATCCGCATCAATCAGCTCAACAGAAATTCTAACTCTGGACTTGCTCCGCCGAACGCTACCCCGTGCGACATAGCGCACACCAAGCTCACGGGCGGCCTGACGGGGCGACATGGATTGAGCCTTGAAGAAATAAGCGGAATTCCGGGCAATGATGAACAGGTTCTTGAACTTGGAAAGATTGAGGATGACGTCGTCGGTCAATCCTTCCGCGAACCAGTCGTCGGACGGATCACCACCCAGATTGCTGAAGGGCAGTACGGCAACGGATGGAATGTCCGGTCGTTCCCTCTCAATCAAGCTTGTGTCCGGTCGCAAGGTTGACGCCATCGTGGCGCCTTCGGCCTCGCTGCGAACGCAATAGGTTGGAACCGGGTCCAGAATGTTCTTCAGCTGCTGGGGTCCAAGAAATTCATAGCCATAGCGCAGGTGGTTGCGGATTTGCTCATATACCGTTGCACTTATGTTGACACGACCAGGTTCGGCTATGCTCTGCAGACGGGCGGCGATGTTAACGTTTGCGCCGTGAATTCCGCGGTCATCTTCAAGCAGTTCGCCCATGTGCACGCCAACACGAAAGCGTATACGTCTTTCTTCCGGCTGGGTTGGATTGCTGGCCTCGGCTATCTGATGCAGTTTCACACCGTACCGGACGGCGTCGGTCGCAGTATCAAAAACGGCCAATACACCGTCCCCGCGAACCTCGACGATATTTCCACCGTATTGCGCGCATGCCGCATCCAGCTCGGCCAGAACAGTTTTGAGCGAGTTATACGTGTCGATTTCGTCTTCGCCCATAAGGCGCGAAAACCCGACCACGTCTGCAAACAGGACGGCACCAAGCCTTCGCCTGTAAGATTTGTCGGTACTACTCACATTAACGCCTCGTAACACTAATTCCGCTACAGTTGCCATATCCACCAGATCGTGCTCGAATTTTGATTGCGATTCCGGATGGCCTTTTGAAAAGTCTTTAGATTTCCGTTCCCTTTTGTGGTGGCCACTTCCAACCGCTTGCCGCGTGGCACCCCAGTGCGACAATGGTATTGTCACTCAGTTCCCGGGCCAGCACTTTACGCTGCTTTGCCCATTCGTCGCGCAGCATGCCGACCACGATCATATCGAAAAACCGGCCTTCGGCATACCACGCCTGCCGCATGCGACCCTCGACCTCGACACCCAATCGGGCCATAAGGTCGGCGCTTCGGCGGTTATCCTCGCGATAATAGGACGTAATTCGATTTAACCCAAATTGTTTGAAGGCGAGGTCCAGTATCAGAGCCACAGCGCGAATGCCAACTCCGTTGCGTCTGGACTCGTGGTCTACGAACAAGGCCACGACCGCATCGCGGTTCACCAGGTTCAAACTGTCCAAACCAACCATGGCAACAACTTTTTCATCGTGGTTTTCAACCACGAACCAGTAACTTCCTGTATTTGCCGGTTCTTCTATCGATGCCCGCCAGATTTTCTCTGCCGCATCCAGACTGAGTGGTGCGCGCCAGGACCGGTCAAATGTTGCCAGATCGTTTACATCGCGAAACCATCCCGCCGTGTCGGCCAGATCGCCTTTTTCCAGTGGTCTCAGCATAAACTGCTGTTTGAGTTGGTCTGACATTGACCGCCCTCTTGTCTGGATTTGTTGCCGATTGAAGTTCCGGCTTACGTAGTTAAAATTTAGTTTAGTATTTTTAAGTAGTTAGCCTTATTTTCGCTAATTGGGCGGCATCAGGCCAGAGTTATTTGACTATTATTCAGCGAAATGTGGATCGTTAGCAACAAGTAGAAATTGGCCTTTGATAAATTTAATCCAAGACGGCGTCAATCCGGCGGTATGTCGACTGTATGGCGACCAGAAACAATCGCTGGCGAAATCAGAGGAATCTGACAACCGGAATCGTCATTTATTAACTGAAAATATCGAATTTCCGGACCCGCACCCGGGATTTCATCATGAACCCGAATGAAAACAGCAGGCGGTGCAACAGTGGTCCGTTCCGTTTGAGCCAAAGCTGTTTTTCCGTATCCGGCAAAATCTCAGCTTCGAAATATGCCTCAGGCAGGAACATTGCGCCAGTTACGCATTTTATGAACAGGCCTAAACGGCGGAAAGGGTTGGCGGTCTTCCAAGTCAGCTTTTCCGGCAGCTTCAGTTGGGTTTCCGGATTGATCGGCCGCAGAAGCCTGATCTTCTTAGGACTGAGCGGCAATCCCAGAGAAACTTTTGCTGCTGTGGTCAATCTCTGAACAAGCGAACCGTCGACTTTCAGACACGCGACGCTATCAGGTTCTGCCCAGGGATTGGATTGTAGGAGAGCGGTTTTTTCAGCCAGCAGCTTTCGCAAAACCGTTGATGTCACTTCGGGATCTACCTGATCAAACGTCTTTTGTTCGGTCAGCCCCTTTAGCCATCCTTTATCAAACGAATTTCGCGGCACCAGATCCTTGACATTAATCCCTGACTGACATGCAGGAAGAAGCGTAGAAAAGTACCAATCGAGTTCACGGTTAAAGGCTCGATAGTCTGGAATGGCGAGATTTTTGAAGTTGTAGCTCAGTGGGTGAATTTCTTCGTCACCAACAAACGATCGAACCAATTCGTCGCTTGCCTGCCCCTGTTCACAACAAAATTCCATTATTTTACGAAGGGTTGGTGCCGGTTCGGTAATCAGCGCCTCATGCGAGATTGGCAGGATGCGATCAGGATGTGCCTGACACGCTGCAAGCGCAGCCTCATTCATGGTGCGCCAGTACACTAGCTGCTTTTGGGAATAGGACAGGTCAAAAAATTTAGCCGTGTCCATTCCGGTTTCTTTTGCAAAGCGGTGAACGTCAGACGGATGAAATTCACCACCAAATAAATCGAACGCGGGCAGTACGGAATCGATGACAGAACAGGGATTTCTGAAAACAAAGACAAATTTAGCATTCGGCCAAACATTCAAGAAATACTCGATCCGCCCGCAGGCCCTATCAAATTTTATAAGTGACGGAGAAGTCCCTATATCAAGATCTGCCACGAAATTGTTCAACGCCGGGTCGTCATGTGCCCGGGTAAACATGGGCGCGCGCGTGTGCGCGTAAATACCAGAGGGTGAAAGCTCTGTGGTTCTTTGGACCGTATCTTCGTTACAGTCGCTGATTGAGTTTCGAAGAAAGGGTTCAAAGAAAAGCCCTGGCTCAGCATCAAAACGCTCGTATGCCTTGGCCATGAACCGGAACAATGCAGTAGTGCCCGAGCGACCCACACCAAAGATCACGACGTCCGTGCCACTCTGCTTTGTTGGATTACTCACTATATGATTTTCCATCTGCTGGCCGTCGCCTGTATTTGCGGTGTGTCAAACGTTCAAATCGGGACGGCTGACTAATTCCATTAGGAACGTGTTTTGGAGTGCCGGATGTGGGAAACGTTCTGCGGCAAGCGACATCCGTTCCAGGAACTGCCGCATCGCGTTGCTGGTTGAAAAGCCACCTGGCTCGATCACCGAGATAGTTTCCGGAAGCCGATGGAAGATAGCGCCATTGAGATAAAGTTCCTGATTCAATCCAAGATCAGCCATCTGCAGACTTGTATCAAACGGAAACCGACGGAGCCATTCTGTTCGGGCATATTCAGATTGGTGGCAAAATGTCATGCCACGTGAAATCTGTGTGCGATGGGTATGGGGTCGGGTTTCGTCCATATACCGGGCATCACCATAGACGACGTCGTGCAGCCCGAGGGATTGTTTGACAAGGCTTAGTGTATTTTCATCAAAAAACGTATCCCCCGAATTCAGAAACACCACGTATTCCTGCGAGGCTTGCGCGACCCCCAGATTCATCGCATCGAACAGGCCTTTGTCCTGCCCGATTATGGAAATGTCGGGCTTGCGACTGGATTGTTCGACCAATTCCAATGAGCCGTCGGTGGAACCGCCATCGACAAAAATCCATTGAAAATCAGTCATGGCCTGCGTGCTGATCGACTGAATGGTTCGTTCAAGGCCAGCACGGTTGTTCAGATTGATCGTAATGATCGTCACGGTCCCGGTGCCCATTGCAGAACTGGACTGTCTTTGAAAATCGGACACAAGGCTGTCGTTCAGCAAATCTTTCAACTCCACCTTCTTGGAAAAGATATCGGATTGGCGCGCTGACAAAAAACCGGCGATGCAAATCTCGGCGTTGGGATTGCATCCAACTTGCCAGCCGTGCTCCAGAAAATCGTACAGGGTCAAATGACTCTCGACACCGTAGCGTTTCTTGTAATGGTCGACGTCAAAATATGAATTCGGCGCGATCGGTCTGTCTTTGACCAGCTTGCACCATCGCGAAATTGACGTGGTACGAGAGATTCCGCTCCAGCCCAGTTGTGCATTTACATGACCGTCATCAAAATGCTCGCACTTGTCATAATAGAGGATCAGCTCTTCCATTTCAGGCGGCGGTAGCGGATTTTTCATGGGCTTGGCTGGCATCACGGTCTTACCTGTCAGAAAGAAAGCGCTTTTTATTACGCGCCATGACGATGGGCCGCGTGTATACATATGACGGAAGACTTGCAATCCTTCTGGCCAAAGCCATCAGTTTTGGAGAAAACTGTTGCCATGATTGCAAAATGGCTCAGGGGAGTGGTGGGTAAGCCACTTATGGGAACGCGGCGTCATCCGTTTCCCTCAATTGCGCCCGAGCGGCCATTCTATGCCATCGGAGATGTGCATGGTCGGTTGGATCTGCTGCAACAATTGCTTACGCGTCTTGAACCTTCTCATCCGTTGGTCTTTGTCGGTGATTATATCGACCGAGGGGATTATGGCGCTCAGGTTCTGCGTCATCTTCAATATCTTGACGAAAAAAGCAGTCGCACAGTGTTTTGCCTGATGGGAAATCATGAGGACATGCTGCTACGATTTCTGGATGAGCCCCAACAGAACGCTCAGCCTTGGATGTGGAATGGTGGCTTTGAGACCCTGACGTCCTTCGGGGTCAAGTGCTCTCCGAACGAAATGGCAGGTGAGAAGGCAAGACGTGTTGCCGGGCAGCTGCGCGATGCGATGGGAGAAACTCTGTTAGAGTGGGTACGGGCGCGTCCGCTGATATGGAGCAGCGGCAATGTAACCGCCGTGCATGCGGCCCTTGATCCGACCCGGCCAGTTTCCGCGCAGGAGCGGCAGGTTTGTCTTTGGGGGCGCGGAGACGGGTTTCGGCGGCCACGACAGGACGGGCGGTGGGTTATTCACGGCCACACTATCGTTGACGATCCGAGTTTCGGGGGCGGGATCATTTCCATTGATACCGGTGCCTTTGCAACCGGCAGGTTGACCGCCGCCGAAATTTTCGACGGCGATGTTCGCTTCGTAACGACAGACTAGCGAACCAGAGCGGCGTGATCGATTGGTGTCAGCGCCGCCTTATCCGACGATCATCTGCTTCATGCGCAGGGCCTCGTATTCCAGCTCGTTCAACCGGAATTGCACCACATCGCCAATCGTGACGACACCGCTGAGGTTGCCGTCTTTCACAACGGGCATGTGGCGGAAACGCCCCTCTGTCATACGCTTGAGGATATCCATCAGCAGGTCATCCGGCGCGCAGGTGTGCACATCCCGCGTCATCAGATCCTCGACCGACTGTGGCAGGGTCTGACCCGGTGTGTCCGCCATGCGCCGCACGATGTCACGTTCGGACAAAATTCCCTGCAGCGCCCCGTTTTGATCCGTGACGACAACGGCGCCAATATGCTTTTCCTTCAAGATCTCGACGACAGAGTGAATGGTGTCGTTCGGACGGACGGCAAACACCGCATCTCCCTTGCCTTCCAGCAGTTTTGCCACGGTGGTCTGTGTGTGCGACAAATTCGAGTCGGTCGACTGGCTGTAGGTCGTCGTCTCGGCCTTGTCGCCCCGCATGGGTGACTGGTAAGAGCTTGGGGCCATGGGCGGTCTCCTCCTTTACCGGATATGGCTTTCCCTTCTACCTTAACGCAGGTAACTGGCCTGTATAGTGTGCAAATGCGCCACCCCGGCAACTAAACCCGCAATGCGAGGAAACTCAGTATCTTGGATGGCCTGTTTCTGACACCTCTGACCGGCGCGCTGATTGTGTTTGTGGTCGTTGTCTGCGGCCACCGTTTCCGGCTGACTTGGAAAGAGCAGACGCCTGGCTGGCAAAGACGCGCCTGGATATTCGGAGTGCCGGCTGCAATCGGCCTTTTGGCGCTGGCGTTTCTGCCTTTGAAGTATTGATGTCGGTTTGACTCCGGGCAGAGGCGCTGGCATACGCCGCACACAGTATTCCCGGAGGTCGCCTGATGCGCAAACTGCCAGTTCTGGCCCTGATCCTGTTCGTTTCCGGCTGTCTTTTCGACGAAGAGCCCGAGGTCGTTCGCCTGTCGGGCGAGACGATGGGAACCACCTACAATATCACTGCGATTGGTACGGACTTGGACGCTGAAGCGCTGGGTCAGGCAGTCGAGGATGCGCTTGCCTCGGTTAATGCAAAAATGTCGAACTGGGACCCGAATTCCGAAGTTTCGACCTTTTCCGCCAGCACCCAGACAACTCCCGTAAAGGTGTCTGAGGAATTCGCGCTGGTAATGGATGCCGCCAATGAAGTGCATGACAAAAGCGGTGGCACATTCGACGTAACCCTGGGACCGCTGATCGAGCTGTGGGGATTCGGGCCGCGTGAACCAGATGATCCGGTACCGGCAGATGCGGATATCGCCGCAGCGTTGGAGCGAGTGGGGCAAAGCAGGCTGCTATCGCTCGACAAAGATGCCGGAACGCTGGCGAAATCCGATGCCGGGGTTGGTATTAACCTGTCGGCCATCGCCAAAGGGTACGGAATTGACGCCATTGCAGGTACGCTGCAGGCGGCAGGGATCGAAGATTATCTGGTCGAAATTGGCGGTGATCTGGTAGCGCACGGCGAGAACGACAAGGGTGAAAACTGGCGGATCGGAATTGAAAAGCCCGAAACCGGCTCGCAAACGCTGCAACTCATCATTTCGCTTGATGACATCGGCATGGCGACCTCAGGCGATTACAAGAACTTCTTCGAACAGGATGGCATTCGCTATTCGCATATCATCGACCCGACCACTGGCAGGCCGATCACGCATCGCACAACCTCTGTCACGGTTCTGGCCGACAGTGCCATGATGGCCGATGCCTGGGCTACGGCCATGCTCGCCCTGGGTCAGGAAGAGGGGATGAAGGTGGCGGAAGAGAATAAACTTGCCGTGTTCTTCATCTCTCGGGATGTGACAGGCGGAGAAGATGCCTATATCACCGTACACAGCAGCGCGTTCAAGGATGCGCTTGGAACCAACTGACAGGTAGGAACCGGGATGAGCACGTTTCTTTTGGCATTTGTACTGTTGCTGATCATTGTGGTTGGAATGTCATTGGGTGTCATGCTGATGGGCAAGACGATCAAGGGCAGCTGCGGCGGCCTGAATGCGATCTCGGGCGCCGATAAATGCGTGGTCTGCCAAAAGGATATCGACCCTGACAGCCCATTGCGTGACAAACTGCAATGTCCGCGAGCAAAGAAGATGATGCAGCAGATGGAAAGTTGAATCCGCTCCCTGCAAATTGAGGCTTCGCTGCCCGGGAATTTCCCGATAAGTTAGCATGTGAAGGAAATTTGCAAGGGTCCGGGACTATGGCCAAAACCAGGAATATCCTGTTCATCATGTTCGACCAGCTTCGCTGGGACTACCTGAGTTGCTACGGCCATCCGCATCTTCATACCCCAAATATCGATCGCTTGGCGGCCAGGGGGGTTCGATTCAACAGGGCGTATATACAGTCACCGATCTGCGGCAGTTCGCGCATGTCCACCTATACCGGTCGGTATGTGCATTCCCATGGGGCGTCATGGAACGGAATTCCGCTGAAGGTTGGCGAAACGACCATGGGGGACCATCTGCGCAAGGCCGGGATGGGGTGCTGGCTGGTCGGAAAGACCCATATGCGCGCCGATGCCGAAGGTATGGAGAGGCTGGGGCTGGAACCCGACAGCCTGATCGGCGCCCGCGTGGCGGAATGCGGCTTTGACGTGTTTGAACGCGATGATGGCATGCTGCCCGAAGGTCCGGATGGGTATTATGACCCCGATGGCGCCAAGGAATACAACAAATACCTGAAAGCCAAAGGGTATGAGAGCGACAATCCCTGGCACGACTTTGCCAACTCTGGTCTGGATGCGGATGGGAATGTTCTATCGGGTTGGTTCCTGAAAAACTCGCACGAGCCCGCGAATATCGCGGAAGAGGATAGTGAAACACCTTATCTGACCAGTCGCGGGATGGCCTTTATGGAGCAACACGAGGGGCCGTGGTGCTGTCACCTGAGCTATATCAAACCCCACTGGCCCTATATTGTACCAGAACCTTATGCGTCGATGTACGGCCCGGAACATGTGCTTCCAGTCGTCCGTTCGGCAGCCGAGCGGGATCAGGCACATCCGGTTCTAAAGGCGTTCATGGACACCAAGGTTGGTCAGGCGTTTTCGCGGCAGGACGTGCGCGAGGCGGTGATCCCTGCCTATATGGGCCTGATCAAGCAGGCCGATGACCAGATGGGCCGTTTGTTTGACTGGATGGAAAAAACGGGCCGGATGGATGACACGATGATCGTGCTTACCTCGGATCACGGCGACTTTCTGGGCGATCACTGGTTGGGGGAAAAGACGTTCTTTCACGACGCCTCGACCAAGGTGCCTCTGATCATCTATGATCCATCGCCCGAGGCTGACGCGACCCGAGGCACCGTCTGCGATGCACTTGTCGAATCCATTGATCTTGTCCCCACCTTTGTCGACGCTGCGGAGGGTGAGGTTGCCAGTCACGTTCTGGAAGGGCATTCCCTGCAGCCAATCCTGCACGGAAACGCAGATACGACTCCCCGCGACTATGTGATCTGTGAATATGACTATTCGGCCTCTCCGGTGGCCGACATGCTGGATGCCTCGGTCCGGGATGCGGTGATGTTTATGGTCGCCAATAAGAAATGGAAGCTGATCCATTGCGAAGGCGGGCATCGACCTATCCTGTTCGATCTGGAAAACGACCCCGATGAGTTAACCGATCTGGGCGAAAGCCATGCGCATTCTGACGTTATTGCAGAGATGTATGAGCACCTGTTCGAATGGACGCGCCGCCAGTCACAACGCACGACCCGGTCCGAGCAACAACTGATCGAGATGCGAACCAAAAGCCGGGGCAGGGGTGTTGTCGTGGGTGTCTACGACGAAAATGACGCGCCACTTGAGTTGACCGTCAAGTATCGCAATCGCACCGCGCGCGCCTATCGGGACATCCTTGACAATGGCTGAGGTTCAGCTGCGGCGCGCCTTCCATTGGACATACCGCGCCATGCCACGTTCCAGCAGACCGGGTGGTTTTCCCTCGTCCAGTTGAAGTTTGCCACCGCCGGCACGGTACATCTCGGCAAATATGTCCAGAACTTTGGATTTGACCATGCCGCGCAGCGGAACATGGGCCATCATGCCATATGTTGCGGCACCGCCGGATTTTGCAAGCGATGGATCTGCGCGAACCGCCTGAACCGCATTGGCCAGGTCGATCAGATATTCGTCCACTACTTCCAGATGTTTGGCGGTGACCATGCAGTGAATGCCGTCGGGATTCTGTACCCGGTTTACGTTCCAGCCAAAGTTCTCAAGCTGATCGGCCACCGCGTAGATACTTAGTCTTTGATCCGTTGAGCCATAGGCCAGCAACGGTCCCTGCGGGTTTCCGAGAATTTTTAGCCCTTCGATGCCAGCAATCCCGGCCTTCAGTTTTTCCACGGCTTCTGTCGTGTCGTGTGCCAGTTTTCGATACCCATCTTCGCCAAATTTCTGCATCACCGCCCAGGCTGCGGCGTAAGCTCCACCGGGTCGCGTACCCAGCAGGGCAGGTGAAGCGAAAACGCCCCCCGGCCAGTCCTGATGGACAAACATCTGGTTTTTCAGCAAGTCGAGATGGCGATAAAGGATCGTTGATGCCCCCTTGGCCGCATAGCCGTATTTGTGCAGGTCGGCCGATATCGACGTGACACCGGGCACGCGGAAGTCCCAGTCGGGCAGATCAACGCCGTTTTTCTCCATGAAGGGCAGGATCAGCCCGCCCACACAGGCATCCACGTGCAGCGGGATGCCCTTGGACTGTGCGATCTGCCCCATGGCCGCAATCGGATCAATGGTGCCATGGGGATATTCAGGGGCTGAGCCCAGTATCATCACCGTACCCGCATTGATCATGCGCCCGAGTTTGGAGATATCGGTGGCGCAGTTTTCATCCATCGGCAACAATCGCGCCTTGACGCCGAAATATTCAGCAGCCTTGAACCAGGCGACATGCGCTGTCTTCGGGATGATCATGTTGGGCTTTGTGACCTTGCGCGTCTTCCGCGCCATGTCTCGATAAGCCTTGACGGCCATCAGACAGCTTTCAGTACCGCCTGCCGTGACAACTCCGCAGGTGTCCGGCCCGCCATGCAACAGCCCGGCCATGGTCGAAATGATCTCTGTCTCCATGCGCTTCAAGCTTTGAAACGCAGCGGGGTTCAGTCCGTTGGCAGATGAGAAGGTGCTGTATGCCTTTGCCGTAAAAGCATCGTGTTCATCATTCAGATGATAGACAAGGCTCCACGTTCGGCCCGCCTTATAGTTCGGGTCATCCTCGGCAAAGGTTTGCAGATGTTCCAGAACCTCATCTTCGGGGCGCCCATGTTCGGGAAGTTTCAGGTGGCTCATATCCTATCCTTTCCCCGCCAGCATCAGGGCAAGCGATATTCCTAGGTAGTTTCCGATCGCAAATCCCAGAATTCCGGTGGCCATGCCCGACATCAGAACAGCAGGGTTTTTTAGGCTTCGCGATACCATCGGCACAAAAGCCGGTGACATGACGGCCGCCACGGAAGTGATTAGAAACGTATCCCGATCAATCCGCGCCAACCTCGCCAGCAGCATGTGCAGGCCGAAGCTGCCAAAAGTCGCGGCAAGCACAAAGATAAGGACAGACAGATTGACGTTCATCAATGCTGTCAGATCCATGGATGCAGCCACACAGAATGAAAACACGTAGATCAGGTACATTCCCATATGAGGCGCCGCGCGATTCAGGCGCAGAATCGGAAGGAATGATCCGCAAATGCCCAACGTCGTCAGCAGTACGATGGTCAGAATCTGGGGGTTGCCAAAGGGCAGGACAGGGGCAAGAGCGACAGCGATTCCGACACAGACAGCAGCCGCAAACAATGCGATCACACCCTGGCCAAACAAGTTACCGGATTGAGGGGATACCGAATCCGATTGTTGTATTTGTTCCGACCCGCCGCCGGAGAACGGTGCGAAAAACCGGCTTAACATGGTTGGTATGACGGTCAGGACAAGCAGCAGGTAAACCGTACCGACAACGGTATCGACTGTCGCGAACAACAAATAGCGGGCCTCGGGAATGCCTAGCGCCAGCTTGATTGCACCCATATTGGCGATGCCGCCCGTGTACATGCCAACGGCCATTCCCGATAGCTGTTCGGCATCCGTCAAACCCTGAGACCTGAACAGGAAGAACAAAAGAGCGGCGACGCATGTAACTGACACGACCGCCAGCGCCATGGAAACCATGGCCGAGCCCGCTACGCGCGTCCATGCCCTTACATCAACCCCAAACAGAAGCAGTGGTAGTGCAAGTCCCAGGCTTGCCTCCATCACCGAGTTGCGAATGTCCTGAGCGCTTTCAGGTATCAGCCCCAACAGACCCAATAGCAGTCCGATTGCATAGCACAGGACAATTGGCCCCAGCTTTGCCGCAAATGAAGAGCGCAGGGTCAGAAAAACCAGCGCTGCCGGCGCAGCCAGGAAAAACAGTGCGAAGATGATTTGAACCGACGGCAAGTCTGGCCCCTCCCTGAGAGCCGAGACTAATCGCCGCTGTCATGATGGCGCAAGACAGCCTGACGTGAGGTTTTAAGGCTGAATCACACAGCTTCCGGTCGGGAATTCCTGACCTTTGAAGGCTATGATGACCTCAGTCCGCCAGCGACACCCACAGCACACGGGCGTCTTCTTCGCTGGTGGAAACGCATCCGTGGCCCATCCCGCTGTCGTAATAGACCGAATCCCCCGCTTTCATCGGAAGCGGGCGATAATGCTCGGTGTAGAGCGTAAGTTCACCGCTGATTACAAACATGAACTCTTCGCCCTTGTGACGGACCCAACTGTCAAATTCCGTCACATCTCGTGATTTGATCGTGCTGATATATGGCAGCATCCGCTTGCTGGTCAGTTCGTTGCACAGCAGTTCGTGATCATAGGTCCGTGTGACCTGATGTTCACCTTCACCTGAGCGGGTATAGTCGCGGCGCCCTGAAATATCGCTTTTTGCCGATTGAACAAACAGCTGAGGGGTCTCCAGTTCCAGCGTCTGCATCAGTCGGCGGATGATTTCAAAACTTGGACGCGTCTGATTGTTTTCGATCTTTGACAGAGTAGAGCGCCCGATCGCCGCCGCCTTGGCTGTCTCTTCCAGCGTCAGGCCTTTTTCCCGACGCGCATCGCGGATCATTTTACCCAGAACTTCACCGTCCGGTGCCTCAGCTGTTTCTGATGCAAGACCTGCGTCTTCAATCTGAACGGGTTCCATTTTGAATAATCTCCTGACTTTCAGGCAGAATAGCTTTGTTCCCTATTATGGTCAAAGTTTCCTTTCGGGGCGAGCTTGAACGAACTAAGGGAATATCGTGTGCGTCTCGGCAGTCATTCCCAAGTCGCCATCGGCATCGTAGGAAAGCTTGGTGCGGGTGGAGGGACTTGAACCCCCACGCCTTGCGGCGCCAGAACCTAAATCTGGTGCGTCTACCAATTTCGCCACACCCGCATTGCAATGCCGCGCTGAATAGCAAAGCTTGTGTAGGAGCGCGAGAGGAAATTAGGCGCTGTGCAGAATATTTTTGACGCTCAGATTTTTCCCCTTCGGGTCGATGCAGCACTTTCATTGCGCTTTCCACTCTACTCTGCTGGCTTGAGGTAGTTTTGCCTGTTGACAGCTTAATGTCGTGCCACCAAACAGTCAGTAATATTGGCCCACTGCATTGGTGATTTCCTACACCGCGATGTCCTGCCTTCTCCGGCTCAAACGAGCCTGCCCAATTTCAGGGAAATCGAAGCGGGAACGAGGCATTGACCAACAACTTTCCTGCTCGCTTACGTTGAGTTAACGGACTTTGCAGCGAAGTCCGTGCAGCAAGACGCGGAGTGCATTTCATATCCTCGAAATTGCGATCTGCCTTGCAGGCCGTTCGACGATTACCGGGTCGGGCAGGGTCAATCGGTCGCTTCGGGTTGTGTATTGCCTTTAAAATATGGCGTTTCATTCGTTCTTGTTTGTCTCCGAAATCCAGAAGGCCCCTATCATCATGCGGGAGAGTTTTTTGGTTTAACGGTAAGGATGTATAGGGCGGTCAGCGCGATTTCTCCTCAAGGTTGAGGCAATTTTAAGCAGGCCGATTCACAGTTCCGCCACAATTCCAACGCCAAAAAATCTTATTCAGGTCAAATTAACACCGCCTTGAGGGTAATGCTGTTCAGCAAGGAGTTAATGAGTCTTTTTGCCACTTTGGCGACGTACCAGTTTCTGCTCAACTCCGGAAAAAAGGTTCTCATCGTGACCGAACAACTCAAAACTGCTGCTTCGGAGCAAGAGTCCGTCTTTCTTGCCCGCGAGAGCTTCATTGGTGAGCTCAAAACCCTGAACAAACGCTACCCGAACACTGGGTTCGGCGTTTCGCTCAGAACACATTCAGGCGAACATTATTTGTTGGCAAACACACGGATGCCGTTGCCTGCCAACAAAGCCGAAGGTTTTCCGACCGGACGCCGTGTTGCTTGCCTGGAAAACGGTGACAGGTTTCATTCCATTGAGGTGCTGGCAGACTCCGGCGCCTACGAGTCGATCTCTCCGCGCACCGAAGCTGCGATACTCAGCAACGCGCTGGAACTGATCGCGAAAATCGACACCTCATCCAGCGTTCCGGCCGGGCGCCTGGAAACGCAGTTCGCGTCTCAGAACGTGGCTACCGGCACCGGAGGGTAAATTATGGCGCGCAATGATCACCTGCTGTCTGTCGGCAACGAGGCGCTTGCGCCCATGACATCGTCCATGTCGGCGCTGACCGCGCAGATCGACCAATTGACAGAGGTGGCAGATGCGCGCTCCTCGGCGCGTCTGGCCACACTCAAGACGCGAATGGAGAACTTTACGGCCAGTGTCACACTTGTGGGGCAGGTTAAGGCGGGCAAATCGTCTGTCATCAATATTCTGGCCGGACACCCCGGCTTGCTGCCTTCTGACGTCAACCCCTGGACCTCGGTGGTTACCACACTCAACATCAACACGCGGCCACCCGGTGACACAAAGTCAAAATTCACATTCTTCGCTCAGGAAGAGTGGGACAACCTGATGGTTGGCGGCGGTCGTTTGGGCGAATTGGCCAATCGGGCCGGCGCGGATGATGAAATGGACGATATCCGCCGTCAGATCGCCCAAATGAAAGCAAAGTCCGAGGAACGCCTTGGAAAACACTTTGATCTGATCCTCGGCCAAAGCCATCAATACGACTACTTTGACGACGAACTGATCGAGCGGTACGTCTGTCTGGGTGATGAAGACGATCCGGACATCGATCCCAAAACGGGGCGTTTTGCCGACGTCACGAAGTCAGCGGAACTGTATATGGACATTCCGCAGTATCCGATATCGCTGAAACTCTGTGATACTCCGGGCGTCAACGATACATTCATGGTTCGTGAGCAGATCACGTTGCGCAGCTTGCGCGGATCCGAAGTCTGTGTCGTGGTGCTGGCCGCAAGTCAGGCTTTGACAACCATGGACATGGCGCTGATGCGGATCATCGCGCAGTTCGAAAATCGTCAGATCGTTCTGTTCGTGAACCGCATCGATGAGCTGTCCGATCCTGTGAATCAAGTTCCGGAAATCCGTGATCGGATTCAAGAGACGCTCAAGCAGAACAACATCGACACCAGCACCAGCATCGTGTTCGGTAGCGCATTGTGGGCCGAAGCCGCCCTGACCGGAAATCCGGATATTTTGACTGAGGATTCGCGCAAGGCGCTGAATACCTTCTATCTTGCGGCCGGTTTCGGGGATCAGGCCGCCTCGCTGGACAAAATCTGGGCACTGTCGGGCTTGCCAGATCTGCTTTTGGCCATGAACGAACGGATTGCCGAAGGTGCGGGGGCACGTCTGATTGATCGCGTCCGCCATCGCGCCCGCAATATTGCCAGTCAGATTCGCGCGACTGCGGTGGCCAAGAATCTTTCCGACACAGGAGAAATCGCACGGGATTTGTCGGGTAACACACCCGAAGAGGCGATCTCGGATATCATCACGGATTACGAAAAACAGGTTGCTAATCTGACATCCTCGTTGCGTGACAGAGTTCTGGAACGTCTGACCTCGGCTGAAACCAACTTTGTCAAACGCGCCACGGATTCACTGATCTCGCATCTCGAAGTCAATGGTGAGCAAGGGACGTGGCAATACGATCCGGCGGGTCTACGAACTCTGCAAAAAGCCGCGTATTTCAGCTTTGCCCGTAACATGCGCAAAGAAGCCGGGGCGCTGTATACCGCCGCTGCGGCGGATATCGGCGCGTTGTATCACAAGCTGCTTGGCAATCATCTGGGTGAGTTCAACATCGAAGCACCCATTGTTCCGCGAGTTCCACCGCCTTTGGGCATCGGACGGACCATCGCACTTGATCTGCAAAGCACATGGTGGAGGCGATGGTGGCAAAAACGCAAAGGTTTTGAAGCTTATGCCGCTGACTACACCCGCCTGATCGCGTCCGAGGCAAACTCGATCACGAAGGATATCGAAGAAAATCAGGTGGCGGCGGTCCTTGAGAACGTGCGCGCAACGCTGACGGATTTCATGCGTGAACAAAAGGAGACGCTCCTGAGCATCTCGCAATCTGCCGAGCGGAATCCCGAACAAAACGCTGCATTGATGGCAGGAATGCAGCCCAAAAAATCCCGGGATGAAATCCTGGGAGACATCCTCAAAGACCTTAGCAACGAAGCAGCATAAGAAGAGTTATGGTAAAAAATAGTAGCATCCGCTTCGTCTCTCCTCGGCAATGGGAACGTATCGAGCAGTGGTCCCGCCGCAAGCCTGTCTTTGCGCTTATGGGGGAATTCAGTGCCGGGAAATCGACACTGATGAACTTTCTTCTGCGCAAGCGGGCTTTGCCGACGCAGGTGACGGCAACCCAACTTCCGCCGGTCTGGTTCAGTTGGGGCAATCAGCCTGCTTATGTGAAGCGCCCTGATGGCAGCACAGAAGAAATCAGTCTGGATCAACTGGATCAGGTTGGTGTCAATGATGCGCAGTTCATTCGCATTCACCTTGAGGCTGACATTCTGGAGGCCGTCGATCTGATCGACACTCCGGGTATCTCGGATCCAAAAATTTCGTCGGATGTTTGGCAGCGCGCTGTCGGTCAGGCAAACGGAGTGCTGTGGTGCACCCATTCAACCCAAGCCTGGCGCGAAACCGAGCGTGCGACTTGGGTTTCACTGCCTGAACGTTTGCACAATAACTCGTTGTTGCT
The DNA here is from genome assembly GCF_056537325.1 of Ruegeria sp. CF5. Lineage (NCBI taxonomy): Bacteria > Pseudomonadati > Pseudomonadota > Alphaproteobacteria > Rhodobacterales > Roseobacteraceae > Ruegeria > Ruegeria sp. CF5. The sequence continues at coordinate 187,439 of NZ_JBQFRI010000004.1, read as the reverse complement.
GGTTACCCGCGCTGACGCGTTGAATACCAAAGACAGGCAAAAGGTTCTGCGCCGTGTCAATCGCGAGGCAGGCCATCTGTTCAATCGTTCAATTCTGTTTTCCGCCCGTGATGCAATTACCGCGCGGGACAAGACGGGCGACGCCGAATTGTGGGCCCGCAGCGGCGGCGGTAAAATGATCGACAGTTTTCTGGAAATTACCGAGAGCATCATGGATGCTCGCGCGGATCAACTGGCCCGGTATCAGGTCGACAAGAGCCTTTCCGACGCCACCCCGATTCAGCCGATGCGCGCTGCCGAAAAATCGGCGCCCATTTCTGATGATAGCGTCGCGGCATCGGAGCAATCCGCTGAAACATCCGTACAGCCACTCAAGCTTGAAAACCCGCTGCAGGAAGGAAAGTCTGCAACGGCCTCGTCCGGTGAAAGCGGTACCGTTACCAACTTTCCGGTGCGTCCGGCCCGGGTGGCGCCGCGCGGTGATGAAGAAGCGGAACGGGTGGAACGGGTTCGCATCGATGCCGAAGATGCTGTGCGGATGCGGGCGGAAGTGACAACTGAGACCACCGTTGACGTTGTCCCCGAAGCGGAAACCAGCGACGAAGAGCTGCGCGCATTCTTCCGGGATACAGGCGGCAATCCGTTGGATATTTCCAGCCAGGATGGCGGTCGGCCCACAGAATCGCCACTGGATATGGAGGATGAGTTCGGGCTGATCGATTTTGACGATGAAGAAGAGGCAGGCGAAGAGTCCTCGGCTCTGGAAAGAGACACCGCAGAGGAGCTTTCCGAAGAACACGCCGCAGGAGACGACACAGACGCCCTGCTTGCTTCGCTGAATGATCAGTTGGAGCAAACTCCGGACTCCGAAACCGGCGACATTGAGCCCGACAAGAATCCTGTCGCGTCGGAAATTGAAGTTTCCGTCTCGTCGATCACAGCGTTGCTGAGCCGTCAGGAGGCTGCGCAAAGTGAAAATCCCATTGAGGATTTCGAACTGGAGTCGGAGGAAGGCGACCTGCCCGGCGCATCTGTTCTGGCCATGTCGGACAATCTGCCGACCCCCGAGGGTGAAGCTGACGACGCAGAAACCGAAGGTGACGAAGGGGAGTTGGAGCATCTTCTCGACGTGCCTGCGGGCTCACCGCTGAGCGCTGCGGCCATGTGGCGGGAAGTGGCCTCAAGCGAGGTGTTGCCCGATGACGCGCAGGACCTCAGGGCAGTATTCCAATCGTTCCTCGAGGAATTCGACAAAATAGCGGTCGAGCATAGCGCCAGGCAGGCAAAGGACACATTGCGCCCGATCCCAAAGGCAAACAACGCAGGCAAGGCAGAATGGCATGTTTTGTAACGGAACATCTATTAGGCACTGGCCGAATGGAACTTTCTTCCAACATCCAGCCTGCGATGCTAACGAAGACGCGCAGCGGCCCGAGGGCCGCTGCAATTGTAGATATTTAGTAAATAATAGCAGGCGCTTAGATGTCACTTGACGCAGCACTGACTGCCGCAATGGCAACCATACCCGACTGTTTTGCAGCCGGGTATATCGACATGGAAACCGGCATGTTGCTGGGGCTTCGGGGGGATGATCCCGAAAGCGCCGAGGCCTTGGAAACTTTGGCGGTCGCAGCGTCAAATCTGTTTCAGGGAAGCGGCGTTCGAGCATTTGAACAGATGCTGCGCGAATCCGGCGTGCAGGATGCGGAAACGCCAGGTTTCGGGGAAATCGCGGTATTTTCGAATGACAGGCTGCACATCTTTTTGCGGACACAGAAATATCCGGATCATGTCGTCTGTTACATCTGCAAAGACAGTGCAAATGTCGGCCTTGCCCTGACGAAATCTCATATGAGTCTCGGGCCGGTGGCGGAAGCAGTTTAGACAGGAGCAGAGGGGGAAGTTATGATGGACACAGACATTCTCGACATGCTCGAAGATATCGGGCGGTCTGCAACAGCCCGGTTGTCTCCTGCGGTTCGCCTGCCGGGCTCGACCGCGGAAGAGCGCCGTCAGAGCGTTTTGAAGAAAATCCGGGGCACGATTCTGCCACGTCGATTGGAATTCACCGCCAGCAACGGGGATCAGCTGGCGCTTGAGGTCAGCAGCTCGCGCGTCACGGATGTGTTCCTGACGCCATCAGGAGATGCGCCCGACTTTGAGACCGAGCCGCGAAACGGCGTGGCCGACAAACTCGCGCAAGGCATATCAGCCATCAGCGGTGCACCTGCCCCGTTGGAAGTGGTATCGCTCCGTCCTGACGCGACGCCCGAGGCGGATGATGTTGGCATAACCCTCAGCGAGATTGAAAGCGCCTGTGCGTTGATCGACCTGCCTTCAGAACCGCATGTAAAAGTTGTGGCGGAAGCACTCGAACCTTTGGCCGAAAGTGAGCCAGTTTCCGAGGTGGCACCAGAGCCGGATACCGAAGCATCCTCGAGTTCCCGCAACTTTTTTGATGGCGCTGAACGCTTTGCCCTTGGGCGTATACTGGTTGAAACAGGCGATGCGACTTCGGTTCAGACTGCAGATCTGTGTGCTGAAAACGCACCGTTGCATCCTGAACAGGATGTGCTGGCCCGCTTTGTCAGTGATTTGTCCGGTTGGGATACCGATAGCAACTCAGTAATGCCCCATCCGCAATTGATCGTGATGCGCCCCTCAGGCGGCAGGGCTGCCGGCATTGCCGTATTACGCGACGGTTCTTCGACCGCAGTCGCGATTCACGAAGCGCGCAAATTGGGCGCGGTGGTAAACCTTTGGAAGTCCATTCGGGAGGCAGAGTGATGGCCGCCTCCCCAATCGTTAAAATTTTCTGTTCAAGAAAAGTCCTTACATACCAGTTAATAGGGTAAATCTTATGAGTGAGACCAGTCGCCGGGAGTTAGTCCGGATCGCGGAAGAAATGAACGAAACGACGAATGACGAAACCCGTCAGTTCATTTCGCGCATTATTGACGATCTTTCGAACCTCAAGCCCGGAATTGCATTTGTCGGGCAAATCAAGGCGGGTAAATCGCGTCTGATCAACGGGTTTACGGGTCAGGCGGAATTCCTGCCGTCCGACGTCAACCCGTGGACCACCGTGATTACGGATATGCACTTCGGGCACCCTTCGGGCCGAACCACCGGGGCCGAGTTCCACTTTTTCGACAATCACCAATGGCATGCGCTGATCGCCGAAGGCGAAGAGTTGCGCAACATGTTCCCGGATGACGAGGACAGCTATAAGCGCGAGATGATCGAAGAGCAGGTCGAGGCGATGAAAACCCGCGCTCGTATGCGTCTTGGCGACAGCTACGAGGAACTGCTGGGGCAACATCACGATCTGGACGCTTTGAATTCCGACGATCTGGCGCGCTATGTCTGCGCCGGAGACGACCCGCTTGATGGCGAAGTGGAAGAGCCCTCTTCGGATCGCGGGCTTTACAGCGATATCACCCGCAAGGCCGAGGTCTTTTTCGACGTCGGCCACTTTCCCTTTCCTTTGACGGTTACCGATACACCCGGTGTCAACGATCCACTGCTGATCCGCGAGGAGATTTCGCGGCAATATCTGAGAGAGGCGGATTTCTTTGTCGTGGTTCTGTCCGCGCATCAGGCTTTGTCCCGAGCGGATCTGAAACTGTTCCGACTAATGCAGGCATTGGAGCTGGGTCAGATCGTCGTCTTCATCAACCGGGTGGATGAGCTGGGTGGTGGTGCCGAGGATGCGCTCAAGGTGCGCACCGATGTTCAGGACGGTTTGGAAAAGGCCCTTGGAAACTCAGACATCGATGTGCTGATGGGCAGTGCCCAATGGGCGCATTACGCCCTGACCGGAGACGAATCCGGCGTCGATCATGATCAGGTACTTGCATGGTTGCGGGCGCATCCGGAACTGATGAAACAGTATCTGGAAGGTGTTGAGGACATTAAACAGGGCCCCGGCCCCATCAGCCGCGAAGCGGTGTTGAGGTTTGCCGCGATGATTGCGTCTGGTCTACCCGATCTGCGCCGACACGTGACTCATGCTTTGTCAACTGGCCCGCGCAGTGAACAATTGAAGATGGCATGGCAGCACCTCAACAGTTTCGCGCAGGCTGAGTTGGAGCGAAGCCAGATTCATCTGCGGGCTCTGGACGATGAGGACGACACAACACCCGCCGACGAAGAAGAAAACGACAAGACTCTGGCATCACTCCGCGTTCTTGTGGCGGAGAAAACCGCCGAGATTACCCGCGACATGGACGATGTGTTTGCCAATCTTCGTGGTGTTATGGACGACACAGTTTCCGAGGCCGTGTCCAATGTCGTGCGCGGTCCGGACGGAAAATCTCCGCTGTTGGCCAAGGGCGGCGCGACAGAGCTTAACTTCACCGATTTGCGCGACAGAATGCGCGAATTGGTTCAGGACGCAACTCAAGTCGTGCGGCAGCGGCTGTTAAGCGAACTTTTCACCGTCGACATTCAATGCAACGCGGCGCTCCGCGCCTTGCCGGGTTGGGAAAATCCGCAGGACAACAGAATGAACACTAGTGCGGTTCGTTGGTTCCGGCCCGATACAACTGCATTGACCCGTGGAATAACTGTTGAGCTTCGCGTGAACTGGCTTTCGCGTCTGATCTCGCGTAGCAGCGTTGTTTCCCGCGCGGAACGAATGATTGTTCAGGAGTTCGAATTGATCGGTGACGATTTGGTGGATACCGTTCGCACCGACCTGCTGGAACGGTTGAACACGGTGCTTGACCATTACCTGGCCCTGTTGGCCGGACATCTTGAAAACCGGATCGGGTCAGGGGAAACCTGCGCCCGAACCGAGGCACAAAGCGCGTTCGATAAAGCTCGGCGGATTGCCGACGAACTGGGCTCGGCATTCGGCTCTGAGCGCGCGGATGAAAGACAAGCGGAGGCTGCGGAGTGATCGAATTTCCCGGAACCGAGCATGAGGTGCGACAGCTTGAGCGTTTCCTTGCTGTCTCGGAGAAAGACCCTACCAGCCCCGCGCTGGAAGAGTGGCGCGCCCGCGCGCAAAAATATGTCGAAAGACTGTCCAGCGCCGTGTCGATTGGTTTTGCCGGAGAGTTCGGGGCCGGAAAATCGAGCCTTGCAAATATGCTGGCAGGCGCAGACATCCTGCCGACAGGACCGCAGCATCTGCAACTGCCTCTGGTTATCGTGGCTTATGCGGATGAGCCGGAGACGACTGTCGGCTGGTGGGATAAAGAGCCAAAAACATATTCAGGCGTCGCGTTGGAAAAGGCGGCGGCGGATAAACCCGACTTTATCTCGGTCGGGCTGAACACCCCTGCCCTACGCGAGATTTCCCTGTTCGATCTGCCCGGTTCCGGCGCATTGGACGATACGTATAAACAGACTCTTGATCTGCTGAAGTTCGTTGACTGCGCGATTTGGTGCACCAACGGAACGAATGCCTGGCGCGAGACCGAGCGCCACCTGTGGGCGCAGGTGCCCAAAGAATTGCGGGCCAACAGCCTGCTGGCGGTAACCCACTCCGATTTGCCACCTGTACGAGATTCGCTGGACCGTGTTCTTAAGCGGTTGGAAAAGGAAAAAACCGGAATGTTCCGGTCTATCGTGCCGATCGGAACGCCGGTTGCGGTCCGCGCGATGTCGCAAGAACCGGAGCCCGATATAAGCCTGTGGGAATCCTGTGGCGGGCAAAACCTGGCGGAACAGGTTCTGCAGGCCGCTTCGGACAGACGTCAGAGCGATCTGAAGGCTGCCCGTCAGGATTTGATTGAACATTTTCTGCCGTATCTTGAAGCCGTGTCCAAACTGAATGGTTCTGACGGGGCTGAGAAACCGGATGCGGTTGAACAGGTTCAGAACAGCTTGGGTGCGACCCTGCCCCCGCTTACAAACCCGATCCTCGAAGATTGGCTTGCCGCTATCGCCAGCATCTATGATGATCTGCGCGAATCGACCGACATCGAACCGTCAGAATTTTTGCGAAGCTGTCAGGATATCGTCGAGGATTTTGCCGAGCGGCTTGAAAGCGGAACGGAAATCGATCCTGATGCAGACTGGATTCCGGCAGAGTTCGAAAAGGCGACCGATCTGCTTCTGTTGCTGCAATTCGAAAGCGGCCAGGCACCGCTGAAAGATGCCGTAAATATTCTTGCTCAGCTAAGCGATAACCTGGCTTGGGCCGGCAGCACCGTCGCCGATCCGCAACCCAGAACAGGAACCTGATTGTTCCAGCAAAACTCACGTAATTTTGCATCGAATCGAATCTGTGGGAATCGCCTCCTAATTGTTTCGATATCGTAGACCAAGCACGGTATTTGGGGGCAACAGCCCCCATTTTTTTGCACAGTGAAATCAACATATAGTATCACGAGGGTACAAAAGCCTAAATATAGCGCTCCCGGGTTATCCATCCTTAGTGAAGCCATCAGGCGGCCCCAATAAAGTCAAATTTGAAACGTCTAACCGTTCTCGAATGTCCTGCGGTTGTTTTTGGTTGTGAGTTCGCGGGCCCCTAGCCCAGTTATTTTTTGCCGCAAACCGAGTATTATGGGCGGGTAGAAATGAGCCACAACCAGGCTGTCGGCCAAGCGCACGACGAACCTCAAATTGACGGGCTGAGACCAGGAGCGAAACTGCTTCGCGGCCAGTATGAAATTATCCGCTATCTCAGCCATGGCGGTTTTGGCGTCACCTATCTGGCTCGCGACAGCCTGGAGCGCGACGTCGTGATCAAAGAGTGTTTTCCGTCAGCACTCTGCCGTCGCAACGGTGATCTGGTCGAACCTGCGGACACGTCCTATCAGGAAGATCTGAAGTCGATCGTCGACCTTTTCATTCAGGAAGCCCGCAACCACGCACGCCTTGTCCATCCCAACATCGTGGATGTTCATCAGGTATTCGAAGATAACCAGACCGCTTACATCGCGATGGATCTGATCCGCGGGTGTGACCTGTTGGATTACATAGAAAACAAGGAAAACGACGCCGGGCCGGACTTTATTGTTCAGGTGACTGAAAAGATGCTGTCGGCGGTGTCATTTATCCATCAAAGCGGCATGCTGCACCGGGATATCTCGCCGGACAACATTCTGATCGACGAAAACGGTGATCCGGTTCTGATCGACTTTGGCGCGGCACGGGAACAGGCAGCCAACAAATCAGCGGCGCTGTTGACGCTGCGGGTGATCAAGGACGGATATTCTCCGCACGAGTTTTACGTACGCGGGGCCGAGCAGGGACCAAGCAGTGATCTGTATGTGTTGGCGGCAACGCTATATCACGCGATCAGCGGCGAACGTCCGATTGACGGGCAAACACGTCTGAACGCCTTCAACAATGATCAGTCTGATCCCTATGTGCCACTCACAGGACGTTTCGAGGGGTATCCGGATGGATTCCTGCAAGCGATCGACAAGGCGATGGAGGTTCACGCCACCGACCGGTTGCAATCCGCGCTGGACTGGCTGCGAATGTTCCGTGGGCCCGGCGTTGAATTTGACTCGTTCAAATACCGTCCGGTTTCGGTCATCGTTGCATTGGACCGCAAGGATGAGGCTGCAGAGAGGGAACGCATCAAGGCTGAGACCGAAAATGCCGAAGCGGTTGTTACGGCCCTGCTTGCAGGCAATTCAGATATCGCATTGGGCGACGAAGAAAAGCCCGGCCCCGAGGCCGCGAAATTTGTTCAGAAAGAAGAGCCCACTGTGGCAGTCGACACTGTGGTTCAAAGCAATTCAGGTGGCGGCATCAAGATTGTTGTCGGCCTTGCGGCGGTCGCTGCGCTTGCAGCGGGTGGGTTTATTTTCCTCAACAACAGTGACGGCGAAGTTCAAACGGCTGCGGTTCAATCGACCGAAGTTGCGGCAACTGCGGTGGAAGAACCAGCACCTCAAGTTGCTACAATTGCATCTGAGCCTGTTCAGGATAACACACCCGCAGCGGACGAGGTAACCGAAGCAACAGCAGGAACGGTAGCGGAAGAACCTGTCGAGCAGACAACCGTTGAAACAGCAGCCAACGAAGCTGCGAACAGCGAAAATGAGGTTCCAGTAACCGAGTCAGCGATTGAACCGGCAGAAGAAGCGGTTGAAATCGCTGAACCTGCTGCACCGCCTCAGCCTGCCCCTGTGAATGTCAGCGAAAATCAGATCTCGTTCTCGCACTGGGACGTGGATATTCCGTTCGCGACAAGCTTGCGGCGTGGGTCCACAGGCAATGTCTTTGCTATCACCAGCGTCGACTCAAACCGCGATATGTCGGTTATCGGCGACTGGGTTGGCCGTGGTGCTGCAATTTACACGCTGAACGGGAAACCAGTTCGCAATGACGCGACTTTTGCCGCGCAGGTGCTTGAAAATCTGAAGGTTGACCCGGACGGGTATACGCGCGTTGCCGCACGGTATCGTGAGCTGGGCAAAACCCGGGCCCAAAACGGATTGCTGGCCTTGCCTGCCGTACGGATGTTCGGACTGGAAAATGGCTATTCCTTCTCTGCACAAAATACCGGCAAAGACGGCTGGCAGACAGTTGTGACAAACGTGCCTGCCAGCAGTGCCGAGGGTCTGCAGCAAGGCGACGTACTGTTGCGTGAATCTACGACCGGACAAAGCGTGGAAGGGCCTGAAAGTCTGGATGAAATCCTGACAAAACTCGCAGGTAACAACCAGCCAAAGGCCAGCCTGACCGTCCTGCGGAACGGTGCCGAAACCGCTGCGGTCATGCAGCTGGCGCAGGAGTGACCTGAACAGTGTAATCGAAGTTCGCCAGTGTGTTGTTGCTGAGGATGGCGGGCAAAGTTTGCCATCCTGACCGGGGGTCACCCGGTCGCGAAAAGTAAAGGTTCCTTGGTTTTCCAGATAATCAGTGCCGCTGTGCGTCGTTGCGCAGAGGTTTGTATGCAGCCCCACGGGACACAGATCCTGTGCCCATAAATCGGAAGGTGTCGACACCATGTTCAAATATAAAAGCCCCCTGAGCCGGCTTCTCGAAGGTGCCGGCAAAGCCAAGGAAACCGAAGAAGAAGTGAGCCCCGCCCCCGAAGCGGAAGCTGCCGAACCGATTGCGGATTTCAACGCGCTGCGTCAGGCCCTTGCCGGCGGGAACATGCCCTCGGAAAGCTATGAGGACGCAGAAGAACTGATCCCGGAAGAACGGATGCCCGACTTTGATGAAGGCAACGCCGAACCGGATCAAGCCGAGGCTGCAGAAGAGGCCGTTGAACCGGAAGTCAGCGACATCGCTGAGGAAACGGCGAATGATGATGAAGTGGAACAGGTTGTAACCCTGCACCTTTCCACTCCTGAAAACAAAGAGCCCGAGGGTGAGCCTGTTCAGGTTGAAACGGTCGAAGCCGTTGAAGAAACTGCCCCTGAACCAGTGGTTGAAACCCCTGAGCCTGTTCTGGATGAGACGCCTGCAGCCCAGCCTGCCGCAGCTCAACCTGAGCAGCCCGCCGCACAGGCAGAGGACCGCCGTGCCCGTGTAAAAACCACATTCCTCGGTTTTGAACGTCCGGACACGCATGTGCAGGACCTGATGGAAACCGCACCAGCAGCAAAAGCCGAAGCCACTCAGGAATCCTTTCCCGTCGGCTGGCTTGTGATCACCAGCGGCCCTGGCCGTGGTGCAAGTGTAATTCTGACCGAAGGTCTCATGCAGATCGGCCGCAATGACGATCAGGGCATCCAGCTTGATTTTGGCGACACCGGGATATCGCGCAGCAACCATGCCGTGATCGCATATGATCCCGAAGACCGGAAATGTTACCTGGGACACGGCGGCAAAGCGAATCTGGTGCGTCTGAATGGCAAACCTGTGCTGAGCACGGTTCCTCTGAACAGTGGTGACATGATCCGGATCAGCGAAACCTCCATGCGTTTCGTCGCGTTTTGCGATGACGGCTTTGACTGGCGGGATGCCTGATAGATGCTGGCGTCCCCGGCATATGATATTGCGCTGATCCTTGATCAGGGTCGGCGCGACTCTCAGGAAGATGCGATTGCAGCGCGTGTTTTTGACGTTGCGAATGCAGGATATGTCGTCGTCGCTGACGGCATGGGCGGGCATGACGCTGGTGACGTTGCCTCGGAGCTTGTCATTGCTGCCTGGCGCAACATGCTGGATGAGCCGATGGAAAGCGGCGACTTTTCCGAGGCCTCTATCGTCGACGCGCTTCCGATGGCGGCCATGCAGGCCAACGCCGAAATCGCTTCTCATGTCGAAAGTCAGGTTGCCGGGTTCAACATGGGTTCGACGTTGTTGGGCGTTTTGTTGTTGGGCAATCGGCTGTTCTGGATATCGATCGGCGACAGTCCCCTCTATTTGTTTCGGGATGGGCAGTTAACGCAGATCAACGAAGACCATTCGATGGCACCTGTCATCGATGCTCAGGCCGAGGAAGGACTGATTTCGAAGGATGAGGCCCGTACGCATCCCGACCGCAATCAGCTGACTTCGGTAATCATGGGGGCCTCGATACCTAAGGTGGACTGCCCCGAAGCACCAATGGAGCTGACGTCAGATGATATCGTGATCATCGGCAGTGACGGCCTGCAATATCTGAGCAACACGGAAATCGAAACCATAACGGCGGAACAGAAAGACAATCTGGCCGGCGACATCGCAGATGCCTTGCTGAAGGCGCTGCAAGTCAGAAATGACCCGGATCAGGACAATGTCTCGGTCGCTGTTGTGAAATTGGCAAGTACGTAAATCAAGGCAAAGAAACGGAAACCATGAGGAAACATCTGATCGTATCCAGCCTGGCGCTGGCGGCTGCTGCAGGGGCAGCCTCGGCTCAGGAAGCCTGTTCGACCTATGAAATTCAGCGGGGCGACAGCCTGCGCGAACTGGCCATACAGGTTTATTCGACCGAGGATTACCGTATCATCTATGACGCCAACCGGGACACCATCGGATCCAATCCGAACATCATCCGGGTCGGAGATACCCTGACATTCCCATGTCTTGAGGATGTTGGACGGGCAGCGCCGGAACCCGCGTCAGAAGCGGAACGCATGGCCGAGGAAATGGCCGCTGAACTGATCAAAGCGGCGGAAGAACGGGCGCAAAAAGCGATTGACGAAGCAGAGGCGCGTGTCGCGGCGGCGGAAGCCGAGGCCAAGAAAACCAGCGAAGAAGCGGTAATTGCCGCCAAGGCTGCGGCCAAGCAGGAGATCGAGGCCGCCCGGGCCGAAGGTGCAGCCCTGATCCGTAACGCCGACGCAGGTGAGCGCCCGGATATCCGGGATAGGCAGTTGCTGCTGATCACCGGGGGCAATTACGCGCCGTTCACCGATGAAGCCTTGCCGAACCGCGGTCTTTACACCGATCTGGTACAAACTGCGTTTTTGCGGGCGGCTCCGGAACAGGCTTACAAAATCCAGTTCGTGAATGACTGGTCGTCGCATCTTGATTTGCTGATGCCGACACTTGCCTTTGACGCCACATTCCCGTGGTCGCGCCCGAATTGCGACGAGCCGGCCGCCCTGTCGGAAAATGACCGCAACCGTTGCGAGACCTACAATTTCTCAATCCCGTTCTACGAGGTCGTTGACACCTTCTTTGCCCGCGAGGGTTCGGGCTATGAGGAAACGCTGACCTATGCGGATTTTGCGGGAACCACGATCTGCCGTCCCGAAGGCTGGTCGTTGTCCCATATGGATGCGGTCGGCCTTTATGAACCGGCAGTTACCTTGCTGCGCCCCGTATCACCGGATGACTGTTTTCATGCAGTCATGCAGGGTGAAGCCGACATCGTAGCCATCGAAGCGCATCTGGCAGTCGAGGCGATCGGTCGGCTTGGTTACGAACATCAGATCATCGAAAACCCCAATCTTGCGGCGATCAAGCCGCTCAACATCATGACCCACAAGGATAATCCTGATGGGGAAGCGATCCTTGAGACACTGAATCAGGGATTGGCAATCATGCAGCAATCGGGTGAGTGGCGCGACATCGTTTCCACCGCTCTGCGTCATCAAATGGAAAATGGCTAAGGCCGCGACGGCCTGACAACTAAAATCTGGAGGAATTTCTAATGTTTGAACTCAAAGTCAAAAAAATCGCAATGTCGGCAGTGGCCTTCACTGCGATCAGCGCCGGAGCCGCCGCCGCTCAGGAAGCATGTACCAACTATACCGTATCCGACGGCGATACACTGGCGACAATTGCAATCGCGGCCTATGGCACCTCGAACTACCAGCCGATCTTTAACGCGAACCGCAACAACATCACCAACCCGAATGCACTGGAGCCAGGTCTGGTTCTGGCTCTTCCATGTGCGGACGGTAGCCTGCCAAACGGCCAAACCGCGCAAGAGATTATTGCCGCGGAAGAGCAACGTGCCGCGAGCGTCAAGCGGTCCAGCGTTTACGAACCTCCGATCAAGCTGGTAACCGGCAACGGCTGGGCGCCTTTTGCAGATGAATCACTGAACGGCGGTGGCGCGATCACCCGCCTGGGTACCACAGCCCTGCAACGTGGCGGCAACGCGCGCGATTACTCCGTCAGCTTTGTGGATGATTGGAACTCGCATCTGGAAACACTGTTGCCGTTGGGCGCATTTGATGTCTCGATGGCGTGGAATATGCCTGACTGCACCAACCGCACCTACGAATGGTCGTGGGAAACTGAAGTGCGCTGCACCCAGTTCGATTCATCTGTCCCGGTTTATGATATCGTCGTCGGCTTCTACACACTGCCCGAAAGTGATTATGCGAATGCAACCACCTTCGATCAGCTGAAAGGCTCGACTATCTGTCGTATGGACGGTTGGTTCATTCACGATCTGGAGCAGGAAGGCCTGCACAATGGCGAAACCATGACCCTGATGCAACCGATCACTGCGCGTGAATGCCTTGATGCGGTTTTGACCGGCACCGCTGACGTCGCAACGTTCGAAGTTCAGCTTTTCTCGGACACCATGTCGGAAATGGGCCTGAACCAAAACGACATGATCGAGAACCCCTTCGTGACTTCGCTGTCGTCACTGCGTTTCATCGCTCACCGCAGCAACCCCTTTGGAAAGCAATACCTCGCGATGCTGAACAAAGGCCTGAACGAGATGCGTGAGTCCGGCGAGTGGTATGCGATCGTTTCGGATACACTGCGCGAGCATAACGAAAAACTGATGGCCGCATCGAACTAATCCCTCGGCAATGCTGCCAAACATTGGGCCGGTCCTAGGACTGGCCCCTTTTTTGTTCGAAATACCAGATCATTTATTGTGTCTGCAGCGGGTTTTTGGCGCATTGCAACAGAAAATCCGTCCGAACTACGGGAAACCCCTAATATTCATAAGACTTGGAAATGCTACAGTTAAGTTCAAGCTTCCGGTCCGGCTAACGCCGAACCACTCACTCGGAAAGGGGCAGGCATTGGGGTGCCGCCCCTTTTGTGTTTTCAGCCACTAAATCGGCTCAAAGTGCCGGAACATGATTGGCCTGGGCACGACACCTGACGCGAAATCCGACACCCGGCCCGGCAGCGCAAGATAGAACCGCAAGAGACCCGGTTCGATTTCTTCCGCAATTTCAGAACACCTTCGGATGATCCGATCCGTATCATCGGACAGCTGCCCTTTGCGCAATGCGTCTACAAGTTTTTCATGCTGACCCGCCAGATCCCTGAACACTGCAGAGCGTGCAGTTTCCTGCCCGCCGACCACAAGAAAAATAGGTTCGGGAAGCGCTTTTCCCTTTAGTGGTACAACGCCTGCCTCCAACAGGGCCATTTCCTGTCCGATGGCCTGAAAAACAGTTTCGGAAACCAGTATGTCATAGTCCACATGGCGGCAGGTTTGCTCAATTCGCGCGGCTACATTCACCACGTCTCCGATGACGGTGTAGTTGAACCGGCTTCGCGAACCGATATTTCCCACGCAGGCAATCCCCGTTGCACATCCCGTGGCCAGAGAAATCCTGGGCTGCCCCTTGGACAAGCGTGTGACATTGATCCGGTTCAGGGCCTCTCGCATGCGCAGGGCAGCTTGTGCCGCGCGGATCGGGTGGTTCTCGAGCGGCATTGGCGCATTCCAGAAGGCCATGACCGCATCTCCGATGAATTTGTCGATTGTCCCGCGCTCAGATAGGATTTGATCGCCCAGGGTCGAAAAAAGTTCGTTCAGGTTCGTGACCAGCTCGGTCGCGGAAACTGTTTCGGACAGGGCGGTAAATCCCCGAATATCCGAGAACATCACGGTTATGTCCTGTGTGTCCCCGCCCAGCTTCAACGTATGGCCGTTGGTCTCCATCTCGTCCAGAATTTCGGGTGCTACATAGTGTGAGAAGGTCTGGCGAATGGCGCGTTTTTCTCGTTCCGTGGAAATGAACAGATATCCCGCCAACAGGCCAAAATTGGCCATGCCACCCATGAGAGGAAATGTAGCATCGAACAGTACCGAGTTGCTTTGAAACGCCGACCAGCTGATGACCAGAACGACAGCGGCAGCTACGCCCCCGGCTATGAACGAGGCCACGGCGCCAAAGCGGGACATGACAAAGACTACAACAAGACCAAGAACGGCGAACGAAATCAGTTCCAGGGCCGAGGTCACATCCGATCTCCGCAAGACTTCGCCTTGCAAAATCTGTTCGATGATCTGTGCATGTATTGAAACACCAGGGACAGCCTCGCCTAGCGCCGTTTCACGAATGTCGATCAGTCCGGCGGCCGAGGTGCCGACAAGAACGATGTGGCCTTCAATCCTGTCCCGCACCGAAGGGTCGTCGGGGCTTCTGAGCACATCAGCGGCAGACAGATAGAGGTCCGGATAGTCCTTGCGGTACCTCACCCAGATCTCACCGAATTCAGTCGTTGGAATGAAGAATTCTCCGATTGCAACGGACAGCATGATCCCCTTTTCGTCCTGAGAGCCTTCCGCAATGATGTTGGTTTCCCCCATCGCGATGCGTAACGCTTCGAGCGATAGAGCAGGCAGGATGCCATTTGGCCCGTTCCATAGCACCGGAACCTTGCGGACGACCCCGGTCCCACCCAAAGGCGAGACATTGATACCGCCGATGCCCCACGCCTTTTCACCCAATGGTGGCGCAAGTGATGTCCAGTGTGGAACGGTAAACAGACCTGCTCCGGGAAAGTCCCCGATCTCGATTATCCCCGCACGGGGCTGGATGGGGTCTGCTTCCCCCATCGTTCGGGCTGCGACACCCAAAACGACGGGCCACTCGGAGACGGCCTCGCCCAGTTGAACGTCGTTATCCATATCTGCAATCTCACTATCGGCGCGCAGTGCCGAAGCGAGGGTAGGATCGGCCAGCAGACGTGACGGCGAAAACCGGTCCGGTTCGGCAAACAATGTGTCAAACGCAATTACAGCAGCACCGTTGTGCCCCAACGTTTCAACCAGCTGTGAAATTATCGATCGGGGCCACGGCCACTGACCAAGCTCAGACAACGAAGTTTCATCGATATCCACAACGCGCACAGGCAGGTCAGGATAGTAATTTCTGGGTGCGAGTCGTTGCAGGTAGTCAAAGTAGATTAGACGGGACATCTTAACCGGATAGGGGTCCATGACCCGCACAAAACAACCGAGCAATATCAGGCTTAGCCCAGCCGCAAAGAATGCCCATTTGCGATGCCGTTGTCCCGATTGCTGACGCATATCACCGAGTTTCCAAATAAAGCGACCTAGCCGCTGGCTGCACTGGCACCCCCTGCCCCGCCGCCAGTTCCGCCACCAGACCCGCCATTGGCGCCTCCGACTCCGCCGTTCCCTCCGCCACCGGTATTCCCACCGGAACTATTGCCCGGAGCACCGCTACCACCGGTCGAGCCGCCGCCGGATCCACCGCTTACGCCGCCCGCGCCACCGATCTCTCCACCGCCGCTGCCGACGCCTGTGCCGCCACTACCGCCAACACTACCCTGACCACCGCCATTGCCACCACCGGTGCCCTGATTACCTCCGCTGCTCTGGTTTCCTCCCTGACCTGCCGGTTCACCGGCAGCGGGGGAGTTTTCTCCGGGGGGTGCAGGCGCTGGCTCTGGCATCGATACCGAATCCGGCTGGGACGCGCGATCCACAACTTCTGCAGCATTGGGCGGGTCAGTGATGCTTGCGCATCCGCTGATATCGACCCGGAAGGGCTGTAATAGCGTGTTCTGCGAAGTGATGAACGGAAAACCGGCGTTCAAAGCCCGGGCAGCCTGTCGTTTGTCGATGGGGCGACCGACGCGTCCCTGGGCATTTGTCGCAACGATGCTGCACTGGCCGCGGATGGATTTGCACCGACCGCTAAGCCCGCACATGCGCACAACACCTTCCAACATAACCAAGGAGCTTTGCTTGTCACCGACGACCCACAAATCAAAAACCGTTCCCCGGACACCCATCGTGGATGTTGGCGTTTTCACGACATAGGCAGATTTCTTGCTCTTCCCTGAAATAAACCGAAAACTGCCACCAAGCGTCTGAACAGCAAAGCTTTTGGCTTTCTTCCCGCCACGTAACATTGTGACGTCCAGAACCATGCGCGCATTCGGTCCGACGGCGATTTTGGTTTCGTCATTGAATAAAATCTGAACCAGCCCCTTTGAGTCCGTGGAAATAGTATCCCCGGTTGCTACGTCCATTCCCGCGCTGATCCGCCTGGTCTCTCCGCCTGACGTCAATTCGGCGCCCTGCTGAACACCGATGACTTTGCCAATCGTGGCGAATGCTTCACCAGGAAATAATGAAAACAAGCCGCAAAAGGCCAAAATCTTAAACCAGGCCAACGTAAGCTCTCCCTAAAAAGCAGCTTCCATCGGTTCACAAGGCCACCCATCCTTGCAACCAAACCCACAATGGGCCAAATCGCCTGTACTTATTTTCCGTCTCAAATATTCAAGAACTATTATGGTTTTTTACTCTCACATTGCAAGTTTTCAATGTGACAGCCCCGGAGCCGAGTGAGGCGACAAGACGGTTGGCCGCCATTGTTGGAAACCGGATGTCACAACCGCGAGTCTCATCCAACCGATGCCGGAACCTTGCCTCTGCAGACCTTCGGCAGCGCCAAAGTAACTTTGGGTGGGATTTCACTACGCCATTTCCAGACCGCATCAGATCAAGGTCGAATGACGACTACAGTAGGTGTGCATGCGTTTCAGGACTATTGCCGTTTATCTGTGTGTGTCTACGCATTGTTCTGCAATTTCAGCCATTAACCAAAGAGTCGCGAAAAATCTCCGAAACCCTTACTTTTGGCCTTGTTTCTCTGGGCGCATGGCTGATAGACGGGTCAGCGGAGATGTGGCCGAGTGGTCGAAGGCGCTCCCCTGCTAAGGGAGTAGGCGGGAAACCGTCTCGAGGGTTCGAATCCCTTCGTCTCCGCCACCTATCTTATGGGCGAATAAACTGTTTAAATTGAGTAACTTAACAGCTCTCAATTCTCCCCATCACCACACGTTATCACCACACGTTTGCTTACCGCGATCCGTTCGGCCTTGCGGGGTGCGGAATCGGTGTTGCCAAGGGAAAAATTAGCTGGATAGGCTACTTGCGTGGCGCTTCCAGATTTGCATGATCTCACTTCGATACAGTCGATTAACGTAGTGGTTTCAGCATGATAACTCTTAAGGAAGCTATGCAGAGCATTTCGGAGGAACACCGTCAGGCTCTGGAATGGTTTCAACGCCATAAGGGGCAACGTATCCTATGGTCGGAAATTAAAGGTCAGGCTGAAACAGGTCCGCGCCTCGTGACACAAGCCAAAGGTATCTACAAACCCAAAGGCAGCGAGTACGCTCTCAGCTTTAGAACACTGCAAGAAGGGCCATACCTGGACAAGGATGTTGAGTTTCGATCCGACGGGAGTTGGGTTGTCCAGTATCACCAAGAGAACCCGGACCCTGCCCAACGCGATCGAGAAGCCACAAATCGTGGTCTAGTGCGCTGTATGGATGATCGTGTCCCCGTGGGGTTTCTCGTTAAACGGAAGCCGAAGCCAGACGTAGAATACGATGTTATTGGGCTGGGTTTGGTGATTGGTTGGGATGACGGATATTTCACTGTTGAAGGTTTCGCGGATGACGGCGGAAGTCACGCAACTTTAGAAACTCAAGACGCAACTCGTTCACGGGCGCGGTTCAGTTCTATCCACGAGACAGGCGTAGATGAACGAGAGGACTTCAATGCGCAGAAAGACGAAGACCTTCGAGAGCGGACGATACGCCAGGTCGCTCAAAGGCGAGGACAAGCAAGGTTCCGTGCATCACTGCTAGCAGCTTATGAAGGTAGGTGTTGCATCACAGGGTGCGACTTTCCTGAGGCCTTAGAAGCAGCCCACATCTCTCCTTACCGCGGTCCCCATTCCAACCACCTGCAGAACGGATTGTTGTTACGTGGAGACCTGCACTC
The DNA here is from genome assembly GCF_056537325.1 of Ruegeria sp. CF5. Lineage (NCBI taxonomy): Bacteria > Pseudomonadati > Pseudomonadota > Alphaproteobacteria > Rhodobacterales > Roseobacteraceae > Ruegeria > Ruegeria sp. CF5. The sequence continues at coordinate 169,102 of NZ_JBQFRI010000004.1, read as the reverse complement.
ATTGTTCGACTTGGGTCACCTATCAATAACACCGGATTACACTGTCGTCCTGTCTCGGCAGGGCAAAGCCTCACAGTCATACCGACACCTAGAAGGGGCGCTGTTAGAGCTACCAAAGCGTGAAAAGGATCGCCCTTCACAGGACGCATTGGCCGCACACAGATCATGGGCAGGTTTTGACTAAAGCGTACAATGAGAATTTCGTTTGACGATTTACGGAAGCAATACTGTCTGGACGTCTATTCGTGATGCCCCCGTACCCCCGCGTTGAATAGCTCCGAGGGTTGGAGATCGATTTTCCGCACCTCAGAACGGTAGTAGAGCGGCGGAGTTTCGGTAGATTAAACATGCCGTCACCTGGATGTCGCTTCGGTGCTTGACAGGATGCGATAAACGGACGCTCGTCCGATTTTGAGCTGCCTAGCGATGTCAGTGGGCCGGACACCTTGAGCTTTGAGTTCCCTTACCTCGCCGGCCTTGGCTTGAGCTGTTGGTTTGCGACCTTTGTACTTCCCCGCGGCTTTAGCCTTGGCGATACCCTCACGCTGGCGCTCGAGCATAATCTCCCTTTCAAACTCAGCGACGCTGCCCAGCAGGTTAATCATCAGTTTTCCTGTGGGCGTCGAAGTGTCGAGATTCAGGCCGATGATCTTTAGATGCGCCCCTTGAGTCTCAAGTCGCTGCCGTATTTCCATCAGATGGGCCATGGAGCGAGCCAGACGGTCGAGTTTGGTGACCACTAGGGTGTCCCCCCCTCGCACAAAGGACAACGCCTCCTCGAGTCTTTCACGCGCTCTCACGTCCACTGAGGATACCTGTTCCTCGAATACGCGTTCGCAACCTTCAGTCTTGAGGACCCGCAACTGGGCTTCAAGCCCCGCAGTCTGGTCCAGAGTGGATGTACGTGCATAGCCAACAATCATGACAGCTCCCTTTTTGTCTCATACGGATCTTAGAGTCAGGAGTCACTTGTGTCTCATATCTCAAAACTCATTCCAATGAGTCACTCTGACTCACCCGCTGAGACGTCTCATTGGAGCAAGCCCCTGTGAGATGCTGCTCAGGGTCCTTTGGAAGCTCGCCATCACGGCGCAAAAATTGACAACCGGTGATGTGTTGAGTCCAAACAGCAACATATTTGAGTCATTGCCGCCAGTTCACTTTTGGTTCCTTTCATCCGATTGCACTATGTCGCAAGTGAACTCGGGGATGGTGCAGTGGCGAAGCCAAAAGCCACAATAAATCAAGCCACTTACTCTTCAGATCGAATGACGGCGGGGTGCTAAGCATGGGATACGACTTGCGATCAAATGAACATCAGTTCTCAAGTCCAAGTTTGGAGGCCGAGGCTCGCGAAGCCGAAAGACGGTTGATCGAGATTGACACCAAATTGCACACCTTCTTCTTGGAGTATGTTTCTGACAGAGCGGTGGTCTATGTTGGTGTGCCCATCTTCCTTGCCTCCGTGTACGGGTATTTTGCAGGAACTGAGGACGCTGGCTGGATGGCTGCTCTGAGCGCCATTGCGGTTTGCGCGTCGATCAGCGCACACTCTATTGCTAGTGCCCTCCGAGAACAGGCATTCACGGAGAGCGAAAGGGTCAAGCGAACCGTTGAAGATGACCTGATGTACTCAGGCCGCCTCAGACAAGCTGATGTGGACTAACAGAAGGTATTTGCGGCCCCCTGTTTTTCGGGACAAGAACTTAAAAGTACGTACACGGGAGAGGCGAAGCCCTCCCCGAATGTACATACCTATAGTCTACTGTATGTAGTCATGAGACAGTCTAGAGAGGGACGTTAGAGAGGACCCTCAGTTATGGGGTAATTAGATAGAATATACCCCCCACTGAGGACCTCAGCATTTAGCCCACTAATATGCTCTACAGTATGTAGGCAAGAGGCATTCTTGAGGGGGACGTTCGGCAAGACGCTCTGGTATGGAACGACCACAACAACCTAGGTTGTTCCAAACAGAGGACTTCATCAGTTAGTCGATCCTATGTCCTTCTCTCGTCTGCTTTCGATCAAAGGAATAAGCGCGGCCAATCGTGTAACCCGGCGAAAAGCAAGATGATAGGAGGCACCATTTCCCTCCGCGCGAAGACGGTGCGCTAGGCGGGCCGTAGAGCGACGAAAACTTGCTTTGGCTGGGGTGGGGTGCGGGGACTCCACTTGGCCGCTGTGGGACTCACACAGGCGCGCTGTGTGGCTCATTCATATCGTCGGGTAGCTCAGTTTCGCGATGGCCGCGCGCTTCTGGTTGAGGCTGGGTCCTGCGCTGTACAAACCGTAGGTGATTGACCGGTTCTCGTGGCCCACAATCGACATCGTGATCTCTTCTGGGACATTCGAGTGCTGGAGTTGTGTAACGACTGTCTTGCGGATGCTGTGGAAGCCCCATTGCCGCCCTTCGAAGCCCATTCGTTCCTTGAGCCGACCGAACCGTTTACCGATGGCATTGGACCTGTCACCGTATTTGTTCGAGGACAAACCGGAAAGGACATACCCGTCGGCGCTATTCGCACAAAGCTCAGACAGAGTGCCTTTGAGTTTTTCGTGGACGGGGACGATGCGATCCCCGGCATCGGTCTTGTCACTGACCCGCAAGGTGTCGTCTTTCACGTCTTCGACTTTGAGTGAGCACAGTGACTCTATCCGGCAGCCTGTCCACATGCCAAGCGTGACTAGATTGGCCAGAGCATCGTCTCCGCTGGTGACCGCTGAGTTCAACAGCTTTACCACGTCCACCGGCTCAAACGGAACATAGGGTGTCGCTTTTCCCCTTCGGTTCTTGCTCTGGGACCCGACTTTCAGGACGTTGGCAAACGGATCGTTGTCCCCCGTGACCACCCCACGGTCCTGTAAGTGTCTCCAATACCCACGCACCGCAGAAAATGTTCTCTGTAGGGTGTTGTCTTTTGTCCCTTCGTCCCTCAACTGCGCCACCCAATCTTTTACTGACTGGTGGTTAACATCGGAGGTCTTGGGAAAGTGCTGACAGAAGCGAACTAGGCTACCCCTGTACAGGTCTATCGTTTTTGGCTTCGTGTCTCGGGCTTTGGCCTCAAGGAAACTATCCAGATGCTCGTCTGTTTGCGCGTGTTCTCCTAAGGCGATTTCAACGAATAGCTCGCCTCGACGGATACCGTGGAAATCGTCATGGTCAGAAGGGTCTGCTTCCTGACTGGCCTCTTCCTTCATCTGTTCAATGATTATGTCCCTTGATGACGGTGCCGCGTTAGCAATCCGCTGTCGCCAGTGGTTCGCCCTGCGGTGCATCCTGTCTTCGGCGGTTTCTTTGGGGGCGGAGTCGTTCTCTGGACGGGTGGCATTCCTAATCATCTCCAGCCAGCTTACGTCAAAAGTGGCTGCTACCAGTTTGGCTGCCGCATGATCTCCGGTGCCTGTGGATCTAAGGAAGCGCGACTTTCCGATGCGCTTTTGAGCGTCTAGTGGTATGTCCCTAACGGCATAGTAAAGTCGCCGTCGTTTCTCGAGTCTTGCCATCACGTCACCACACGTTATCACCACACGTTAGGTGTCTATTTCACCATATTTCCTTAGCTGCAAGGCTCAAATTAAATCACGTCAGTGAATCCCTTCGTCTCCGCCATCAAACTTTTTCAGTGAATTAATATGGCGTGTATAGCGTGCCGTATCCTTATTAATAATTGGCTCTTACTGCCCCGTAGTATCATCTTGAGCTTTGCTCAGATCGCCACCCTTTGCCCTGCACTTGACGTACAGTGCATCGGAACTCCACCGATATATACGTACCCAAGTGGACCTTGCTGTGCTTGAGCACGCGAGTAGAAGAAGAGATTTGTCGTAATAAGAGCTGCAAAAACAATGAAATTTGACAACTGGTTTTCCTCCCTATTGTGAACTTTCGAATGTCTCCGGTGAGCCCAAAGCGGACCTAGCATCGGGTCAATGGCGTAAGCAGATCTCGTTGTACTAAGTAAGATATGACCCCAATCAGCGCTCCGCGGTGAAATATGGTAAAATCGACGGAGAACCCACTGTTCGAGGACCGTACGATGCTTCGATTCAGAGTATTCAATTGGCTATTCTGTCCCCTTCTTATGGTTTTGCTGTCTTCGCAGATTGCTCGTGCTGACGACATATTGCAGGCAGCCAGAAAAGGAGACGTTGAGGCTTTGAAGGCTGCGCTCGCCGCCGAAGAAGGCGTTGATCCAACCAGTTTGGAGAGGCCTTTGTTCTTCGCCGCTCAGTCCGGCCACACCGACGTTGTCGCAATACTTCTCGAACATGGCGCAGATGCCAACACGATGCTCGACTTTGGTAGTCCTTTGCAAAAGGCTGCCCGCGGCAACCATAAAAAGATAGTTGAACTTTTACTGAATGCGGGAGCGGATCCAAGCGCACAGGCAGGTGATAAGGGCTATACGCCGCTTCATGATGCTGCCGAGAGGGGCGCATTGGACGCCGCCAAAATTCTTGTGGCTTATGGTGCAAACGTTAATGCCCGAGAGTTTTGGGGTGTGCCGCCGATCCATCTGGCCAAAAAGAAAGATAACGCAGAGATGGTTTCGTTTCTCTCAGAAAGCGGTGCACGACCAATCGAACCGCCGCCCATTTCCGAAACTGAATTAGCAACGGCCGACTTGGAACTCGGGCGGATTTCAGCAATTGGTTGCACGCAATGCCACATTATCGAAGAAGGAACCGCACCAAGCGGAGCGCACAATCACGGCCCGTCGCTCATTGGTGTGGTCGGACGCACCAAAGCCGGAGTTGAAGGCTACAACTACTCAAACGAAATGGCTTCGCTTTCCGGTGTTTGGAGCGTCTCAGAACTCAATCAATTCATCGCCGATCCCGCAGGACGTGTTCCTGGGACAGAGATGGCTTTAATGCCGGATCTATCGGACGTCGAAAGGGTCGCTTTGATTGCGTTCCTTAGTGCGCTTCGAGTGCAATGAGCCAATATAAGTGCACCAATACAGGCAATCCGGCCATGGTCGGCATTGTCCGCACAGCAGACGTCCCTCCCTATTGTGAACTTTCGAATGTCGGCTGTAAGCCCAAAGCAGCCATTGAAATGCGACAAATAGTGTTTTCAGTTTCTTTTTCTTTGAGGGATTGCTGCGTTGCGGCATACTGATGTTGGGCTTGCGAAATTGTCGTCAGGAGATTCAACCGTGCCCAAGAAACGAATTGATATCGCCCTTCAGGGCGGTGGATCGCATGGCGCGTTCACTTGGGGCGTGCTGGATCGATTGCTACAGCTTGAAGATATTGAAATCGTGGGCATTTCCGGCACCAGCGCCGGTGCTATGAATGCCGTCGCTCTCGCACAGGGCCTGACCGAGGCCGGGCCTGAGGGTGCACGCGACTTGCTTAGGCGCTACTGGACGCGGGTGAGTCGAGCCAGCACGGCGAGTCCCTATAAGCGAACTCTATGGGACAGGTTGCGGGGCGACTGGAGCTTAGAATATTCTCCCGGCTTTATCATTTCGCAATTTACGCGCCAAATGGCGTCCCCCTATCAATTCAATCCGCTCAACTTCAATCCCTTGCGGGATCTCGTGAAGGATTGTTTTGATTTTGACGCCATCAATTCAGCAGAAGGACCGCGTATATTTCTGTCCGCTACAAATGTGCGCACCGGACGGCCCAAAGTGTTTCGCCAACCCGATCTGAGCGTAGATGCGGTGATGGCGTCTGCCTGCCTTCCACATGTCTTCAAAGCTGTTGAAATCGACGGAGAAGCATACTGGGACGGCGGATACATGGGAAACCCACCACTCTTCCCCCTTGTCGACGAAACCGAAGCGCGAGACATCGTTATAGTTCAAATCAATCCGTTCGAACGTGCGGATGTCCCCACAACGCCTTACGAGATCGAAAATCGTCTTAACGAGATCACGTTCAACTCAAGCCTAATGAAAGAACTCCGCTCAATTGGATTCCTATGGGAGATTATAGAGCATGACAATCTCGATCGGGCCGCGTACCGAGATGGGCGGTTGCACCGTATTCATTCTTCTGAAGCCATGTGTGAACTCAGCGTTTCCAGCAAGATGAACGCCGAGATGGCCTTTCTGGATCACCTTTTCCAAATCGGCCGCGAAACTGCTGAAGATTGGGTTAAGACGGCATGGCCGGACGTCGGAAAGATGTCAACCTGGCGGCCAAGAGAGATTTTTGAAGAAAGTCTCCAGCCGGCTCATCTGGCTGAAGGTACCGATCGGGAGCCCAAGTCATAAATGGATATCGCCTCTGTTCTACTCTCGCTCTTGTTGCTCATGTACTTTGCATTTCGCGGTGTCACGCTGCTGATATTGGCGCCGCTCCTTGCTTTGCTGGCGGCTGCGTTGACGGGAGCATTGCCGCTACTGGCAAGCTTCACACAGATTTTTATGGCAAATACAGGCGATTTCATCGTTTCGTTTTTTCCACTGTTCTTTCTGGGTGCGATCTTTGGCAAGTTGATGGACGACAGCGGTTCGGCGCGTTCGATCGCACATTGGGTAATCTCCAAGCTTGGCGCTGACAAAGCTATTTTGGCAGTCGTTCTGTGCTGTGGAGTGCTAACCTACGGCGGCGTCTCGCTTTTTGTGGTAGCATTCGCGATCTATCCAATCGCAGCAGCACTCTTCCGCGACGCGGATATTCCCAAACGGCTCATCCCCGGCGCACTCGCGCTTGGCGCATTCACATTCACGATGTCGGCTTTGCCGGGCACCCCTGCGATCCAGAACGCCATACCGATGCCATTCTTCGGAACCACTGCGTTCGCCGCACCGGGCCTTGGATTCATCGCAGCTACTATTATGGCTGGCCTTGGTATGGCGTGGCTCAACCGTCGGGCCTCCAGAGCTGCAGCTTCCGGTGAAGGATATGGACAACACGATGAAGCTCTTCCCGCACTGGATAGCGAGATGCGCGCCCGCTCTCAGGGTGAAGGCTTCGACTTAAACGAGATTGAACCGGGAAGTGTCACCCAAAGGAATGAACCAGCCTTCGCTCTGGCTATAACGCCAGTTGTGCTTGTGGTCGTGGTAAACTTCCTTTTCATACAGTTGGCCGTTCCGCGTTTGGATACCAGTTACCTCGCAGAACCGTTGTTTGGGCAGACAACCATTGAGGCCGTGCGTGGTGTGTGGTCCATTATTGTAGCGCTGACCACTTCTATCTTATTCCTGCTCGCAACGAATTGGCCCCGTCTTGCAAGCGTCAAAACAAGCCTTAACAAGGGCGCTGATGCAGCCGTTTTGCCGATCTTCAACACAGCCAGCCTCGTTGGTTTCGGTGCTGTAATCGCGGCGTTGCCTGTTTTTCAATCCATCACCGATGTCATGCTCGAGTTGAGCGAGGGCAATCCGCTTGTTGCCGTGGCAGTTTCCGTTACGACGCTCTCAGCGATCACTGGCTCTGCTTCTGGAGGCATGAGTATCGCCCTTGATGCATTAGGCTCGCAATTTGTCGAACTTGCCGCCGCAACCAACACCTCGTTGGAAGCCATGCATCGCGTCACTTCTGTCGCTTCCGGCGCCCTTGACGCCTTGCCCCACAACGGAGCGGTCATCACGGTACTCGGTATATGTGGCCTTACCCATCGTGAAGCTTATGGTGATATCTTCGTAGTTGCTGTTCTGGTACCGATGATTGCGTTGGCTGCAATCATCCTGCTCGGGACACTGTTCGGTGGGTTTTGAAGCCTCATGAGGTAATCGTTTCAAGCATGAACATGATCGAGAATATTGCAGGGCTCATCGCTGACATTGTTGATGCGGGCGCGATCGTTCTTATCAGAATTCTGCTTGTATTCTTTCTTGACCGTGAATTTGATCGCCTTTCGTCCAACGGGAAGTAGCCGCCACTAAAAAATTGTGTCTGCATAGTCCGAAAAACAGGCGTCGGCGCTCCCTACTTTGAACGCTCGAATGTCCGCTATGAGCCCTTACCAGACCTTCATAGCACTTTGCGGCTTCGCTCGTGCAACAAGTCGCAAACCGCACATTCCGGACGTTAAAAAATCTGGCGCCAGATGGCAGATGGGCGGACCGAGCCGCCAATCGTAATTTCACAACGAGCGGCCAGTTTGCGCGCATCGCTACCGCAGCAAAAAACAGCAAGGGCGGGAAGCGATCGTTCTGATCGACGCCAAAGTCTGCGACAGAGCCAGAATTTCACCAATAGCATCCTCCTTCAATTTCGGAGGCGTTACTGGGTGTTTCCTCTCTCGAAGGTCGAACCCAAAACTCGTTTATTACTTTTTTTTTGAAATCTGGACTTTCTTCCCAGCGAGCACCAGTAATTCCGAATAGAATTTGAGTTGCTCCACCCAAATGCACTGCTGTTTTGCCCATGCGTTTGATGTGGGCCGCAAGAGGAAATCCGTAAGCACCGCAGCCAATGATTGCTACATCGAAATCAATTTTTGAGGCCTTTTGGTGCATGTAATCAAGCGCTTCAAACCAAGAATGAAACGGCACCGATGCGCCCCCTATGGATTGAACCGCAGGCAACGTGATCAGTTTGAACTCCGGCATCAAGTCGGGATCAGAAAACAGCTTTCTTCGCTTGGTTGAATATTGTATCTCAATTGTTTTCGCAAAAGGATGAACAACAAGCACCCTCTTGCCTGCCAACGCTTTGGTCCAAGGTGTTTCGCTGAATAAAGGTCCAATGCCACCTAAATGACAAACATTTGCGTTTGACAATTGCTGTGCGTAAACCGCTTCTCCATTAACCCAAGATGCTAATAGGTCCACCTCGGGCAGCATATCCAAAATCATTGCTTGGTATTTTTCGAGTGCCTTCCGTTCAGGTGGGAAAAAGCCGGCTGCATGATGCATGGAGCGGATTGTTCTCTTCGACGGGAATGGTATACCTTCACGGTATAAATAATGCTGTATTCTCTCGGCTCGAGAGGCAATATGCCCAAGCCAATAATTATCCATGGGTGCAAATTCGCTCGTTCCGAATCTGGCAACCATTCTGGCTTCGCCATTCACTATCCACCCGGATATTAGTGCATTGGCTTGATCTTTCGATAGGACATCGGGTCGGACAGTTGTAAGAGGCTTGTATTGTTCGACTGTGGATTCGCTGATTATCGGACGGGCAACCACTCTTGAAGTCTTTTTGAGCAGCCTAGAATCCAAAAAACGGTCTTTAATTCGGTTGCTCTGATATTCACGCGATGTTGGCATTTTGATCTAACTCATAATGAACTTCAAAAATAGACACATCTAAATAGTATGTTTAGTTGGAAAGCCCAAAAAGTCTAGGTTCCAGACTTCGGTAACGGGGTCCTCCCAGTCAAGCGGCTTTACGCAGAATTAATGATCCGGCGAAGCGGTGTTGTCAGGACTGTATTTGTCCGACCTGCTATCTATCGCGGCCTTCGGTTGAGATTCTTCAGGTAGGGGGCGGGCTTACCGTCGTTCAAATGCGCAAATGCGGTGGCTGGGCTTGTGACTGCAATCAATACTCCGGCTCAAGAGCAAACGGAGATGTTCCACTGGACCAAAATCGCCAATTGTTACCACCAAAGCAACGGGTCACTGTTCAGACATCTACGCGGGGCGTGGTTGGACACAAATGGCGACGCCAACGACGGCCACACGTTAGACGGTCTGACGCTTTCGTGCATCCTGTTAGTCATCATCCCATCGTCGATGGCAGACACCATGGGATGAGAGCTAAACAGCGAATAGGTTTGGGCTCGATGCGGCCATTCTCTGCGACGTCCCCGGTGGTCGAAAGAGCCCTTTCCAGCTATTTAATGTGGTCCAGCATTTTGCTTGTACAGCAGGTCACGAAACTGCGAAAACCGGACGTTTGGAGTACCGGCGAGTAATGGCAAGTGGTGGACAAACAGAGTTATCGCTGCGACCGCTCCAAGGAGCGTTTTTTGGACGGGCGTTCAACAGCGATCTTCTTTTTCATACATGTATGCCAAGCGCTGGCCGTTTGGCTTCAACGGCGCCCGTCACCTGAGTATATAATGCGCCAAGGCTTCGTGTCTGGCACCTTCTGGGTGCAAGGTCGATTGGAATAGGGTAAAGCCGATCACCGGCATCTTTGGCAAGGCGTTCATAGTGCGCGGACGTTGGACGAGCTGAACCGCCTCGTGTTGTCCTGGTTTGAAGCGAGCAATAGTCACATGCGGGCGAAAGCGCCGGCGGGGCAGCACGATCCCGGCTCGACGCATGGCAGTATGGATTTTTTGGTGCAAGGCTGTAAGTGCCGGACAATCCTCCACTGCGACAGCCAGAACCTGCCCAAAACTTTCGATCCCTGAAAAGGAGACGCCGAAGGGTGGAGCTGAAAGTATCAAAAGCTCTTCATGCAATTCCTCTAACGTCTCCTCGGCCTGATCACCCAGAAAGGCTAGCGTCAAATGCATGTTGTCCGACGATACCAGTCGGCCGACCGGCAGCGCGCGTTGCAAGGGCACAAAAGCTGCCTTTACGCCGTCGCTGAGCGATATCGCAATGAAAGAGCGCATAGAGCCCATACCTGCCGACAATCTTCTCATGTTTTTTTGCACCTGCAGTACGTTGCGAACCGCGCCAACCGGACATTTCTGGCGCAGTTTGCCAATAGCAATCAGCGGGCAAAGCTAGTGTTTAATCCGGTGCAGGCGCAAAGTCTTTTGGCTGCTTTTTGCATTCTTAGATAGCGCGATTGCAATCGCTAGCCAGAAGGTCGAACGTAAGATCATGGCCCCAATTGTTCGCCATTCGAACGGGGTGCCAGTAATTGCCATTGCTATCAGAGAAACGAACACCAAAAGTGTACAAACACCAATCAACCAAGCAATTCGCTGCGCACAGAATGCAGATCTAAGGAGTGTGTATCCGCCGAGCACATAAACGAAACCAGCAAAGAAATTGAACCACAGCACCAACGGAACCGCGTCTCCAACGGCGGCTTTGGCTGCGGCACCGCCGAATAGTGCCGTCCCCCCGGAAAAGACCGTCACAATGCCAAAAAGCACAGCGACTATTGCTACAGGACGAACCCAGCTTGGAGACTGATGTATAATTGGCCTTCTCCGGATTAGATCAATGGTCGTGATGCAAGCAACCTAATCCTTAAAGCCAGCGCCAACTTGATTGATATCAATGCGGTCATTCTGCCGTGAGGATTTGCAGGCTAAAAAAACGGTCACTATGTGACTCGCTCTTTCGTTTTTAGTGGCTGAACAGACGTGTCACTTTGAGCCCATATCAGCCGTCGACCAAGCTTCGGTCCTTTGCATGTGTGGCACGTCGAGAGCCACACATTCCGGACGTTTAGCACCAAGTGGCAAATGGCTGTTCTGCGGACAAAGCTGCCGTCCAATTCCATCCGTCAAATGCCCGTTCGCTAACTGCCCAAAAGCCTTACTCAATGAAACTACTGATCGAGCAAATGAGTTTTGCGAATTGTTGAAGTTGTTTTAGTAACGCCGTCCAAAATTTGTCCAGCACGGCAGCTTCGAAGATGCTCCAAGCAAAAAAACTCGTCAATGCAGAGCGTTAAGAGGCTTATTCGGTGCGATCTCTCTCGCATGGAAGTGTCCGGAGTCACATCCGTTAGCGGACGTGCCGTCTGATTGAATGATCCAGTTCACTAAAGCTTCCGTAAACATCATCAGTTCCGGGCAATCGAAAGCAGATTGCCGCTGCCAAAGGAAGCAACGTTCACCTTTGGTGCAAAACCAAAACTGCTGGGGAGTACCACCATGTTCTTTAAAAACCTTCTGTCAAACGTCTTCGACAAGCTGTTCGGAAAGCCACCAGAGCCGCCGATGCCCGAACCACCGGTGGAAGAAATGCCCATGGACACCATCGCGTCTATCGCTTCCGGCAACGACAATTTCGAAACCCTCGTTGCCGCGCTTCAAGCAACAAACGGGATTGACGGCCTGCTGGACGTGGCATTGGATCCGAATGCCGATATAACTGTCTTTGCCCCGACTGACGCTGCCTTTGCTGAGCTTGCCAAGAGCCTTGGCATCGATGTCGCGGCCGTTCTTGAAAAAGACCCGGCTGACGTCGTTGATGCGGACGTCGCTACTGCACTTGCTACTGTATTGGGCGCCGACGTGGTAAGCCAAGTACTCAAATATCATGTCAAAATCGGTGGTGCTTCTCTGGCAGAGCTCGAAGAGGCCGGTTCTGTCAACACACTGGTCGATCTTGACGGGCTGGCCACCAGCTTTGACGTCAAAGATGGTGAATTGATCGACGCGGACCCTGAGCTCGAAAACCCTGAAGTGATTGAAGGTCTGACCGATATTGCGGCCAGCAACGGCACAATTCAGGCCATTGATCGGGTTCTATTGCCGTTGGATGTCGCCGAGGTGATTGCACAACCGACCATTGCCGACATTGCAACCGGAAATGACAGCTTTGAAATCCTGACGGCCGCATTGATCGCTACAAACGACATTAACGGCTTGTTGGACGCTGCGGCGTCCCGGAATGCCGATGTTACGGTCTTTGCGCCGACAGACGACGCATTCATTGCGTTGTCCGACAGCCTCGGAATTAATGTTGCCGAAGTGGTTGAAAAGGCACCAGAGGACGTGGTGGATGCCGATTACGCAACTGCTCTGGCGACCGTTCTCGGCGCTGAAACTGTGTCAGACGTTCTGAAGTACCATGTGTTGGGTGGTGGCCAGCGTGTTGATGGCCTGCAAGAGGAAAAGGTCCTTGGAACACTTCTGGACGGTGCGACGCTTGTCATTGAAGGCAACAAAGTGGTCGACGCGGACCCGCAGATATCAAATCCAGAATTGATAGACGGGCTGACGGATATCGAAGCCGCCAATGGTCAAATACAGGCGATAGATGCCGTACTTCTTCCATTCGACCTCGATCCGGAGCCGTTAAAGCTCAAAGGATCGCGGAGTGATGACGTTCTTGAAGGCGGCGGTGCCAATGATAAGCTTTGGGGTCGTTGGGGCGATGATGTCCTGAGTGCCGGTGACGGACACGACAGACTTGCAGGTGGCGCTGGTAACGACACTCTGATCGACGGTGGCGGCAACGATAAATCGTATGGCGGTCGTGGCGACGACACTTTCATTGATGGCGCCGGCAATGACAGATCGTTTGGTGGCCGCGGAAATGACACCTTTATTGATGGCGAAGGGAATGACTTCTACAGCGGAGGATTTGGGGCAGACAGCTTCGATTTCACGAACATCGATGGAGACAACAAAGTAGCCCGTTTCGACTCCCACGACGAGCTGATCTTTTCGTCGGATGATTTCGGATCAGCGCTGGACGTTGCCAACGCAGTTGAGTTGGTAAGAGGAGGTTCTTTGATCGAGATCGAAGACAAGGGATCAGTGCTCATTTCTAATGTGTGGCATCTTGACGTCGACGACTTTCAAATCGTGTAATTTACGGGTCGACGCCGACACTTCGGGGGGCTGGAAACAGTAGCCCCCCTCTTCTGCGGCCAAGCGTTCTTGATTTAACGCTCAGCAAGCTTCCTTTCACGCGCACTAGAAACTTTTTGTCTTGGCAAAGTGCGCGAGGAAAGGCTTCGGCTTGGCAGTCTGCACCTGAGCTATGCCCACGTTCAAATCGGCGAACACTTTGCGCTTTTAAATCCTGGCAGCTATCGCCTCCTTGCTGTTTAAAAAAAACAGACGTGGGCTAACCCATTCTGCATTGTCCGATCTGGGTTCAATGCGGCCTTTCAGCGGAATTCATTGCATTTCCACCTTGCGGACAAAGTGGTCTTTCTCGGCGGTCGTACCAACGCCTTGTATTCGGGGTGTTCCCAGTCATAAGCTCGCGACTTAAGGATTTTGTAGTTTTGCTTAGCCTACCTCAAATTACCTGGTTCGACTTTAAATATTGTAGGCTGGCAACGTACTGCGGAGTGACAGATGAAGTATGTAGTTTCCGGCGTTGCCTTCGGTGCTCTAATCTTTTTTCCCTTGGTTTTTCAGATGGGTTGGGCTTCCGCCTTTATAGCCGCATCCATTTCGGGGTTTTTGTTTTCTATTTTCATTTTTGCTTTTGTCAACAATCCGATAATCAAACGCCAAACAGCCTTCCCTTCAAATAAGTTATTGCCTGGCGAAGTCGTCAAAGAAACTTTTGGAGCAAATTTTATCATTCGGTTGGATGACTATGAACTAGAAGCTTTTGCCGCTAGTGGCCTGATGTGGGCGGTGGGGATGAAAGGTAAAGAAGGCATCGGAGGACGGCTACATCTCACTAATTATCGGCTTTACTTTCAATCGCACCGCCTTAATCGCCTGACAGGTGCAATCAGCATTTTTCTACCACAGATTGACGATGTACAGCCCCAAATAAAGTACTTGGTGTTTCGACAGGCAAGCGTTCTTGTCGGCAAGAATACAATGCGATTTGTGGTCAGCGATCCCAAAAAAATTGCCGAATGTCTTGCGATAGCTGTCGAAGAGTCAAAAGCTATCGACACAGAAATTGCAAACCACGCTGCGGCGAACCCAGAAAAATGTGTGGCTGGATTAGAGCAGGCTCAACTTCTTGTTTCTGTGAATAACCTACTTAACCGCGCATCGACGATCTCCGAAGCTAGCAAGATAGTTGTGAACCCAATTGGAGCCATTGGCGCAATGCTATTGGCAGATCTTCAAGATCGTATGGGAAAAAGCGTCTGGAACGATCACTTGGACAACTCCCTCACTAATATATCAGTGCAACGGGAGTCCCTATAGCCCTGTCGAACTACAAGCAGCCATGGGAGCTATCCGCGGCATCGATCATATTTGGGCTCACAGCGGTCGTTCTTTGCAGCCTGCCTCATGTGGCCGAACGGGCCCAAAGCGGTCGTCAGCAACCTGGCAGCCCTTCGCCGGTGCAACATGCAGCGAATGGAGCTAAGCAGGCGCCCCCTGTTCGGGCTACTCGCAGTCTCCACAATCCCCGATCACAAACACTGCATCTTCATACGAGGTGCCGAAGTCGCTTCAGAGCGCTCCCGGGGCGGTCTGGGTGTAACGTCGCGCAGATTAGCGTTGAATCCTTTGACGTAAATTCACGTTTCCATATTGTTCTCGAGCATCGCAATTACCTCTATCTCGATCACCATGCCTTTGTAGACCAGATTGGGCACCGGGATGCCTGTCGTGGCTGGGCCGGGTGCAGTGTAGGAATTGGAACGGATCAGCAGGTTTTCGTGTAGCGCTTCGGCTGAGGCACTGCCTTGATAGAAGGTGGTGACCTTGACCACATCGTCTAGAGTGGCCCCGAACTCATCCAAAACTCGAGCCACATTCTCCATTGCGATACGGGTTTGGGCGACCATGTCGCCGGGTTCCAGCACCTCAGCTTGCGTATCCAGTGCCACCTGGCCGCCCACATGGATGAGCTGGCCGGAACCGACTCCGTGTTTGTAAGGCAGTGCGGCGGTCCAATTCCAGTGCCCGTCAGGCCAGATATGGCGGATTCGACGCGCTCCGGGAGCACAGGCGGTCGCGGCGATGCGTGTGGTCAAACCATCATGGGGAAAGGAAGGTACGGGAATGCCGGTGGGCGTCGGACCGGGATCAGGGAAATAATCGGCACGGATGCGGGCCGAAACTTCCCAATCTTCCGCCGTGCCGTCGCCAAGGTAGAACGTGTTGACCTTGACCACATCCTGCATCCCCGCACCTGCCATCTGAAGTGCGCAGGAGAGACGCTCCATCATCAATCGGGTCTGCGCCACGATATCGCCGGGATAGGTGACCGATCCGTCGGCAGAGCGGGCGGTCATGTCACCGGTAAAGATCATGTCGCTGCATTTTACCACATGCGAGAAGGCCCTGGGCAAGGGCGACTGGGCGTCGAGATGGAAGTTCTCGCGGGGCAGAGCGCTGCCATCAGGAGCTCGCATGGCGACGCCTTCGATTTCGCACAGCATGTCTGGGTAACAAAGTTCAGGCAGGTTGATCAGATTGACCACCGGTTTAACCTCATCTCCGATGATGTCGGCCAGAAGGTTCAGCAACCGGACCTCATCACCCGCGTCACCGACGTAATATACAACCAGCCGCACCAGATCGGCGAAACCCACGCCAAGGTCGGTCAGAAGATCCTGCATATAGGTCATCGAATTACGCACTTGGGCATCCAGATCGCCGATGTTGCGAACGGCTCCCTGGGAATCCAAATCCACCTGCCCGCCAGTAAAGACCATGTCGCCCGCACGCACTGCATGGTGGTGCGTCAGAGTTACCGGCCAATTCCAGTGCCCCTCGGGAAAGCTGTATCGCCTGGTCATGGAGCGCCTCCTGGCTGTTCGATGCCTGTAAGAGCGCAAGTAATCATGGAGCTGAAGATCTGGCCAGTGGTTTCTGGAACGCGCATGTGCCGACAGCACAATTGTGCGGTTTGAGCCCAACGCCACCATTCCTGTGTGTGACGGATTTTGCGGGTGCGTTCGTCGGGTTGCAGCGCAAATCGGACATTGGAAGCGCCAGTGAGTTAAGACAGGTGAGCGGGACAAAACAGACCTTTGATCAGTGTCCGCTTTGTAGCTCACTTCGTTCGCCATCGAACGGTTATTACTGGCTGCATTCGTTTTCTGTCCTTAATCTGTCTTGCATGGCAATCGAACCGAGACTGGACATAATCGGGGCCGCGCTCGCCGATCCCAGCCGATCCCGCATCTTGTGCGAACTGATGGACGGGCGCGCATTCACCAACAAAGAGCTGGCTTGTGCGGCTGAGGTTAGCCCGCAGACGGCGAGTGCCCATCTGAAGCAACTCGAAATTGCCGGTCTGACCTCTTCATTGCGAAGCGGTCGGCATATTTATCACCAGGTGGCAAGTGCTGACGTTGCTCAGGTTCTGGAAGGATTGGCAACTCTGTCACCGACTGACCACCTGTCTCGGCCCGGCCGGATCGCGACAGACACACAACGCGCACGCAGTTGCTACAATCATATTGCTGGTAAGCTCGGTGTCCTGATGACGAAGCGCCTTGTTGCCCTTAACGTGCTGAATCTCAGAGATGACGCTTTGACATCCGGCCCTCGTTATCAAGATTTCCTCGATGATATCGGGATCGAGCCTCCACCTGTTTCATCGGGGAAACCTGCGGCAAAACTCTGCCTTGATTGGACAGAGCGTCGGCACCACATTTCCGGCCCGCTGGCCACAGCGATCATGCAGAAGTCACTGACGGCGAACTGGTTGAAGCGCAGGACCGGTAGCCGCGCCCTTACCATTTCCGACGACGGGTTCGATGCGCTCGAACGCTGGTTCGGCCTGAGCAGACAGACTCTGGACGGCTCGGGTGACACCTGACGGTTCGGCCGATAACGAACCGTCATTTTCCGGAACATCGCCAAAATGAGCTATTTCGGCAGAAACTGCTGGAGATAAACATGACATTGCCCAAACTCAAAAATGACAGGTTCGTTCCTGAAAACGGTCTGCGGATCGTCGTCCAGGTGCCCGATACACACGTGCAAAAGATCATTGACGCGGTTCTGGTCGATGACGCTCTAGAGTATGGCGACTACGATTGCGTCACCTATCGGACCGCGCCGGGAATTCAACAATTCAGATCACTGGGGAGTGGGCGCAACACGGCAACCAAAAGGGTTGTCGAAGTGCCCTGTGTGGAGCTGTCTTTCTTTCTGGGCAGTGACGAAGCCAAAACCGTGCAGGTTCTAAGAAACATCTATTCATCACACCCCTACGAAGAGCCGGTGATCCTCGTAGAGCCGTGCATGCGGACGCTCCATATCCGGGGAATGGACGAGGACAATCCTAACAGGTTCTGGAACAACGAGGCCGAAGACTGGGTGCCAAAAGAGCACCGTTAGGTAAGGGTGAACCCAGCAATCACCGAACCCCAATGAAATAATAGGCAGGGCTCGCAGTGGCCATTCATTGCAGCGAGTATCAAATTGGTGGTTTCGAGCCCACTGCCGCCAATTCAGTGAAACTTGGAAGCTGCAGGTGCATTGGGCCGTTTGCAGCCCAAACCTAACATTCAAAGTCAGGCTTTGCACTTTCCGATATGCGAGAGAGTACCGCCACACCTGTTCCATACGCAGGCGGCTCGTGTATGCACTTTGTTTCCGAAAAAAGGGCCGCTTGTGACGCCTCCGCCGGATGTGTGGAGGATACGGCACATAGTTGAATCAGGCTAACCGTCAATTTTGGGATAAATAAACCCGTTCACCGGGTAGAAACTGCCATACCGGCCCGGATTGCTTTCGACCCGGACCAGAGTCCAATCATTGTTTTTGGATACATCCTTGACGCCCATTTTCAACGATACCTTGTTGCGGTGCCAGTTGGCGTGGTTCACGATGACTTCCCTGTCTGTGATAACATCGGATACGACAGCCACGTGACCAAGGGGCATCCCTCGGGTTGCTCGAAATGACATGACCGCACCGACAACCGGTTCACTACCTCGCTCAAAAGTATTGCGCGCCTTGCCCCACCAGTCCTTGGCATTTCCGCGAATTTCGATACCGCTGAGGTTACGTGCGTAGGGTACACACCACACCCTTTGCCCTCGAGCTTGTTTTTGTGAGACCTCGCGCAAAGCCATGGACTGACGTTCTGGGTCGAGATCCGCCTCGTTTGAGCCCTGAGCGCAGGCAGATAGAAGAGCAAAACAAACCATCGCAAACGCAGCGCGGGCAGTGCCGGACTGGCGCGGCCATTTCGTAGTCGTTTTGCTGTCGCTGTTTTGCAAGAAGCTATATTGCCTGTTTGAGGGGTTGCGGAGTTTTATGGCGATCTTGGGGTTATGAAAAGAGCCCGGCCTATTCCCCGGCAGGAATTTGCCAGTTAATGTTCCTCGTCTACGGGCCGAGCGCGAGGCTTTGCAAAGTCAGCTTTCTACATGCTGCTGCCGATCGTGGCGCCTGATACTGCAGACTCAGAGAAGGTCTGCTTTGTGGCCTTCCAACCTGCCCCGGCGACTTAAGTTGAATGTCGGCTATGTCCGCATAGCGGACGTCCCTTCTGATTGTGAACTTTCGAATTTCCGCTATGAGCTCGAACCGGACGTTTCAAAACGAGCGTGGCTCGCAGTTACAGCATTTCACTGTACAGCACGAACGGCCCATTCGTCGGACGCATACTAACGAAGTCCAGGCTCCACGCGTACTTCGAGCCATCAAGAACCACCATCGGCCTTCTGCTACTCACTGCTACTTAGTGCCCGCTTCATGCCACCAATACGCCGGGCCTGAATACTGTTTTCCCGTCAGCTGAAAAATTCAAAACAAGCAGCGTATAAGCTAACCTTATCAGAAATCTACTCCAGAATACTCCTGCAAGCTTGATATCGCTTCGCCCGCAATTTTTTGTACTCTGGAGTTTTCGCCATTTTCACATCAAGTGCGAACTTTGGATAGTCCGAGAGCGCTTCCTGCTTCAAACTCGGAGACAAGTGGTCTGCAAAAACACTCTCCTCGCAAACGCAGAGCTGAGGAGTGGCAGGTTTCAACGAAGTGGCTACATACATGCTTGCGTGCCAGCAAGCCTCCGAAATCGTTTGGAAGTTTGAACTGCCCGGCTCTATGCTAGATTCTGAACGAGATTTGTCAGCATCAAGCGCACTAGATTGCTGTACGCTCAATCCACCGCCCAACGCATTCAAGAGATTAAGATCAAACTGCTGAACCGAATTGCTCTCGCAGCCATTCGAGCGAATGAATACGGCTGCATCAATAATTGGCGCACTCAATCCGCTTGGAACCTCAAAAACCGCAGTCAGGTCACCATTCCACACCCTTGTTAGCTGATTGAGTGCTACCATGAAGGACGGCCCGAACTTATTCCGACGAATTGCATCCACATAGGGAGCAAAGTGTTTTCTTACTCTGACGGAGTTACTGCTTGAATACGATGATTTCGGCCTGCCAAGTCTGGACCGATAGGTGACCATGTATTGATCTTCGAACTCAAAGTAGTCTTCCGCCAGGAGATGGCTGCATTGAGCCTCAAAAGCTGCCACCCACCCCATCAGGATGCCATCAAGGTTATACCCCTGGCCGTCGCCATTCAGAATTGCTGCCATCAGTACTGGATCCTGAAAATTCACCCAGTAATCGTAACCCTTATAGACAGCTCCGGTTCGCACTGCGTTTTTATAGATGGCTTTTTGGGCATCAATGCGCTCCTGAGCAATGGTTTCGCGTTTTTTCCAACTCTCCAGAATTCGCTCGTCTATCTGGTTCTCTCTTTTTACGACAACTTCTAATGCATTAGACCTTTTGCCGGCCGTCATGCCGCCTGGGTCTACCCGATCCTGAGCGACGTCCCCTACAAGACCGCCCGACCCATTTGGACGAAGGTGAATCCTATACTCTCCCTTTGCGACAGTTGTCATTTGGCTAGAGCTTTGAGGTATCCGAGCTCCATTCACAATGTGATACATATGAACGAATTGCATCTGACCAGCCCGTCTGATCCTTGACGTGTCCACGCGATGCTTTGCCAGATGGTCAACATAAAGCGTTTGGAGAAATCGCACATAATCGGGTTGTCCTGCGACAACGAGATGGTCAGCTGGGTTGGTATTGATGTCTGGATAATGAACAACAACGACAACCAACCTATTCTGCCTGTCCCACGCCTCCGAAAAAAGCATTCCTGGAGCGACAGCTACCGGCATATGGTCCTTAAGGCCATAAAACCTCAATTCGGCAGCAAGCGACGAGGCATCGTATTGAGGTATATGCTGACTATTTGCTTGATGAGAAAACAGAAATAGCACTGCGAAAATGCTACTGACGATAAAACGCATCATTGCAAAGTCCCTCAAGAAATATGCAAAAACTACGTGCTTTTACGATTGTCGTCAATTTTGTCGGCGGAAGTGATCCAGACCCGAAGTTCCCGGCCTCAACACTGTGGATGACCTCAGCCTGCGTTCGAGAAGCCTAAGTCGGCCGGCAAATCCCGGTGGGGTGACGCGTTTCCGAAAAAAGGGTCCCAAAAGGGATTTGAGCGACCGAGCTGGCCGTCGGAAAAGCTGACACCAAATGGGACAGCAGCGATTGCCCGCATTGTCCGCATAGCGGAGGTCCCTCCCTAATGTGAACTTTCGAATGACCGCTGTGAACCCAAAGCGGAAACTCACCCGCCTAAGGCGAAACAAGTGATTTTGGACGATTTTGCATCAGCCTAAATCCAAATAGCAACGATAGAAATCCCAACGCCAATCCCATGGCAAGCGCATTAGCAACAAAGACACCACCAAACAGGGATGCCGCTGTTCTTCCCGCCTGTTCGATAGACGTGTCTTCTATGATTGACACCCAGTCTTGTAGGTATCGTGCGAACAGGATCGAGAGCCCCACGGGTGAAATGATAAGCGCTGTACCGAGAGAGGCCAAGCCTCGTCCGAGGGTGTCCCGCAGTGTTGACCCTTTCGGTACTATTGCGTCTGTGGAAGCAAAAATGACAAGCGCAGAGAACAGGACTAGCAACAGATCAACAATAAGGGTTAGGTCTTTAGAGACAGCCCTTGGGAGGGCTGAGGTGACGGGCAATAGAACACAGGTCACAAGCCCTGCAGCGATGAGCCCTTTGAACAACTTTGGCAACATGCCGGACGAACGACTGCCGCCCCGGTTTCGTTGTTTAAGTGGAATGGGCAGAGCAGGATCAATCTGATCCCACCGCACCGGCATTAATTTTGGAAGAGAAAGCATCATTGCCCCTTAGAATTTCTAAAGATGAGACGACCAGGCCGGTTGCTTGTTCTTCGGAATTTGGCTGTTCGGAACTGGGTTTCTTTCGACACTTGAACAAATGCGTGCGCCAGTTGGACACGCCGATGTGCGAGCATTGGTATCCTTGGTATTTCAGGTGATGAACAACCTGATTACGTAAGCGACAGTGGCTAGGCACAAGACGCTGCAGAACCAGATCGCGCCGAACCAGAAAACTTGCTTTAGCAGTTTCAATGATAATTCTCCTCTGGATCGATCTTCCCGCGGAAAACCCAGTACGTGTAGGCGGTGTAAGCCAGGATCACAGGCAGCAGAATGACGGCTCCGACCAGAGCGAAAGCCAAACTGCTGTCCGGTGCGGCGGCTTCAGCAATCGTGAGGCTTGGAGGTAGCATATAGGGATAGAAGCTGATCCCGATGCCAATGAAGCACACGGCGAACAAGGCAATGGCGCAGAAAAAGGGCTGGTAGTCGCGCTGTTCCTTTAGGCCGCGATCGAGCATCCATGCAATGACGGTAACTACAGCCGGCACAAGTACCGAGAAGACGACACCGGGCCACGAAAACCATCTGATCAGATAGATCGGGTCTTGGAATGGGGTCAAAAGACTGACGACGCCGATCAACGCAAGCGTCGTGAACATCAGCGGACGGGCATAAGAACGCATCCGGTGCTGTATCTCGCCCGTGGTTTTCATATTGAGCCAGGTCGCACCCAGCAAGGCATACCCGATCACCAAGGCCACACCCGTCAAGACAGAGAACGGCGTCAGCCAATCCCACTGTCCACCTGCGTACACCCGATCCTCGACATGGATACCCTGAACCAGAGCGCCAAGCGCGATGCCTTGGCATAGGGTGGCTACGGTTGAGCCACCATGAAACGCAACATCCCACAGCCAGCGCCCGCGCACCGTTCGCCACCGGTATTCGAAGGCGACACCTCGGAAGACAAGCGCAAGTAGCATTATGATTACAGGCAGATAGATCGCGGGCATCACCACGGAATAAGCCAGCGGGAAAACAGCAAACAAACCTCCTCCGCCCATGACCAGCCAGGTCTCGTTTCCGTCCCATACCGGCGCGACCGAGTTCATCATGACATCGCGATCTTTGTCGGTTTTTGCGAATGGAAAGAGGATCCCAATTCCAAGATCGAATCCGTCCAGGATCACATAGGTCAGAACGGCAAAGGCAATGATGCCTGCCCAGATTGTCGAAAGTTCAAACATTACGCCGCCTCCGCAAAGGTACAGATTTCAATGGGTTTGTGATTTTCCTGTAGACCTTCGACAGGTGCTTTTCCCATGAGGCGCAACATGTAGAACGTGCCCGCCCCGAAAACGGCGAAATACACGACAATGAAGGCAACCAGAGACGCTGCAACAGCAGTCGCATCCACTTGTGAGATGGAGTCCGATGTCCGCATCAGCCCGTACACTGTGTATGGTTGGCGCCCCACTTCGGTGGTGATCCAACCGGCCAGCACTGCTACAAACCCACTGGGCGCCAACAGGACGGATGCCCGCTGCAACCAGCGATCTTCGTTGAGGCGGCCTCGAACGCGCTGAACAAGCGACCACATGCCGACACCCAACATGGCAAAGCCAATAGCGAGCATGACGCGGAAGCTGTAAAAGACGATCGCGACCGGGGGCTCTTCATCGTCAGGAATAGTGTCCAGCCCGTCAAGCGGGGCGTTCAGGTCATGTTTTAGGATCAGCGATGATAGTTTCGGAATCGCGATGGCATAGTCCACGCGCTTCACATCCTCGTTTGGAATACCAAATAAGATCAGTGGTGCGCCTTCGGGATGGCTGTCGAAGTGACCCTCCATCGCCATTACTTTCTGCGGTTGATGCTCCAGCGTGTTCAAGCCATGGAGATCGCCCGCGACGATCTGCAGAGGGGTAACCAGAACGGCCATCCACATCGCCATCGAGAACATGCGGGTGACCTCGGCCGTTCGATTGCGGCGCAGCAAGTGCCAGGCCCCGACCCCGGCCACCACAAATGCCGTGGTGAGGTAGGCGGCGAGAACCATATGTGTCAGGCGGTAGGGAAAGGATGGGTTGAAGACTATCGACCACCAATCCACGGGGATGAATTGCCCCAGCTCGTTGATGTCGAACCCGGCCGGAGTTTGCATCCAGGAATTGACGGACAAGATCCACGTAGCCGATATCAGAGTGCCAAGGGCGACCATCGCCGTGGCCATCATATGCAAGCCGGGACCGACGCGTTCGCGACCGAAAAGCATGATACCTAGGAAACCTGCCTCAAGAAAGAAGGCTGTCATGACCTCGTAGGCCATCAGGGGTCCGATTACGGGCCCGGCGGTGTCCGAGAATGTGCTCCAATTCGTGCCAAATTGGTAAGACATCACGATGCCGGACACGACACCCATCGCAAAGCCAACTGCGAAGATCTTTTTCCAGTAGTTGAAGAGATTGAGGTAAGTCCTGTCCTTGCGCCAAAGCCAAAGGCCGTTGAGGACAGCCAGGAAACTTGCCAAGCCGATGGAAAAGGCCGGGAAGATGATGTGAAACGACACAGTAAAGGCAAACTGGATGCGTGCCAGGGTCTCTGCGTCGAAGTTTGCGAATAGGTTCATTGCCGTTTCCTTTGGCATTGGGTTGCAAAGAGCGGCAGTGAACAGAAGTGCCTAGGCTGCCAACTCGTCGATGTCCTTCAGATGAGCCGGATTTGGGTTGGTGCCTGTTTCAGTTCGTTTGGGTTCTGGACGGTTGTTTTTGGGTTTTGGACAAAACCCGAGGCGAGTTGGGCGCCTCAAGTTCGGATCTGCGGCTTCCGCAAAGGAGTTACGTTTGAGGGTCCAAAACAAAGTTGCCACCCGGCTCGTTTGTGAGCTGGATGGCAACTATCAGAAACTGTGCGAGTTCTGTGCGGGGATGGTCAGTCAAATGGCGTCTGAATGCTAACAACGCAGGGCCAATGGGCCTTATTCTGACCGGTCAGTTTTGTTCGGCTGTGTTTCTCCTTTTTCTGTTTCGCTGGCGGTCGAGTTTTAGTCGTTCCAGTCCTTATGCTCTTCTTTGAAGTCGTCGCGGCGCTCTTGAGCTTCGTCCTGCGCGTCTTCAAAATTGTCCTTTTGGATCGCACCGCCCACAGCTCCGACTGCGGCACCAGCAGCCGCGCCACCTACGATGCTTTCGCCAGCGATACCGGCGACAGTGGCGCCGACAACTGCGCCTTTAATCGCTTTGTCTGTGACGTAGTCGGCATGAGCCGCTGCTGCCATGGTGATCAGAAGTGCGCCTGAGATCGGGGCGAAAAAGAGTTTCTTCGAGGTCTTCATAGGGTTCATCCTTGTTCTGGGTCAGCAACCACTTCGGCTGCTGTGTGCCATTGAACTAAGTGACCCTATGGCCTGCTTTCTTTTGGAGACGGGACAAGGTTTTGTGGATCTTGGACATCTAACGTCCCCCGCACGTTGCAAGGGTCGGGGCTCCTAACGGCCTGCTTTACGGAACCTGGCGGGCGTTTCACCTGTCCATCGCTTGAATGCCACTGAAAAGGCGGCCTGATCCGCAAATCCAAGCATGAACGCAACGCGGGCAACACCCTCGCCACTACGAAGCATCCGCTTGGACAGGTCGCACAAAACCCCTTCCAAGAGTGCTTTAAAACTTGTTCCCTCGGCCGACAGATGCCGGGTCATAGTGCGCCGCGTCAGTCCAAGCTCTCCTGCTATATCGTCGCCGTTTGGTATCGGTCCGGGAAGACGCTCCCCGAGCATGTCCACAATGCGGTCGGAAAGGCTGCGGACGGCATCAGGCTGAGCCTTCAGTTGCTCTTCCCCGTGCCTGCGTAAATGCCCCAGCAAGTTACTGTCTGCCGTTGGTATCCTAAAGCTCATGCCGTTTGAGGGCAGAACCAAGGCGTATCCGGAATTGAAGCCTACCACTTCACATCCCGCCAAATCGGCCAGCAACCGGCAGTGTTCTGCATCGTCTGTTTCCAGCTCGATAGAGATCGGGGCAAGCCCGCCAGAGGTGATTTGTTGAAGTCGCCTATTAAGGCCGAAAATCAGCATTTCGCGATGGCGAGGATATTGATGCGCCGGGATTACACTGCTCTCCAGAGTGATCTTTGGCTGATCGGGTGCCCCAACTACGTCCAGACGCAGGTCGGGGTCTTGCATTGCGTAGAAACGCTGTGTCAATGCCAGGGCATCTTCGACCGTCTCGGCAGCCCGCACGATGTAAGCCAGAAGCGTTCCGGGACCTTGCGCAGAAAGCCCCACCCGCGCAGCGAAGGTTTTGTCTTCCAGAACCCGACAGGTGGTTTCAACTGTGCCTGCTTCATGCAGCAGCTCGACGGTGGCGTCGGGGCTGTCGACGATATCAGAAGGTGCCCCCGCCATTTCCAGGACCTCAGGAAACGGAATGCGCGCGCCGGGTTCTTGCGAATAACGCCGCCCGACATTTTGCAGTCTGTAAGCGCTGATGCGTGGCACTTTTGCGCCCTCCTCTGATTAGCACGCAACCCCCTGCAATCACCGCAATTGTCCAGAAGGCAATAACAAATGTCCAGAACCCTCAGGATCGCGGACGCGATGGCGGTTAAGTCCGGGTCATCAGAAAGGACAACGCAATGATCCACTTCGCAAGGTACTACCGCGTTTTCAAAGCAATCCACGACTCCGCCAGACAGGAATGGTCCGGCGGCAACAATCAAGGCCTGCAAGCATCGCCACTTGGCGAGAAAACACCGAACGGGCGTCGTTGGGATCCCCCCTACTCCCCGCAGGAGCAGCCCTCAGAACCCGCACAACAACCAACCGAGAATTGACGTTCTCCAGACACTGAAAATCTACATGCGCAGCTTGGCTGCACAACGAAAGGACCTAAAAAATGAAACCACCCGCGTTCCTGTTGGCGCCCTTTGTTGGCGTCATTACAACTCCGGCCTTTGCCGCTGGCGGCGATCCCAGATGGTGGGTCGCGCCCAATCAAACCGACACCTACGCATGGGTCGGCCTGGTTGTTCTCTTCCTTGCGATCCTGCTGGTCGTACATCTCTATGCGCGTTTTGAACGTTACACCGAACACAAATCAATTGGCACTCCGCTGCGTACAACCATTCCGACGATGCTTACCGTAGCCTTGGCGTATGAGCTGATGCCTGCCCTCAGCCACTTCAGCAGTCTACTGCCGGGCGCCCTTATCCTGACCGCAATCGCTCGCGACTTCATGTTGTGGTGGCGCCCATCGAAAGAGGAGTTGGTAAAATGATTGAGCTTCTGGTCACATCTTTTCCGTTTGTCCTGCGCGTGATCTATCTGAAATGGCGCGGGCTACCGGTCACCCTCTACAACGTTCACCGGGCGTTGTTCATGTGGTTCGTCCTGGCCCTGATCGTGTTCTTTGCCGTATTCTACAACTACCCCAAGTCCTACACTGGCCTTGTGCCATTCAGAACCGTTCCGGTCGTCGCCGAGAATGGTGGAACAGTGACCGATATCTACGTTAAGGGCGGTGATCATGTAGAACCAGGCGATCCGCTGTTTGCAGTCGAGAATGCGTCGGAACAAGCCGCTGTAGATCTCGCGACCCGCAAAGTTGAAGAGATCGAAAGCGCAAAACTGGCAACTGAGTTGCAAGTCCAGACTGCGCAAGCCGTGCTGGATGCCGCTATAACCGCCCGAGAGCAGGCCGAGCTGGTGCTAATGGATCACAAAGCGCTTCAAGCGAAGGGCTCCGCAGCATTTCAAGTGAGCCAGCTGGAACGCGCTCAGGCAACTTTGAGCACTCGGGAAGCAGAAGTTGAGGCTGCTGAAACGCAACTTGGTGTGGCGCAAGTCCAGGCGACGGCAGTTTTGCCTGCCCAACTCGCGTCGGCGCGAGCGTCGTTGAAGCAAGCTCAGGTGGAACTGTCAAAGACGCTGACGCTCAGCTCCGTCGAGGGTGTCGTTGAACAGGTAACCCTAAATGTCGGATCGCGCGCAGCGCAAGCCGCAATGAGCCCTGCCATGCTGATTGTACCGGATCGAAAAGATGCTGAACGCGGACGTATCGTTGCTGGTTTTTCACAGGTTTCTCGCACCGAACTGTACGAAGGTATGGCGGCAGAAGTGGCTTGCGAAAGCAACTTTAACATCTCGATGCGCAATACCGTGCTTCCAGCAAGGATTGTACGTATTCAGGAATCGATTTCTTCCGGTCAACTTGCGCCCAGCGGTCGACTAATCGAACCTAGTGAAAAGGCTAAACGGGGTCAGATCGTCGTTCATCTTGACCTCGTACACCCAGAGCACCGCGAACTATTGGTGCCAGGTAGTGGTTGCATCGTTCAATCCTACACCACCAGTTTTGAAGGTGACATGGAAGGTACACTTGTCGCCCACGGGATCCAGGCAATGGGTATCATCAAGGCGGTTGGTCTGAGGGTCAAAGCTTGGTTCGGACTGACTTCGGGTATCGGTTTGATCGGTGGTGGACACGCCTGATTTCCCAAAGCCCCTCCTATTCAGTAACCACGGCTCCCGATAAACGTTGGGAGCCGTTTCTATTATTTGCGGACAGACCGAACGCAAATAATGTGAGTTCTGTAACGGTTTTCTGCTACACGGCAAACGGTCGGAAAGTCCGCCCAGGCAGCCTTTTGCAAGAAAATGACAACCACGTGAACTAGCCCGAAATGGCAGCTTTGTTCGCTTTGCTACCGCGGTAGAAGGCACCTTGGGGGGGAAGCAGTCATTCGCTGTGCTTGCAGAGATTTTGGAGTGACAGGTGTACTGCAGATGTTTGCCGCGTCGTCTTTTATCGTCAGCGACGCGATCCAAGTGGGCGTTTACTTATCAAGAACTGAAGAAAACACTGCAACCACGCCAATCGCAAAGGCCTGTAACCCAAGGATTAGTTCAATACATTTATTAACCTAAACTTTCTGCACTGATGCCAGCCAAAATGGTTAGGGTGAGGTTTTAAGAGTTGCAGCTGTATCTGGAGGAATTGCGAATTGAGCCTCGTCTATGTTTGGGCATTTCTCGTCATGCTTGCGCAGGTTTTTTTGGCCTTCGGCGTTACTTTACATGCCGTTCTAAAAAAACGCGACACGCGCGCGGCCATCGGCTGGTCAGCCCTTGCTTGGCTTGCGCCGTTTGTGGGCTCGCTGGCATATGTCGTTCTGGGAGTTAATCGCATCAACCGCGCCGGTACGCGGATGGGCCTGTCAGATATCATGCGGCAGATTCCAAACTTCTCACTCTCGGAGAGCGAGAGAGTGCTGTTTGAAGAGACCAATGTCCAATTTCCTCACATTGCCGGTTTAGCCCGCGCCGGGGAGGCTCTTAGCGCAAAGCCGCTGCTGCCGGGAAACAAAGTCCATTGTTTGCGGGATGGTGATGAGGCTTTTCCAGAAATGATCGCGGCCATCGATAGCGCCAAACTGTCAGTAGGCTTGCTGAGTTATATTTTTGACAGTGACCGAGCAGGACAAGAATTTCTGGATGCCCTTGTTCGTGCCAAGGATCGTGGCGTGGAAGTACGCGTTCTTATCGACTGCGTTGGAGCTCGCTACAGCGAGGAAAACATGGTTACCCGTTTGAAAGCAGTCGGTGTTGAGGCAGCGAGTTTTCTTCCCACAAGCGGGTTCTCCTCACGTCGTTTTTCGAACCTGCGAAATCACAGAAAAATCCTTGTTGTAGACGGCTGTATTGGCTTTACAGGTGGAACCAATATTCGCGAAGCGCACTGCCTGAACCTCGATCCCAAGGGGCCGACGCAATGCCTGCATTTCAAGTTTGAAGGGCCGGTGGTAAGCCATTTCAAACAAGTATTTGTTACGGACTGGGCCTTCACCACAGGTGAGCAGTTGAAAGGTGCTGCATGGTTTCCCGAGCTTTCTCGCAGCGGTTCAGTCTGGTCGCGCGGGATTTCACACGGACCTGACGAGGATTTCGAAACGCTTAGCAAACTTATGTTTGCGGCACTATCAGCAGCGCGGGAACGTGTGCGTATCGTAAGCCCCTACTTCCTTCCGGATTCTCGCCTGATAGAAGCGCTTTCAGTGGCAGCTCTGCGTGGCATCAGGGTCGAGATTTACCTCCCGTCAGACAACAACGTTAAACTCGTCGAGTGGGCGGCTATGGCTCAAATCGGGCAAATAATGGAACACGGGTGCCGGGTTTTTTTCACCAAGCCACCATTTGATCACACAAAGCTCATGCTCGTGGACGACGTTTGGGCCCTTGTTGGAAGCACTAATTGGGATCCCCGAAGTCTGAGATTGAATTTTGAATTCAATGTTGAATGCTATCATCGAACATTGTCAGAAGAACTCCATGCCATCCTTGACGCAAAAGCACTTGGCGCACGCGAGATGCGCCTCGAACACATCAATGATCTCCCGCTATGGATCAAATTGCGCAACGGACTGGCACGACTACTCTCTCCCTACCTGTAGCAACCGACACTTGGTTCGCCCACGGACTGATTGCCGGTGGTGCACGGTTCAAAAGTAAGTTCACGTCAATCCAAACAGAAACTCGCGAAAAGCCGAGTTATGATCTCACTCATCTTGCGTTGTTTCGGAAGCTGCAGGTGCAACACGTGTTGGTCCGTCAGAGCGAGTAAACAAATAGAACAAAAGCGCAACGAATACTAAAGCAGCAAAAACTACTACGCCTGAAATTCCTAAGAGAGGAGCACGATGGCGCGAACCTTTGTTGTCGGGATCAGTGTTGTTGGCAGACATTGTCTTTCTGACCTCCAGTGTGATCCCTGACACTATCATTTTCAGTGTTCACAAACAAATTGACGGTAGAAGAAGGAATATTCCACAATTCCTGCGGCTTTGGATGACATGCCGCAGCATCAGTCGTGAAGAGTGTTGTGCGCCTGCTTTAATGCAGTTAACTTTTTACTATGGAATTTATTATTGGCGCCATCGTCACCGTTTTCCTTGTAGTTTGGGGAGCTATTTCGTGGTGGCGCGTTCCGAGCTGCAATCGAAAGAAAGAAGACGACGACAAGTAGCCTAACAAACTACTTGTAAGGAGCTTTCACGCTCGAAACGAAGGTGCTGCCTGTTTGTCCTAAAGGTGGGATGATTCAAGGCATTCATTTGTTTTCAGCCGCGTCAGAGAATGAACGCAAACGGTCGATATCTTTCAGCACAAACTTTCCGTAACGAGTCTCTAACACTCCATCGGCTTTGAGTTTTTTGAAGGTGCGTTGCACGGTTGGAACAGAGGATCCTGTTAGTGCTGCAAATTCATGTTGTGAAATTTGAATTGGCTTGTTGACCCGCAGCCAAGAGCCTTCAAACAGACCCAGAAGCAACGCCGCAACGCGTGTTTCGCCCGTGGTAGTCAAAGCATTGGTAAAAGCTTGTTGCAGAACGTGCCGCGAGTAGTTGTCATAGGTCATCAACTCCCGGTACCGTGACGGATCGGCATCCAGAAACGTAAGCAGTTCCTTGCGCGATATGCGTACTACCTGCGACGGGACACGCGAAACCGCGTCCGCAATCGGAGGTGTTTTAGTGATCATGTCGCTGAAGCTGAGCCACCGACCCGGCGTAGTCGTTGGCGATACGATCTCAGTGCCATCCGGCGCATGCATGATGACGTCAAGTTGACCACGGATCAGGCCATAGACACTGCGGAACACTTTTCCGCGCCGATAAAGCCATTTGCCGGCGGGAAGTTCCACAACCTTGCCAAGCTCCAGAAATGCTGTTCGAAACTCAGGGCTTCGCGACGTGAGCCATTCGGAGTTACGAAGTGCCGTTTTGTACTTGGGCGATGTCAGCGATGATGACTCGTGGTTCATACTCCACCACACAAAACTAAAGACGGTTAAATCACTAAAGATATATTAAATTATTCCAAGACTTGATCACGTGAGCAAGTCTGACTTCGGAATTCCAAGTAATGCTGACTGTGCGAGCAGAATTCAATTTTGCAATATGTTGTAACGGAACAGCAATTCAGGACCGAGCGCATTCCGTGACACGCCAAAGCGAGGTTCTCTTATGTCCACTAACAGAAGAGATTTTATCAAGTCAGTGCCCGCGATGGGTGCTGCCTTTGCTGTAGCGCCTGCATTCGTTGCAGAGGAAGCCAGCGCACAATCCCAATCGGCCACGCCATTGGAAGGGCATTTTCACCCAAAAGGGAAAGCCCCTTCGGAGCATACATTGAAGGTATTGGCAGAGGCGAAAGAAGGATTGCCTTTCTCTGACACTTTGGATTTTGACGAAGTTGCACGTGGGTTCATCGCCGAAATGCCGGAACCGCAGATTATGGCGGATGCGGGCAATGTAGCTTGGGATCGAGGCGCATTTGACTTCATTGACGAGCAGGATGAGTACGACAGCATTCATCCATCACTGATGCGCATCAGCAAACTCAACCAGAATTACGGTTTGTATGAGGTTATCCCCGGAATTTATCAGGTTCGCGGGTTTGACCTGTCCGATATCTCTTTTGTGCGTGGCAAAACGGGCTGGATAGCCATTGATCCGCTGGTCTCAGCCGAGACAGCCCGCGCGGCCTGGGAGCTGTTTTCAGAGCACAAAGGCGAAGGTCTGCCGATCACCGCGGTGATCTATTCTCATTCGCATGGTGACCACTGGGGCGGCGTGCGCGGCATTGTATCTCCGGAAGACATAGACGCGGGCAAAGTGGAAATCATTGCGTCGCGCGATTTCATGCAGCACACGATTTCCGAGAATGTCTTTGCTGGCAACGCCATGAACCGGCGCCTGTTCTATCAGTATGGCCTCCTCTTGCCGGTTGCTCCCCACGGCTTTGTAAATCAGGGTCTGGGTAAGCGTGTGTCGGCAGGTGCCGTAGGACTGATCGCACCCACCCGGATTGTCGAGGACGATATCGAAGAGTTTGAGGTCGATGGCGTGCGAATGATATTCCAGAACACGCCCAACACCGAAGCGCCATCTGAGATGAATACTTACATCCCAGAAATGAAGGCCTTGTGGATGGCCGAGAACGTGACCGCGACCTTGCACAACATTTACACGCTGCGTGGCGCCCAAGTGCGCGACGCATTGCGGTGGTCGAAATACATCTCTCGCGCCCTGTTCCTATTTGGTCAGGAAGCCGAAGTGATGTTTGCTTCGCACCATTGGCCGCGGTGGGGCAACGACCGGGTACAGCAGGTTCTGCGAGATCAGCGGGATCTTTATGCCCATATGAACAACCAGACACTGCATCTGGCCAATCAGGGTGTGACAATCAATCAGATCCACCACCATTACCAGCCTTCCAAAGGGTTGCAGCAAACCTGGCACACGCGGGGATATCACGGATCTCCCGAGCACAACTCACGTGGTGTCGTGCAGCGGTTTCTTGGCTTCTGGGACTGTAACCCTGCCACATTGATTCCATTGGCCCCAGAAGACTCAGCCCCTCTTTATGTCGAGATGATGCGGGGCAAAGACGCGATTATGGCGAAAGGGTGGGAACTGCATGGTGCCGGCCAATATTTCGAAGCGTCCGAAATCCTGAACAAGCTGTTCCTGTCTGACCCATCGGACCAAGAGGTCAAAGACCTTCTGGCCGATGTCTACGAACAGTTGGGATATCAGCAAGAGAACCCCGGTCTGCGCAACAGCTTCCTGTCTGGCGCTTATGAGTTGCGCTCGGGGATACCCACCGGCGAAACAGCCGATACTTCCAGCCCCGAAGTCATCCGCGCCATGTCGACTGAACTATTCCTGGACTTTCTCGCGATCAAGATGGACAGCCGCAAGGCTGAAGGGATCGAGTTCACGATGAATCTGAGCACGCCAGACAATGGAGAGATGTTTGCGATCGAGCTTGCCAAAGCGACGCTTACAAACGTCGAAGGGTTTGCCTTCGGTGAACCGGACCTGACCTTGACATTGAACCGGTCTGATCTGGAGCTTGTGATGGTCGGCGAAGCCGAGTTTGAGGAGCTTCTGGCCGATGGTCGGGCTACGGCCGAAGGCGACGTAAGCGTTCTGATCAAACTGGCAGGCACGATGGTCGAGTTTGATCCGCTGTTCGAGGTTCTACCCGGCACCAAGTCCGGTCCAACCGAAATGGCCGAAGCTGAGGCGTTGCAAGCCGTTACCGGTCAGGTTGCGATCGAGTGAGGTTGTTGTCCCCGGCTCCATATGGGCCGGGGCACCTCAATGAATAACCGATCTCAGGATCGGGGCGCATCAAAGCGCCCAAAAACCGCAGAGTAATATTTGAAAATCACTCACTTTGTTTTTGGAGGTATAAATGGCTGATCTTGTCGTTCTTTCCTTTGACGGAGTCGACAGCGCGGACGCTGTTCTAACGAAATTAAGGCAATTGAAGAAACAGGAGTTGATTGACTTGCTCGATGCCTGTGTCGTCGTTCGACCAGAGGAGGGGGATATCCATATCAAGCAATCGGTGAACATGACACGCATTGGCGCCAGTACAGGCCTAAGTACAGGTGCGATTGTCGGGATGTTGGCCGGTATTCTGGTTCTCAACCCGCTCGCTGGAATGGCGGTTGGCGGATTGGCCGGTGCCGCAATGGGTGCACTTGGAGGCTCTTTGTCGGACTACGGCATTAACGATGATTTCATCAAGGAATTAGGAGAGACGATTAAACCCAACTCCTCCGCCCTTTTCCTTCTGATTGCAAAGGTCACACCTGATAAGGTTCTCGCGGAGATTGAGCAATACGATCCCAAAATTCTTCAAACATCCCTTTCCCAAGAACAAGAAGACAAGCTGCGCGAGGCGATAGCTGCAGCTCACGGTAAGTAACCGCTGAATTGCGATCTCACGTACCGAGCGTTGCTCGAGCCCTCTGATGTTCTTGAGTAACTGCGCAAAACTTGCTCAGCCCTGAGCAGCTACCTGCCAGTCGATGACTGACATTGAAGACCTTGTGGTTGGATACGGCGGAAAGGGGCTATCTCAAGCCACAAGAGTCGCGGCCCAGAAAACTGTTGAGTTCGCTTGCAATGAAGACAATCTTCGGATGTTCTTGGGATTTCGTGTCAGCGAGGACCTATCGGCTCTGCGCACTGACCCTATTTATCGGAGCGCAGGCACGACGCGCAGATTGCGGGGGCGCTGCGATTTTGCCACGCTGGTTTACGCTGCCGCGTGCTTCCACAGTGCTTCCAGCTGGTTTGGCACAACGCAGGGAATCGTCCTCGGGTGGATCGTAGGCTGTTGTTATTGTGTGTTTATTTTTTTGCGTGAGGGTGCAACCACTGTTGCCGAACGCAATTATCAAGGCAGGATTAAACGCAAAGAGGACATCACAGTTTCGACCAATAGACTTCCGTGTTGCGGACAAAGAAGACGTCCAAGATTTAAGTCTATCCGAAGGTGGAGTTGTTCGAGTTTAAAAACCCAGTTACCGTTTTGTGTTCAAACCTTTCCAGAAGCCATGGACACGCTTATGACACCCGACATCAAAACGGCTCGAAAATTGGCCCAGGATCATTGTGCCGCCTGGACTGACAGAACACCGGAGCGTGTAGCCAGTAG
This sequence comes from Ruegeria sp. CF5, assembly GCF_056537325.1. Classification (NCBI taxonomy): domain Bacteria; kingdom Pseudomonadati; phylum Pseudomonadota; class Alphaproteobacteria; order Rhodobacterales; family Roseobacteraceae; genus Ruegeria; species Ruegeria sp. CF5. The sequence goes on along the minus strand of NZ_JBQFRI010000004.1, from coordinate 133,937 downwards.
GTATGCCGAAAAGACCTCGATGGCCATGAACGGCGGCGAACCTATGACCAGCCGCGCTCAAATATCTGATATGGCTGAAGGTTTCATGGCTGACTTCCCTGACCTTGTTCTTAGTCTCGATACTGTTCTCGTTGCTGACCATCACATGGTTTATGCGTGGACTTTCGAAGGCGAACACAAAGATACAGGAAACCGCGTTCGCTTTTCTGGTTGGGAAGAATGGGACCTGGATGAAAATTTGAGTGTGAGCAAATCGTTAGGTTGGTACGACAGCGCTGACTATGACCGCCAAGTCGCTGGGGAGTGACTTTTCAACCGCGCGACTAGGCAACGACATACTGGGTGCATCGCGGCCATTCGGGTAAGGCGCGGCATTTGGGAGGTATGGGCTCACAGCTAAAGTTCGCCGCATCTTCATGAGTGTCTGCTATGTGTTTCAAACTGAAATTTCTGCCATCTAGTACCTTAGGCAGTGCGTCTGCCGTCCTTTTTTTACTCCGGCGGGCCAAGCTGATTCAGTTGGGGCGTGCCCCTACTTTCCACACAAACCACCAATCAAACATGCGACTTCTCCACCTGCAAACACGGGTCTTTCAATCGGCAGTCGAAAATGACAGGCTTTGCCATCACGAAGCGATCCCTGCCCAGCTAAGGTCAGGCAAAACCCGGAGGTTGGCGAGCCGTGCCAGTTATCAATAACCCATATCGTAGGGGCGCCAAATTGGTGGGTGATGCCCCGTTTCCTTCGGTGGCTGTCGAACGTGTGGCTGCGCTTTTGGCGCAGTGTCCTGCGGCTCAGGAGACACCATTGGTCGAGGTTTCCGATTTAGGGTCTGTGGCTGCGCTTTATATCAAGGACGAACGGGGCCGCATGAACCTTGGGTCATTCAAGGCTCTGGGTGCGGCCTATGTGATCGCGCGACACGCGGTCCAGGCGCAAGGCGACACGCCGGGGCAGAACGCGCTAAAAGGCAAAACGTATGTAACGGCCAGCGCGGGAAATCACGGAATGAGCGTTGCGGCAGGCGCGCGGGCTTTTGGTGCCGATGCAGTGGTTTTTATTGCCGAAACCGTACCTGAGAGCTTTGCCGCGCGGCTTAGGGAACAGGGCGCGCATGTAGAGCGGCAGGGTAAGGATTATGCCGCGTCGATGGAAGCCGCACAGAATGCGGCCGAACAGAACGGATGGATACTTTTGTCGGACAGTTCATGGGTCGGGTATACGGAACTGCCTCATATTCTGATGGAAGGGTATCTGCAGATGGCGGCCGAGGCTGTTCGCCAATGCCCCGAAGTTCCGACACACGTCATGCTTCAGGCGGGCGTGGGGGGACTGGCCGGTGCAGTCGCGGCCCATATTCGGGAGGCTTGGGGCGATGGTCCGACGATCGTCGTCGTCGAACCCGAGGCGGCCCCTGCCCTTCAGGCCAGCATCCAGGCAGGGAAGTCTGTTTTTGCTGACGGACCGGTCAGCAACATGGGGCGTCTGGACTGCAAGGAACCTTCGCTGATCGCATTAAACGGATTGGCGCGGGATGCCGACCTGTTTCTGACGATCGGGGACGAGGCGGTTGCAGCCTGCCTGCCCGCGCTTGCCTCGGCGGGGTTGGCCACGACCGCATCAGGTGGAGCGGGCGTGGCTGCGGTGTTGACACCGGATACACGTACCGCAGTTGGTATCGACAGCACATCCCGGGTTTTGTGTTTCCTGTCCGAGGCTCCTGAATGAGGGGGTTTGATACGTCGGAATTTACCGCCCGTTGTGCGCGGGCGCAGGAACTGATGGTAGAAAACGGATTGTCGGCGCTTTTGCTGACGACCGAGCCGGAACTGCGGTATTTCACCGGCTACCTGACCCGCTTTTGGGAAAGCCCGACGCGGCCATGGTTTCTGATCCTGCCTATTGATGGCCCGCCAGTTGCGGTGATCCCCTCCATCGGCGCAGCCCTGATGGGGCAAACGTGGATTGAAGATATCCGAACCTGGACGTCGCCGGATCTGAAGGATGATGGCGTTACCCTGCTTGCCGACACGCTTGTCGAACTCACGCCCCTTTCCGCAAGAATAGGCATTCCTGACGGCCACGAAACTCATTTGCGGATGCCTCTGGCTGACCTCGGACGTTTGGAGGGACTGATAGGCAGCCGTCAGATATCCGGTGATCACGGTATTCTGCGCAAGCTCCGTATGGTGAAATCCGCAGCCGAGATCGCAAAGATCGAGACGGCTTGTGAAATCGCCGGCCGGGCATTTGCCCGGGTACCTGAAATTGCCCGTGCAGGCGTGCCGCTGGATGAAGTTTATCGCCGCTTCCAAATGCTCTGCCTCGACGAAGGCGCAGATTGGGTTTCCTACCTTGCCGGAGGAGCTGGGCAGTCCGGATATGGCGATGTGATTTCTCCGGCTACAGAATCACCGCTGGCGCCCGGTGATGTGCTGATGCTGGATACAGGTTTGGTCTGGGATGGGTACTTTTGCGATTATGACCGCAACTGGTCCGTCGGGCCGCCGAACTCAGCGGTTCGGTCAGCGCATCAACGACTTATCGAAGCATCTGATGCTGCCTTTGATATTGCGCGGCCGGGCGAAACCGCAGCAGACCTTTTTCATGCCATGAACAAGGTTCTGGCTGATGGCGGCGGTGATACCGATGCAGGTCGCCTTGGGCATGGGCTGGGGATGTCCCTGACTGAATGGCCATCTCTTATCCCTTCGGACAATACGGTTCTTGAGCCGGGTATGGTGCTGACACTTGAGCCGGGGATCACTGTTGGTGACAAGATCATGGTACATGAGGAAAACATCGTCATAACCCAGGGTTCGCCACGATTCCTCAGCCCGAAAGCACGGCCGGAGATCATCGAAATATGAAAATATTCCCACATACACTTGAACCGGCAAACGCCATGCCACCGCCAATGGGGTTAATCGTCCTGCAGGCCGATCAAACGATCGAACCCGAGTTTCGGCGAGTATTCTCGGATCATCCCGCACCGCTTCATGTTTCGCGCATTCCAAGCTCTGCCGAGGTCACACACAGCACTCTTGCCGCAATGGAAGATGACCTGACGGCCGCCGCATCGCTGTTGCCGAATGCAGCCCCCTACCCTGTGGTTGGATATGGCTGCACCTCCGCAAGCTCGGTCATTGGGTCTGAAAGAATTGAGACGTTGGTTCAAAAAGGGTGCAACGCGAAGGTCGTAACGAATCCGCTACGCGCTGCACTCGCCTGCGCCGCTGATCTGGGTATCTCACGGCTGGCGTTGCTGTCGCCGTATATCGAGGAAGTCAATGAGCCTTTGAGGCAAGCCTTCGCCAAGGGCGGCCTGTCAACCGAAGTTTTCGGCAGTTTCGGCGAATCGGAAGAGGCCAAGGTCGTTCGGATATCACTGAGTTCGGTGATCACCGCGGCCCAGAAACTTGGGGAAGACCCCAAAGTTGAAGGGGTTTTCATCAGTTGCACGAACTTGCGAACACTTGATGCGATTCCAAAAGTTCAGGACCTGATTGGCAAACCGGTTCTGTCCAGCAATCAATCGCTTGGTTGGCACATGAAAAAGGTTGCCGCAGAACATTCTCACAACCATTTGTAATAATTATTTATTTTTGAGTTGCCTAATGCGTTCTCATTGTTCTCTAATGGGCGATGTCAAATGCGATGGCGGGATCAACTTGCCACAGGAACATTAGACGGGGAGATCACGTGGCCGATACGGCAAACGACAATGCGTTCGTTAGATTCGAACGCGTACAGAAATCATACGATGGTGAAACTCTGGTGGTGAAGGACCTGAACCTGTCCTTACCAAGAGGAGAGTTTCTGACAATGCTTGGGCCTTCGGGGTCCGGAAAAACAACCTGTCTGATGATGCTTGCGGGTTTCGAAACCGCCACTCACGGGGAAATTCTGCTGGACGGGCAACCGATCAACAACATCCCGCCACACAAACGTGGCATCGGGATGGTGTTCCAGAACTATGCACTGTTCCCGCATATGACAGTAGCCGAGAACCTCTCGTTTCCGCTGGAGGTTCGGAAAATCGGCAAGTCCGATCGTGAAGACAAGGTCAAACGCGCATTGGATATGGTTCAGATGGGTGAGTTCGGCGGAAGACGCCCGGCGCAGCTTTCGGGTGGCCAGCAGCAACGGATTGCCTTGGCCCGTGCGCTGGTTTTTGAACCCGAGCTCGTGCTGATGGACGAGCCTTTGGGCGCACTGGACAAGCAGTTGCGCGAGCATATGCAGTTCGAGATTACGCGCCTGGCGCATAACCTGGGCATCACGACTGTGTATGTGACGCATGACCAGACCGAAGCTCTTACCATGTCAGACAGGGTTGCCGTGTTCGACGATGGTCGCATTCAGCAGATCGCCCCACCTGACCAGCTGTATGAAGAGCCCGAAAACAGTTTCGTGGCGCAGTTCATCGGCGAGAACAACACGCTGACCGGAACCGTCAGTTCCATTGATGGGGACAGGTGCGTCATCCAGCTGGATGATGGCGAAGAGATCGACGCCAAACCGGTCAACGTGTCGGAGGTCGGCGAACGGACCAAGGTTTCGATCCGCCCGGAACGTGTGGAATTCAACAAGGACAGGCTGCACGCCGACGCACACATGCTGAAGGCTGAAGTCAAGGAATTCATCTATATGGGTGACATCTTCCGTTTCCGTCTTTCTGTGGCCGGAAATGATGACTTCATCGTGAAGACACGAAATGCACCGGATGCGGTTAGACTCAAAGAAGGCCAGATCATCGAAATTGGCTGGCTGCCGCAGGATTGTCGGGCGCTGGACGCCTGACGAATCAGCAAACAACAATACGAGACCGGTGACCAAAACCCGCTCCGGTCTCGCATAAAAAAAACTCGGGTAAACCAACTGGGAGAAAAAAATGAAATCAACGACAAAGATTCTCGCCGTTCTGGCCGCTACGACAGCAGCCGGGTCGGTGGCCGCTCAGGAAATGACCATCGTGTCATGGGGTGGCGCGTATTCCAAGTCGCAGCTTAAGGCGTATCACGAGCCCTATTCGGAAAAGACCGGCGTCACGATCATCAACGACGACAGCTCGGCCGAAGCCGTTGCCAAACTGCGCGCGATGAACGAGGCCAACAACATCACCTGGGATGTGGTCGATGTTGTGGCGGCTGACGCCATTCGCCTGTGCGACGAAGGTCTGGCCATGGAAATCGATCCCGACACGATGCTGGCCCCGGCGCCTGACGGCACATCTGCTGCAGACGATTTTGGTGACCTGCTGGTTTCGGAATGCTTCATTCCACAGATCGTCTATTCGACCACCTTCGGCTATCGCACTGATCTGGTTGGCGACACTCCGCCGTCCAACATTTGCGATGTCTTCGATCTGGAAAACTATCCCGGCAAGCGCTCGCTGGAAAAGCGCCCGATCAACAACATGGAATGGGCGCTGCTGTGTGACGGCGTTGCCAAGGAAGACGTCTATGACGTGCTTGCCACCGAAGAAGGTCAGGATCAGGCGCTTGCCAAGCTGGACACCATCAAGGACAACGTCGTCTGGTGGAATGCCGGTGCCGACACACCGCAGCTTTTGGCTGATGGCGAGGTCGTGATGGGTTCGACCTATAACGGACGTCTGTTCTCGGTCATCGAAGAACAGAACCAACCCGTGGCCATGCTGTGGGACGCACAGGTGTTCGATCTGGATGGATGGATCATCCCGGCGGGCCTGAGCGATGAGCGTAAGCAGCGTGCGCTGGACTACATCATGTTCGCGACCGACACCCAGCGTCTGGCAGATCAGGCCAAGTACATCTCGTACGGCCCGGCACGCGCCTCGTCGGCACCTCTGGTTGGTCAGCATGCCGATCTTGGTATCGACATGGCACCGCATATGCCGACCGATCCGGAAAACGCAAAGAACACGTTCCTTTATAACTACGAGTTCTGGGCGGATTACCGCGACGACATCGACGCCAAATTCCAGGCGTGGCTGGCGCAATAAGCGAAACGCACTACCGAAGGGGGCCATCTGGCCCTCTTCTCTACAGGCATTCGTTAGTCACTTTTTGACCAATAAACACGTCACAGACGGGGACGAAGATGAGCGACGAGACACAATCCGGCCCGGTGCTGGCAGCTGATGGCACACCGCTAAAGCGAAGCCTGCAACGATCTTTGCGGAATCAAAGGTTAAGGGCTCTGGCTTTGATCGCGCCGCTTTTGCTGTTTGTGCTCTTGTCGTTCATCATACCGATTGCATCGATGTTGTTCCGGTCGGTTGAAAACAACATCGTCTCCGACACTCTGCCCCTGACCGTCGAAGCTTTGCAGGAATGGGACGCCAATAGCGGAGAGTTGCCGGATGAACAGGTCTTTGACGCGTTCGTCAACGACATGGTGGTGGCGATCGAAGCCAAAGAGCATACCCGACTGGGAACCCGCTTGAACTATGAGCAGACGGGGATGTCGTCTCTGTTCCGCAAATCGGGTCGCCAGATCAGACGGTTGGATCCTGCAACGGACGGACCGTTCAAGGAAACGCTGATCGATATCGACAAGGACTGGGGAGATCCGGATACATGGCGAACGATCAAGACACATTCCGTCCCATTGACCAATGGCTACTTCCTTAACGCTGTCGACATGCGCCGCACACCCGAAGGGGCCCAGGCGCAACCGGAAAGCAAGCAGATCCTCGTAAAGCTCTTTGGGCGGACGTTGATCATGTCGCTGGTGATTACGCTGTCATGTGTCATCCTAGGGTATCCCGTGGCCTGGATACTTGCGAACCTGCCGGCACGTAAGGCAAACGTTCTGATGATCCTTGTACTGCTGCCATTCTGGACTTCGCTGCTGGTTCGGACGTCAGCCTGGAAGGTGATGCTACAACAACAGGGCGTCATCAATGATGTGCTGGTTTGGCTGGGACTAGTAGCCGATGATGCGCGTCTGGTGATGATCAACAACCAGTTGGGCACAATCATCGCGATGACTCACATCCTGCTGCCCTTCATGATCCTGCCGATGTATTCCGTGATGCAGACCATTCCGCCCACTTATCTGCGAGCCGCGAAATCGCTGGGCGCCACAAACTGGACCGCGTTCTGGCGGATTTACTTCCCGCAGACCGTGCCCGGTATCGGTGCGGGCTCGATCCTCGTGTTTATTCTTGCCATTGGTTACTACATCACGCCCGAAATCGTCGGCGGCACCAAAGGCGTCTTTATCTCGAACCGGATCGCTTATCACATCTCGTCATCGCTTAACTGGGGGCTCGCGGCCGCGCTTGGAACGATCCTTCTTGCGGTGGTTCTGATCCTTTACTGGGCCTACGACAAGATCGTCGGCATCGACAACGTGAAGCTGGGTTAAGTGAATATGGCAAACGATCTTTCTGATATCAAAGTTCCGGTTTCGCTGTCCTTCACGCTGTCACTGGTAGGTCTTGTCGTTGCAGCGGTCAGCTTTGTGGCCGGTGTCTCGACCGCATCTGATTTCTCAGAATTCCTGCTGACCGTGGCGGCTGGTGCTGCACTGGCGATTGGCTACGCCTATTCGGTCATCGCACTGTTCGACTCAGCCAGACCCGCCAAGATCGTCAGCGCCCTGTTGGGTGCGCTGATCGGTTTGGCTGTGGGCAGCTTGGGCGGTGCTCTGTTCGGAATTATTGGCGGAGTCATTGCCGCGCAGCTGGTATTCTGGGTGCACTATCGCCACTATCGTCACGGACTGCCACCGTATCTTACGTCAAATCAGGTGCTGTGGCATTACGGTTTCCGGGCGATCTGCGGCGCAATCTTCATCTTCCTGATCACGCCGATTCTTGTTGTGCTGCCTCTCAGCTTCAACGCTCAGGACTTCTTTACGTTCACTCCGGAAATGCTGCGTTTTGATCCCGAAGGGTATTCACTCAAGCATTACCGCGATTTCTTCACCAACAACGAATGGCAACGCAGTTTCAAAAACTCGCTGATCATCGCACCAATTGCCACGATAATCTCCGTGTCACTTGGCACGCTGGCAGCAATTGGACTTAGTCAAAGCCACGTGCCGGGCCGCCGCGCGATCATGGCAATTCTGATTTCGCCAATGATCGTGCCATTGATCATCTCGGCCACGGGCATGTTCTTTTTCTACTCCTCCATCGGCAACTGGCTGGAAGGAACGCTTGGCCTGCCCAAGAACTTTGTAGGCTATATCAAGGTTGTTCTGGCCCACGCCGTTCTGGGTATTCCCTTTGTGATCATCACGGTTACGGCCACCCTTGTTGGATTCGACCGCTCGTTGACCCGAGCGGCGGCGAATATGGGCGCTGATCCGGTAACAACCTTTTTCCGGGTGCAGATGCCGCTGATTTTGCCGGGCGTAATCTCAGGCGGACTGTTTGCCTTCATCACTTCATTTGACGAAGTGGTGGTGGTCCTGTTCGTAGGCTCCGCAAGCCAGAAAACCCTGCCATGGCAGATGTTTACCGGTCTGCGCGAACAAATCAGCCCGACGATCCTGGCCGTTGCGACGATCCTTGTCGTGATCTCGATCGCGCTGTTGACGACTGTGGAACTGTTGCGCAGGCGTTCGGAGCGATTGCGGGGCATGTCTCCGTCTTGACGTGTCGCTTTTCTTAATCTAGCCATTTCACCGTGCGGACCGGCCGCGATGGCGTCGCGGAAATTCCGGCTTGCACGGTCCTCGAGTGCCGAGGCCGCATTGTCCTGAACGCCGGGACTTCGTGGCCGGGCGGATTCCGTTCGGCATTGAACGGAGACCGAAATGACTGACCTATCCAATCGCCCCGAATTTTTCACCTGCCACAACGGGTCAAAAGCGCCACTGCAGTTCAGCGAAGCTGAATACAATCGCCGCCTGAGCATGCTGCGCTCAATCATGGCGGCGCGCGACATTCCCGCTGTCTTGCTGACGTCGATGCACAACATCGCGTATTACACCGGCTTTCTGTATTGCGCATTCGGCCGCCCCTATGGATGCGTCGTTACCCAGGAAGCGGTTACGACCGTTTCGGCAAATATTGACGCCGGACAGCCTTGGCGGCGCTCGGTGGGTGAGAACGTGATCTATACCGACTGGAAGCGGAACAACTACTGGCGGGCCGTTGCCTCGTTGATCGGGGGTGCAAAGCGTGTCGGTATCGAAGGCGATCACATGACGCTGGCGTCCCGCGATGTGGCACAGGATATGCTTGGCGGCCCGGAACTGGTCGATATCGCAGCAGACACAATGTCCGCCCGACTGGTTAAGTCCGACGAAGAGATCACTCTGATCAAAAGCGGCGCACATACTGCAGACGTTGGCGGAGCCGCAATTCATGCCGCAATCCGCGAAGGCGTGACCGAGATCGAAGTTGCGATGGCCGGTCGTGACGCGATGGAGGCCGAGATTGCCCGCGCGCATCCAGGTGCCGAGTATCGGGATACCTGGGTTTGGTTCCAATCCGGGATCAACACGGACGGTGCACATAACCCGGTGACCAGCAGGGCCCTGCAAAAGGGTGACATCCTGTCTCTCAATACTTTCCCGATGATCTCCGGCTATTACACCGCGCTCGAACGGACTCTGTTTCTGGGCGAACCTGACGCGGCATCCCTGAAGCTGTGGGAGGCAAATGTCGCCGCGCATGAGCTTGGCCTCAGCCTGATCCGGCCCGGCGCGACCTGCTCGGGCATCACCGCCGAAATCAACAGGTTCTTTGCCGATGAGGGTCTGCTGCAATACCGGTCGTTCGGATACGGTCATTCGTTTGGCGTACTGAGCCACTATTATGGGCGCGAAGCAGGTCTGGAGTTGCGTGAGGATATCGACACGGTTCTGGAACCCGGGATGGTGGTTTCGATTGAACCCATGCTTTGGGTCCCCGAGGGTCAACCCGGCGCCGGTGGCTACCGCGAGCACGATATTCTGGTCGTGGGGGAAGATGGCGCTGAAAATATCACGGGCTTTCCTTACGGGCCTGCCCACAACATCATCAGCGCATAACACAAAGCATTCGAGACTGAAGTGTCGGGGCCAAAACTGGCTCCGGCGCATTTGTATTTTCAAGTCGATCACGATTCCGCGTGATGAAACGTGCTTGACGCACCACAGGCGACATCGGTCAACATCGCGCAAGGACAATCAGTCGCCGTGGAGGTAATTCCATCTGTATCAGAAACAGTAAGTTTGGCGCTTTTCTTGTCCCCTTTCTACACGATTTCAAGATGATGCGGCTGGTCTTCGGAACTTGCAGCCACAGTCATTGAAACCTATCAACTTGCCCTCAATGTGGCTGAGTGGCAGAATTCGGCGAAGTTGATGTGTAAAGTGCAGTTAACATTGATAGATCGCAGCGTTCCGCATATGAGGGACACCCGGCTGCTCCGGTTTGCTAAGATTCTGTGAGGTATTATGACGCGTAAGGTGACCAAAGCAATTTTCCCGGTTGCTGGGTTAGGCACCCGATTTTTGCCAGCAACAAAATCTGTTCCCAAAGAGATCATGACCCTCGTTGACCGTCCTCTGGTACAGTACGCCATCGACGAGGCCCGCGCGGCAGGGATCAAGGAATTTATTTTTGTAACCTCACGCGGAAAGTCCGCGCTGGAGGACTATTTTGATCACAACCTGACTCTTGAGCAGGAGCTCAAGAAAAAAGGCAAGGACGATCTTCTCGAAGTTCTTGAAGCGACCAACATGGAAAGCGGGGCTATTGCCTATATCCGCCAGCATAAGGCGCTGGGGCTTGGGCATGCAGTTTGGTGCGCGCGCCGCCTGATCGGTGATGAACCATTTGCAGTCATTCTGCCGGACGATGTGATCGCTGCCGAAAAGCCATGCTTGCAGCAAATGATCGAAGCATACGCTGAAACCGGTGGCAACATGGTTGCCGCCATGGAGGTTTCCGCCGAAAAAACAAGCGCATATGGCGTTCTGGACGTTGCCGAAGACATGGGCGCGGTTGTGTCTGCCCGGGGCATGGTTGAAAAGCCCGAGGCTGACAAAGCACCTTCGAATCTTGCCGTTATCGGGCGATACGTTCTGAGCCCGACGGTTTTGAACAATCTCAACCAGATGAAAACAGGAAGCGGTGGAGAGATTCAGCTGACCGATGCCATTGCGGATGACATCGCAGGTGGTGTTCCGGTTTATGGCTACCGGTTTAACGGGCAACGATTTGACTGCGGGTCAAAGGCAGGGTTTTTGCAGGCAACCGTGGCGTTTGCGCTGGCGCGTGACGACCTGCGCGCTGACTTGTCCAGTTATTTGCAGGATCTGACCCTTGCCGAACATGCCGCGCAGTGACAAAACTGCGATCCAGTCTTAGGGGCCTCTCAGCGGCCCCTCTCCCTCAATTGGTCTAGAAGCACGGGCATTATGACAACTGTTCATCCTATCATTCTCTGTGGCGGCTCCGGCACACGGCTGTGGCCGTTGTCCAGAAAAAGCTATCCCAAGCAATTTGTTCCACTGGTAGGAAACGAGACGCTGTTACAGGCTTGTGCCGAGCGGATGCGAGGCCCGGCGAGTGCGCCCTATGCCGCCCCCATGGTGCTGACCAATCAGGCTTTTCGGTTCATCGTCACCGAACAACTGGCCTCGATCGGGATGGACCCTGGTCCGATTATGATTGAACCGGATGGCCGCAACACCGCACCGGCGGTTCTGGCCGCCGCGTTGCATTTGGCGAAGAAAGACCCTGAAGCCATCATGCTGGTGGCACCGTCAGACCATGTGGTACCGGACACAGGTGCTTTCCACGAGGCCATCGCAGAAGGCGTTCGTGCGATTCAGGCCAATGGTGATCTGATCACGTTTGGCATTACACCGACCAGCCCTGAAACGGGTTACGGTTATCTGAATCTTGCACAAAAGCCAGATGGCTCAGGTGCGACGGTTCCACTGAGCCGGTTTGTGGAAAAACCGGATCTGGAAACCGCAAAGTCCATGCTGAAAGATGGCAGCTACCTGTGGAATTCGGGGATTTTCCTGTTTTCAGTGCGCGATATTCTGGCCGCCTTCGAAAAGCACGCCCCACAGCTGCTGGCGCCCGTTCAGAAGGCCGTCGAAGATGCCCAGATTGATCTGGGTTTCCTGCGACTGGACCCAAAAGCCTGGGACCAGGTCGAAGACATCTCGATCGACTACGCGGTTATGGAAAAAGCCAGCAATCTCAGCGTTGTCCCATACTCTGCCGGGTGGTCTGATCTGGGCAACTGGCAAGCAGTTCAGGAACTGAGTGAACCCGATGAAAACGGTGTCGCAACAACCGGCGAAGTGACTGCCATTGACTGCAAAAACGTTCTTGTGCGTTCTGAGACGCCCGCACAAGAGGTTGTCGCGATGGGGCTGGAAAACGTAATTACAGTGGCGATGCCCGATGCGGTTCTTGTGGCCAGCATGGACAAGGCACAAGACGTCAAACAGGCGGTGGCCGCGTTGAAAGCCAAAGGGGCGAAACAGGCCGAAGCGTTGCCCGTCGATCACCGGCCCTGGGGTTGGTTTGAAAGTCTGGTGATTGGCGACCGTTTTCAGGTCAAGCGCATCCATGTTCACCCCGGCGCGTCCCTGAGCCTGCAATCGCACCATCACCGTTCCGAGCATTGGATCGTCGTTGAAGGAACCGCCAAGGTTACCGTGGACGATAAAGTTACCCTCATCTCGGAAAATCAGTCGGTCTATATTCCGCTCGGCGCAGTTCACCGGATGGAAAACCCGGGCAAGGTTCCGATGGTGCTGATTGAAGTTCAGACCGGTTCGTATCTGGGTGAGGATGACATTATCCGCTACGAAGACGTTTACGCCCGTAGCTGATGCACGGCCTAAATGGAAGCGGGCGATTGTAATCGCCCACTCAAAAACCCCGAATTGCCGTATGGCATTGCGGGGTTTTTATTTGTCTACAGAAAAAGAAAATCCTCGGCGCTCAACTGATCGGGTGCTACGCCCACAAGATGAATGATCCCCGTGCCGAGGGTAATGAATGCGTCGCCTTCACGCGCTTCAATCGTCAGGGCGTCGTATGACTTGGCCAGACCTACCAGCGAAATCGTGTCTTGCCCCGGAACAAAATCGTTGATCGTGTCGTTCATGTGGTTCCCGACAAAGCGAAATTCGTCTGCGCCACTCCCTCCGTGGAGAATGTCATCACCCAGCCCACCAATAAGAATATCGTTACCGCTGCCGCCCCATAGAGTGTCCACCCCAGATTTTCCCGCAAGAAAATCATCACCGTGATCACCAAATAACTGGTCGTTCCCTCCCTGTCCGAACAATCTGTCATGGCCTTCACCACCCCAAAGCGAGTCGTCCCCGTTCCCCCCCCGAAGTTCGTCGTTGTCTTGTTCCCCATACAAAAGGTCATTCGCAGGTCCGCCCTTCAGAATGTCATCGCCCCTGCCACCCCAAAGCTTGTCGTTTCCACCACCTCCCTGCAGCAGATCGTTACCTGCATCACCAAACAGCTGATCGACACCGAACGACCCATATAGCTTATCGTGCCCATCACCCCCTCTGAGTATGTCTGACCCATACCAACCGTTCAGACTGTCGTTGCCGCGCTGACCATCAAGAGTATCGTGCATGATGCCGCCATGAAGAACGTCGTTCCCCGATCCTCCAAACAACTCATCGTTGCCATCTTCACCGGAAAGAAAATCGTGATCGTCACCCCCATCAAGCCGATCAGCGCCCTGACCGCCCAGAAGCCTGTCATTACCACGACCTCCTACCATGTAATCCTGGCCCCACTGGCCATACAGCTTGTCATTTCCATAGCCGCCAAAGATCGCGTCGTTCCCTTTATTGCCAAAAACCACATCGTTCCCACCTAGTGCTTCGATAAAATCAACAGAGGATTTGCCTTGCATGACGTTGTTCAAATTGTTTCCCCGCCATGCGGCGGAAACTGAGCCTGTTTTCTGGCTCTGGACGGATTCCCATGTCCCCAACCCGTCCATGTAATTTACACGGACGGAAAACTGAGCACCCGCGTCCGAGTCCTTCAATCGATAGCTGGCTGCTGTCGCTCCGGAAATCTCCACCCCATTGCGTAACCACTGATAGGTGAACGCGGTTCCAATGCCATCTGCGTCCTGTATGTTCTCGGTCTTTGCCTGGAGAGATTGGCCTGTGCCAAGCCATCCGGACACAGAAGCCGTCCCTTGCGGAGCTGAGTTCACATCAACACCCGTCAGTTTCAGAGTGGAGCTGTCCCCAAATGTTATGATCCGTGTGGAGCCGACCTGAACAGACGTCAGAGCGGCCTGTTGAACAGTGTCCAGTTTCGAAAAATCCAGGCGATCTTCGGCAGGGTTGAAGTCGGTGATCGTGTCCGCGCCCGAATTGGACATCAGGACAAACGCGTCCGAGCCAGCACCCAGCGTAAAAATCTCGTTCGCCCAGGTGCCTTCAATCGTGTCCGCGTTGTCGCTGCCGGATACATTGATTGGTGCACCCGGAGCCTGTGAACCAACAGGAAAATGGTTTGCGCTGTCAAAACGGTTACCCGGCCAAAGATCGGCCAATGTCAGTGGGCTGGCATCGGCCGATGTAATACGGATCTCAGTTCCGTTATGGCGCAGTACAATCCCATCCGGTATTACATCGTGATCCAGTTGCAAGGGGCTGTAGAGGTACGGCAATCCACTAACGTCCAGCTCGTCCTTGGCGGGATCGAAGTCCAGTATGTGATGCTGGCCCTCGGTCACAACGAATACATCGGCCCCTGAGCCGCCAGCCATGTCGCTGCCGTCGCCTCCGGAAACCAGAATGTCATCCCCCGCGCCGCCTTCAAGCCGGTCACGCGCCCCAGCAGAGGCGGTTTCGCCGGTCGCAACGATCAAATCATCGCCGCCTGTTCCGATAACGGTCTGGGCCTCAGGATCCTGATCCTGCTTTACCTGCCCAAGATCCTTTAACGAAACACGGAACTGAGAAATTCCGGGGGCGCCCTCACCTGCAGCAAATATCTGCAACTCGTCGCCGACGCGGACGATTTCCAATGCCGTGACGTCGCGAAGGCCGCGCCCGGGTGCTTGCGCAAGCGTCGCAAGCTGCAGCAAATGGCCGTTGGGCAGAAGGGTGAACAGGGTAAATCCGTCATCCCCTCCACCGGCGACAACAAAAATCCTGCCATCTGTTTCCAGCATCGCAACAGACTGAACATTGCCAAAACGCGTTTCCTGCGTATCCAACAAGTAGTCGGTCGGTGTCAGGCTGCCATCTGCGCCCAAACGCAGGACGCTGAGGGATTGAGCAGCGCCATCGCCGACGACGACCCAGGCGGTTCCATTCGCACTGACGGTTGCCATTGTGGTTGGCGTGTTTATTCCCAATCCGTCGACAGCGCCGCTAATGTCGCGCTGTTCCAATGCGCCGGTCGCCGGATCGACACGGTAGCTGGTGACGTTGCCCGGGCCCGACCAGCCACTTCCTGCCACTACGACGTAGCGCGAACCGCCCGACTGCACGTCGTGAATGCTTGCACCCTTCTGCGTTTCAAGCGCGTCTATTTGTGCATCTGCGATCGCATCCAATCCGCCGTTAGCGTTTTCTACGTAGCTGCCAAGTTTTCCCGAATTCGCATCCAGTACGTAATGGGCCATCCGACCATCCGTCAGATATGCAGTTGCCACTCCGCTGATTGTTCCGCCCGAGCCGCTCGGCAGTCCGGTTTCGGCTTTGCTGCCAAATCCGCCATTCGCATGCAGGTCGTATCCGATCAAACTGTGCCCCGGCCCCGATCCAAGCAACAGCTTTGGCCCGGTCCCTGTATCGGCGTCGACCAGCGTACCGACACCCAGCCCGACATCCGCCGGTGAAAAGAACACCTTTCCAGGAAGCGACGATGCCAGAGCACCCTCGTTCACGTCAAAGGCACTGATGCCCCCGTTCTGACCTGTTGCCGCGTAAAGGATCGGCCCCGACGGCCCGTCAATTATCTGAAGATCACGCAAATCTAAATCCAGAACAGCCTGACCTGCCGTCAGACGCCCCTGAAACACCGGTTTCATGGCCCCACCACAATTTTGTTTCCACTCCACAAACCATGTTGCAGGCGGTGAAGGTCGCGGCTGGGTCTACAAATGGGCCCAATTGTGGCGTTTGTTTCCAATTCGAGAAATTACGGTAAACAAAAAATCAACTGAGAGTTCGGGCTGCTCGGATGAGATTTACTGGTTCGGTCGCAGGGTTGCGCGCAATTCGAATTGCCGGACAACATCGACAGGAGATTCCGATGCCACAGATCTCGCCGCTTTTGGCCCTGCCCTTTTTGCAACCTTCTCAGGCCCAAAAACACGTCACCCACAATGAGGCACTGCGCAAACTGGACCTTGTCGTTCAATTGAGTTTGGCGTCTACCAATGCGATGACACCGCCGGTCTCGCCTGCCGAGGGGGATATTCACAGCCTGGGGGCCAACCCGACCGGAGACTGGGTTGGTCAGGCGGGTAAGCTTGCGGCTTTGCTGGACGACACATGGCACTTTTTCTCTGCCCGCGCGGGGTGGCGGGCATGGGATGCTGCCGCAAGCCGGCTTGTGGTCTGGGACGGCTCAGCGTGGGTCGAGCCGCCTGTTGAGCTTCAGAATCTCGATGGTGTCGGCATTGCGACCAGCCATGATCAGAACAACCGCTTGTCGGTACGTGCTCCGGCAACGCTGTTGTCTCACGAAGGGGCCGGGCATCAGTTGAAAATTAACAAAGCGAGCGCAGGAGACACCGCATCTCTGCTGTTCCAGTCAAACTGGACCGGTCACGCGGAAATGGGGCTGGCCGGGGGAACAGGGTTTTCCATCAAGGTATCGACGGATGGCGGATCGTGGACTGAAGCGCTGGCCATTGATCCGTCCGCGGGAACAGCCAGCGGAGCGGCCGTGCAGAACAGTGCTGACGACACCACCCCCGGCAGACTGATGCGGGCGGATTACGGGTATGGTCCTGGTAATCTGGTGGGCACGGTTTCTGAAAATGCCGGTGCACCCACGGGTGCCGTCATCGAACGCGGCAGCACCGCAAACGGAGAGTTCGTAAGATTTGCCGACGGAACCCAGATTTGCTCGGCGACGCTTGCCGGAGTGAGTTGTACGAATGCGCAAGGCGCACTGTTCGACACCGGTGCAATCATGACGTGGGATTTCCCGGCCACATTCGTCGCTGGCAGCACCCCCGCCGTCAGTGGAAACGGCGGCGCGCCGCAGCGTTTTGTTGGCTGCGACACAGCATCGGCCACTCAGGTTGCTTATCAGGTGATGTCGGCAAGCTCCGATACTTCCACATCGGCACCTGCCATGATTGCCATCGGACGCTGGTATTGATGGATGGCCGTCCGGCAGGTTTGCCGGGCGGCCCTTAAACCCGAATGTCAGTGTCGGATTGCTTGAGGAACCAATCGTAGGTTTCGCGAATGCCGCCTTCCAGTTCAATCCGCGCGGTCCAGCCCATGTCAGCAAGCCGCGAAACGTCCATCAACTTGCGCATTGTGCCGTCGGGTTTGCTGGTGTCCTGGGTTATCTTGCCCGAAAAACCAGTGACTTTCGCCACCAGCGCGGCCAATTCGGCAATCGACACATCCGAACCACAGCCGACGTTGATGTGGCTCAACATAGGCTGCGTGTTCGCCTCGTAATCGGCTCGTGGCAAGTCCAGCACAAACAGAGAGGCTTCGGCCATATCGTCCACGTGCAGGAACTCGCGCCGCGGCTTCCCGGTTCCCCAGATCACGACCTCATCCAGACCATCCCGGGCCGCCTCATGGAAACGGCGGATCAGCGCGGGCAGAACATGCGAGTTCTCAGGGTGGAAATTGTCACCCGGCCCGTAGAGGTTCGTGGGCATGACCGAGCGATAGTCGACACCGTGCTGGCGATTATAGCTTTCGCACAGCTTGATGCCTGCAATCTTGGCCACGGCATACGGCTCATTGGTGGGTTCCAGAACCCCGGTCAGCAGCGCATCTTCGCGCATTGGCTGCGGAACTGCTCGGGGATAGATGCAGGAACTGCCCAGTTGCAACAGTTGCTTGACGCCCGAAGCAAAAGCCTGATGAATCACATTGCACTCGATCATCAGGTTTTCATAAATAAAATCAGCTGGGTATGTGTTATTGGCGTGAATACCGCCCACTTTTGCAGCGGCAAGTATCACGACATCGGGGCGTTCGGTTTCCATAAAGGTTCGAACGGCGGACTGATCCGTCAGATCAAGTTCTGCGTGGGTTCTCGTCACGAGTTCCAGCGGCTCGCCCGCCTCTTTGCGATCCTGAAGGCGGCGCAGGATCGCACCGCCTACCATACCCCGGTGACCGGCGACATAGATCTTACGCATCAGCCTACTCCTCAGCCGTTTTCCAGGCTAACCGGCAATTCATACCCGTGCTCTTTGAGCAATGCATGACGTTTGGCCGTTTTCAGATCTTCGGAGACCATTTCTTCGCACATCTGCTGGACGGTCAGTTCCGGCTCCCAGCCCAGTTTCTGTTTTGCATTCGTGGGATCGCCCAACAGGGTCTCCACTTCGGCCGGGCGGAAATACTGCGGATCGATACGGACGATGACATCACCGACCTTCAGCGCCGGGGCATTTTCGCCCTTGATCGCGGAAACAGTTGCGATTTCATCCACGCCTTCGCCCGAGAATTCCAGAGTAACGCCCAGCTCGGCCGCCGACCACGCTATGAACTGGCGAACAGAATATTGTTTGCCGGTCGCGATCACAAAATCTTCGGGGTTGTCCTGCTGCAGCATCATCCACTGCATCCGCACATAGTCCTTGGCATGGCCCCAGTCACGCAGACTGTCGATGTTGCCCATGTACAGGCAGTCTTCCAGGCCCTGCGCGATATTCGCCAGGCCCCGCGTGATCTTGCGGGTCACAAAGGTCTCGCCGCGGCGCGGGCTTTCGTGATTGAACAGGATGCCGTTGCAGGCATACATGCCGTAGGCCTCACGGTAGTTGACGGTAATCCAGTAGGAATAAAGCTTGGCCACCGCATAAGGGCTGCGCGGATAAAACGGCGTGGTCTCGCGTTGAGGGATTTCCTGAACCAGACCGTAAAGCTCGGAAGTCGATGCCTGATAAAAGCGTGTTTTCTTTTCCAGCCCGAGGAACCGGATCGCCTCAAGCAGGCGGAGGGTGCCAAGGGCATCCACGTCCGCCGTATATTCCGGCGATTCAAAACTGACCGCCACGTGGGACTGCGCGCCGAGGTTGTAAACCTCGTCCGGCTGCACCTCCTGAATGATTCGCGTCAGGTTCGAAGTG
Organism: Ruegeria sp. CF5; assembly: GCF_056537325.1. Lineage (NCBI taxonomy): Bacteria > Pseudomonadati > Pseudomonadota > Alphaproteobacteria > Rhodobacterales > Roseobacteraceae > Ruegeria > Ruegeria sp. CF5. The sequence continues at coordinate 114,701 of NZ_JBQFRI010000004.1, read as the reverse complement.
TCGCTTAGATCGCCATAATGCAGCCGCAACTTCGGGTTTGGTTCGTGCGGGTCCTGATAAATGTGATCGATCCGCTGTGTGTTGAAAGACGAGGCGCGGCGTTTAATTCCATGCACTTCGTAGCCTTTGGCCAATAGAAACTCGGCCAGATACGATCCGTCCTGACCTGTAATTCCGGTAATCAAAGCTGTTTTGGTCATTAAAGCCCCACCAAATTCACGTTCTTGTTTGTCGCCCCAAAAACCTCAAGATCGAAGGGAATGCAAGCGGACGCTGATTACAGGCATTGAATCCGGCGGCGGATTCTTCAAATGTAGGGCCGCCATCGGCGGTAATTGAGTAAGAAGGGTTTCGGATAATGCGAATTGCGATGATCGGCACCGGCTACGTGGGCCTGGTGTCAGGGGTGTGTTTTTCCGATTTCGGACATGACGTGACCTGCGTCGACAAAGCAGTCGCCAAGATCGAGATGTTGCAAGCCGGAAAGGTTCCGATTTATGAGCCCGGCCTTGATACGTTGATGGCCAAGAATGTCGCTGCCGGACGCCTGAATTTTACCACCGATCTGGCCTCCGCAGTGCGCGAGGCTGACGCCGTTTTTATTGCGGTGGGCACGCCGACCCGCCGCGGTGACGGTCACGCAGACCTGACTTATGTGATGGCCGCCGCCGAAGAGATTGCGCATGCCGTTTCCGGTTACACGGTGATCATCACGAAATCCACGGTACCTGTCGGCACCAATCGCAAGGTGCAGCAGATTGTGGCCGAGGCTAATCCAGACGCGGAATTCGACGTTGCCTCCAACCCCGAATTTCTGCGCGAAGGCGCGGCAATAGACGATTTCATGCGCCCCGACCGCGTGGTTGTCGGTGTCGAGTCGGACCGCGCGGCCGAGGTGATGGCAGAAATCTATCGCCCGCTTTATCTGCGTGATTTTCCGATTCTGACGACCGATCTGGAATCCGCTGAAATGATCAAATACGCGGCCAATGCGTTCCTTGCGACCAAGATCACATTCATCAATGAAATTGCGGGCCTGTGTGAACGTGTTGGCGGCGACGTCAAGGAGGTGGCGCGCGGCATCGGTCTGGATGGCCGCATCGGCAATAAATTCCTGCATGCAGGGCCAGGTTATGGCGGGTCCTGCTTTCCCAAGGATACCGCTGCGCTAGCACGTATCGGGCAGGAACATGCCCATCCGATGCAGATCACTGAAACCGTCATCCGGGTGAACGACGGCGTCAAGAGCCGGATGGTCGACAAAATTCGCGACGCTTGCGACGACAACTTCAACGGCAAGACGGTTGCGGTTCTGGGTGTCACCTTCAAACCGAACACCGACGATATGCGCGACGCCCCATCCGTTACAATCGTACCGGCACTGATTGGAGGCGGCGCCCAGGTTCGGGTCGTGGACCCGCAGGGCCGTGCCGAAGGAGAGGCCTTGTTGCCCGGTGTTCAATGGGTGGATGACCCCTACAAGGCAGCTGCAGGCGCCGATGTAGTTGTTTTGCTGACTGAATGGAACGAATTCCGCGCCCTGAATCTTGAAGATATCGCCAAAGGAATGAAGACCCCGCGCATGGTGGATTTGCGTAACATTTATTCCGAAAAGCGAGCCATGAATTCGGGCTTTGAAAAGTATGTGGGTGTGGGGCGCTGATCGAACCTAGCCATCCCACTGACGGGCCACGGGTTGGCCAATTCCCAACAGATCAATCGCCCGTGCTGCAATCTGATCTATGATTTCAGGCACAGATTGAGGCAGCAGGTAAAAGGCCGGGACCGGTGGCAGCATGATTGCCCCCAGTTCGGTGGCGGCGGTCATGTTCCGAAGATGCGCCAGCGTCAAAGGCGCCTCTCGCGCCAGCAACACCACTCGGCGGCGTTCTTTAAGTTGAACCGATGCGGCGCGGGTCAGCAGGTTGTCATCCAGCCCATGAGCAATGGCGGCCAGACTGCGCATTGAACAGGGGGCCACGATCATACCCGCAACTGGCACCGAGCCCGAAGCGATAGAGGCGCCGATGTTTTCGGCCGGATGCACCCGTGTCGCGAATGCGCTTAGCTTGTCCATTCCATCCGGACCACATTCGGCAGCAATGGTGCGCTCTGCCGCTGCGCTGATGACCAGATCAACCTCGGCACCCAGATCACGCAGTTGCCTTGCAACCGATATACCCAAAGCTGCACCAGATGCACCGGACAATCCCAGGACGACACGTTTCCTGTTCATGAGACCAGACCCGGCAGATGATCACGTAGAAGTTCAGCCGCAAATGCGGCGTCTTCGGGATCCGTTGTCATGACTTCCCCCCACTCGCGGGTTGTTTCCGCACCGATTTTGCGTGTCGCGTCGAACCCCATTTTTCCGGTCAGCCCCGGTTGCGTGGACGCAAAGTCGAGATAGTCGATGGGTGTGTTCTGCATCATCATCACATCCCGCGCCGGGTCCATGCGGGTTGCGATCGCCCATGCGATGTCGTCCCAGTTTCTGACGTCGATATCGTCATCCACAACGATTATGGATTTGGTGTAACTGAATTGCGGCAACATCCCCCAAAGCGCCATCATGACCCGCCGCGCCTGACCGGGATAGCGCTTGTCGATACTGACAACGGCCATACGATACGAGCATGCTGCAGGGGGCAGCCAAACATCCAGAATGTCGGGAATCTGCGCACGGATTGTCGGCAGCGCAAGCCGGTTGAAAACCTCGCCGATGATAGCCGGCTCATCCGGCGGGCGTCCTGTATAGGTCGAAAGGTACAACGGATTTTCCCGATGCGTCACGGCAGTGACATTCATGACCGGGAACGGCTCAGCCGGGTTGTAATAGCCGGTGTGATCCCCGAAAGGGCCTTCGGGGGCTGTTTCCGTTGCTGACACCCAGCCTTCGATTACGATCTCGGCTTCGGCGGGAACCATCAAAGGTATTGTCTTTGCCCTGACCAGTCGTGGACGTGTGCCGCTGAGCACACCGGAAAAGGTCAGCTCGGACACTGATTCCGGCAGGGGCAGAGCCGCGGCCAGCAGCATTCCGGGATCAGCACCAAGGACAACCGCAATGGGCGTGGCCTGACCCTTTGCAGACCAGCTGCGATGATGCGCCGCCCCACCCCGGTGCGGCAGCCACCGCATGATCAGGCGGTTTTGATCCAGAACCTGAGCACGATAGACCCCGGCATTGTAGCGCGCGGTTTCATCCGGTTCCGACCCGAATGGCCGCGTCAGGACCACTGGCCATGTGATCAGGGGACCGGCATCGCCCGGCCAGTGGGTCTGAACAGGCAGTGCGGACAGATCTGCGGCCTCGCCTTCATGCGTTATCTGTTGAACCGGGGCACTGCGGCAAACCTTTGGCCGTGTGCTGAGCGCTGCCCGCAGCAATGGCCAGCGCGCCAGTGCATCTCTCATTCCGTCCGGCGGCGTAGGCGCCCGAAGCTCGGACAGGAAACCACCCAGCGCGCCAAGGTTTTCCGGGGCCACCCCCAATCCCGCAGCAACGCGATCCGGGTGTCCGAACAGATTGGTTACAACCGGAATGTCGAAACTGGCCCCATCTGCCCCGGTCGGGTGGTCAAACTGCAGAACCGGCCCCCCGCCTTCCAGTACAGCCTTGTGCACCGCTGTCATTCTGTGCGCGACAGGCACCGGTTGCGGAATTGAGCTGAACTGCCCGGAGTCACGGCACCAGTCGAGAAAGCGGCGCAGGCTGGGAAAGGGAGGGTAGTCGCGAATGGGTCTTCTCCTGCAGGGCCTTGTCATTGCGGCCTCTAGTTCGCGCCTAACAGCAGGTTCGTGGATCGAAATTGACGTTCGTCAATTCACGTTTGGATTCACGCTCCTAGAAAGACCACGCTGAACCTGTTGACCGCCAAGGCAGAAAAGGAACAATCCTTGGATCACTTCCCATCGGCGTTTCCAAAGTGCCCCGCACCGCTGCAACGCGCCTTGCGGGTAGCCCCGCTTGTGCCGCTGTCCATAACACTCACAAAGTTCTCCCGAGCCGTTGCGGTAAGACACCCTTCGTTGTTTCGACGTCTGGGCGAGCACGCGCATTCGCGGTTTATTCTGGATCCCACCGACCTGCCCTTTGTCATCAGCCTGGAACCGCAGGGTGGCCACCCAAGCGTTCGGGCATTGCGCGGGCATGGGCAAGGCGATGCAAGGATCGCAGGGGCGTTGTCCGTGCTGTTGGGCCTGCTGCATGGCGCGGTTGACGGTGATGCGCTGTTTTTCTCTCGCGATCTGGTGATCGAAGGCGACACCGCCGCCGTACTTGCCCTGCGCAATGCGATCGACGACAGCGAGATTGATTTGTCGGATGAACTGGCGCGCATGTCTGGCCCGTTCTCTCCCGCGTTGCGGCAACTGGTCGGGCTGGCCGAACGCCGTGCCGGGCTGTGCCTGTCCCGGCCAGAGGAGGCGTTGGCATGGTAATGGAAATCGTCTGCCCCGCCGGAACACCTGCGGCGTTGCGCGCTGCAGTCAAAGCCGGGGCTCATACCGTCTATTGTGGTTTTGCGGATGAAACCAACGCCCGAAACTTTCCCGGTCTGAACTTTGACCGGGCTGAAATGCGCGAAGGCGTTGCATTTGCGCATGCGCATGGGGCCAAGGTTCTGGTGGCGATCAACACCTTTCCGCGAGCCGGTGCCGAACATATCTGGCATCAGGCAATCGGTGATGCTGCGGCTGCAGGGGCAGATGCCGTTATTCTGGCTGATCTCGGGCTGCTGGATTACGCCGCACGGACCCATCCGGCCCTAAGGCGCCATATGTCCGTACAGGCAGCAGCGGCAAATGCCGATATCATCAACTTCTGCGCCACCGAGTTTGGCATCCGACGTGTCGTGCTGCCGCGTGTCCTGTCCGTGCCCGAAATCGCTGCCATCAATGCCGAGACGGATGTGGAAACCGAAGTCTTTGTTTTCGGCGGCCTCTGCGTGATGGCCGAAGGGCGTTGCTCACTTTCTTCTTATGCGACAGGTAAATCGCCAAACATGAACGGCGTGTGCTCACCGGCCAGTCATGTGGAATACCGCGAAAGCGCCGGAAAACTGGATGCCCGGCTGAACGGCTTTACGATCCATCGTGTCGGACAGGACGAGCCGGTGCCCTACCCGACACTTTGCAAAGGCTGTTTCAGCGCCGGTGGCAAGACCGGGCACCTGTTCGAAGACCCGGTGAGCCTGAATGCCGAACGGCTGATCCCGCAGTTGTCAAAGGCAGGCGTCACGGCACTCAAAATCGAGGGGCGGCAAAGATCCAAGGCTTATGTCGCGCAGGTCGTGCGCAATTTTCGCGCGGCCGTGGACGCGCTCGACAAGGGCCAGCCCGTGCCCGAGGGGTTGCTGGCGTCGCTGTCCGAAGGTCAGGCGACAACCACGGGCGCTTATCGAAAAACCTGGAGGTGACGGCATGGAACTGACCGCAGGCCCCGTTCAGTATTTCTGGAAAGCCGACCAATGGGCGGAATTTTATGAAAATCTTGCCACAACCCCCGTCGATCGCGTGGTTCTGGGCGAATTGGTGTGTTCGAAACGCCTGCCCTTTTTTCAGGACCGTATTCCCGGCGCGATTTCGACCCTGCTGTCGGCCGGAAAACAGGTTGCCCTGACCAGCCTTGCGCTGATTACGTTGAAACGTGAGCGCAAGATCACTGCGGAACTGGCCGAAATGGGGGCGGAAGTCGAGGTTAACGACCTGACGGCACTTGCCTATCTGCCCGAAGGCACCGCCTTTTCGGTTGGCCCCTTGGTCAATGTTTATAATGAAAGCACTCTGCGTTGGCTTGCTGGGCGCGGCGCGACCCGTATCTGCCTGCCGCCAGAACTTCCCCTTGCGTCGGTGCGTGTTCTCGTACGCGCAGGGCAAGAGCACGGCGTCGCAATCGAGGTTTGGGGACACGGGCGTGTGCCGTTGGCTATCTCCGGGCGATGCTATCACGCACGCAGGCACGGGCGGACCAAGGATAACTGCCAGTTTGCCTGCGAAGAGGACCCCGATGGTCTCGACGTCCGCACGATGGATGACCAGCCTTTTCTTGCGATGAACGGGGTGCAAACCCTGTCGGACAGCTATGCCTGTGTCGATTATCAGATTGAAGCACTGTGCGATGCAGGGGTATCCGCACTGCGTTTGTCACCGCAATCCTCAGGGTTTGGAAGCCTTTGCGAGGTCTACCGTCAGCGTGTCAGTGGGGCCGTGGGTCCCGGCGCAGTGTCCCAAGCCGTTCAGGATCGCACGCCCGGCGTCCGGCTGAGCAACGGTTTTCTGTTAGGTACCAGCGGTGTTGAATGGTCTGACCGGTCTGCACCTGCGTAATTTGCTGCGGAAATAGCGATGCAATTCGCCTGTGGGTTCAGGTCTTTTTGGGCGATGCCCTACAGGCCGCTTTTTCCTGCGGCCTTCCTTTGCGCCGCCACTGTCATCCTGATCTGGCCGTTGGGGGCGGAATTCGGCTGGAACGCCCCATCACTTGGCACTCCGGCGCTGTGGCACGCACATGAACTGCTGTTCGGTTTTGGCGGGGCCGCCGTGGGTGGTTACATGCTGACTGCACTGCCCTCGTGGACCGGAAGCCGCCCGTTACAGGGCAGGTCGTTACAGTTGCTTCTGCTTTTTTGGTGCCTGTCCCGATTGGTCTGTGCCAACAGTGGCCCCCTGCCAGTCTGGGTGGTTCTGTTGCCGGGCCTGGGCTACTTTCTGTTTGTCGCGGCAATTCTGGCACGGGCGATCATTTCAGCGAAAGAGGGTCGAAAAGCCGGGTTCGTTGCCGTCGTTCTGGCGTTGGGCTTCTGCGATGCTCTGCTTCTCATTTCTTCTATCAGCGGTGCATACGCTCAGGCCAGTCAGGTGGCCGGAGCTACGATATTGGTATTTTCGATGTTGATAGCGGTGATTGGCGCCAAGGCAATCCCTGCTTTTAGCCGAAACTGGATGCTGGCTGTGTATGACCAAAAAGGGGATGGCACACAGTCAGCTCCATGGGTTGCAATATTTTGCATCGCCATAGGGACTGTGTCTTATCTCGTGAATGCAGGGATGCTCGGCGGAATGGCCTTTTTGTTGGCCGCAGGCATTTTGGTTCGAAGGATGCAAACATGGTTCCAGTGGGAAACACTGACGAACCCGCTTTTGACTGCGCTGAATGCTGCGTTTCTTTGGTTGCCATTCGGGTTGTCGTTGATTGCGGTTGCCGTGATGGCCCCAAGTGCCTATTCGACCTCAGCTGCGCTACACGCCATCACGGTTGGCGCGATGGGTTGTCTGATCATGGCGATCACCGCCCGCGCCGCAGCAAAACGGGAAAAGGGTGTCCTGCAGGCTCGCCGTGGCTTTGCGCTGTGCGCAACCCTGATCTGGCTGGCCTCGGTCTGTCGGCTGGCGGCGCCGTTACTCCCAGATCACTATAGCCCAGTGATTTCTGCCTCGGCCTTGATGTGGTGCCTGGGATGGCTTGCCTTCACTATCACATTCATACCCGCATTGATCGGACCGCCGAACCGGCCCGTATTAAGCGGGAACCGGATCGGCAATCTCAGAAACAACTGAGGCAGGCGCGATCACTGCATGTCGTGCTCTTTCTTGAATTCACTGACCAAATCCGTCAGCACGTCACTCACATCCCAAGCTCCTGCTTTCATCTCGTCACTCAGAGGATCCGTCAGACCAGTCGTGTCGGGTTTTGGCGGAGGTTTCGCGCCGGGCACTGACCAGGCTTCTTCAGTGATGACCGCCATGCGCTCTGTAATGGCTTCTTTGGTAATGTTCCAAACCATGTTGTCCGTGGCCAATGACAATGGCCCGTCATAGACCGTTCGAACCTGTTCATAGATATCGAACCGCGTACCTTCTTCGTTGAAAAAGTGGTATCCGATCGCGTGGCGCGGCTTGATCTCGGCCATAACTTTTCCAAAGGCGGCCGGAGCCGTGTGGACCTGAGTGCCCACGCCAAGGGCCTGTTCGGGCGACTGACCGTACCACTGGACCAGCTGATCCGGTGTCAGAAAGGTCTCATGAATCGCCAGATCCGCGTCCTTGGCATAGTCGATGTACCACTTGTTAGGATAGGTATCGCCGCCAATCACAATCTTCAGATCATTCCATTCCAGTGAAAAGCTGACCGGGCCGTCACCCGAATGAATCGCGGGCCATGACCGGATCACAACGCCGTTTTCGTCATACACGACCTCGTTTTCCCCACGAAAATCAAACTCGGTCACTTCAATTTTCCCGGGCTCCGGGCTGAGGGCAAAGTTGCGCGTTTGCGCATCCCAGTTGTAGGCCTTCAAAAAATGTTCGACCGCGTATTTTGTACCCATGTCCTCGGTTGCGCCGGACGGTCCCCAGATGCGCAACGGACCAGTCCGGCCTGCGGTCCAGCCACCCGCCCACAAAGTGGCGAGATCACCCCAGTGATCGGTGTGCAGGTGTGTGATGAATACCTTGTCCAGCATGTCATAGGGGATCATGTACGCTGCGACGTTGGCCATCGAGCCCGTGCCAATATCAAAAAAGAACTTATCGCCATTACCCAATTCGGCCAGAAAACAGGTCGCCGCCTGTTTGTGCCGCGCTGCCGGCATGCCTGTTCCGCACGCAATGAGACGAATTTCGTCATCCGCAAGCTCTTCGGTGCCGGGATAATAGACGTATCGGTCAGGGGCAGTGCCATTGGGGTCTGAAACGGTTCCGCCAGCAGCGAATACTGCAGGCGAAAGAATGAGTGACATGCTGAACGCCAGAAAACTGGTGTTTTTAGTCTTCCCAACGTTTCGGGTTTTTCCCTTTGCGGTCATCAAAACTCTCCCCTTTCTTGATGAAGCTTCGGACAGGGCACTAATTTAGAGGATGGCCCCTATTATTCTTATCTGTGAATAATTTTTGCATATTTTCTGACCATTGTCTGCTGTGACCAATCAATAGGCACAGTGTTTGGAGTTGGAGTTATGCACTCGCATCTAGCTGGTCTTTGCATGCGCACACTCAAACGTGTTTTTCCCCGATGATGAAAGCCTGCGTGACGACCTACTGATCGAAAGCTCAGACTTCTTTACCCGCAGGGCCTGATGATCGCGGCACTTCCGCCCGCCCGTTCTGGTTAAAAACTCGACGATCTTCTCACAGAAAAAATGCGGCTCTTTCGACTACCCAAAACATTGCGATGATCGATGCACAGCCAGCAACAACCCCGCGCGACAACAACCAAACGCGTCCGGGAATTCTGCGCAACACGACAACTATCGGCCAAACAAGCACAACAATGGCAAGCTGGCCGATTTCAACGCCGACGTTGAACGCCAGAAGGCTTTGCCAGACATTCGGGGCATCAACTTTCAGGATCTGGTGCAGCATGAACGAAAATCCGAATCCGTGCAGCAATCCGATGCCGGAAGTCACCGAAAATGCACGCAGATTACCACCCGGTGCTGTGTCGTCCTTAGACACAGCCATCCAGGCCGCGTAAATGATCGACAGCGCGATCGCCAGCTCAACGGTCGGGATAAACCATGCGCCACTGGGTGCGATGCCAAAAAAGCCAAGGATCAATGTAACCGTGTGGCCAATGGTAAACCCCGTTACCCTCTCGACAAGCGACCAAAGACCACTGGCCCCGATAATCATGCAAAGCACAAACAGAACGTGGTCCGGACCCTCAAGGATGTGGCGTATCCCTTCGACAACAAAGGTGGACACGGCAGCGGCAGACGACTGCATTATCTGAACGGGTTCGCCCATCAGTCCGGTGGCGCGGAAGGTCCTGATGATGTCCCCGCGATAGTCCAATATCAGGTTCGCTGTCTTTTCCTGTTCCGGCAGTCCCGGATCAAAAGAATGCGACATTGCATAAGATCGGATCGGTCCGCCGCCGTACCGAAGGTGAACGTCGACCACAGCATCCCCGACATATGTCTCTGGCGCGTCTGGGGGGAAAACCGTTTTGCCTTCGAATGCGGCCTTGGCTTCGTGCCGTGTCGCAAATCCGGGCTCTGTTCCAATTGGGTGCACCCTTACGGCCACGACCTGCAGCTGCAACTCACCTTCGTCACTTTGCACCTGAATATCACTTGTCGCGATTCTGCCCAGACCCATGGGATCGGCGGCCAATGCCCGATGATCAACGATGTGCATAACGGTGCCATCTTCCAGCCGGTTGACGGTAAACGGAGCAGGTTCAGGTAAACCGTCATCCTGCACCGGCCCCAAAAGACCCGCCAAAAGGTAGGCCAGGGGAAGGCGCAGGTACAGATCAGCCCCCTCATCGTTATGGACCACATGATGTATCCGAACATTCTGGTTGAGCTTGAAATGCGACATCGCAGCGGTACCGCAAAGGCTGGCTAGCAATACCAGACAGGCAATCGCTCTTGCCAATTTGCGCGGCTTGCCGGTGGTTGAGTTCGATTGACCCATCATCGTGATCATGCCTGAACCTCTGTGCGATCCGGTACAGAAAATCATGAAACCTTTTGATTTCACAGGCTCAATATGAAATTTTGAATATGAACAGCGAAGAGAGTTCAACATTTCGGCGGTGTTGGGCAGAAACGGCACGCGTAATGGTAAAGTTATTCTGCTTTTTCTTTCTTCTGGCGGCTACCGCCGCACGGGCGGATTACATGCCGTTTGGCGGTGCAGAGGTTGCACCGAACGTCGCAGAGTTTCACGTTGATGAAAACGGCGTGCATCTTCAGCTGGAGGTCTATTACGGCGATATTCCTGAGTTCGCAGCGCTGATCCCGGACGATTGGCTTACAGACTCAGAACGTCAGGCCCCTGTTTTTCAGGATCGGATTAAGAAATTTGCGCAAAGCGGTCTGAGCCTGAAACGTGATGACGGGACACCGCTGCCTATTCAGATAAAGACCGTTGAGCCGCGCATGCGGGTTGATCGCACGACCCCGTTGTCCGGTAAGGTAGATCCCTATTCAGGGCGGCGATTTCCGGAACCACCGGAAGATAAACGCGTTCTGTATGCCGATCTGTTTTATGATTTCGAGGGTACAAAACCGGATGCGATAACGCTGACCCCGCCCATGGGCGATAACGGAAAGCCCGATGTCTCGATCGGGATGGTTTTGTTCGATAGGGATGTTCCGGTCACAAGCTTCAAGTTTCTGTCAGGTCCAGCCCAGTTGAATATCAATTGGGACGATCCCTGGTATTCACATTTCGCCAACAGGAACCTCAGAAGACACCATGAATCTGCGGCAATGACGTTTCTTTATGTGGAACCGAGGGAAGTCCGGCATGAAAGTCTGATTAGAATCCGCGATCTGGCGAATTTTATTGGTGAAACTGCATCATACGACCAAAACCTAAACCAAGAAGACCAGCAAAAATTCAAAGCCGCCGCAATTGATTTTCTGACAAGTGGCAACACACTGATCTTGGACGGGAAGCAGGCATCGGCCCACTCCGGCCGTGCGGAGTTTCTGAGAATCACGACCAATGGTCTGGAGGTCCTGGATAATCCGGAACTCGTTGATCCATCCACCACCATGCTGGGCGTCATTCTGTCCTATCCGGTTGATGTCATTCCGCAAGAGGCAATCATAACCTGGAACCTGTTCAATGATCGAATTCTGAAAGTTCCCGCAACACTCACTGATCCTGCAGGGCCTTTCCTCAGCGGCGCTACCCCGGATGCACCTGAGATCAAATGGACCAATCATCTTTTGACCTATGAAGAACCAGTGCTGTCCCACTTGACCACAAGCGGGGCAGATAGCATTCGCTTGCCTGTTCTGACGCTGGCCTTCGCGCTTGTGGCCTTGATCGTTCTGGTATTTGCAATGCGAAAGAATGGAAGAACCAGACTGATATTTTCAGGCTTTTCTATCACGTGTCTGATGTTGGCCGGGTTGTTTTATGGGCGCGGCGAGTTGGCTTTTGCAAACCCTCTTCAAAAAACTCCAGATTCCGAAGCCGCGACAGCGATCTTTGCAACCATGCTGAACAACATAAACATTGCGGGCTATGAGGTTCTTGCGGACAGGAAGGCCGCGATGCTGGAGCCGGTGCTGGCCGATAAGACCAAAAAAGAGGTTCTGGCCGAGATCGAACGCGGTCTGGCCATTCCTGTTGTCGGCGGTGGATACGCCAGGTCCGACAGGGTTGAAGACGTGACGCTGACCGAAATCCGGCCACGTCAAAGCGGGCCGGGCTTTTCGGCCGTCGCTACCTGGACCGCGCGTGCGGGCGCGGGCCATTGGGGGCACAATCATCGCCGCAACGTCGCCTATCAGGCTGTGGTTGAGCTTGAAAACGCCGCGAGCGAATGGAAACTCGCCGGTCTGACGATACTGTCCGCAAGGCAACTCGAATAACAAATCCTCATCCCCCGGTTACTGACCAGACTGTAACCTCTTGGCAAACATGCCCGGCAAAATCACCCCGACCAAAAGATTTCCATTGCAGTCGGGGGGTTATCGGCTACTCATTCCAAACATGACCCAGCCTTCGCTTTCTTCAGAACAAACGGCTGACGGATTGCTTGTTCGCGTTGCAGGTAGAATGCTGACTCAGTCGCTGAACGTGGTTGAACGTCCATTTGAAGATGTAACAGGCAGTAATTCCAAGGCTGTGCTTGACCTGTCCGGGGTCGAAGCGCTGGATACCGGTGGCGCGTGGCTGATCGCCAACCTGAAACGCCGGTTAGAGGCTGAAGGCTGCGATGCGCAGGTAACTGGGGCCAAGCCGGCCCATGCTGCGCTTATCGAAACCGTTTCAGAAAACATGCCCGACGAGGCCGGACCCGAAGCCCCACCACATGGCTTTGTACCGTGGTTGGAACGGCTGGGTGAAAAAACCGCCGGTACGGTCAAGGATTCCATGTCAATTCTGGAATTTCTCGGCCTGACTCTGCATCGCCTTGTCCGATGTCTGCTGATGCCCTGGCGGCTGCGCAAGGCATCACTTGTCACGCATATGGACGAAACCGGCTTCAAGGCCATGCCCATCGTTATCCTAATGGGGTTTCTGATCGGTGTTGTGCTGGCATTTCAGGGCGCGACGCAGCTGAAACAGTTTGGCGCAGAAATTTTTGTGGTCGAACTGATTTCGATTTCGATCCTTCGCGAACTGGGCATCCTTCTGACCGCTATCATTGTTGCGGGCCGATCCGGGTCGGCCTTTACCGCATCCATCGGATCGATGAAGGTGCAAGAGGAGATCGACGCGATGCGCACGCTGGGCCTTGACCCGATCGAGGTGCTGGTCGTCCCGCGTGTTCTGGCATTGATTATCGTCCTGCCCATCCTGGGCTTTGTCGCTGACATCGCCGGCCTTTTCGGCGGCGCATTAATGAGTTGGATCGACCTGGGTGTCAGCCCGGGAATGTTCCTGACGCGCCTCAAGGAAAACACCGATGTCTGGCAACTTGCCGTTGGCTTGATCAAGGCCCCCTTCTTTGCACTGGTTATTGGCGTGATCGCCTGCTGGCAGGCCATGCAGGTCAAGGGGTCATCAGAGAGTGTTGGGCAACGCACAACCGCTTCGGTCGTACAGTCCATCTTTATGGTCATTGCCATCGACGCTCTGTTTTCGATCTTCTTTTCGGAAGTGGGGGTCTGACATGGACGGCTCAACCGTACAGCAGACCACAAGAACCGGCGCTCAGCGCGAGGCGGTCATCCGCGTCCGCAACCTGACCAATCGGTTCGGGCCTCAGGTTGTCCATGACAACCTTAATCTGGATGTCTGGCGGGGTGAGGTTCTGGGCGTTGTCGGCGGTTCCGGCACCGGCAAATCGGTGCTGCTCCGTACCATCGTGGGCCTCAACACGCCTGCGTCGGGCAGCATCGAAGTTCTGGGTGTTGATGTTCTGAACGCACCCGAAAAAGAACGCCGCCGCATCGAAAGACGCTGGGGCGTTGCGTTTCAGGACGGGGCGCTGTTTTCATCGCTGACTGTATTGCAAAACGTGATGGCCCCGCTGCGCGAGCATGTGAATATCAGCGAAAGCCTGATGCGTTCACTTGGCGCGCTCAAGATCAGCCTAGTGGGCCTTCCACAACTGAGTTGTGACAAGTTTCCTTCGGAATTGTCGGGCGGCATGCGCAAACGCGCCGCGCTGGCCCGCGCATTGGCAATGGACCCCGAGATCGTCTTTCTGGATGAACCGACCGCCGGTCTGGACCCGATCGGGGCGGCGGCATACGACGAACTGATTCAGGAACTGCAACAGGCGTTGGGGCTGACGGTATTCATGGTAACCCATGACCTCGACAGCCTTTATGCAATCTGTGACCGGATCGCCGTACTTGCCGAAAAACGTGTACTGGTGGAAGGTCCGATTGAAGAAATGGCCGAGGTCGATCATCCTTGGGTAAAGGAGTATTTCAACGGCCCCAGGGCGCGCGCAGCGCAAGATAAGGGGTATAACAGTTAGAGGCAGCCATGGAGACCCGAGCGAATTATCTTCTGATCGGTGCATTTACCCTGGCGGGTATTCTGGGCACCTTTGGCTTTTTCCTCTGGCTTGCCAAGTTCGAGGTCAACCGCCAATACGCCTATTATGACGTGCTGTTCGACAACGTGTCGGGTCTGGCAACAGCCGGCGGTGTCAGCTTTAACGGCCTGCCGGTCGGACAGGTCATCGCACTGAATCTGGACGAGGACGACCCCGCCAAGGTGCGCGTCCGGATTGAAGTGAATGCCGACATCCCGGTCAAAACCGACACAATTGCACAACTGCAATCTCTGGGTGTCACCGGGGTCAGCTATGTTGAACTTTCAGGCGGATCGCCTACGGCAGAACGCTTGCCTGAAAACAGTGTCATCAAGAGCAAACGCAGCGCGATACAGTCGCTTTTCGAGGGCGCGCCAGAGCTTTTGAACAAGGCGATCGAACTGCTGGAGAACCTCAACACAGTCGTGGATGAGGAAAATCGACAAGCAGTCACCCGGATTTTGGACAACCTTGCCTCGGCCTCGGGGCGTCTGGACAAGACCCTGTCTGATTTCGAGTCGCTCTCGGGCGACCTGGGCAGCGCGGCCCGCGATATCGGCGCCTTCACAAAACGGCTGGATGAGCTATCCGATACAGCCGAAACCACTCTCAAAACCGGGACAGACACTCTGAACAGCGTCAAAGATGCCAGCGATTCCGCGAAATCGGCGCTTGATACGGCCAAACAGACGCTTGAAACGGCGGAAACCATCATCAAAGACGATGTGAAGCCGTTTATCGAACGTGGATCTGAACTGGCCGACCATCTTATCGTTCTCAGCGAACAGGGCAGTGTAACCCTTGGCACCATTACAGGAACGGTGGAAAACGCGAACGAAACCCTGGTTTCGATCACCTCTGCGATGGAAACCGCAAAGAGCGCACTTTCTTCCGCCGAACAGGCATTTGACTCGGCCAACAGGGTTCTGGACACCGATATATCTCCCGTCGTGGCCGATATCCGCAATGCGGCCGAGCAGGTGGCGACAACCGTGTCGAACGTTGCCGGCAGCCTCGACAAGGTTTCGGACAACATCCTGAGCGCCTCGAACTCTGCATCCGAGTTGCTGGGAACGGTCGATGGAATCGTGCAGGCGAACCAGCGTCAGGTCTCGGATTTTCTGCGCGTAGGGTTGCCTCAGTTCGTGCGCTTCATCGAAGAAGCCCAACGGCTGGTCGTCAATGTTGATCGTCTTGTGGACAGGGTGGAACGCGACCCCGCCCGCTTTCTGCTGGGAACCCAGGCTTCGGAGTTTCGTCAATGAACCGGCTTAATTTATTCTTCGCACTGGTCGTCACGGCAATCCTTGGCGGTTGCGCGGGGTTAGGAACTTTGAAGCAGGCGGCCAAGCCGAACGATTTGTATACGCTGACACCAAAAAGCACCTTTTCATCTTCTCTACCGCGTCTCGCACAACAGATCGTTGTCGAAGAGCCGACTGCCACTGCAGCTGTGAACACCGATCAGATCGCCATTCAACCGACCCCGTTGCAGGTACAATACCTGCCGCGTGCAAGGTGGGTGGACCGGGCGCCCCTGTTCGTTCAGTCACTGCTGGTCGAAAGCTTTGAAAACACCAGAAAAGTGGCTGCGGTCGGACGCTCCACCGTCGGGCTGCGTGCAGATTACCTGGTCGTTCCGGATCTGCGCGAATTTCAGGGTCACGTGATCGGAGAAACCGAGAACTCGAAAACAGTTCAGATCAAGGTGCGGTTGAACATCAAGATCATTGACGAATTCGAAGATAAAATCATCGCCTCCAGTTCGTTCGAAGAAAAAGTGGTGTCGGTCAGCGATCAGACGCCGGATCTGGTCAAGGCGTTCGATGAAGCCTTGGGCGATGCCATGCGCGACTCCGTGGAATGGAGCATCCGCAAGATCAGTGCCCACGCCGCCAACAACCCGCGCCCATCCCTGAACTGAACGCACCGGTATCTGCGTAAACGGCGGTTACCAATTTACTTTTCTGCTCCCGCTCATAAGCTTGCAGGTGGGAGGAGAGTTGCATGAGGACACAGGTTGCCATTATCGGTGGCGGACCTTCGGGGTTGTTGCTGGGCCAGTTGCTGCACCGTCGTGGAATAGACACAGTGGTTCTGGAGCGCCGGACCCGAGATCATGTTCTAAGCCGTATTCGCGCTGGCATCCTTGAGGTAGGTTTCGTCAACCTGATGCGCGAAGCAGGCGTGGGCGAGCGCATGGACAAAGAAAGTTTCACCCATGACGGCGCGGTGATTTCTGATGGCGATGGCCAGTTCACGATCAATTTCAAGGAACACACTGGCAGTCACGTCGTGGTTTACGGCCAGACCGAGGTGACCCAAGATTTGTATGATGCTCGCGATGCCTCGGGCGCAAAGACCGTCTTTGAGGCCGAGCATGTGGAAATACATCAGGCCGATGGTGACGCACCATTCGTTACCTATGAAAAGGACGGCACCGAACACCAGATAGACTGCGACTTTGTTGCCGGATGTGACGGATTTCATGGCGTCAGCCGCCAAACCATACCCCTGACCGTAAGGCGCGAATATGAAAAGGTTTATCCGTTTGGTTGGCTTGGCATTCTGTCTGAAACACCTCCTGTCCATGATGAGCTGATCTATTCCTGCTCGGATCGGGGATTTGCGCTTTGTTCCATGCGCAATGCCAACCTCAGCCGGTACTACATTCAATGCTCACTGTCAGACAGCCCCGAGGACTGGACTGACAAGGCGTTCTGGTCCGAACTGAAACGCCGCATTCCCACCGATGCCGCCGACCGCCTGGTCACAGGACCCTCGATCGAAAAATCAATCGCTCCGCTCAGGTCGTTCGTGACAGAGCCGATGCGTTGGGGGCGGCTTTTCCTGTGTGGGGATGCCGCGCATATTGTGCCGCCGACCGGCGCCAAGGGTTTGAACACGGCTGCGAGTGATATCCACTATTTGTATCACGCTCTGACCGGGTATTTTGAAAGCGGCGACACCGAAGGGATCGATACCTACTCGCAAAACGCTCTGGCGCGCGTATGGAAGACCGAACGTTTCAGCTGGTGGATGACAAACCTGCTTCACCGTTTTCCGCACCAAACGGAATTCGATCTGCGGATTCAGCGCGCCGAACTGGATTTCCTGCGCACCAACCGCGAAGCGCAATCGGTACTTGCACAAAATTACGTAGGGCTGCCTTATTGATCAAAGCGGCGACGCATCAGAGGGGTCAGTATGTCCGAAAAATTTGAACGCGGGATGCAGATCAGACGCAGCGTTCTTGGCGATGCGCATGTCGATCGGGCCGAAGCGGCCAAAACTGACTTTGACGAGCCGTTTCAAACCCTGATCACCGAAGGCGCCTGGGGGACGGTCTGGGCGTCCGAAGGCATCACCCTACGCGAGAGGTCGATGCTGACCCTTGCATTGCTGGCCGCCCTTGGAAATTTCGAAGAGATTCCGATGCATATACGCGCCACTGCCAATACCGGTGCAAGCAAACAGGACGTGCTGGAGGTGTTTCAGCACGTCGCCATCTATGCGGGTGTGCCACGCGCGAACCATGCCCTGAAGCTGGCCAGACAAACCTATGCTGAAATGGAGGGGGAATGACCCAAGATCACTCTGGAAAGAGCGCACCCATGTCAAAGCCCGGCGAGTTTTACCAACGTGACCGCGATTGGCACCCCCCTGCCCTGACGCCGGACTACAAGACCTCGGTCGCGCGTTCCCCACGACTTGCGCTTATCAGCATCGAAAACACGCTGAGCGAAATTACCGGGCCTGCCTTTGGTCATGGCGACATAAACCCCGGCGACAACGATCTGCTGATGAACTATGCCAAGCCGGATGAAAGTCCGATTGGAGAGCGCATCATCCTGCATGGTCGCGTACTGGATGAGAATGCGCGCCCTGTTCCCAATACGCTGGTGGAAATCTGGCAAGCCAATGCGGGTGGGCGGTATCGTCACAAGAACGATACCTACTTCGCCCCGATTGATCCGAATTTCGGCGGGTGTGGCCGCACCCTGACCGATGAAAACGGATATTACTATTTCCGAACAGTCAAACCCGGAGCATATCCGTGGCGCAACCGGATCAATGACTGGCGACCTGCCCATATTCACGTTTCGGTCTTTGGCACGGCTTTTGCGCAACGCCTCATCACACAATGTTATTTCGAGGGTGATCCGCTGATCCCCAGATGCCCGATCGTCAGAACGATCCCTGACCCCGAGGCTGTGAACCAACTTGTTGCGGTGCTGGACATGAACGCAGCGATCCCGCTGGATGCGCTGGCCTATAAATTCGACATTGTTTTACGCGGGCGGCGCTCGACCCTGTTCGAAAACCGGTTGGAGGGAAACTGATGGCACAAAATCTCAGATACCTTCGGGAGACGCCGTCGCAAACAGCCGGACCGTATGTCCACATTGGCCTGGCGCCGGGTGCTGCCGGATTTGACATCTACGGACGCGAACTTGGCTGGGACATAGCCGGACCCAACGCAAAGGGCGAGAGAATCCGGGTTGAGGGTCTGGTGATCGATGGCACGGGCAGCCCCGTCAGAGACGTGATGCTGGAGGTCTGGCAAGCAAACGCTGCCGGCATCTATGCCCATCCGGAACAGCCCGGTCAGGTCGAGGACGGGTTTCGGGGATGGGGCCGTGTGATCACCGATTTCGAAACAGGCGAATGGGGTTTTGACACAATCAAGCCCGGCGCAGTCCCGGGCCGATCCGGCACAGTGATGGCGCCGCATATCAACCTTTGGATTGTGGCACGCGGGATCAATGTCGGCCTGAACACGCGGCTGTACTTCAGTGACGAAGCTGGCGCAAACGGTGCCGATCCGATCCTGAACTCCATTGAGTGGAAAAACCGTCGAACAACCCTGATTGCAGATCGGCAGGAACGCGATGGGCAGACTGTTTATCGCTTTGACGTCCGCCTTCAGGGCGAAGATGAAACCGTCTTTTTTGACATCTGAACCGGAGGGAACATGTCCAAACCCTGCATCATCTGCGTCGCGATCACCGGATCGGTTCCGACCAAAGAAAACAATCCTGCAGTTCCCATATCCGTGGATGAGCAGATTGAAAGCACGCATGAAGCCTTTGAAGCCGGTGCCTCAATCGCCCATTGCCACGTACGCAACGAGGATCAGACACCAACCAGCGACCCAGAGCGGTTTGCCCGGCTCAAGGAAGGGTTACAAAAACACTGCCCCGGTATGGTCATCCAGTTCTCGACAGGTGGCCGATCCGGTGCTGGCGCGGCCCGTGGGGGTATGTTGCCGCTGAGCCCGGACATGGCTTCTCTGTCCGTGGGGTCAAACAATTTTCCTACGCGCGTTTACGAAAATCCGCCCGATCTGATTGATTGGCTGGCGGGCGAAATGCGCACCTATGAAGTAACGCCAGAAATTGAGGCATTTGATCTGTCCCATATCCTGCAGGCCATACGCCTGCATGGTCAGGGGGTGCTGTACGGCAAGCTTTATGTCCAGTTTGTCATGGGCGTCAAAAATGCCATGCCTGCTGACCGCGAGGTGTTTGATTTCTACGTGAACACCATGCAGACGCGGGCACCGGAGGCCGAATGGTGCGCAGCCGGGATCGGAGCCAATCAGCTGGCAGTGAACGAATGGGCGATCGCCGCGGGCGGGCACACCAGAACTGGGTTGGAAGACAATGTTCGTCTGGACAAATCCTCGCTAGCCCCATCTAACGCGGCTCTGGTCAAACGTGCCGTTGAACTCTGCGAAAAATACGAGCGCCCCGTCGCCACATGGCAACAGGCCCGTAGCATTCTGGAATTGCGCCCGGCGTAGGAATCCCCAGAACGGATTGTCTCAGCGCTCCTGACGCCTGGTCCGGATCAAATCGAAGGCTGACGCGTCGGGTCGGCAAGAAAGGGCTGCAATCCCTGCAAGAACGCGTCGATGAAGTCCAGGGCCAACAGTGACCTGCTGCCGGCGGCAGGTTGCAAAATGGACAGGCGATGGTGGATGTCGGGCCGAAACGGGACAATCGCGACGTTCTGATCCCGAAAAGCCTCGGCATCCAAGGCGCTGACGATCGACGCCCCCTGCCCCTGATTGATGATAATGCACGCGGTCGAAAATTGGCGCACTTCGATCCAGCTGTTCATTTCCACACCATATTCGGCGAATGCGTTCGACAGCTTTCTATAAAACGGACTGTCACGCCGGGTGTGGATCAATTTGTGATCACGAAGATCGGATGGTGATACCGAGTCTCGGTGGGCCAGCGGATCGTTTTTGTGCAAAACACAGACGGTTCGGATCGGAACATTGATGTTTTCAACTGCGGGGTGCGTTGCAAATTCATCGGTAATTCCACAATCGTATTGCTGCCCGATGATCCATTCCAGAATGCGCTCTGGTCTGTCCGGTTCAAGCGTGAGGCGGACGCTTGGCCGATGCCTCAGGAATCCCGCCAGAAGCTCGGGCAAAAGTGTATTGGCAAAACCCGGCAGGCAGGCAATCCGCAGGTGTCCTGCAGTGCGCTCTGTCAGGTCCCGGGTGAGTTCCTCGAGGTGGTTCAGATTCTCGAAAACGCGGCCAACTTCCGATAACAAATATCGCGCCTCGCTGGTCGGAACCAACATGCCATCCTTGCGCACAAAAAGGTCCACCGCCACCGATTTTGAGAAATCCGACAAAAGCCGACTGGCGGCGGGTTGAGAAATTCCAAGTATTTTTGCGGCACGAGTCACAGAACCCGTATGCGCAATGGCCTGAAACGCTTCGAGTTGCCTGAGTTTAAATTTCAATGGGTTACGGTCCCTTGGAGAGATTTCTGCTACCGGTGATATAATGTTGTGTTATGAAATTTGTCAAAAAACTTTTGCTTGAATTATTCTCTCAGCCTGACGCAAAAAGGTTCGAGAGCTAACTTCAGGGAGAAGAGACTCATGACAATCAAGTCCTCACTCAGCGCCTTTGCACTGGTCGCAGCAACCGGCAGCATGGCTTTTGCTGAAACCGAAATTCAATGGTGGCACGCGATGGGCGGCACCAATGGTGAGCGCGTCAACAAGATCGCCGAGGACTTCAACGCCTCGCAGAGCGACTACAAGGTGGTTCCTGTTTACAAGGGGAACTACACCGAAACCATGACCGCCGCGATTGCCGCTTTCCGTGCGCAGGAACACCCCCAGATCGTTCAGGTGTTCGAGGTCGGCACTGCGACGATGATGGCGGCGCAAGGCGCGATCTATCCGGTTGAAAAGCTGATGTCGGATACGGGCGAACCTTTTGACGGCGACGCTTTCCTTCCGGCGGTGGTCTCGTACTACGAGACACCTGAGGGCGAGTTGCTGTCGATGCCATTCAACAGCTCGACCCCGGTTCTGTGGTACAACAAGGATGCGCTGGACGCGGCAGGCGCGGCGGTTCCCACCACTTGGGCCGAAGTTAAGGAATCTGCACAAAAGCTGGTCGACAACGGCATGAAGTGCGGCTTTTCCTTTGGCTGGCAGTCCTGGGTGATGATCGAGAATTTCTCGGCCTGGCACAATCTGCCGACCGGCACCCTTGAAAACGGGTTTGGCGGGTTCGATACCGAATTCACCTTCAACAACGACAAGGTCGCCGCGCGTCTGGATGACGTGGCCTCGATGTCCGATGGCAATCTGTTCGTCTATGGTGGTCGTCGCGGCGACAGCCTTCCGATGTTCACCAACGGTGAATGCGGCATGTGGATGAACTCGTCTGCCTACTACGGTTCGATTTCATCGCAGGCCGAGTTTGAATTCGGCCAGACCATGCTGCCGCTGGACACGGCCGTGGCAGATGCGCCGCAGAACTCGATCATCGGTGGCGCAACTCTGTGGGTCCTTGGGGGTCATGATGATGAAGAATACAAAGGGACCGCAAAGTTCCTGACCTATCTGTCATCGCCCGAAGTTCAGGCATGGTGGCATCAGGAAACCGGTTACGTACCGATCACGACAGCGGCCTATGACCTGTCGAAGGAACAGGGTTTCTATGACGAGAACCCCGGCACCGACATCGCCATCCAGCAGCTGAGCCTGAACGCCCCGACCGCCAACAGCCGTGGTCTGCGTTATGGCAACTTCGTGCAGGTTCGTGACGTCATCAACGAAGAGATGGAAGCCGTTTGGGCTGGTGAAAAGTCGGCGCAGGAAGCGCTTGATAACGCGGTCGAGCGTGGCAACGATCTGCTGCGCCGTTTCGAACGCACCACCAACTAATCCATAATCAGGGATCATGCCGTTCCTTCAGGGGCGGCATGATCCAATTCTGTCAGGGCCACTCATGCTCAAAAGAGTACACTTCCCTTCCGCGCCGCTGCCATATCTTCTGGTTGCGCCGCAGATTGCCATCACGCTGATATTCTTTATCTGGCCCGCAAGTCAGGCAATGTATCAGTCCTTTCTGATTCAGGATGCGTTCGGCCTTGGCACCGAATTTGTCTGGTTCGAGAATTTCGAAATTCTCTGGTCGGATGAATTGTATCTGGCAAGTTTCAAAAGAACGGCTGTGTTTTCGATCCTCGTGGCCGCGCTTTCAATGGGGTTCGCGCTTGTTCTGGCGGGTTTCGCGCAAAGGGTAATTCGCGGCGCCATGTTCTATCGAACGCTGCTGATCTGGCCCTACGCGGTTGCCCCTGTTCTGGCCGGGGCGTTGTGGGTGTTCATGTTCAACCCCACGCTGGGCATTTTCCCATATTTTCTGGAATTCGCAGGAATCACCTGGAACCACTACCTGAACGGAAATCAGGCGATGGCACTTGTGATCCTTGCAGCCGCATGGAAGCAGGTCGCCTATAACTTCCTGTTTTATCTGGCTGCCATGCAATCCATCCCCAACTCGGTTATCGAGGCCGCCGCCATCGATGGCGCGGGACCTGGTCGCCGTTTCTGGACAATCATCTTTCCGCTGATCTCGCCGACCACGTTCTTTTTGCTGGTCATCAACATGGTTTACGCCTTTTTCGAAACCTTCGGCATCATTCATGCGGTGACGCAGGGCGGACCGGGTACAGCGACGACGATCCTTGTCTACAAGGTGTTCAATGACGGGTTTGTTGGCCTGGACCTCGGCGGTTCGGCCGCGCAATCGGTGATCCTGATGGCACTGGTCATTGCGATGACGGTGATCCAGTTCCGCTTTGTCGAAAGAAAGGTGGAATACTGATGGTCGAAAATCGCCCGCTTGCCACGTTCCTAACGCATGTGGCCCTGATCATCGGCGTCTTTGCAATCGCGCTTCCTGTCTGGATCACTTTCGTTGCATCCACCCATGATGAATTGCGTATGACCCAGGCGCCATTGCCACTCTGGCCCGGTACGCATTTCTGGGAGAACATGAACCAGACATTGTTCGGCAAGGGGCTGAGCGGTACTGAACAGGCACCTGTTTGGCTGATGTTGCTGAACAGCCTTGCCATGGCGATGATGATCTCCGTCGGAAAGATCGTGATCTCATTGCTATCGGCTTTTGCCATCGTCTACTTCAAGTTTCCATTCCGCATGACGTTCTTCTGGCTGATTTTCATCACGCTCATGTTGCCGGTTGAAGTTCGGATTTTGCCCACCTTCGAGGTGGTGGCAAACCTTGGAATGCTAAACAGCTATTGGGGGCTTTCCATCCCGCTGATCGCGTCGGCCACTGCGACTTTCATGTTCCGTCAGGTGTTTTTGACTGTGCCGGACGAGTTGCTGGAAAGCGCGCGGATCGACGGCGCGGGTCCCATGCGGTTCTTCTGGGACATCCTGATCCCGATGTCGCGCACGAACATCGCGGCATTGTTCGTGATCCTTTTCATCTTTGGGTGGAACCAGTACCTCTGGCCGCTGCTGATCACGACTGACACGTCGATGACGACGATCGTCATGTCGATCAAACAGATGCTGGAGGCCGCCGAGCAGAGCCCCCAATGGAACATCATCATGATGACCGCCCTTCTGGCGATGATCCCCCCGGTATTTGTGGTCATCGCAATGCAAAAGCTCTTTGTTCAGGGCTTGACGGAAACCGACAAGTAGGACGCCCTAAATGGCAACAATAGAACTAAAAGACCTGGTGAAATCCTACGGCCCGACCGAAGTTTTGCACCACATCGAGGGCGATATCAAAGACGGCGAATTCGTCGTGATCGTCGGGCCTTCGGGATGCGGTAAGTCCACATTGCTGAGGATGATTGCCGGGCTCGAAACGGTAACTTCGGGTGAAATCCGAATTGGTGAACGCCGGGTCAACGAGCTGGAACCCTCGGCGCGCGACATTGCGATGGTTTTTCAGAACTATGCGCTTTACCCCCATATGAGCGTTCGGGAGAACATGGCGTATGGCCTGAAAATCCGGAAGCTTTCGAAAGACGAAATCAACCGCCGGGTCGAAGAAGCAGCCGATACGCTTGAAATTCGTCAGTATCTCGATCGCAAACCCCGGCAACTGTCCGGTGGTCAGCGTCAGCGTGTTGCCATGGGGCGGGCCATCGTTCGCGACCCGCAGGTTTTCCTGTTTGATGAGCCGCTGTCCAATCTGGATGCAAAGCTGCGGGTTCAGATGCGTCTGGAAATTCGCAAGCTTCAGCAACGCCTCGGCGTCACCTCGATCTACGTCACGCATGATCAGGTAGAGGCAATGACGCTGGGTGATCGGCTGATGGTCCTTAATGGCGGATATGTCGAGCAATTTGGCACACCGATCGAGCTGTATGACCGGCCAGCCTCGGTTTTTGTGGCGGGTTTCATCGGCAGCCCTGCGATGAATTTCTTTCCGGCTCAGTTGCAGGATGGCAATGGGCTGTTGCCCGGAGGCGCCAAAGTGCACACGGGTTCGGTTCCTGATGGTACCGCAACACTTGGCATTCGGCCCGAGCATCTATCGGATGATCCGGATGGCCCAATTTCTGTTCGCGTGGAAATGCTGGAACAACTGGGCGCCAACACGCTGATCCATGGACGCCTTGAAGGGACAGATCATGCAATCGTTACAAGCGTCACCGGCCATGCCAATGACGGTGTCGGCAGTCTTCGCCGCTTCAGCGTCGAGCCTGCGCTGATCCATCTGTTCGACCCGGAAACCGGCAAGCGTCTGGAGAAATAATGAAATTTCCACAGATAGCAGCATTTTCCGGCGCGCCCTCGGTTATACGGCTTGTCGGCCATCGCGGTGCGCGCGGTATCATGCCGGAAAATACGATCGAGGGTTTTGAGTTTGCACTAAAAACCGGCGTGGAACTGCTTGAACTGGATGTTACGAACTCGGGCGATGGGGTTCCTGTCGTAACACACAATCATCGGCTTACCGGTTCAGTGGTTAGGGACAGCAACGGCGAATGGCTGAGCGAGCCCGAACCAAAGGTCTCGTCCCTGCCCTATGTCGAATTGTTGCAGCATGACGTGGGCGGTCTGGATGGGCACAGCGAATATGGCCAGAGGTTTCCCGATCAGGCGTTCCTGAGCAATATCCGCATTCCCCGGCTTGCCGAAGTGCTGGAGCTTTTGCGGCAGCCCCAACACCAAAACGCGCACCTTTTGCTGGAAATAAAATCCGACCCGGACTTTCTGCATGACGTTTCCGCCCGTGAAAATCTGGTCTGGTCGGTGGTCGAAGTTGTCAGGCAGACCGGTCTGCAAGAGCGCACGGTGCTGCACAGTTTTGATTGGGGGTTGCTGGCGTTGTGTCAACGTTTTGCCCCGGAAATTCCGGTTTCGTTTTTGACCCAGCAACCGGAAAACGCAGCGGATAAGGGTGAGGATTCCTCGCAGGAGGTTAATCCGATCAAAGGCATGTCCGTCATGGACCTGCCCGAAATGATTGCAAAAGCATCCGGTCAGTTCTGGTGCCCCTACTATCTTGATATTACGTCGCAGTCCCTGGCCCGCGCTCGGGAATTGGGGTTGAAGGTTGTCGTTTGGACGGTCAACGAGCCCCGGGACATCGAGAATATGATTGAATTGGGCGTTGATGCGATCTGTTCTGATTACCCGGGACGCGTCCAACGCCAATTGCTTCGCCGTGGGCTACACTGGCAGGGTTGAATGCTCTGGTCGTAACTCTGGGCCACATCTACATTTTTTCCAAAACTGTTCCCAAAATGGGTAATGACGCGTAGTGTGTCGGTACTTGCGACACTGGCCAATAGTGCAGGCAAGGCGTCGCCCCAGCAAAGGTGGTGAATAAATGCATAAGGTTTCAATTGTTGGCGCCGGGATCGCTGGTCTTACGGCAGCACTAAGACTTTTAGAACGTGGCTTTCACGTAACCCTTTATGAACAGGACAATTTTATCGGTGGGATGTTGCGATCTCACAAGGAGCACGATCACGGAGAATGCCCGCGCGAACACAGCTATCACATGCTGTGCAATTGGTATTACAACTTCTGGTCGGTCGCCAAAGATCTGGGAATCGAAAAGAACTTTACCCCTCGGGAAAGTTTTAAGTTTCTGTATAAGGGGCATCTGGATGACATGCCCGAGATGGTCAACCCCGGCGGAATTCAAGACTTTTATCGAAACCTGACAGGTGGTGCAGCTCCGACGGAAGAGTTGTTCCTTTTCATGTATTCGATGGTCGACCTGCTTTCGATTCCGGACAGTGAAGACGATAAACTTGACCGGATGTCCTTCAATGGCTGGTTGCGTGGCCGGCCTTATTGCACGGACGAAGTTGTGAGCCTGCATGAAAAAATCTGGCAGACGGTCTGGGCAATCGACAGTTGGCAGGCCTCTGCCCGCAGCTACAAAACGTTTCTGAAGTACGGCAACCGCGTTCCGGTCCCTCAGCTCTGGCTGTTCGACGGGCCCAAGAAAGACACGCTGCTCGACCCGTTTCTGAAAAAGCTCCATTCGTATGGGGACAAGTTCGAACTAAAATACCTGCACCGGATAAAGGAAATTCATCCGGACAAATCCGGCCAAAAGATTGGCAAGCTGGTTTTTGACGAGGTTACCAAATCGCCTTCGGTCTATACGGACTGGAAGGTCAAAAAGAAGAATATCGTAGCCGACGTCTCGGATCAGAACGTTATCATCAGCGTTTCGCCGGGCGCTTTCGCGTCCATGGTCACGAACGATCTGTACATTGCCGATCCTGATCTTGGACAGGTCCGCTATCTGGAAGCCGAGCCCATGGCCTCGGTCGAGCTTTATCTCAATCGCAAGCTCGACGACATACCCGACGAAGTCGTCGTGTTCATGGATGCGCCATATGAGATGACATTCTTGAACTATTCCGCCACATGGGGTCTGGAAAACACATTCCTCTATGTCACCGTCTCGGATTTCAAATCGCTGCTGTCGGTCGAGCCCGAGCGTCGGGATGCCAACAATAACGTCATACTGGATTTGAAGAATCCCAAGACCGCCATCGATTATATCTTGCGCGAGATTGTGGAAAATCTGGATTTGACGGTTGCAGATATCGACCTGTACCAGACCTCGGTCGAAACGAACACGGGCGAGGAGTTGTTCGCCAACCTGACCGGCAGCTGGGCACATCGTCCCGAAGTACAGACGGGATTTTCGAATATGTTCCTAGCAGGAACATATGTAAGAAACTTCGCGGATGTCTCGACCGTAGAGGGTGCCTGCGCCACAGGGCTGATGGCGGCGGAAGGCGTGCGCAAGATGGCGCAACTGGAACCGAACAAGGGTGAAGTGGGCACGCCCATCGAAATGATCACACCGGAATTTTATCCAAGCCAAATGTTCCAGGCTCTGAAAGTGGCATGGGCGCCACTTGCCGCCAGTGCAAAAGCCTGGTCATTCGCGGACAAAACTCTGGGGATCAACAAATTCTGGCCACCCAAGGACTTCAAACTTCCCAAATCCAAGTTCACCCCCAGCCCCGATGACCTGGGATCGCTGTTCACCGATTGGCAGCCTGCCAGCAAGTGGGACAAAAAAACAATGGGTCTGGGCCCATTGTTCTGGAACTACACGGTTGACGGTAAACGGCGGAAATAGATACGAAGTTAAGTAAGTAAGTTCAGAGAAGACCCATGACAACAAAGACAATTGAGGCGTGGTTAAGTGAAATTGGCTTGCCTCAATACGGTGAAGTGTTCGAAGAGAACGGCATCGACCTGGATATTCTGGGGGATGTGACTGACGAACACCTGAAGGAAATGGGTGTTTCGATACTTGGCCATCGTCTCAAGATCGCCAAGGCCATCGCCGCGCTTAGCTCTGCCCCGGTTGCAGCCAAGCCCAGTGGAGCGATGGCCAGTGAAGAAGCGGCTGAGCGGCGGCATCTGACGATCATGTTCTGTGATCTTGTCGGCTCGACCGCACTTTCGGCTCGACTTGATCCGGAAGACTACCGCGATCTCATGGCGCTTTATCAGGCCACGGTTTCCCGTTTTGTCATCAAGGCGGGGGGACACGTCGCGCAATACCTTGGCGATGGGGTCGTTGTCTATTTCGGCTATCCTGTCGCACAGGAGGATGCCGCAGAACGGGCATGCCGATCTGCACTGGAAATTGTCGAAGCGGTTGCGTCGCTCGACACAATGGCGGGGGAATCCCTGCAAGTGCGTATCGGCATTGCCACCGGTACGGTTGTGGTCGGGGATCTTGACCGCACTGGTGTGGATTCCACCTCAGCCGTTGCCGGGGATACCCCCAACCTTGCCGCCCGTCTGCAAGGGCTGGCAAAGCCGGGGCAGATCATAATCGGCGACAGGACCCACTCCCTATTGGGTGATATGTTTGTCTATAAGCCCCTGAAAAACATTCAGCTGAAAGGTTTCGCACCAGGACAGGTCGCATGGCGCGTCGTTTCCGAAGCGCAACGGCAGGAAAGGTTTGCCGTCACATCCGCGCGCAAAACGCTGACACCACTGGTAGGTCGTGAAAAGGAACGCGCGCGCCTGATGGCGGCATGGGATGACGTTAAATCCGGGAAAGGCAGGGTTTGCCTTGTATCGGGCGAGGCCGGTATCGGCAAAAGCCGTCTGTCCTACGAAATTGTGAATCAGGCCAAGATTGAAGGCGCGCGGGTTTTCCACCTTCAATCCGCACCCTATTTCGAAAACACGGCCCTCTATCCCATCCGGCGTAGGATCGAGCATATGCTCGATTTCTCGGTTGAAGATGACGACGACGTGCGGCTGGACAAGCTGGAAAAGCTGGTCGTCGCCGAGGGGGATCTGGGTGAGGCGCGCGCCCTAATGGCGTCGCTTTTTTCATTGCCTTGCGACAGATATCCGTCACTCAACCTTTCACCAGCGCTGCAAAAGGCTCGTACGAACGACATGCTGATCGAGCAGGTCATCGTACAGGCAAAGCAAGGTCCGTTGCTGGTGCATTTCGAAGACCTGCACTGGATCGACCCTACATCGCTTGAGCTGTTGAACAGCTTCGTGGAGAAGCTGGTCGATCATCCGATTTTGCTACTGGCGACCAGCCGACCGGAATTCAGCCCTGAATGGAACGTTGATCATCTTGAAACCCACAAGCTCTCGCGACTTTCAACCGCCGAGGTCGAAAGGTTGTTGGACAGCATTACGCAAGAGAAAGCCTTTACGCCCGAGCAGCGCAAACAACTGCTGGATCGCTCTGATGGGGTGCCGCTGTTTGCCGAAGAACTGACCCGCTCCGCTATGGAAGCCAAAGACAGCGTCGATCTGGTGCCCGAAAGCTTGCAGGACAGTTTGATGGCCCGTCTCGACAAGCTGGGTTCGACCCGTGAATTCGCCCAGATCGGGGCCGTGATCGGGCGCGAATTCGATATCGATCTACTGGCACAGGTCACAGACACACCACTAACCGAGCTTTCGGATTCGATGGAGCAACTGGCCGAGGCCGATCTGGCCTATCCGTCTGCAAAGGGTAATAGCTGGATGTTCCGCCACGCGCTGATTCAGGAGGCCGCATACCGGTCGATCCTGCGCAAACGTCGATTTCAGCTGCACGGAAAGATCGCGACAACGCTGGAGGACAAGTTTCCCGAGCGGTGCAAATCAGGGCCTGAACAGGTTGCAAACCACTTTGTGGCTGCTGGCCTTGGGGACCGATCAGTTTCCTACTGGCTGACGGCAGGGAAATCGGCATGGGGACGGGCTTCGATGAAGGAAGCCCTGGTACAGCTAGGTCACGGGCTGGATTTCGTCAACGAAATCAAGGACCCCGCCGAGCGCGCCAAGCTGGAGCTACAGCTTCAGTCCACCATCGGTGTCGTCCATTTTGCGGCAACCAGCTATGCCTCGCCTCAGGCGCAGACAGCATTTGAGCGCGCGCGCGAGCTGTTTGGAGATGTGGACGATTCCGATCTTCGCGTCGCCGTTCTGTATGGAATCGGTGCGTTTCAAACCATGCGTGGGGATGTCGAAGCAGGGCACAAGACTTTTGCTGCGCTTGCGGAAGAGGCCGAGCGCAGCGGAAACGCCCGCTACGAAATCTACTCAGACGCCATGCAGTGCTGGTCGCATTTCAACCGCGGTGACTATGCCGAGTCCGTTCGATATGGCGAGCGTGTGCTTGAGCTGTATGATCAGGGTGTCTGGGATCAGCCTGGTCCGCGTCTTTCCGCCGCCGAACCAAAGGTGATTTCCGAGTGTTTCCGCGCAGCGGCTCTCTGGTCATTGGGGTATCCCGAACAGGCCGTAAAGGTCGGGAACGATATTCTTGAATATACCCGCACCCTGCCGGATCCGTATTCACTGGTCTATGCGCTGTCGAATGGCGTCATTCGCGTGCACGACTGGAACGGCGACTGGGATAAGGTCATGGAGTTGACCGAAGAATGCAGCGCGGTGGCCAGCGAATATGGCTATGGATTCCTCGGGCTGTGGGGATCGTTCTGGCGCGCACGTGCGATGGCGCAGAAAGGTCAGCTGGAAGAAGCCGAGCAGATGACCGCAAAGGCGGCGGCCGCCTGCAAGGCTGCGGGCGTTCATTACCACCGTGTTTGTTTCGAGGCCAACCACGCACGCCAGCTTATTGCGATGAACCGGCTGGAGGATGCGGCCGCTGTGCTGGACGATCTGCAGGGGCCGTTGACCGAAGGGGGCGAATTCAATCACGCCATTGAACTGAATCTTGTCAAAGCCGAACATGCGCTGGCTTGCGATGACAGGTCAAAGGCCGAAGAATTCTATCAGGCTGCTCTGACATTGGCAGAAGAACGGTCGGCCCTGTCCTGGCAGTTGCGCGCGTCACTTGGTCTGGCGTCTTTGCGAACCAAAAAAGACATTCGCACAAGCCTTGTCCAACCCGTCTACGCGCAATTTCAGGAAGGTCATTCAACCCAATACCTGACCGCCGCCAAAGAGCATATTTAGCGGCGCACCTGTTCACCCGCGTCAGCGGGCTTCGCCCAGTGCGCGGGTGCGATCAACCAGAGTGATCAACTTTTTCGGATCCTTTGCGAACCGTCTGGCCTCAGCAATCGCGCTTGCGGCAATCCGGTCCAGTTCGGCCTCGGCTTCCGGCAACGCAGCGCGAAAGGCTTCGGCTAAAGCGTCATAGTTGTCCGGGTTGGGGTTGCGGAACATCGCTGCCACCTCTGGTTCGCGCACCGCGATTGCCGCAGGCAGGGTCAGGATACCGTCGCGGATGTCCTCCTCACCGCCGCCGCCAAGCGCCTCGGTGCCCCGCACATCCGACACGTCGTCACACGCGTGGTACAGCGTGCCCAGCAATGCACCGTACTGGCGCAGGCCTTCGCTGCGATCCCCCAGGCAGGCGGCCACCTCAAACATGGAACCGGTATCTTCCTGCGCCAGCCGCCGCCAGTCTTCGACGCCGCGGGGCATCTTGCGGCTGTCCCATTGCATCACCTCAGCCACGCCCAGACGCGACATCAGTTCGGACAGCAGGGAAATGACCTGTGGGTCCCGGGCCATTATCCGATACCCTTCCGCAACCATAAAGCCGGATGTCATCAGCGCAGTCAGTTGCCCGAAGGCCGTGTGCATTGTCGGCTTGCCGCGACGCTCATCTGACTGGTCCAGAATATCGTCAACGACCAGCGTCATGTTGTGGAACAATTCCAGCACCAGAGCTGCCTGAATGGTGTCGTCCGATACCTCATCGCCGCCCGCCGCCGTTTGGCAGGCAAAAATTGTCAGCGGCCGAAAATACTTTGACCCCGCAAGAAACTGCTCGCCGAGCTGGGGCTGCATTTCCGGCGGTGTCGATTTCACCCACTCACCAATTGCAGCGCGTAGCGTTTCGGTTTCAGCTTCAAATCCCAGCTCCGGAATAATCCAATCGGAGCGAACGCCTTCGTTATTCATGATTTGGGCTTTGCATAGCGGCGAGGACCATCCAGATCATCGTCGTCCGAATTCACCACATTGCGGAGTTCCGCTTCGATATCCATCAAGTCGCGCTGCAAAAGCTTGGCCTCACTCATCGACAATTCCGAGATTTCGCGCAGGATAGCGCGCGCCTTGTCCAGCAACACCAGTTGCTGCGCTTCCAAAGATTGCCCTTTGGGTTCGGGCACGATCGCCTCGATCGCGTCCACGCCCTGCGTCCCGATGATCGCGGCAACCTGCTGCCAATACCGCAGGGCCGAAGTCAGCCATCTGGCCTGTGCCTGAGCCAGCAGGTACATCACATCCGACTGAAATCTCCTGCCGCCGGTTTCATGGTCTTTCAGCGACGCCAGAACGTCCTTCAGCGCCGAAAGATACATGGCCGCCATGTCGTCAATTGACGACGGATCATGAAATGTCTTGCGTGACGGGTCGCTATCCTGATCCATAAATCTATCCTGTTAACTGTGGTTAACATGCTTCAACATTCCCGCCAAAAAGGAAACAGTTATTCTTCACTTTCCGGGGGTTGGTGGAAACACTTTCCGGGTTTGGGCAGTTCGTAACCAAAGCAACCGAGGGCAGGCAATCCCGGGATTTGCGTTGGAACAGGAATATGCAATGCTCTAGGTTCATCCTTGTTATTTTTTGTTGGAAAAACCATGAAACATTATCTTTGCACGGCTGCTCTATGCCTGAGCGCTTCCGCAATGCCCGCGTTTGCAGACGAGACCTGCCCCTGGGCCGGAGGAGAGTACGAATTCAAGGAACACGGTATTTATGGTGACTTCACCGTCAACGGCGACTGCACCCAGCTGGTCTGGAGCCGACTAAGCGACGGGCCCGAAACAACCGCGCTTGCAAAGACCAATGGTGGCTGGGAAGGAAAGCTTGAAAAGGCAGACGTGGAGCTGCTGGAGAATGGTCGCAATCTCAGGATAACCGGTAATGGCGGTGCCATGCGACAGGCCAGCGCCAAGAGAAAGAACTAAATTCTGACAACGGCATGCTGTCATGAAACCTGCATCCATTTGGCGGGGACGAGTGTACGAAAACGGTGACCGGTCTGCGTGAACGTATTTTGATGTATGGTGCCGTCTTTGTTGGTGGTGCATTGGGGTCGCTGCTGCGCGAGGTTTTCGCGCTGGAAATCCCTGGCGCGCCTTTTCTGACGGCGACTTTCGGGATCAACATCGCGGCCTGTCTGATGCTGGGCTGGCTTTATGCTGTCCGGCATCGCGTTCACGCCCATGTAATACACTTGGGTGCTGTCGGCTTCTGCGGCGGATTGTCAACATTTTCATCATTCGTGGCAGAGCTTGAAAGGCTTGCCCAAGACGGAAGCGGCTATGTAACCGTGGCCATTTTGTTCGAAATTGTCTTTGGTCTGGGCGCGGCGATACTGGGTGAGGCGATCGGGCGGCGCTATCACGCGCAGAAAAAGCAGAGATGAACGAGTTTTATCTTCATGCCGCATTTGCCTTGGGGGGTGGTCTGGGTGCAGTTCTACGCCACTGGCTTTCCCGTGTTGTCACCCATGAACTGCCCTTGTCCACACTGATCGTAAATGTGGCGGGCTGCCTGCTTTTGGGCCTCTGGCTCGGGTACCTTGGAGACCTTCCAACAGTGCCCGAAGAAGAACGCCGCCTTGTCTTTGGCTTTTGCGGCGGGTTCACTACGTTTTCCAGCTTTGCCTACCAGTCGCTTCAGCTTCGCCGTGAACGCACTGTTCTAATGGCCGCTGGCAACGTTCTACTAAGCCTCGGTCTGTGCTGGATCGCGCTGTGGATCGGGTTGCACCTGAGCATGTGACAGACCCCGGCCCGCAACATTCAGCGTTAGAACTGGCTGGCAGACGCCCGTTCCCAATTGGCAGCATAAGGTTCCGGCACATCGCCATCCAACAGCGCGCCGTCCGTCAGGAACGTATATAATTCGGCATAGCTCCGTTCCCTTTCGTCGGCAGTCCGCCGCAGGATATCCGAAGGCTGCAGATCGCGAACGGTTTGCCGACCCATCGCACCCAAAATCTCGCGAAAGCTCTCCAATGTGGTGTCGTGAAAGCGGTGAACGCGCTGCCGTTTTTGCGGCACATTAATTGCGCGTGCCCGCACCGGATCCTGAGTGGCAACGCCACTGGGGCAGCGGTTCGTATTGCAGTGCAGCGCCTGAATGCATCCGACCGCAAACATCATGGCCCGGGCCGAGTTGCACATATCGGCACCCAACGCGAACTTTTCGACCAGATCATAACCGGTGGCGACCTTGCCCGAACAGATTATTCGCACCTTGTCACGCACGCCGATCCCCCGCAGGCAGTTGTGAACGAAAATCAAACCTTCGTTCACCGGCACGCCTAGACGGTTCGAATATTCGACCGGTGCAGCGCCAGTACCACCTTCGGCCCCGTCGACCGTGATGAAATCTGGCAGAATACCGGTTTCGAGCATCGCCTTGCATATCCCCATAAACTCCGAAGGGTTCCCGATGCAGAGTTTGAACCCCACGGGCTTGCCGCCCGACATCTCGCGCAGATGTTGCACGAATTTCATCAGCCCCTCGGGCCCGTCAAATGCGGAATGGGTCGGAGGAGAAATCACATCCTTGTGCGGCTCAACCCCGCGAATTTCCGCAATCTCTTCATCCACCTTGGCTGCGGGCAGAACGCCACCATGGGACGGTTTTGCCCCTTGGCTCAGCTTGATCTCGATCGCCTTGACCACATCTTTTCCGGCTTTTTCCGCAAATTTGTCCTTGTCAAAGCCGCCTTCAGGCGTTCGGCAACCGAAATACCCGGTCCCGATCTGCCAGATGATATCTCCGCCTTCTGCCAGATGATGGGGGCTGAGGCCGCCTTCGCCCGTATTGTGAGCAAACCCGCCATCCCTTGCGCCACCGTTCAACGCTCGGATCGCCGTATGGCTGAGCGCACCGAAACTCATCGCGGACACATTCAGGCGGGATGCGTTGTATGGCTTGTCGCATTGCGGTCCGCCCAGCGTGATCCTTTCTTCGCTCTTGTCCACTTCCTTTGGCGCAAGCGAGTGATTGGACCGGTGATAGCCGACTTTCATGATGTCATATTGTGTGCCGAAGGCTTGTGTATCCTGCTGCCCCTTTGCGCGGGAATAGACCAACGCGCGCGTAATCCGGTTGAACGGGCGGCCGCTGTCGTTTGTTTCCACGAAATACTGACGAATTTCGGGGCTAACGAATTCCAGCATGTACCGGAAATGCCCCAAAACAGGATAGTTGTTCAGGACGTTGTGCTTCGTTGTGGTCAGATCATAAAAACCGATCAGAACATAGGGAATGACAATCACCAGCAGCCACAGGGCCGGTGTCCAGAGCCATCCCAGCAACAGCGTCAGCGGCAGGCCGAGGAAAGCGACAGCGTAATAGATTTTGCGTACCATTCTTCCATTCTCCGACAGAAGTATTCCGTAGAGACCCCGGTGAAATCCGGGATCGCAATGTCAGTTCCCGATGCGGCCGGTCAGATTTGCGCCGATAACCCACGTCACCATTGTGCCTTGAGTTCCTTGACCCAATTATCCCACTGCGCATGATCGCCCTTGGCCAGCAGAATACCTTCCTTGAGCTTCGACATGCCAAAACCCCAGGCCATGTCAGCCTTGATATGGGGCGGCATTACCAACTCACCCGGGGTTACCATTGCTTCGATTATGAAAGGCTTGCGGCTGGCCTTGGCCTGAGAGATCGCATCCCTGATGTCGGCGGCATGTTCCACCCGGACGCCATCGCCACCGCACACCTTGGCGTATTCGGCAAAATTGGGGTTCACAAGGTCGGTCGCCGCGGGGTTCATCGCATAGCCCGATACCTGCATCTCCATCTTCACGAAACCAAGCGTCTGGTTGTTGAACACGATCACCTTGATCGGCCAGTCATAGCGAACTGCAGTCACAAAATCCTGCATCGACATGCCAAATCCGCCGTCGCCACAGAATGTCCAGACCTCGCGGCCGGGGTCCAGTGCTGCAGCCCCCAGTGCAGACGGCAGACCAGATCCCAGCGATGAATGATTGAATGAACCAACCATGCGCCGACCGTTCTTCATCCGCGTTTGCCGCGCCACCCAAACCGTACATTCCCCGATATCCATGGCAAAAACCGCATCGTCAGCAGCCTGATCCGAAATCTCGCGGGCAAACAGCTGCGGGTGCAACGGTTCGGAACTGCGCTCAAGACTCGCCTCCTGATCCTGCTGTTTCAACCACTTGGTGCAAAGTCTGATCTGATAGTCGGCAAAACTGCGATCACTTTTTTCCTCAATTTTCGGCAATAGCAGGTCCAACGTCGCCCCGGCATCTCCCAAAAGACCTGATGCAATCGGCGCGCGGCGGCCCAGATTTTCGACGCTCCGGTCGATCTGCACGATTTTGGCCTTGTCGGGCAAAAACCACTCATACGGAAAATCCGTGCCGATCATCACCAGAACATCGCAATCGCGCACCGCGTGGTACCCGCCGGGGTTGCCGATCAACCCGGTCATGCCGACAACGTTCGGATCGTCATAATCGAAGATGTCCTTGCCTTTGAGTGAATGGGCAACAGGCGCATTCAGCCGCTTGGACAGGGCCATGACCTTATCCTTTGCATCGCGGCAGCCAACTCCGGCAAAGATGGCGACTTTTTTTCCAGCATTGATGATCCCTGCTGCCCGGTCGATCTCACAATCCGGCGGGATCAGGATTGATGGCGTTTTCACCAGCGGATGCATCTGGTGCAGACTTGGCACCGGCTTTTCCGACACATCCATGGGTAGTTCGATCCGGACCACCTCGCGGTTTAGCAGCGCGCGCTGCACAGCGATCTGGGCCAGTCGCGGCATCTGGTCTGCGGTGTTGATGACAGCCTGATAGGCGCAGACATCCTCGAACACCTTGTCCAGATTGACCTCCTGATGATAACCGGTGCCGCGTTCGCGATGCGCTACCTGACCGGTGATCGCAACCACCCCGGCCCCTTCACGTCTGGCATTGTAAAGCCCGTTAATAAGGTGCAGCGCACCGGGGCCAACCGTTCCTGCACAAATACCGATCCCGCCCGTCAGGTGCGATTGAGCATAAGCGGCATAGGCTGCGTTTTCCTCGTGGCGGACGCCGATCCATTCAAACCGGTCATCCCCCCGCATCGCTTCCAGAAGCGGGTTGAGTGCATCACCGGTCACACCAAAAATCTGGTGACCCCCTGCGTCGGCGAGAATATCCAACAACACTTCGCAGACGTTCTTGCTCATCGGTCCCTCCGGTCTGGTCGGCGTACAAGCTACACGCCTGCCTTATGAAAAATGTGCAAATACTCTGGCCATAGTAGGTGGCCAAAACAAAAAAATGTAAAGTTTCAACAGGATTGCAGATACCCGTAAGGCTCGTGCACTCGGGATTTTCGCCAAATTCTGTAGTTTTGCACCTTTCAACGTGGGTGACGTACAAAAGGTTTTTGTCGCTCACGGGCATTTAGGTCGCAATTCGGCTTGCCGGAATCGCCACAACAGGCCCAACTGACACCATGATCAAACATTGCGTTCCAAATTGTCTAAACCGCCGTATCACCGGCTGCGATCTGGTCACCCGAGGCTGAGATCGGTTTTTCCCGTCTCTGATGCTTTGATGTCCAGCTTTGGAATGCCCTATGACAACTCCTCCTGCATTGCGCCTTGCCATTGATATTGGCGGCACTTTTACCGACACCGTTCTTGTTTCAGGCGACGAGACCATTGTCGCTTCGACCAAGACCCTGACAACGCACCAAAACCCCGCCGACGGAGCCATGGAGGGTGCCGCCCGCGTCATGGCACAATCAGGCCGGCATCTGGGTCAGGTGACCGGGTTCATTCACGGCACGACTCTGGCCACAAACGCGCTGATCGAACGGCGCGGGGCAACCGTCGCCACCATCACCACCGAAGGGTTCCGCGACATCCTCGAAATCGCTTACGAAAGGCGATATTCGCAATATGATATCAATCTGGAAAAGCCCGATCTTCTTGTTCCCCGCGACAGGGCGCTGACCGTCCGCGAACGAATGTCCGCAGATGGTAAAGTCCTGATCGAGATGGACGATGCATCGATCAATGCGCTGCTGGAACAGCTTGATGAAAGCGGTGCCGAAGCCGTTGCGATCTGCCTCATGCATTCCTATGCAAATCCCGCGCATGAACGCCGGTTGCGCGATGTTCTTGCAGGCCGGCGGCCCCAGCTGAAGGTTTCGATCTCGTCCGAAGTCAGCCCTGAGGCACGGGAATTCGATCGTCTCTGCACCACCGTCGCCAACGCCTATATCCAGCCGCTGATGGAAACCTATCTGTCACGATTTGCCGAGCGGTTTGCGACCGAAGGTGTGAGCTGCCCGATCCTGATGATGACCGCAGGTGGCGGCATGTGCACCATCGACACCGCCGCGCGGTTCCCGATCCGGCTTGTCGAATCCGGCCCGGCCGGAGGAGCAATTCTGGCGGCCCGGATCGCGGCGCGTTCAGGATTGGAGCAGGTACTTTCCTTTGACGTAGGCGGCACCACCGCCAAGCTTTGTCTGATCGACAATGCCCGCCCGCAGACCTCGCGACAGTTCGAGATTGCCCGCGCAGCGCGTTTCATCAAAGGCTCGGGTATGCCGGTGCGAATTCCGGTGATCGAAATGATCGAGATCGGCGCGGGTGGCGGTTCTATCGCCGGGGTCGACCGGTTGGGCCGCCTGACTGTCGGACCCAAATCAGCAGGGTCGGAACCCGGCCCGGTGGCGTTTGGCCGGGGCGGCGACGAGCCTACGGTGACCGACAGCGACATCGCGCTTGGTTATATCGTGCCGGACACGTTTGCAGAGGGGCATATCAGCATCGATCCGCAAGCTGCGTCTGCGGCTTTGGAAAGGGTCATCGGCGCGCCGCTGGACCTTGGTGCAATCGGTGCTGCCGATGGCGTCAGTCGGATCGTCGACGAAAGCATGGCCAGTGCCGGGCGGATGCATGCGGTAGAAAGCGGCAAGGACCTGGGCGCGCGCACGATGATTGCCTTTGGCGGCAACGGTCCACTGCATGCAAGCCGGGTGGCACGTTCCGCAGGAGTCGACCGGATCGTGATCCCACCCAATCCGGGCGTCGGTTCTGCTGTGGGGTTCCTGTTCGCGCCGGTCTCGTTCGAGATCGTGCGCTCACGCTATTCGTTGCTGAACGGTCTGGATGTCCAAGCGATAAATGATGTGTTCGACGAAATGATTGCCGAGGCACAGGCCGTCGTCTCGCAAGGCGCTGGTGATGCACCGGTTCAGACATTCCGCACCGCTTTCATGCGTTACAGCGGTCAGGGCCACGAAATCGAAATATCCCTGCCGAACCGGGCACTTTCCAAAGAAGATAT
Source organism: Ruegeria sp. CF5 (assembly GCF_056537325.1). NCBI lineage: Bacteria > Pseudomonadati > Pseudomonadota > Alphaproteobacteria > Rhodobacterales > Roseobacteraceae > Ruegeria > Ruegeria sp. CF5. The sequence goes on along the minus strand of NZ_JBQFRI010000004.1, from coordinate 74,618 downwards.
CGTGCCTCTGACAACAGCATTCGAGACAGAATACCAAAGGCAGTTTTCACGCCCCGTGCCGGGAATGGAGATCGAGATACTGAACTGGGCGGTCCGTGTGTCCACGCTGGACCGACCTGATCAATCAGTTCCGGCGATGCCACCCCCCACCACGGTCAGCGTATCCGAAACCCGCCCGATTACCTGCGACATTGACGGTACAATAAAACAGGCCGCCTTCGTGGCGCGCGACAGCCTGCAACCGGGCGACCGGGTCACCGGCCCTGCCCTGATCACCGAACCTCAGACAACGACGCTGGTCTCGTCCGATTTCTCGGCCCATGTGGACGGTGTTGGCAATCTGGTTCTGATCCGCGACCGGAAAGGAGTTGCATGATGAACATGACCCCGACAAACGATCTGTCTCCTGCCCGCTTGCAAGTAATGTGGAACCGGCTGCTGGCAGTGGTCGAGGAACAGGGACAAACCCTGATCCGCGCCGCCTTTTCCCCTATTGTCCGCGAATGCGGCGATATTTCAGCCGGAATATTCGACGCCAAAGGCCGCATGCTGGCGCAGGCCGTGACCGGCACACCGGGCCATATCAACACCATGGCCGAAGCAGTATTGCATTTACGTGACCGCTTTCCGGTCCAGGACATGCAGCCGGGCGACATCTATATGACAAATGACCCCTGGCTGGCCTCGGGTCATCTGAATGATTTTCTGCTGATGATGCCGGCGTTCAGGAACGGCAAAGTCGTAGGTTTCACCTCGTGTACGTCGCATCTGGTGGATCTGGGCGGTCTGGGCATGGGACCGGAAGGGTCCGACATCTATGACGAGGGCCTTCTGATCCCGCCTTGCAAATTGGTCGAGGCCGGAGAGCCCAACGCGCTTTTGCTGGACATCGTCCGCGCCAACAGCCGAGAGCCCATTGCCAATGAGGGCGACATCTATGCCCTGATCGCCTGTTGCGAGGCGGGGGTGAAACGGCTTTTGGACATGATGGAGGAATTCAGCCTCGACGATCTTGAAACGCTCTCACAATACATCATTGACACGTCGCGGCGCGGAACGCTGGAGGCTATCGCAGAGGTGCCCGAGGGCGTCTACAAGAATGCCCTGAAGATGGATGGCTATGAAAACGAACTGGAACTGCATGCCACACTGACCGTCAGCAAGGATGGGATGCACGTGGATTTTGCAGGCACGTCCGGCTGTTCCCGAAAAGGTATCAACGTGCCGCTCAACTATGCGACCGCTTATACCGTTTTTGCGCTGCGCTGCATCGTGGGGCCGGACATTCCCAATAACGCAGGCTCGCTGGAACCCTTTACCGTGACTGGGCCCAAAGGCTGCATTCTGAACGCGCAGCGCCCGGTTCCGGTCGCCATGCGGCACACGCTGGGTCAGGTGACACCTGATCTGGTACTCGGGTGTCTGCATCAGGCCCTGCCCGATGAAGTTCCGGCCGAAGGCGCATCCTGCATGTTCGATCTGCCTATGCGTCACGCGCCCGAGGTGGCGCGGGATGGCGGGCGCGAATTTGCCGTCGAGCCCGTCCACAACGGCGGCACTGGTGCCCGCCCTCATGCAGACGGGCTGTCAGCTACTGCCTACCCATCGGGGGTATACGGCTCTCAGGTCGAGATCACCGAAAGCGTGGCGCCTGTCACCATCTGGCGGCGCGAGTTGCGCCCGGATTCAGGTGGTGCAGGCAAGTATCGGGGCGGGCTGGGACAGAGGATCGAGATGACCTCGGCCAACGGTGCGCCATTCATTGTGTTTCTGTCGGTCGAAAGGCTGAAGTTCCCTGCGCTTGGCCGGGATGGAGGACTGCCCGGCGCGCCGGGACGCATCCGGTTTCGCGATGGAGGTGATGATATCCCCGGCAAAGGCGAGCTTCGGGTTGAGGCAGATGACTATCTGATTTTCGAAACCCCAGGCGGCGGTGGTTTTGGCGATCCGTCCGATCGCGACCCAAAAGCTGTGGCGCGAGACCGCAAACGGGGGCTAGTGACCGAGGCCGGAGCCAAGCTGTATCGAGGTGCACCATGATCCGCCCCGTTCCTCATGTTCACGCGATGGCGGCCTATGCGCTTGCCGATCTTGGCGGGTCCGATACCGTCTCGCTGGCACAAAACGAAAGCGCCTTTCCGGCAAGCCCTGCAGCAATCGCTGCCGGGCGTGCGACGATGGATCAGGTGCCCCTCTATCCCGATCCGGAATGGACCGAATTGCGTGCGGCCATTTCCCATGTTCATGGGCTGGACCCTACGAAAATCCTATGCGGCGCAGGTTCGATGGAACTGATCGGTTGCCTGATCCGCGCCTTTGCCGGGCCCGGTGATCGGGTTCTGGGCACCGATTACGGCTATGCCTATGTGGCCTCGGCAACCGCGCAGGTGCAGGCGGATTATGTCAAGGCGCGCGAGGTTGATATGACGGTATCGGTTGACGACATCCTTGCTGCGGTGACCCCGAAAACGCGGATCGTTTTTGTGTGCAATCCAGGTAACCCGACCGGGACCCTGATTTCAAACTCCGACATTCTGCGTCTGCGGTCGAACCTGCCCGCCGATGTGCTTCTGGTGGTGGATCAGGCCTATGCCGAGTTTGCTGATGCAGCTCAGGACCCGGGAGATATTTTTGGTTTGGTGGAGCGGGGCGACACCGTGGTCATGCGCACATTGTCCAAGGCTTACGGGCTGGCGGGCGCGCGAGCAGGTTGGGGGTATTTCCCTCCCGAGATCGCCAATGAACTGCGCAAACTTCTGAACCCGAACAACATCTCGACCTGCTCTCAGTCAATGGCGGCCGCAGCCATGCAGGATCAGGCCCATATGCGGGAAACCGTGGCGCGTACTGCCGAAATCCGCGACGGTTTTGCCAAAGACTGCCGCGGGCTGGGTCTGGAGGTTCCCGACAGTCACACCAATTTCGTTCTGCTGCGATTTGATAGCCCCGATACTGCCCGCCGCAACGATACCGCGCTGCGCGAGGCAAAGCTGCTGATGCGCGGTATGGGTGGTTACGGCCTGCCCGATTGTCTGCGCGCCACCATATGCCAGCCTCCCGTAATGGAGCGCGCGCTTTCAGTGTTGAAAGGAGTTCTAACATGACGATCCAGACACGAACCCGCGCCAAAATAGGTGTGCTGGTTCCCTTCACCAACACCAATCTGGAACCGGACATGGAATTGATGCGCCCACCCGGTACCACTATGCATTTTCAACGCATGGGCGGTTACGATGTGGATGAGGTTCCGGGCGCGGATCAGATGGCAGGTCTTGGTGCGTCGGATATCAGCCATGATCTGCGTATGATTTCAGGTGTCCGTCCGGACGCGGTGCTGTACGGCTGCACCTCGGCGACACTGACCCACGGACCAGAATTCGACACCGATCTGGCGCGGCAGATCAAGGCAGGCTCGGGCGCGGTTTCCCTGACGGCTGCCGGATCGCTGGTCGCAGCGATCAATGCGCTGGGGGCTGCCCGCGTGGGATTTTCCTCGCCCTATCTGGGTGAAATAAACGAACAGGCCGTGGCGTTTCTGGCTGAAAATGGGATCGAAACCGTCAAACGTACCGATATCGGTCGCGAGCTTGGCAACTACGGGCAGGGCGAACTGACACCCGATGAGGTTTTTGAACTTGCCTGCCGGGCCGACCATCCGGACGCGCAAGCGATCGTACTTAGTTGCACCGACATGCGCGCAGTTGAGGCCATCAACCGGATCGAGGCTCATCTTGGAAAACCTGTTGTCACCTCAAACCAGGCCATGATGTTCTGCCTGGTGCGTGCGCTTGGCTTGCCGCAGCACGACAACTTGCCCGGGGAACTGTTCAATCAGCTTTAATCTGCAGGTGATCATAGAATGCGCCCCTGCCCTGTATCTGCCGTTTTTGGGCAAGCCTGAAGGGCGGGGATGGGTTGGGGTGGGTTCGGTGGAGAAAATTTCGTGACACAAACATCAAGCCCGGCCGAGCGGCTGAACCGGATAACCGAAGATGCCATGTGTATCGGCTGTGGCTTGTGTCAATCGGTGGCCGGACCTCAGACAGTGCAGATGCAGGTCGTTGAAACCGGTTACGAGCGTCCGGTCGTGACCGGAGAGCTGACACATGAAATGGTGGATCATCTGATGGATCTGTGCCCGGGCACACGGATTGAGGGCTTGCCTGAGTGCCAAATCGACGAAACCACAAAGACCGATCTGGTTTGGGGTCCTTACCAGAGCATGTCTCTCGCCTATGCCAGTGATCCCGATGTAAGGCACAAGGGATCAACAGGGGGCGTTTTGACCGCCTTGGGGATGTTTCTGGTCGACTGCGGTGAGGTCGACTTCATTCTGCATGCCAGAGCGTCCACAACAGAACCGACATTCGGAGAACGCGCCGTTTCGCCCACGGCTGCGGAAGTACTGGCGGGTGCCGGGTCGCGCTATGGCCCGACCGCACCGCTGATTGATGTGCTGGAGCAATTGGACAAGGATCGGCCTTTTGCCTTTGTGGGCAAGCCCTGCGACATTGCTGCGCTGCGCAATCTTGCGCGCGTAGATGCACGGGTGAACACGCTGGTCAAATACATGCTGACCCCGGTTTGCGGGGGCTTCATGCCACCACAGGGCATGGCGCGTTTTCTGGATCAGGAACTTGGGATCAACCCTGAACAGGTAACCGGATTTCGCTATCGCGGCCACGGTTGCCCCGGCCTGACCCGGGTCGAAATGGCGGGCGGGATGGTTCACGAAAGGCGCTATACTGATTTCTGGGGAACCGACGAAAGCATGTGGGTGCTGCCATTCCGCTGCAAAGTCTGCCCCGACGGTATCGGCGAGGCCGCGGATATCGCGGCCTCGGACACATGGCCCGGTGGCTCTCCTGATCCGGCAACCGAAGATGACGATCCCGGCACCAACGCCATTGTCGTGCGCACAGCGCGTGGTGCCGATCTGGTGGACCGCGCGGTCGCGGCCGGATATCTGACGATCACCACGCCGGTCGATCCGCGTTACATGGACAGTGTCCAACCGCATCAGCGCAACAAGAAATACGCCGCTGGTGCCCGTCACGAAGGCCTGCGCACCGAAGGTAAAACGGCCCCCATGACCAGTCGGCTCCGGCTGGATGCGCTTATGAGCGATCTGGATGACGAGCAAGCTGCCTTCCAACGGGAAGGCACGCGAGAACGGGTTCGGATCGGCAAGGCCTCAGAACCCACGCCCAGATCGAAAATGTGACGTCGACTGCCACCAGATTAGCCGGAACCATGGTTATGGCCACTTCTAACGCGAGCAGTTGAGGCTTTGACTTGTCGGCTTTTCCGAAAAAAGGAATGGTGCAATGATCGGTTACGGGGCCGCTGGCGTCAGTTGGTCCGGAATATCTGCCATAATGGGAATGACCTATGTCCGCCTTGGAATCCGCCGCTCCGGCGACCACGCCACGCACCCGTGCCAAGGCGCGGCACATCCTTGATAACTACTATATCGGTCCGTCGCGGGATGCTGAGGTATTGGAAATCTGGGGTTATACAGAGCGTATGACCTATGCGCCCGGCGACAACGTGGCCTTGCGTGTATCGACGACCGCCGAAACATGGAGCCTTGAGATCGGTCGCGACGGTGCCGTTTATGAGGCCATGCTGACGGAAACCGGTCTGAAAGGCGTGCATCAGGATACACCCGAGGATTGTTCGGTATGTGGTTGCGGTTGGCAGTCGTCTTTTGAATTCACCATTCCCGACGATTGGAAAGAAGGCGGCTATCTGGTGACGTTGCGCGCCGAACGCGACGGAGACATGGTCGAGGAACACCACATGCTCCTTGTCCGCCGTGCGGCCGACAAACCGCCCGCGCCCTATCTGCTGGTTTGCGCCACCGGAACCTGGCTGGCCTATAACTGCTGGGGCGGATCGAACCATTACGAAGGCATAACTGGTCCCGAAGGCAATGCCTTCTCACCGGTGGTTTCGACCCAACGTCCATGGACGCGCGGGTTCTGCAAATTACCCGAAGGCGCCCCCCGGGCAGTACCCGAAGCTCCCCACACCCCCGGTGGAATGGTTCGTTATCCGTACATGGAATGGGCGTATAGCTATGGCTATTCCAAGAAATACGCCTCGGCCGGTTGGGCCAGTTATGAACGCCATTTCGCCCGTTGGGCCGAGATGCAGGGGTTTGAAATCGACTTTGCCACCCAACACGATCTTGATGCCGATCCGGATTTGCTAAGCCGATATCGCTGCGCCATATTTGTCGGCCACGACGAATACTGGTCCGCCAACATGCGTCACGCCGTTGATCGTTACACAGAAGCCGGAGGCAACATTGCGCGGTTCGGCGGCAATTTCCTGTGGCAGACCCGCATCGAAGACGAAGGGCGCAGCCAGGTATGCTACAAGTACATGGCCGATCAGGACCCTCTGGTGGGCACCGATCAGGAACATCTAGTCACGGCCGCTTGGGAGGTTGATCCGGTCAACTGGCCCGGTGCAAAAACGTTTGGTACCAACGGGTTGAAAGGGGTTTATGCCGGGCTGGGGCGCTGCGTGGGTCAGGGCAGCGGCGGTTTCACGGTATACCGGCCCAGTCATTGGGCGTTGGATGGCACCCAACTGGGCTATGGCGATCAGTTGGGCGCGGCTTCACGCATCTTTGGCTATGAAGTGGATGGCGTGGACTATCGCATGGAGGACGGCCTGCCCTATGCCACAGGGACTGACGGGGCCGACCCCGAGATGGTGATTCTGGCCCTCGGCCTAGCCACCAATGTCGAACCACAGCACGGTATTTGGGGCGAAACCGTCTATATCGGAGACGCCGATGCGACTTTTAAAGCGCACACCATGTTTGGTGAGGTCACGGCAGAAACGCTGGACCGCAGCTCGCGGGGCAACGGGGTAATCGTGAACTGGAAACGCGGCAAGGGCGAGGTTTTTACCGCCGGTACCTGCGAGTGGATCATGGGGCTTGTACGTCACGATTGGCAGGTCGAGCGCATAACCCGGAACGTATTGCAGAAGTTTGGTCACACGTCTCAGGACGTGGAGCCGTTCGACCCAAAATCGAACGAACAAGCCGTATGAAACAAATGCCCGGAAACCCGGTTACTTCATTCACAGAGGCTGCGCCCTCAGGTCACGAAACAGGTGAGAACGACACCCGCTATCTGACCGCGGATATCCCGGTTTTCCTGATCCGCTGTCTGACTGCAACTATGAAAGATCTTGGAATCTCGACCTCGCGACTGACGGCAGGTCTTGGCCTGTCGATCGAAGACCTGACCGACCCCTACTGTCGCGTTTCCTTTCGGCAGGGCCGTGAATTCATCCGCCGTGCTCTCGATATGGCCGAGGATCGAGCACTGGGTCTGGAAACCGGCTCGCGCGAGAGAATAACCTCAATCGGTCTGGTTGGATTTGCGATGATCACCAGCAATACACTGGGTGACGCCATTGAGCTGGGGCTGAGTCTGCAAAAGGAAACCGGCAGTATGCTGGAATTTGATGCGCGGACCGAAGACGGGGCTTTCGTTGTGTCGGCAAACAGCCGGTTTCATGATCCCGACATCCATGTCTTTCTGGTTGAAGAGGCGTTTTCCAGTTTCATGCAACTTGCGTTGGACCTAATCGGGGACACATTCAAGCCGCTGCGTGTCGATCTGACCTATCCCGAACCGATCTATTCCGGCCTGCGATACTCAGAGGTTTTCGGATGCGACATACGGTTCGGACAGCCGGAAAACGCTTTTGTCTATGATCTGGCGTGGCATCAGACGCCCTTGTTGACCGCTGACCCTTTGGCCCACAAACAAGTGCTGGGGTACCTGCAGGAGACCGGGATGCGGGCGCGGGAAATGATGGAGCTTGTGGAAACGGTCGAAAGGATTATCCGGCAGAACCTTTCCGATGCACCAAAGTTCTCTGCCGTGGCAAAAGCACTGCATATGAGCGACCGGACACTCCGCCGAAGGTTGGGAGAGCTGGATGTGACCTATCAATCGCTTCTGGATCGGCAAAAAAGGCTCAGGGCGCTGGAACTGCTTCGCAACCCCGTCTGGTCACTGGATCAAGTCGCGCAGGAGGCTGGATTCAGCGATCCGCAAAACTTCCGCCGCGCATTTCGCCGCTGGACCGGAAAAACGCCAGCGCAGGCCCGCCGGGAAATGATGGAATGATAGATTAGCCGACAGCATCTGAGTGGCCACATTTTTGGCCGATAATGACCCTTCACTGGCCATTTCGGAAGTTAGCGCAGCCCCTGATGGTGCCTAGTATCTGATGTCACAGGTTCAGGGCAGCAGATGCAAAACGACGGAAATACAAACACCAAAGCCCACATTCTGGCGATCGACCTTGGTACAAGCGGGTGCAAGGTCGGTGTCATATCGCTGGACGGAAAGGTATCGGGCTGGGCCTTTCGTCCCGTTGCCCTGCATGTTGTGGGCGAGGTCGGTGCCGAGCAGGTGCCCGATGATTGGTGGACTGCATTTCTGGGCGCCGCTGACGACGCGCTTGCGCAAAGCGGGGTGAAACGAAACAGCATTCTTGCCATCTGCAGTTCCACGCAGGGCGAAGGTACCCTTCCGGTCGACCGGGATGGTAATCCGTTGATGAACGCGATCACCTGGCTGGATATGCGCGGGCAGCAGCACCTTCACGCCAGCATGAAAGGTTTGCTGAGGATTGCGGGATATAATCCGCTAAAACTGGTTCGATGGCTGCGCCTGTGTGGCGGGGCCCCTGCCTTGTCGGGCAAGGACCCGGCAGCGCATATGCTGTTGGTAAGGGATCGCTTTCCGGGCATTTATGAACGCACCTACAAATTCCTCAACGTCTTGGACTTCTTCAACCTGCGGCTCACAGGGCGGTTCGTGGCAACACAGGATTCCATTCTAACCTCATGGGTGACAGACAACCGCGATCCGGCCAACATCCGCTATGATGGCAAACTGATCGCCCAGAGCGGTATTGAGACGGACAAATTCCCTGACCTTGTTCGCTGTGACGAGGTGTTGGGGCCGGTTTTGCCGGATGTTGCCGAACAGTTGGGCATTCCATCCTCCACACCGGTCGTCGCTGGCGCCATCGACAACACCGCCGCGGCCATCGGCAGCGGTGCAGTGGTGGATTATGACACCCATCTTTATATCGGGTCATCCTCGTGGCTGGCGGCGCATGTGCCCTTCAAAAAGGCCAATGTGTTTAACCAGATCGCATCGGTTCCGTGTGCCCTGCCCTCACGTTATCTGATGATGGCAATGCAAAGCAGCGGCGCAAGCAGTATCGAGTTTTTCAAGAACAGAATGCTGGATCATTCTGACGGGCTGACCGAAGGCGGTGCCGCCCGGGATATCTTTGCCCGCCTCGATACGGCGGCAAACGAAATTGCGCCCGGAAGCGACGGCCTGATGTACCTTCCCTGGCTGTTTGGCGAACGCAGCCCAAATGATGAAAGCGCTTTGCGCGCGGGTTTTCTGAACATTCATGCCGATCACAGCCGCGCCACCATGGCCCGCGCGGTTTTGGAAGGTACCGCGCTAAACACCCGCAAGATGGTCGGTTCCGTCAAACGGTTTCTGGGCCGCTGGCCTGCGCAAATCAACATCGTCGGTGGCGGCGCACAATCGGACAGTTGGTGCCAGATTTACGCGGATGTCCTGAATACTCCGATCCGCAGGCCCGTCGCGCCAATCAAAGCCAATGCGCTGGGGGCTGCTGTCATAGGCGCCGTGGGCGTCGGCCAGATGGACTATGCCAGTGCGGCTGAGATGGTGCATATCGAAAAGGTTTTCGAGCCCGACCCGGCAAACAAGGGCATCTATGACGCCCGCTTCGATGTTTTTCGCGATCTGCAGAAGCGCCTGACACCCACATTCCGGCATCTCAACTCCAACACATCAGGAGGGGCACATGGTTGACTTCGTTCACGAACGCGCTGCCATTGTTGATATCTGTCACAAGCTGTCCGATCAGGGATATCTGGCCGGAACAGGTGGCAACGTCGCCCTGCGGCTGAGTAAAGATCTGTTTGCGATCACACCGTCGGCCACCGATTATACCACGCTCACACCCGCCGACATCGCGATAATCCGGCTGAACGGGTTGGAACAGATCGATGGTGACAAGCCCGCATCGGTGGAAAAAGGGCTGCACGCACGAATGCTGAGCATGTTCCCCGACAGACCAGCCAGCATTCATACCCATCAGCCGGTCGCCAGTGCGGTCGCCTTGCTGCACAAGCGCCTGGATTGGCCCGAAGGATCGGACTATGCCGTGACCGGCGATCACATCGCTTTGGCCAAATACCGGCCGTCAGGCACCGGAATGCTGGTCAAGGCCCTGGGCAAGGCGTTGCGCAACGACGTCTACTGCTATCTTCTGGCCAGCCACGGCGTGATCGCATCCGCCTCTTCGCTAGAACAGGGTGCCGATCTGGTTGCCAAGATCGAGGATGCGGCAGCGCAATATCTGAGCCCACTCATCCGGAACAACCCGAACCTTTCGGACGCCACCCGTCAAATGACGCTTGGCACATTGGAAGGTATCCTGACCAAAGGATCAGAATCGTGAACGCGGAACAAAAAATAAAGCAACCCACTGGCCTGCCGACCTATCCGGATACGCAGGTTGTAATGGACAAGCTTCAGGCGCTGCTGAAGGAACCCGTGCGTTCGATCCGGCCCGACGCCATGCCGCAGATTCTGGAGTATTTCGAGCAGAATTGCCAGAAATCCAAGGCTTTGTCTGCACGCGCGGCCGAGGTCATACCCGGTGGCGTTCAGCACAATCTGGCCTTCAACTACCCCTTTCCGCTGGAAGCGTCGAAATGTGAAGGGGCGTATATGTGGGACGCCGACGGCAACCGCTATATCGACTTTCTGCAGGCAGGCGGGCCGACACTGTTGGGATCAAACGATCCGGATGTGCGTCAGAAAGTAGTCGATCTGCTTGAAGAATGCGGTCCCGTCACCGGCCTTTTCCACGAATACGAAATGAAGCTTGCCGAACTCATCCGCACGCATATGCCAAAGGTCGAAATGTTTCGGATGCTGGGATCGGGTACCGAGGCCGTGATGGCCGCAATCCGGCTCGCACGGACCTTCACCGGCAAAAAACAGATCATCAAGATCGGCGGCGGCTATCACGGCTGGAGCGATCAGATGGTTTACGGCCTGCGCGTGCCGGGAACCCGGCGACGCGAGGCGATGGGCATTCCGCGCGGCACCACGACACGAACGCACGAGGTGTTCCCGAATGAGTTGGGCACGTTGCGCCGCAGGCTGATGCTGAACCGGATGCGGGGTGGGACTGCCGCCGTCATAGTCGAACCGCTTGGCCCGGAAAGCGGCACCCGCCCTGCCGACCGCACCTACAACAACGAAGTGCGCAAACTGTGTGACGAATTCGGAGCGCTTTTGATCTTTGACGAGGTGGTGACGGGTTTCCGTACCGGAATGGGCGGTGCGCAAGGGTATTTCGATGTTTACCCCGATCTGACCGTGTTCGGGAAATGCCTGACTGGCGGCTATCCGATGGCGGGTGGTATCGGTGGCAGGAAAGATGTGATGATGCGGCTTGCGGGTGGTATCGGCGGCAGTCAAAAACGCGCATTTGTCGGTGGCACCCTATCCGCCAACCCGCTCTCCTGCGTCGCCGGATACTATGCGATCCGCAAGATGGCCGAGACCGATGCCGCCGGTCACGCAGGTCGCGCCGGTGATCGCCTGCGTCAGGGATTGACTGAAATCCTTGATCGGCTGGGCCTGCCGTTTGTCGCCTATAACTTCGGCTCAATAGTGCATCTGCAGACCACGGCGGTCATGTTGATGAGCATGCGCACGCCGCTGAAGCTGATGCGCGAAGCCAACGCACGCAAACACGCGATGGAGGAGATGGGCGCCGCCTATCTGGCGCACGGTATCCTCACGCTGGCAGGCAGCCGCATCTATACCAGCATGGCCGACACGGATGACGTGATTGACGATGCGCTTAACCGTTTCGAAGACGTATTCAAACTGGTCTGAGCAATGGCTGATCGTACCGAGATTGAAAAGAAAATGCGGCAGGCGGCAGAGCTTCTGTCGGATCAGGCGCTTTTTTTTGCTGGTGATACGCTGACAATGCGGGTCCCGGAGTTGAATAAGGTGGCGATGTTGTCACACGGCGACGCTCTGGAATGGAGCGCGCCAAACCCGGACGGGTCGACACTTCAGCGTATTTACTCATACCGGCCGGACGTGGGTGCTGCGCTGCAAAGCGGGATGGGCTGGCTGCGGGCCATGCACGAAATGGCGGCCCCCATGCCTGCAATCTTTGACGAACAGGTTCGACATCTGGGGCGCGGCGTTCCGGTCTTTCAAAAAACCGCCAACGAGGCGGTGCAGCCAAAAAGCCTTGCAGGAACCACGAATGCCGTTGTTTTTTCGGATACTTCCTTTTGTCTGGGCATGGGTCTTGAACGATTGCTTTTGAACGTTGAACTGCTTGAGAAATGCGCCGAAGCCTTTGTTCTTGCAAAGTCCACCGGCCAGACCGTGAGGCAGATACCTTTTTGGGTCCAGTTCATCGCTGATGGCCGCCTAAAAAAAGACGAACGCAAAGCGGCTGAGCATCACGCGCGGGGCGAGTTCTCTGTTCTTGCCAAAGGGTACTGATAACCCTTTTTACAGCACGATCGGCTGGTAGACCTTCCGCTGACTGCAAAGCTGCGCAATCTGAGCCTCAGTATTTGCTACTGGTCGTTTTTACCTGCGCATTGTAAATAGTCATGCCTAATATATGAATTGATCGGAGCACAGCTTGTCCGAGGCCGAAAAAGCATATGAATCCATGGAAGCCATGGTGGTGATAGGCCAGCTATCTCCGGGCAGCCTGCATACCGAACGGGAACTGGGTGAGCTTCTTCAGTTGGGGCGCACCCCGATACGCGAAGCGCTGCAACGCCTTGCGCATGAGGGGCTGGTCGAGATTCAGCCGCGTCGCGGCATCCAGATTCCGCCCATCAGTATGGATGATCAGATGAAGCTGCTACGCGTGCGCCGCGCGGTTGAATCGATCTGCATCGAAACGGCTTGTGAAAACGCGTCGGACAAACAACGCCGCACACTTGCCGATCTGGCGGAGAACCTGAAACGCTCGGCAGATAACGTTGATAACCGTGCCGATTTTCTGCGGATTCTGCGAACCGCGCACGAAGCGTTGACCGAAGCAGCGGATAATCCGTTTCTGGTTCGTGCCATGCGACCTGTTCAAGGTCTTTCACGCCGGTTCTGGTTTTTCCACGCTACTTTCGAGGACTATCAGCACGCGGCCAGTCTGCACGCCGATATTCTGCACACCGTATCTAAGGGCGACAAGCAGGCCGCGGGCGCCGCATCACACGCACTTATTGACTATCTCGAGGCGTTCACCCGCGCGACAGACAACCTGCGCCCCGGCCTCGCGCAGGCTCAGGTCCGATAGGTTTCTATCCGTTCCCAGTCGATCCGCATGCCAAGCCCCGGCGCTTGTGGCACTGGCAGATAACCGTCGTCATCAAACGCAATATCTTCACGCGTGACGGCCCATCTAAGCGGTGAAGCTGAGGTCGAGAATTCGGCCATCTCCAAGGGGTCGCGGCTGGCAAGAACGTGCAGGTTAGCTGCAAGTGTCAGGTTCGAGTTCCAGCCGTGGGGCGCGATCCTGTCACAGCCAAAATGCTTCGCCATTGCCTGCAACTTCACAAGCCCGGTCAGCCCGCCGATATGCGACAGGTCCGGTTGGGCGATGTCTACAATCCCTGCCTCAAAGAACGGACGCCATTCCAGCGGTGCGGTCAGACCAAGATCGCCCACACCCACCGGCAACCCGCATCCTTTCAGCAATGCGTGGCCGTCAATGTCGTCCAGCGGCAGCGGAGCCTCCAGCCAGTGGATATTGCAGTCGTGCAAAACCGGCAGCATACGCTGAACATCTTCCACCGTGTCGAATGCCGTGATCGCATCGACCATCAGTGGAAATTCCGCGCCCAGATGTTCGCGCGTCGTGCGGATCATTTTTTCGGCCAAAGCCGGATCTTCGTGCCAGAACCTGTCGGCGGCGATTTTGATCCCCACCGGGTTGTAGGTTTGCACAGCATTGTCCAGCTTGCGGCGCGCCTCATCCGGGCAACGCCCCAGAGGGTAGATGGTAACGTATCCCGGTACCCGGTCGTGACGACATCCCCCCAATAGCTCTGAGACGGTTTTACCTTCGGCCTTGCCCTTCAGATCCCACAGCGCGATGTCGATGCCCGAAATGGCATGCATTACCAGGCCGCGGCGACCGATAAAGCTGGTCTGCTCCAGCATGTCCATCCACCGCGCTTCGATATCGGTGGCGTCCTTGCCTATCAGGATCTCGCGCAGACCCCGCTGCAAGGGGGACCGCGTCGGTGCCGAAATGATGGCATTGGCGATAGACGGGATGGTGTCGATTTCGGACACACCCATCAACCCGTCATCTGTAGTGATGCGGATCAGACAGGTGGAATAAGCCGTGTCATGGGCGTCCTGCCCCGCGGGTTTTGGCGCGTATAGTTCAATAACGCCGATATCGGTGATGCGCATCTTGGGCTCCGTGAATGAAATGGACGGCCCCAATAGGGCCGCCCGTAAGAAGCGGTTGATCCGCTCAAGTTTACTGATCCGGTCAGATCAGGCGCGCAGGTCCTGCGTAACCCTTGTGCCGTCCGGCGGGGTTACAGTCTGGCTGATCGGGGTCGCCGACGGGTCTTCGCGCAGCGACTTGTAGAGGCCGATGGCCATCGCCAAGATCACGAAGGACATCGGGAAGCCTGCGGCGATGTTCGCCGTCTGCAACGCGGACAGGCCGTCCGCCAGCAGCAGAACGATCGCTGTTGCACCGATGCCGAAGCCCCAGATGATGCGGAACTTGTTCGGCGGGTTGTCATCGCCCATCGACAGCATCGTCGTGATCACCAGAGTGCCCGAATCCGCCGAGGTGACGAACCACGAGAACAGCAGCAGCGTCGCCAGTGCCCACATCGGCCAGGTCAGCCAGCTCAGGTCACCCATCCACGACGTGTTGTTCAGGTTCTCGATCGCTCCGTACAGTGCGGCGGGCAGATCCCAGGCACGAACGGTTTCGATCAGGCCTGCACCACCTTCGGTTGCCGGTCCGGTGCCCATGTTCAGCTCTTGCCAGATGGCGGTGCCGCCGAACATGCAGAGCCAGAAGAACGCGATACAGGTCGGTACGAACAGCACACCCACCATGAACTCGCGAATGGTCCGCCCACGCGAAATGCGCGCGATAAAGATACCAACCAGCGGTGCCCATGCGATCCACCAACCCCAGTAGAAGATGGTCCAGCCGCCCTGCCATTTGACGGAATCGCCATCAACCGCAGTCCAGAAACCCATAGGGATGAAGTTCCACAGATAATCGCCCAGAGTGGTAACGTAGAAGCCCAGCAACCACTGGAACGGGCCGATGATGATGAACCCGGCCAGCAGAACGATCGACAGCCAGATGTTCCATTCGGAAATGATCCGGATACCCTTGCCAACACCCGAAACGGTCGAAGCAACCGCGATCACCGTCACGATGATGATCAGGGCGATCTTTAGGCCCATGGTGTTTTCCATCCCGAAAAGCACATTCATGCCGGTCGCCATCTGGCTTGCACCCAGACCCAGCGAGGTCGAGATACCGAACACCGCGCCGAACACGGCCAGCAGGTCAACCATGTGACCGATGGGGCCATAGATCTTTTCACCGATTAGCGGATACAGCGCCGAACGCATGGTCAACGGCAGTTTTTTTCTGAAGCCGAAGTAGCCAAGGCACAGGCCGACAATCACATACAGCGCCCAGCCGTGGAAACCCCAGTGGAAATAGGTTACACGCATAGCGTCGATGGCACGCTGCATGTTCATTTCCGTATGCCCGTTCATGTCGGCATGCGGGTTATTCGGATAGCCGAATGCGCCAGAGTTGTCGAAATAGAAGATCGGTTCAGCCACGCCGAAGAACAGGATGCCGATCCCGATACCAGCCGAGAACAGCATGGCGAACCAGCTGAAGTTGCTGAATTCGGGGCGGGAATCATCGTCCCCCAGCCGCAGCGAGCCGTATTTCGAGAACATCAGGAAGAAGCAGAACAGCATGATCCCGGCAACGACCGAGATGTAGTACCAGCTTAACCCGCTTTCCAGCCAGGAGCGGATCGAGCGATAGATGCCACCTGCGAACTCTACGTTGAGGATGGTAAAGATCACGAATGCGGCGACCATCGCCTTCGCGGCCAAGCCCATGCCGGGGTGCAGACCGGTAAAGAAACCGGACTTTGCCACCAGATGGGCATTGGGGTTTTCGTCTGACATATGGGACCTCCCTTTTGACGAAATGAAGGCACGCCCGGCGGGGCGCGCCAATTACGGCCCGAGCTACTCGGGCAGGTATTTCTCGGACCAGCTTGTTCCGGCCGCACCGTGTTCGGCCATTTTCTGAATTTGTTCCTCGTCGTATCCGATTTCCCTCAGAATTCTGGTCGTGTGCTCCCCGTATTTCGGCATCGGCCCCGGTATCGTGATCCTGCCGGTTTCAGTCCGCACTGCATTGGGCGCCACCAGATCGCACCAGCGGCCCATCGGGTGCTTGTCATGGCGGATGACGCGGAATGTCGCGCTGGAAATGTCGATCTCACCTTCGCTTTCAAGCTGCAGCGACCGGTCGCGCGTTTCGTGCAGCGAGGCCAGTGGGACCACCGTGTTCTTTCCGTTTGCGAATGCAGTTTTCCAATGATCCAGCGGCCGGGTCCTGAAACGCTCGGCCAGCGCGCCGTGCAACTCATCTTCAGGAAGATTGGCCAGGTCTGCCAGATCCGCCACCGCTGTCAGGGCAAACTGCCGTTCGGTGGGTGCTGCGAAGAACATCCATTGATCGGCGGCCTCGTAGCAGTGGTAGAACGGTCCCCAACCCAACGCTTCTCGGCCCGATGGTTCGTTGAACGGGGCTCGTCCGTCATAGTCGTACATGAATTGCGCCTGAATCAGGTTACCTGCGCCCGCCAGAGAAGCGCGGGCAATCCCGCCCTTTCCGGTTTCACGCAGGCGCAACAAGGCGCCACCCAGTGCAACGCAGGCACAGAAACCTGTCAGTACGTCGATAGTGCCGAAATGAGCGTGTTCCTCGGGCGTGTCCATGCCACCCCCGAACCGCACCATGACCCCGGTCGCAGCCTGTGCCAGATCATCGTAACCCAGGTGATCTGATTTCGGCCCCCGCATCGGCCCGCCAAACGCATCCAGTTGCACAAGGATGAGTTTCGGGTTTATCGCGGCCAAACGGTCCGGAGACAGACCCAGCTTGTCGCGCTGTTCGTCCGTGCCGTTCATGGTGATGACATCCGACCGCTCGATAAGTTTGGCCAGCGCCTCCTGTCCGTCATCCGAACGCAGGTTCAGCAGGATGCTTTCCTTGCCGCGTTGCGCGTGGATTCCGAAAACAACGGTATTCCAAGGGTCGACCGAAGGCTCAACCGACTGCACCAGAGTGACATCCGCGCCATAGCGGGCCAGCGTCGACCCGATTGTCGGGCCAGCAATCACGTTGGTCAGGTCCAGCACCTTCAGCCCGTCCAGCCAACCTCCGTTTCCGGTTTGGCCGCCGCTGCGGGGGGCCTCAGTCAGCAGCGCATCGAGATCAGCGGAACCCGGGCTCGATTTCACCGCCGCTTCGTCATCGCCCGACAGCCAGGCCACGTTGCCCATCTGCCGCATCTCGCCGTTACGGGCATCATCGACTTTCAGCACCAGACCGGATGCCAGGGCATGCGGATCGGCCAGCCATTCCTTGGTGAAGCGCTGTGCCGTCGCGGGTGCCTTGGCGGTTCCGAACAGTTCTTCCCATTCGTGCGAGGGGCGCGTCAGAAACGCCTTTTTCATTGCGTTCGAGACCCGCTCGCGATCCGACGCGCCAACAGGATAATTTCGCATGGACCATTCGGCGGGCCAATCCTTTGTGTCCAGATAGGCCGAAAAATCCGGCAATTCGTCTGCCAGCTCCTTTAGCCCCAATGTTTCAAGCACCCGGCGCGGGTGTGTAGCCACCGATCCGGAAACCACATAGAAACCACGCCCATCGGCGCAGGTATAGGTGCGGTAGAATGGATCGAGGAATTCGGACAGTTCTTCGAACTTGAGGTTCATCGGCAAGCCTTCGGCGGCCCTCCGGTCCAGCTCGACCTCACGCGGGGACTTGTAGCGTTCGGGGTAATCTTCGATTTGCTCACAGTTGTAGATCAGCCCTTCCAGCAAGGCCGAGGCCAGCGGAACCTCAATGTAATCACCGCCATTGTTGTCACGTGCGTTCAGTGCAAACAGCACGGACATCGCGCCAAAGCTGGCACCGTAGGCCGAGGCCAGCGTCAACGGTGTGAAGGAGGGGTTGATGCCCATAAGCCGCCGGTTCAGGCCCATATCGGTGAATTGTCCGGTGTAGGCGGCAATCACCGCCTCCCAGGCGGGCAGTCCGGCCAGTTCCGGGTCGGTCGAGGCAAATCCCGGCATCGACAGATAGACCAGCTGATCGTTGGCCGCGCGCAGGGCTTTTTGGCCCAGACCAAGCCGGTCCATGACACCGGGGCGGAAATTCTCGATCACGACATCAGCGCGTCTGGCCAGTTCGATGGCTTTGTCGCGGCCTTCATCGGTCTTCAGGTCCAGCGTCAGCACTTTTTTGCCGCGCGAAATCATGTCGAAAGCCGGATCGTCAAAGGTCGGTCCGCCGGGTGGGTCAATCCGAATGACCTCGGCCCCCATATCCGCCAGCATCATGCCAACCAGCGGTCCGGCCAAATATTGGCCGAAATCAAGGACACGGATGTGGGAAAGGGGTCGTCTCGCCATGTATCACCTATGCAAGTTCATTGGTTGGGTTGCGCAAATTTGGCGAAAGCTACTCGCAACAGGTGCCGATAGACACTGGTGTAAAGATGATGCAGCGGCTAACAATTTGTTATGGAAAGAACGATCCGCCCGATATCCGGTTCCTTGAACTCGCTTCTGGTTTTCGAGGTTGTCGTCCGCCATTCCAGCCTGTCCCGCGCCGCCGAAGAGCTGGGGATGAGCCAACCCGCCGTCTCGCGGCACATCGCGACGCTTGAGGCGCGTTTGGGCCAACCGCTTCTGACCCGAAACAACAATCGCGTGGCTCCGACCGCGAACGCCTTCAAGCTGGCCAAGTCGGTGGAGCTGGGCATGGGACACGTGGATCAGGTCTGGACCGAGATTTCCGCGCCGCCCGACCGAACCGACGTAACCCTTGCCTGTACCTTCGGTTTTGCAGATCAATGGCTGATGCCGCGGTTCTCTGATTTGCGTAAGATCGTAGGCGAAGGACGGGTCCGGGTTGTGACCACGGATCAGCTGGGCGACATTGATCTGGGACGCCTGGACGCCGCGGTGGTCTGGGACCCGGGCCGCATGCCCGACCGGCCCTATTTTCCATTGATTCCCTGCGAAACGTTTCCGATTTGCAGCCCCAAGTTTCTGAAAGCCCATCCCGAGGCGCAGGAGTGCATATCCGACCTCTCGCCCGACCTGTTCGTGCATCTGGATGTCGGTGATTCCGGCTTTATGACATGGGACAGCTGGTTCGCGCATGCGGGGCTCAAGCCGCCGGCATTCGACCGCCCACCGACGTTCAATGCCTATCCCTTCTTGTTGGAGGCAGTCCGCAATGGCGAGGGTGTCGGCATGGGCTGGCGCGGGCTTGTCGAACAGGCACTGGCCAAAGGCGAAGTGCTGCGCCTCGGGCCAACGATTTCGAACCGGAAAGTGTCCTATTTTCTTCAGCATCGTCCAGTGCGCAACGAAAATGGTGTTTTGGGGCGGATGCTGCAGTGGTTTGAACATGCAGCATCCGAGTAGGGTGTCGCTTACAGCCTTGCGCCTTCGTTGTTCAGCAAGGTGCGGATATCTGCGCCCTTGATGTCGCGGATGGCGATGTTTTCGTTGATGGACAGATCGGTAGCCAGCGCCGCCGCATGGCCGTAGCCAAAGCACTGTGCTGTCACCCGGGCCGAGGCCAGCGCCTCGTGTTCCGCCGACAGGCAGCGTCCCGCAACGATGATGTTCTCGCCCTGCACCGGCACCAGCGTGCCGTAAGGGATTTCATAGGTGTCGTCGAACAGCCATTCGACCTTGGGTTTGGTGCCCGAATGCAGTTCGATCGGCCAGGGTGAGTTGGCGATGGCATCGGGCGATTTGGATCGGCCCAGCACATCTTCGTTGGTCAAAGTTGCGATGCCGGTCACGGTGCGGGTCTGGCGGATGCCGATCTCGACCCCGGTGTCGTTGACATAACCCTCTTCGCAACCCGGAATGTTGCTGCGCAGGAAATCTGCGTATTCGCGTACCTGCAGGCGGGCGACCAGTTCGCCCTCGGAATGGTCGACCGGATTGGTCACATCCAGATCGCGGCCGTCAAAGCCCAGAATGCGAGTTGCATTTACCATCAGTTCACCCGGGCGGGTGGTGGGAAAGATCCAGATCTTCTTGCGCGGCAGGCGCTTGCCTTCGTTGTCCGCCGCGATCAGCTGATCGATGACCTTTTGCGGGCTGATCGTATCCTCGCCCCAATATTCACAGAACCGGTCGACATCGATACCGCACATGCGGAAGATCATGGTCGGGTTCTGGATCGTACCGTTGTTGCCCTTGGTGGTCTGGAAACCTGCGCGGTGGATCACGTCGCCATCGCCTGACGCGTCGATTATCCGCTTGGCGCGAACCTGAGCCAGACCGGATTTCGAGTTCACGATAACCCCGCCAAACGCGTCACCTTCCATCAGCACGCCCACGACCTGCGAATGATAGAGGATCTGAACACCCGCCTCGCGCAGGAAGCCGTCGGCCACCTCGCGCCAGATCTGCGGATCATGAGTAACGGTATAAGTCTTGCCATAGCGCTGCGGGCCGCTGACGCCATTGCGGCTTTCCAGCGCGGCGCGAAATTTCTCGGCCCAGCCAAAGACCACCTGCTCGGGCGCCGCGTTTTCTTTTTCGGTCGACAGGAACATCCCGCAAATGGTGCCGGACAGGCCAGCCACGGCACCGCCGCCGCAGAACCCATAGCGTTCGATCAGCAAAACCGAGCGTCCCTTGCGCCCCAAGGTTTCCGCTGCTGCCACCCCGGCGGCACCACCGCCAACAACAACCGCATCGACATCGGCGAAAATCGGAAGATCGCTATGCGAAGATACTCTGTAGGTGCTCTGCCATTGGGATTCAAAGCTGGCCATCTGCGGTCTCCTCTACAACTGGCATGCCGTTGGGCGGTGAATGATTTTTGGCGCATTAACTGATATATCTATTGATCGTCAATACCGTTTGTCATAGGTGAAGTTAGCGAATGACCGCAAATCAACCCCAACACGCTCATCCGAGGGCACGCAAATGACTGAAATGACAGAAGATCGTTTTGGTAAGATCGAGAGAATCCAGGTCTATGTCGTCAAGACCGGGATCCCCAAATTTTCGTGGTCACCGACCATGCCGGCATTGCTGACCACCAACACCATCGCCAGAATCACCACCTCGGACGGGTTCGAAGGTGCGGGCGGGGTCTTTTCGTGCACCGAGCACGATTTTGACCGCGCCGTCGCCGAAGGCATGCGCCCGCTGCTGAAGGGCCTGTTGGGCCGCGCCGCCCTGCGCCGCGAAGATATCTGGAAATGGATGCAACTGCGCCGCCTGTCGATCCCCAACACCTCAATCGCAGGGCTGGACATCGCCATGTGGGATCTGGCCGCCAAGCGAGCGGACATGCCACTTTACATGTTCCTCGGTGGCTCACGAGATCGGGTCAAGGCCTATGCCTCGACCCAGGTATTCGACGGGCCGGAACCCTATGTGGATTTGATCGATGAGCTGCGCGAACAGGGATTTGCCGCATTCAAGTTCCACTACAAATGCGAACCGAATGCCGACATTGAAATGATGCGGGCCGTCCATGCCGCCCATGGCGACAAGGGGTTGGGCTTCATGTTCGATGCTGATGCCTACTACAGCCACAAAGGCGCGCTGAAGGTGGCGCGTGCGATGTACGAAATGGGTTATGTCTGGCTTGAGGCGCCCTTCCCCGACCATGATCTGGACGGATATCGCGAACTGCGCCGCCGTACGGAACTGCCGATCCTGCCCGGCGGCAACACCATCGTCGATCTACCCAACATCGCCCACGCCATGCGGCACGACTGCTGGGACGGTGTGCGGATCGACGCGACAACCGCAGGCGGCATCACGCCCGCGCGCAAGGTCATGGCACTGGCCGAAGCCAACAACTATAACGTCGAGTTCCAGAGCTGGGGCTGCGCCCTGTCGATGGCGGCGAACCTGCACCTCATGCTCGCCTTTGACAATTGCGAGTATTTCGAGATGCCGGTGCCCTATGCCGACTTTCAGGTGGATGCGCTTGGCCGGATCGAGGTCGACGCCGAAGGATACGTCAACGCATCCGGCGGGGCCGGGCTGGGTCTTGAAATCGACTGGGACGAAGTCGAGGACATGTCGATCTGCAAGATCGACGTGCACTCCTAACACCAAAGTCGACAAATTGATCGGGGCGGTTATTCACCGCCCCTTTTCTTTGTGACACGTGATAAGAAACGCACTCCATCTGCGTCTTCCGACAAACCGGCCACCTTGCTGCGCAATCGAACATCACAGAGTAACGTGCGTACGCAGCACATTGCCTGTGCATTTTTCGGTCTGAAAAAACGATACCTTCCGCCCCAGATGTGGTCGGAAAGGAGCAGGACCATGCTTGATACAGTCAACATCCGTACTGACAATATGCCCACCGAAATGCGCGTCTTGCTGAACGAGTATCCGCGCGGGGACTGGGACACCCATCCAGGTTTCCATGAAAAGACCCGCCATTGGCTTGGCGCGCACCAAATGTTTCGTCGACTGGCCAGTCTGGTGCGGAAGGACGCGCAGGCGTATCTGGACAAGGGCATTGCCCCCGAGAAATACGCAAGCCGCCTTTCTTATTACGGAAACGCGCTGGTGGCGAACTTGCACGGTCATCACGGCTGGGAAGATCACAGCTTTTTCCCGGAATTGTCGGCGACAGACCCCCGGTTCGATGCAGGTCTTGAGTTGCTGGAAAAAGATCACGCCGATCTTGATCTGGTTCTGGACAGCTACACCCGGACCGCCAACCGTGCGATCAAGCTGATCCAGCTTGATGAACGGCAAGCGCATGACGAGGTCGGGCGATTGCATGACACCTCGGAAGTAATTGAAGCCTTTCTGAACCGCCATCTGAGCGACGAAGAAGAGCTTGCCGTGCCCATCATTCTGCATCACCGTCTGAGAGGATGAGCGATCTGACGAAACAGGAAGATCAGGCGAATGCCGAAAACCGCCGCGCACGGGGTGAATTCGTGCGTGGCGTCAGTGGTTTCAGACACGCAATCGGTGACGCCTACTTTCCCGCGGAGGCGGTGCGCTATCACCTTTTTGTGGCGCTGAATTGTCCCTGGTGCCACAGGGTGACGCTGGCGCGGAACATTCTTGGACTTCAGGACAGCATCACGATGGATGTCGCGTTTCCCAACAGAACAGAGGAAAGCGATCCCGAAGGCGCCAACAACTGGCAATTTGATCCGAACCGGGTCGCTTCGCTAACCGGCGCACCACTGCCCGAATGCACCGGTGAAACCGGAACCGGGCGCAATCACCGGCTGGTCAAGGGCATATACGCGGCCGAAGGATCAACCGAACGGTCCGTTCCGATCCTTTACGACAAAAAACTCGGGCGGATCGTCAACAACGAAAGTGCCGAAATCATCCGGATGCTGGACCTGCACGCCGTGGAACTTGGTGGCGGCATTCAGGGGGCGAGCCATCCCCGCCTGTATCCTCAAGATCCGGATTTGCGCGTCGAGATCGACGACTTGAATGCGTTAATCTACACCACCATCAATAACGGTGCTTACAAAGCCGGATTTTCTTCGGATCAGGCAATATATGCTGCTGCGTTCGAGGCCTATTTCGACACACTTTCCCAACTCGAAGCCCGGTTGGCCTCAGACAACCGGCCATTTCTGACCGGCACGTCATTCACCGAGGCCGATCTGCGCCTTTTCCCGACGTTGTTCCGCCACGATCCTGTCTATTACCTGCGAATGAAGCTGAACGGCGCGAGAATGCTTGACTACCCGCATCTGTGGCGCTGGCTCTGCCGGGTGTACGCGATGCCGGGCGTTGCCGAAAGCAACTCGTTGGTTCACTGCCGGCAGGGGTATTTCGGCAGAAGCTGGAACGGCGTTGTTCCTCTGGGGCCGGTCACACCACTGCCCTACCCCAAGGCCTATCTGCACCCGGAACTGGCGGGTTAAAGCGTGCGCTGAAGGCCGCGCGTCCAGACCCCGCGTAGTCTGGTGCCATCATCAATATGCAATATGTCAGCTTGCGCACCGGCTTTCAGCCTGCCCAGATGACCCGCACCGATCAGATCCGCAGGAACCTGCGTCGCCATACGAAACGCCTCTTCGACGGTCAACTCTGCCATGTCGCTCACGTTCCTGACTGCTGTCAGCAATTCAAGATGCGCCCCGGCCAGAGTTCCATCCTCAAGTGTCAGTCGGTCGCCGTCACGCCGGATTTCCCTGCCGTTCAGCGTGAACGAGTCAATCTCTGACCCTGCCGTCGCCATTGCATCACTGACCAGAAAAATATGTCCTGGCCCGGTTTTTGCGCGGATGGCATTGCGTACCGATGCGGGGTGAACATGGATACCGTCTGCAATCAGCCCGGCGGACAGACGTCCCAGAGCCATTGCCGCACCTACAGTTCCGGGTTCGCGATTGCCCATCTGACTTTGGGCATTGAACAGATGCGTGACGCAGCGCGCTCCGGCCTCTGCAGCCTTACGGCAATCGTCAAAACTCGCATCCGTGTGCCCCAAGGATACAAGAACGCCAGCATCAGATAGCGTCGCGATCTGAGTGTCCGTTACGCTTTCCGGGGCAACCGTTACCTTCAACACCGGCAACCTTTCAGCGGCCCGCAACAGAACATCAAGATCCGGCCCCTGCATCGGCCGTACAAGTTGCCCATCATGCGCCCCCTTGCGGGACAGCGAAAGATGCGGCCCTTCCAGATGGAGACCCGCAATACCGGTGACACCTTCGCCGATTGCCTGAACTGTTGCTTCTATTGCGTGCCCGGTAATCTCTGGTGTGTCTGTGATCAGTGTCGGAAGGATCGTCGTTGCGCCGATTTGGGCATGGGCATCAGCCATCCTGCGCAGCGTTTCGACACGCGGAGCATTGTTGAACATCACCCCGCCCCCGCCATTGACCTGAAGGTCCACAAAACCGGGCGTCAGCAGGCCACCGTCCAATTGCGTCACCTCTGCGTCGTCAGGAACTTCCGCCTCGGGCGCAATCGCCACGATCTGACCGGCCTCATGCATCAATGCGTGACCGTCCAGCACTCCGTCCTCCGTCAGGATACGTGCACCCATAAGGGCTTGCAGGCCAGTCATCATACGGTTTCCGTTACCTTGTTCAGATGTCGCGGGGCGTCGGGGTCGATGCCAAGCGATGCGGCAAATGCCTCGACCATCGAATAGAACGAGACAATCAGGCTGACAGGGTCGGTCAGCGCATGATCTGTCCTCACATATTCAATACACGCCGCCGCCTGAACCCTGTCTGTCGTGGCAAAAACGCGGGCGCCTTTTGCGCTGATCGCATCAGCGATTTCAGACAGCGCCGGTTCCGCCGCATCAGCTGCAGCGAAACACAGAACCGGGAATCCCTCTTCAACAATCGAAACCGGTCCGTGCAACACTTCGGCAGAGGAATAGCTTTCAGCGTGCAATTGGCATGTTTCCTTGAACTTCAAAGCTGCTTCGTGGGACACCGCCAGTGCCTGTCCCCTACCGAGGGTGAACAGAGAAGATTGCGCCCCGATTGCTTCGCGCACCTGTGGCCAATCTATCCGAGTCGCCTTTTCCAACTGCTTCGGCAGATTGCGGATCGCAGACAGCAAGGCCTCGTTCCTGTTCCAGTCAGCCAAAAGCCAGAGCCCGGCCACGACCGAGGTCACGAATGTCTTGGTTGCCGCCACGCTTAACTCTGGCCCGGCCTGAATATCAATCGTGTGCGCACTGGTTTTTGCCAGCGGCGAGTCGGGATTGTTTGTCAATGCTACGGTCATCGCGCCATCGCGACCGGCATTGGTGGCCATCGCCGTGATATCCGGGCTTTTCCCGGATTGGGAAACCGAAACGCATAGCCCACGGTTCAGTTTGAGCGTCGCATCATAGATCGAGCCGATGGACGGCCCGACGGATGCCACCGGTACGCCCAACAGAATTTCCGACGCGTATTTCAGGTAGGTGCAGACATGATCAGACGACCCTCGAGCCACTGTCATCATGAACGCCGGGTCTAGTGTCCGCACGGCCGTTGCCACTTGGCGAATGTCGTTCTCTCCAAGGCTCAGCAACCGTTCGACGGCTTCGGGAATTTCGTCGATCTCCTGACGCATTCGGGTTGGTAGGGTCTGCATCCGGCGTCCTAACTATTTGCAAAGCGCAGTTCGGCCACAAAATCATAGGCATCACCGCGATAGATGGAGCGGGTAAATTCTACGACCCGCCTGTTCGGCAAGTAAGATGTACGTTCAATTCTAAGACCCGCCACACCGGGAGAGACACCCAACAGATTTGCGTCCTCATCTTCAAGGTTGATCGCCGAAATGCGCTGCAAGGCACGCACCGGGCGGTTTCCACTGCTTTCCAGCACTTCGTAAAGCGAGGTCTCGACCTCAAGTGGATCGGGCAGAATATCGGTCGGCAACGAGGCGCGCTCAATCGCCATCGGCTTGTCGTTGGCACGGCGCAGCCGGGCGATCCGCGATACGGCCTCACCGGATGACAGGGCAAGGGCCATGACCTCCTCAGGAGAAGGCACATGTACACCACGCTCCAGCCACTCGCTGGATGAGCGCAACCCACGACGCATCATGTCCTCGGTGAATGAAGTGAGACGGGACAACGATTGCTCAACCTTCGGCGTGCCGTCCGAGACAAAGCTACCCGAACCCTGACGCTGTATGATGATGCCACGGTCAACCAGATCCTGCATGGCCCGGCGAACCGTGACACGGGACAGGCCCGTCAGGTTTGCAATCTCGCGCTCTGCCGGTAGCGGCGAGCTCTTGACCAGAACCCCTTGTGAGATGCTCTCTTCGATCCGCTTGCGCAACTGGACATATCTGGGGCCGGCGCTGTCCTGCATCCAACCGTCCGACTTCAGAAAGCTTTCGATTGTCTGAACTGTCATGCCGCGCCCTGCCGGTGTCTCTGGGCCAGCCTTTGCGCCAGCACCATCGCGCCATCCACGGCGCTGCCTAACGGTGCAATGACTGATCCCGCCATTTCCGGTGGCAAGTACTGAACATAGTGAGGCGCCACCCCACCTATTGCGCAAATCGGCTCGCCGGATGTCCATCCCAGAGATCGCAATACCACCATAAGGTAGTCAGCCCCCCTTTGCATGAGATCCAGCCCGACTTTGTCACCCTTTCCGGCAGCATCGACTACTGCCGGGGCAAAGCTCGCGAAATCGGCCGGGCGCGCCTGTCCTGAGAATTCGACCAGACGCATCGGATCGTCGCCGAAACGCGCCGAAATCTCATCGGTCAGAGGCGTGGAAGATCCGGCGCCATCCATTGTCAGCAGAACCTGCCGAAACAACTCCAACCCAAGCCAGTTCCCGGACGCCTGATCCCCGATCAAAGGGCCATATCCACCCGCGAACCGGATTTCACCGCAATCCTGTCGCGCGAGAAACGAGCCGGTTCCCACCCCGATCAAACTGCCCGTCCGATCCCCCAGCGCCCCCACAACGGCAGACCGCCGGTCATCTTCAACTTCGACGATTCCGGATGGCAGGCGACTGGCAACGCGCCGGGCAACGGTCTGGTCCGCGACACCCGCCAGCCCTGCGTAGACGGGAATGCCTTTCAGCTCTGCGGGATTGAGTCCCGCGGCTTCCATCAATCCGCGAAGGCCTTCCAATATCGTATGGATGGCGCGATCGAAGTCCGAGAAGACATTCGCGCTGCCAAGCTTCAACTCATGGCGGCCCGCCGGAGTCGTCAGGGCGAACCGGCAGGAGGTACCGCCGCCATCTATGGCAATCAGGTAGGGAAAGGACTCAATCATGTAGATACCTTTACAATACCTTTTAGCACACCAAAAGGTGTTTCTAGCCAAAATCGCTCCAAGTTTGGCACTTTTTCTAATTCATTCGGCGATTTTCTAAAAAAGAAAAGATGGACAAAAGGTATTGCAAAGGTATTAGATATGAGGGCCACAGGGGAATCGCATGAAGCCGCAAACGCCGCTAAAAACCGAAATGCTGCGCGATGCGGCGGTTGACTTGGACCTCAAGCCCAACCCGGAAATTCTGTCCTGCCTTCTGCAAGGGCAACAGGATGCCCTTGCATCGGTCGCCGGCAGCCTGAACGAAATTGCGGCAGGCGCGGAAATCCTCACAGAAACCATTCGGCAAGGGGGGCGCATTTTCTATGCCGCCGCAGGGTCCTCGGGCCTTATGTGCCTTGCAGATGCGGCAGAGTTGTCGGGAACGTTCGGATTGTCCCCAGAACGCATTCGGATTTGCATGGCCGGGGGGGTGCCGACAGATGCCGCGATGCCGGGGCATACCGAAGATGATGAAGCCGAAGCGCAAACTGCTGCACAGGACGTAACCGCGCAAGACGCGGTTATCGCCATATCAGCCAGCGGATCGACCCCGTTTGCATTGGCATTTGCGAAACTGGCCCGAAATTCAGGCGCGCAGACAATTTGCATCGCGAACAACCCCGATGCCAAGCTGTTCACGCACTCGACCTGCGCAATCCATCTCCAAACTCCGCCCGAAATTATTGCGGGATCGACCCGCATGGGGGCCGCGACTGCGCAAAAGGCCGCGCTCAATCTGATGTCGACACTGATGGGTATTCGGCTGGGGCATGTCCTTGACGGCCTTATGGTAAATGTCATCGCTGACAACAAAAAGCTCAAGGCCCGCGCGCTGGGTATCGTGAAGAAAATTACCGGCAGCTCAGACACTCTGGCGCGGGATGCGCTGACACGCTCTGAGGGGCACGTGAAAACTGCCATTTTGCTGGCTGCGGGTGTCTCTGCACGCGATCGTGCGGAACAAATTTTACAGGAAACCGGGGGGCAGGTCCGACCGGCACTGGAGCGCCTCAAAGTCAATTTGCATCAACAGGGAGAAGAAACATGAACAGGAAGTCCTTTGGAGCCATATTATTGGCATCAACCGCTTTGAGTGGGGCGGCCTTTGCGGAAACGACACTAACGATCGAAAGCTGGCGCAACGATGACCTGACGTTGTGGCAGGACAAGATCATACCGGCGTTTGAGGCGCAACATCCTGACATCAAGATTGTATTCTCACCGCTTGCACCCACGGAATACGATGCCGCTTTAAACGCAAAACTCGAGGCCGGTTCAGCGGGCGACATAATCACCTGCCGTCCATTTGATCGGTCGCTTGGGCTGTATGATGGCGGGCACCTTTCTGACCTTTCAGATTTACCGGCAATGTCGAACTTCTCGGACGTGGCAAAATCCGCGTGGCAGACCGATGACGGTTCGGCCACTTTCTGCGTTCCGATGGCCTCGGTGATCCATGGCTTCATCTACAACAAGGACGCATTTAACGAGCTTGGAATCGAGGCCCCTCAGACCGAGGATGAGTTCTTTGCTGCGCTGGACAAAATCAGAGAGGACGGCACTTACATTCCGATGGCGATGGGCACGAACGACCAATGGGAAGCCGCCACAATGGGCTACAACAACATTGGGCCGAACTATTGGAAAGGTGAAGAGGGTCGACTTGCTCTGATCGATGGATCGCAAAAACTGACCGACGAACAATGGGTCGCGCCCTATGAAACTCTGGCGCGATGGAAAGACTATCTGGGCGACGGGTACGAGGCACAAACCTACCCGGACAGCCAGAACCTGTTCACGCTGGGGCGGGCTGCTATTTACCCAGCGGGGAGCTGGGAAATCTCGGGCTTCAACACGCAAGCGGACTTTGAAATGGGCGCGTTCAAACCTCCGGTAAAGAACGCCGGGGACACGTGCTATATCTCCGATCACACCGATATTGGGATTGGCATGAATGCCGCGACCGAAAACCCCGAGGCGGCGCAAACGTTTCTGGCTTGGGTCGCGTCTCCGGAATTTGCGAATATCTTTGGTAACGCCCTGCCCGGTTTTTTCCCGCTGTCCAACGAGCCTGTCGAACTGGAAGACCCGCTTGCCAAGGAATTCGCAAGCTGGCGTGGGGAATGCGGGTCGACCATTCGCTCGACCTATCAGATTTTGTCGCGCGGCGAGCCGAACCTGGAACTGGAAACCTGGAACGCGTCGGCGAACGTTGTGAAAGGCACCGAAAGCCCGGCCGATGCAGGCCAACGGCTGCAGGAAGGTCTGGCTAGTTGGTACGCGCCGCACCAGTAACCCACCCCTTAAATCGAAGGCCTTCGGCTGATTGGCCGGGGGCGTTCCGAACCGCCGAGGCAGGCTATGGGCAACAGCCGAAACAAATGGCACATCGTGATTTTTCTGGCACCTGCGGTGCTGGTCTATACAGCCGTGATGATCTTTCCCCTGTTCAACACCCTGCGACTGGCGCTGTATACCGAGGTGGAACAGGTCCGCGTATTTGTCGGGCTGGATAACTTTCTGACATTGTTTGGTGATCCCAACTGGTCGGGCGCATTCTGGAATGCGCTTGGCAACAACTTCTGGTTCTTTTTCATTCACATGCTGGTCCAGAACCCGATCGGCATCGCTTTGGCCGCGATACTCAGCCATCCGCGCCTGCGCTATGCCGCTTTCTATCGCTCGGCCATTTTCATCCCGACGATACTGTCCTTTGTCATCGTGGGTTTCGCTTGGAAGCTGATCCTGTCGCCGATCTGGGGTATCGCCCCCGATCTGCTGAAAGCGGTGGGTCTGAAATCGCTCTATGCCCCGTGGCTGGGCAAGGAGGAATATGCACTGACCACGCTGGCGCTTGTGTCGGTCTGGCAGTTCGTGGGCATCCCGATGATGCTGATCTATGCAGCACTGCTGTCGATCCCCGAAGAAATTCTTGAGGCCGCCGAAGTTGAAGGTGTCACCGGCATGTCCGCGTTCTGGCGGATCAAACTGCCTTTGATCCTGCCCTCGATCGGCATCATCTCAATCCTGACATTCGTGGGAAACTTCAACGCGTTCGACCTGATCTACGCAGCCCAGGGCGCGTTGGCCGGGCCGGACTTTTCCACGGACATCCTCGGGACGTTCATGTATCGCACTTTCTTCGGGTTTCAGTTGCAATTGGGCGATCCGTACATGGGTTCGGCCATCGCCACAGCCATGTTCGGCATCATCCTGACCGGCGTCTGTATCTATCTTTTCCTGATCCAGACACGCATCCGCCGGTATCAGTTCTGAGGTGATAGTGATGAACAAGGCCCGCAGAAACCCACTCAATATTGCCGCGATGCATGGGGCGCTGATCATATACACGCTGATCGCGCTGTTCCCGGTTTTTGTGATCCTGATCAACAGTTTCAAAACCCGCAAAGCCATCTTTCGCGAGCCGCTGGCGCTGCCAAGCTCGGACACGTTTTCGATGATCGGATACCAGACGGTAATGAAACAGGGGGATTTCTTCCTGTATTTTCAGAACTCGATGATCGTCACCGTCGCCTCGCTGTTCTTCATCCTTCTGTTCGGGGCCATGGCCGCTTTTGCCCTGTCCGAATACCGGTTCCGGGGCAACACCCTGATGGGGCTGTATCTGGCGCTTGGCATCATGATCCCCATCCGGATCGGTACCGTCGCGATCCTTGAGATGATGGTGGCCACCGGACTTGTGAACACCCTTTGGGCGCTGATCCTTGTCTATACCGCGCAGGGGCTGCCGCTGGCCGTTTTCATCCTGTCCGAGTTCATGCGCCAGGTCAGTGACGATCTGAAGAATGCCGGACGTGTCGATGGCCTCAGCGAATATACTATTTTCTTCCGCCTTGTTCTGCCGCTGGTGCGACCTGCAATGGCGACGGTCGCGGTATTCAACATGATCCCCATCTGGAACGATCTGTGGTTCCCGCTGATCCTTGCACCGGCGGAAGAGACCAAGACACTGACACTTGGCAGTCAGGTCTTCATCGGGCAATTCGTGACCGACTGGAATGCGGTTCTGTCTGCACTCAGCATGGCGATCTTGCCGGTCATGGGCCTCTACATCATCTTTTCGCGGCAACTCATCCGCGGCATCACTTCGGGAGCGGTCAAATGATCCGTGTACTGATTGCCGGACTGGGCAATATGGGGCTTAGTCACGCCCTTGCACATCACAATCACCCTGACGCGGAAATCGTGGGGCTGATCAACCGCTCGGGCGAAGTCTCGCATCCGGCGCTGCAAGGGTATCCGGTTTTTAAGGATTTCAACACCGCTCTGTCACGGACCCGGCCCGAACTGGTGGTCATCGCCACCTATTCAGACACCCATGCCGATTATGCCTGCGCGGCAATGGATACCGGCGCGCATGTCTTTGTTGAAAAGCCTCTGGCCACCACTGTTGCAGATGCCCAACGCGTAGCAGCCAAAGCAGAGGAAACCGGCCGCAAACTGGTCGTCGGATACATCCTACGACACCATCCTTCGTGGATGCGTTTGATATCCGAGGCACGCGATCTTGGTGGCCCTTATGTCTTTCGCCTGAACCTGAACCAGCAATCGGACGGCCCTACATGGGAAACGCACAAGATGCTGATGCAAACGACCTCTCCCATCGTGGATTGCGGTGTGCATTACGTTGACGTCATGTGCCAAATCACAGACGCCCTGCCCGTTCGCGTGAACGGTATGGGTTTGCGCCTGTCGGATGAGATTGCCGAGGACATGTATAACTATGGCCAGTTTCAGGTGGTCTTCGCTGACGGCTCCGTGGGCTGGTACGAAGCGGGTTGGGGGCCGATGATGTCCGAAACTGCGTTTTTCGTGAAAGACATCATCTCGCCCAACGGCGCAGTTTCGATCACCGAAGGCAACAAAGGCGCATCCGATGATGTGGACGGCCATACCCGGGTTGGTGGCATTCTGGTCCATCGCCCCTCGGGCGATCACCTGATCGAGATGCAGGGCGAGCCGGATCATCAACAGCTTTGCGATGCGGAACAGGCCTATATGCTGCGCGCGATCTCGCAGGATATCGACCTGACCCGCCACATGAGCGACGCGGTGCAATCCTTGCGCATTTGTCTGGCGGCTGACGAAAGTATCCGAACCGGACAACCGGTTGACCTAAAGGAGGCGTAACGTGACCGCGCTGAAACTATCCAACGTTTGTAAGTCATTCGGCTCGGTCGAGGTTCTGAAAAACATCGACCTCACGGTAGAGGAAAATGAGTTTGTGGTGTTTGTCGGCCCCTCGGGCTGCGGCAAGTCGACCCTGTTGCGCGTCATTGCCGGGCTTGAGGATGCGTCGGAAGGAACGGTCGAAATCGACGGCGAGGTGGTAAACACCACTCCCCCCGCCAAGCGTGGGATCGCGATGGTATTCCAATCCTACGCGCTCTACCCGCACCTGACCGTCCGGGGCAATATGGAACTGGGGCTGAAAAAGGCTGGACATCCAAAGGCTGAAATCCAGCGCCGGATCACCGAGGCCGGCCGGATGCTGTCGCTTGGGTCGTATCTGGAGCGCCGACCGGCCGAATTGTCCGGTGGTCAACGGCAGCGGGTGGCAATCGGTCGTGCCATTGTACGCAATCCCAAGCTGTTTCTGTTTGACGAGCCGCTCTCTAACCTCGACGCGGCATTGCGGCTGAACACCCGCATCGAGATTGCCAACCTACACCGGCAGATCAGTGCCAGCATGATTTACGTGACCCATGATCAGACCGAGGCCATGACACTCGCCGACAAGATCGTCGTTCTGCGTGACGGTCAGGTTGAACAGGTGGGCAGCCCGATGGAGCTGTACAACAACCCAGCCAACCGGTTTGTGGCGGAATTCATCGGGTCCCCGGCGATGAATTTTGTTCCTGCGGACCGAGTTGGCCGGGCGCAGGGTCAGCTAGTGGGCATCCGCCCCGAACATGCCCGGCTGAGTGACACCGGCCCCCTGTCAGGCACTGTCGTGCATGTCGAGAATCTGGGGGCGGACACAAATATCCTTGCGGATATCGGAACGGAAAAACCCTTTACCGTCCGTGCCTTCGGACAGCATCAGGTCGAACCCGGTTCGACGATCGCAATCGAATTTGATCAGGACAAGGCGCTGTCCTTCAGTACCGAGGGACAAAGGGTTTAGGAAACACCCCCATAGGATCAATCGGGATGAAACCGGGGTTTTCGTTTTTCCAGGAAGGCCGACATCCCCTCTTTCTGGGCCGGTAGCCCGTACAGCGAGTGATACATCTGCCGCTCGTACCGTATACCGGTCTCAAGCTGGCATTGTTCGGCCATGTTCACACAAGACCGCGCCATTTGCACAATATCCGGAGCATACCCTGCTATCGTCTGCGCCACGTCTTGCGCAGTTTCGATCAATGTGTCCTGCGGCACAACGCGGCTGACCAGTCCCATCTGCAGGGCCTCATGCGCATCAATCATGCGTCCGGTCAGGATCATGTCCATCGCCCGCGCCCGTCCGATCAGCCGCGTCAGGCGTTGTGTGCCTCCGATACCAGGAATGCATCCGATCTTGATTTCGGGCTGCCCGAACCTTGCTGTGTCCGAGGCCAAAATGACATCGCACATCATCGCAACCTCGCACCCTCCGCCTAAAGCATAGCCACTGATGGCGGCCACTTTCGGAATGCGCAGCGCGGCGAACCGGTCCCATCCTCCAAAGAAGTCGCTGGCTTGCATGCTGGCATAGTCCTGAACAAGCAGTTCACCGATATCAGCCCCGGCAGCAAAGGCGCGATCGTTTCCGGTCAGGATCAGGCAGCCGATATCCGGGTCTGTGTCAAAGGCGGTCGCCGCCTCCAACACCTCGTCCATCACCTGTGTATTCAGCGCGTTCAATTGATCGGGCCGGTTGAAACGGATCGTCGCAACCCGGCCCTGTGTCTCGGTTTTAATCGTTTCATACATGTTCAACTGTCCCAGATTGCGCCATAGGCCGGGATGCCCAGGCTTTCCATGTCATGCACGACCTTGCGGGTCAGCTTCTGGTTCGAGATCACAATGACCGCCTCGGCCCCGCTGTCCCGCACCGCCTGCAAGGCCAGCGCCGACAGGTTCGGCTTGCCCTGCGTGTCAGTGTCCCAGATCAGCGGGTTTTCGGTATGCGCCTCGATCTCGTCCACCAGCGCATCCCCATAGGTCTTGCGCGGGCTGCGCGTGGACCAGATCAGGCGGTTGGGTACCTCACCCGCCAACAGATGCGGCAGGATCGGTCCAATGCCGGAACCTGTGCCGACATAGACGACCCTTTTGAACAGCACCTCAATTCGCGCCACGCCGGATGTGGTAATGCCCTTGACCCAGACCTTGTCCGGCGGGTTATCGATGAAGCGTCCGGTCCAGTCCCCTGCCCGGCTGATCGCCAGCCTGTATCCGGCCTCATTCGGTGCCGGGATGTTGGCGAACGAATGATACTCGCCAAAGGGGGTATGACTGATCGCATTGGAACTGCCGGGAAATGGTGTATCGCCATAGTCAAACCGCGCCAGAACGGCATGGTTGGAAGGTTTGACAATATCAACCTTGACCCTCTTCAGGGTTAACCATGGCGACAGGATCGACAGCGTGATCAGGCACAGCATCCAGAAGGCGGGGCTGTGTAGCAGATCACCCCCCATATCCCGTGTGATCGACACGGTTTGCCCCCAGAACAGGCCCAGAACCGTCCACCCGACAAAGCGGTGAATTTTCTCGAACGCGTTGTGAAAACGGGCGCGGATCGGATCAAGGGCCGAGATGACCATCACGGTCATCAGCACCACCATGGCTGCACTCAATCCCAGCGTCAGATCCGAAGGGACCACACCCCCGCTCAACCGGTTCCGGATCATCGCGTAAAGAAGAAATCCGAACCAGATCGTGCCTGCGACCGTTCCACCCGAATGCAGGCCGCCGAAATGAAACACCTTTCCGGCCCCCCAGCGTATCCATAATGGCCAGGATACCGGTACGCGGGTTGCCAGCCAGAATAAGGCGTTGATCACCCTTTGCTGCCGGATCAGAATTCCGACGCTCAGGTTGATCAACGCCATGTCCGCAATGGGACTCAGTGCGTACTCGTTACCAAAAAACCAACGCCCGTCGCGCAGCCCCAGCGCGAACACACTCAGATTCAGGACTGCCACGAGGAAAGCCAGACGGCGGTATTCCATCAGCGCGGGATGCCGGGTGATCCGCCGCCAGTTCAGGGCGCGAGATTCCAGATTTGTCGCTTGGGTCGTCATCTGGTCAGCTCCGTATCGATGGCGGTCATATGGTCCTGCGCCAGCTTCAGCAGCAGACGCTTGTCCAGTTTTCCGCGTGGCGTGCGCGGCAGGCTCTCCATCGGAAGCACCAACGCCGGAGCGCAGTAGTAAGGCAGGCGGTCGGCTACCGACTGCGCGGCCTGTTTCGGGCAGGCCGTGGCCGGTGAGATAAAGCTGACCAGATTTCGATCGTCATATTTCAGTGTCACGGCCTGTTGGCAGCACGGCGAGGCCTCCAGCGCATTGGTGACGCCATCCAGTTCGACGCGAAAGCCACGTATCTTGACCAGATCGTCCACGCGTCCGAAATGCTCCAACTCTCCATCTTCTGTCCAGCGACCCAGATCGCGGGTGCGGAACATCATATGGCCGGGCCGAAACGGATCGGGGCGATAACGGTCTGAGGTCAGATCGGGATTTGCCAAATAGCCTGCGGTAACGCAGTCACCACCTGCCCACATCTCACCTTTGTGACCCATCGGCAGTGGGCGCAGGTCCTCGTCCAGAATATAGACGGTATTGTTTGGTGTCGGGCGGCCGATTGACAGGACCGGTTTGTCGGGAAAATGCGGCTCGGCGGTATTGATGATGGTCGTTTCCGTTGGCCCGCAGGAGTTGTAAAAGGTGCAAAACGATGACCAGGCATCGGCCAGCGGGCGCGGACAGGGCTCACCCGCCACAGCGGCCACTTTGATTTGCCGGCACCGGGAATGATCCAGCGAATTCAGGATCGACGGTGTGGCAATCAGCACGTCGACCTTTTCTGCTGTTTCCTGAATGGACTTGCCGCGAATGACAAGCGTCGCACCGTTGGACAGCGACCCAAGCGTCTCCCATGCCGCCATGTCGAATGCGATCGAGAGTATCTGACCTACCTTCAACCCTGGGCGCATCCCCAGATCGCCGGGTGCGGTCAACAGAATGTTGGCCAGATTGGCATGTGTGACCTGCACTCCGTTCGGGACACCTGTTGTGCCCGAGGTAAATAGGATCATCACCAGATCATCCGGCAAGGCGCGATACTCGTCGCCCACAGGAACCGGCGCATCCAGCATTGGATCAAACATCACCGTGTCAATTGTGATCAGCGTCTGATCCGCCGCCACGGGCACCTGATCGACCAGTTCGCTGAGGCTTAGCAGTGCTTTTGCCCCGGTGACATCGGCGATGTGGCGCAACGTTTCGGACGGCGCTACGCCCACGTGTTGCGGCACATAGGCAGCGCCAAGCTTCATTGCGGCGACAATACCGACCACCATTTCGACTGAGCGGCGCAAATAGAGGCAAACCGCATCACCACGTTTGACACCATGGGCACGCAGCACACCCGCCAACCGGTTGGATGCCTCATCCAGCGCGCGATAGCTCATCTTATAGCCACCGCATTCAACAGCATCTGCATCTGGCTGCCTGCCCAACTGGTGAAGCATTGCGTCTGCGATCGTTGCGTGCCGAGGCTTGACCTTGGGGCCCCAGCCAAACCTGCGGAACTGCGCACGGTCCTGCGGGCTGAGGCGCGACAAGGCGTTGTTATCAGGCGCACAATCAGCCGTTGACGGTGTAAGTGGCCGGAATTCCTTCAAATGATTGATGACTATATCTTGCATGGCGGTCTCACTTTCTAGTGGGTCACGCCATATTGATAATGGGAAAATTTCCCATTACACTTCACGTTCAATCACACATCGGTAACGAAACCGTTGAATGTGCAGTCAAATAGTAAATGTTATCGCCTGAAAGCCCATAACGAGTAACACGATGTCAAACGGCCCTGATAACCCATTCGATTCCGCCCTGGCCTCGCTGCTGGCCCCGCTGGCGCAGGCCATGGTCGCGCATGGTGTAACCATCGGTACGGCAACCGAGGCAATGAAGAAGGCGTTGTTGACAGCCGCGCTCGAAACCTCGGCAGAACCGCTCAGTGACAGCAAAGCCAGCCTTTTGACCGGCATTCACCGCAAGGATGTCAAAAGGCTTCGTGATCCGGAAAGTGATGTTGCCGAGAGGCGCAGTTGCAACGCAGCGGCACTGGTCATCAGCTATTGGGCAACGTCGCCGGAGTTTCAGGACAAGTCCGGTTCACCACGTGATTTGCACCGCAAGGGTGACGAGGACAGCCCGGGTTTTGACGAGCTTGTACGCCATGCACGTGTCGACATGGCCCCGGGTACCGTTTTGCAGACCCTTGTGGATCAAAATATTGTACAGCTGCAACCAGACGGCGCTTTCCGGTTGTTGACCCACGCCTTTCTACCGTCGGGCGGCAGTGCCGAACAGGTGGCGGCCTATCAGGCCACCTTGTCGGCACATCTGACAGCCGCCACCCAAAACCTTCTTGCGGATCAGGACACACTCAGAAACTTCGACCGGGCCGTTCGATACTCGCACCTTTCGACCGCTTCGATCGTGGAATTACGCGAAACTTCAAGCCAGCGGGCGCAGGCGTTGTTGCAGGACATCAACGCACTGGCACGCAAATTGCAGGACCGCGATCAGGTCGGCGATCACAGGGGTCGCTTTGCAATGGGCGCCTATGTTCTGCCCTCGCCGGACAAAGGTAAGGAGACATGATCGTGTTTCTGCGCATTTTGGCTGCAATTCTGGCTATGACTGCATGGGTGGCACCGGTCACAGCTCGGGACAACGAAGACCGCGAAGGCGGGATCATCGGAACCGGTATTGTCGGCACAATCACCGATCTGGGCAGTATTATCGTGAATGGGCTGCATCTGGAGATCACAGACGAAATGCCCGTAGACGGGGCCATTCCGGCAATGAACGCAAGCGAACTACGCCCCGGCCATACCGTCGCGATTGTGGCCGAGCGGCAGGGTGATGATTGGTATGCGCGGAACATTCGACAGGTATATCCCCTTGTCGGGGAGGTAAGCGCCACGACCGAAGCCGGGATAACCGTGATGGGCACCGAAGTCGAGTTAAACGATCTATTGTCGGATATTAAGGTCGGGGATTGGGTCGCAATCAGCGGATTGTGGCAAGGGCAAAGGGTAAACGCATCAATGATCGAGCGGTTGCCCGGCGCACAGCCCGAGGCGCGGCTGAGCGGAACCTATCTGGGCCCGGATCACAACGGCAATGACGTGGTTGGAGATACCGTAATCACCGGGATCAGTCCCAGCCATCTGAAACCGGGTGATCTGGTGCGCGTCTTTGGACGGCCGACACCGAACGGGATCGATGCAACACGTCTAGAAACCCGTCTATTCGGCGAAAGGGTCGGGGTGGTTCAGGTTCAGGGATATTACTCCACCCCGCAGCCAGATGGCCTTTATACAGTTCTGGGCAGTGGCCTTGTGGCATATACCGATCAGCCAGAGATGATTGACGGGAGCACCAAGATCATTGAATGCGGGGAAAACGGTCGTCTGGGCAATGTAATGGCCGATCCCTCCGGATCCGAGCCAGACACCCGAGTTTTGCAAGAATTGGGGTGCTGATCCCGACCCAAACT
This sequence comes from Ruegeria sp. CF5, assembly GCF_056537325.1. Lineage (NCBI taxonomy): Bacteria > Pseudomonadati > Pseudomonadota > Alphaproteobacteria > Rhodobacterales > Roseobacteraceae > Ruegeria > Ruegeria sp. CF5. The sequence continues at coordinate 34,610 of NZ_JBQFRI010000004.1, read as the reverse complement.
GCCCGGCTGTCAGAACTGATGTTCCAGCCCGGCCTTTTGCAGGCTGCTCATCAGCTTTTCCCGGAACGTGTCGTCCAACCGCCAGATCGACAGGGTTTCAGGGGCTTTAGTTGCAAAATCCGGTTGCAGGTCCAACAGGTCATTTAGTGCATCCCGCGCCTGTTCCCGGTTCCCAAGCTCGGCGTGCAATGCCGCACGCCACAAGTGGGTCCAAAAGAAGTTCGGCATATGTATCCGGTCCAGCACCGTCAGAGCCTGTATATATTCGGACTGGTCGAACAAATAGAAGACGCGTGGAAAGTGGTACCAGTGTGGATGCACCGGATTCAGGGCGATTGCACGATCCACGATGGCAAGGCCTTCGTCCCAGTTTCCGCTAAAAGCAAGCCGCATACCGTAATGGGCAAGTATGGTTGCATCATTGGGGTTCAATTCCATGGCCCGTTGTCCGGCCTGACGGAAGCCATCGATCTCACCAAGAACAAACCGCATGTTCGCCAGCATAAGATGGGCTGTGGCCAGATTGGGATCGGCCTGAACCGCGCGCTGTGCCGCTGCTTTGGCGGCATCCAGAACCCGGGCAGGATCACCGGCGAGATTGAACCGGATCTGTTGAAGATAGAGGTTCGACAAAACCGCCCAGGCCTCGGCGTAATCCGGGTTTTGTTCAACCGCTTTCAGAATACAAGCTTTGACATCATCGTGGCGATCCAGATCGATGGTGATCTGATAGCTGTAGTAATCCAGAACACAGTCATAGGCATCCCGGTCATGGGGCGGCGTTCGGGTAGCCGTCTGCATCGCGCCTTGGGTCAGCAGACCGTATTTCCCGGCAAGCTGGCCCGTCACGTCACGGACCACCCTGTCCTGCACGTCATAAATTTCACCGGGTGTCCGGCCAGTGACGTAACTGCGGACCCAGATGTACCGCCCGGCCTTCAGATCAATCAGGCGGGCCGACAGATGCAGCGCATCGCCCGCTTCCAGAACGCTGCCTTCCAGCGCAAAATCTGCGTTGAACTCGGCTCTCAATTCCTGAGGATCGGTCTGACCGTTGCGAAACCGTTCGACGCTGCCAAGTGGCAGAACCCACAGATCGCGAAAACGCACCAGTTCTGTGGTCAGTTGCTGTGTGACCCCATTGGCAAAAACCTCGGGCGCGGCTCCAAGGGACTCAAACGGCAGCACCGCAACAATCGGCCCGCTGGGCAGGTCGAGGTCATGCGCAGATGCGGGCTCGGGCTGGCCAAACCCTGCAATCCGGGCCCAGACGATGCCACCGGCCAACACGATACAGATCGCCATGACCGCAAGCACCAGGCGCTGCATCGGAGCATTTGGTGCGCGTTTGACGTCTGCTACGTCAGTGGTCGGTGGGCGCGTGGTCACCGTATCGAAACGGGGCGCATATCCACCTTTTGGGATAGATAAGCGCATCGGATCGTCCCGTCCGGGACCGGCATAGTAACTGTCGATGTCCTGCCGCAACCGCCGCGCTTCAAGCCGAACAATGGGGTCAATTTGCTGATCAAAACTGGCATCCCGGCCAAATACGGACATGGCGATTGACACGCCTTTGATCTGTTCGGCGCGGCCAGCCAGATGTTCTTCGACCACATAGGTCAGAAACGCCCGCCGCTGTGGGGTGGCGGCAAAATCGGGATGGTCCAGAAGACGTTGCAACTGCTCCCGGATGTCGCGTTCCGAAATGGTCAACCTAATGATCTCCGATCTGAACAGACTTGTGAAAACGGCCAAAAACATCAGTGTTTTCACGGTCATACATTGGTTGGAGTGCAGGTAGCAACATGTTCGAACTTCACCCCTGCGTTTGTATGGCTAGGACGGGCGAACTGCCCGTCATGTCGGCGGGCGACAACGCAACAAGGAGAATGCCCGGTTTTTCAAACCAAAGCCAATACTGTCAATCAACCGGATCTGGCCTCGTGGTCCGGTACATTTGGCATCCTTTACCGCGTTAGCCCAATTGAATTCACCATCAACAGGAGCCGTTTGAAAATGGCACGCCGATATACACTGGTTTTGACCACCGCGTTGCTGACACTCAGCGCGGGCCTCGTGACCGCACAAGAACATTTTGATCCGAAAGGCAAACCACCATCCAGCTTTACCGCTGAATTCCAGCAGCAGATGCGCGACGCTCTGCCGTTCGAGGATCAGCGCGATTTCGAAGAAAGTCGCAAAGGGCTGATCGCCGTTCCAGACTACACGCAGATCAAGACCGAGGACGGGACTGTCGCTTGGGATATTGGCAGCTATGAGTTCCTGCTGCAGGAGGGTCAGACCTTCGACTCGATCCACCCTTCGCTGCAGCGTCAGGCGATCCTGAACATGAACTATGGCCTGTACGAAATTCTCGAGGGCAAAATCTATCAGGTCCGCGGTTTTGATCTGTCCAACATTTCATTTATCCGCGGCGATACCGGCTGGATCATTTTTGACCCGCTGGCTTCCAAGGAAACTGCCGCAGCAGCACTAAAGCTGCTGACCGATACCGTCGGTGAACTGCCCGTCAAGGCGGTGATCTATTCGCACTCGCATGCGGACCACTATGGCGGTGTTCGCGGTGTCATCACTGACGAAGACGTGGCCAACGGGGTCGAGGTCATAGCGCCTGCGGGCTTTATGGAACACGCGGTTTCCGAAAACGTCTATGCGGGCAACGTGATGAACCGCCGCCTGTTCTTCCAATATGGCGTGCTGTTGCCGCGCAACCCCTATGGGCACGTGGACCAATCGATCGGCAAGAACATTTCAGCCGGCACCACCGGCCTGATCGAACCAACGCGTTATGTCTCGGATGACTACGAGGAGATCACCGTCGACGGTGTGCGCATGATCTTCCAGAACACACCGGGGACCGAGGCACCGGCGGAAATGAACACCTATTTCCCCGACCTCAAGGCGTTCTGGGCGGCAGAAAACATCACTGGCACCATCCACAACATCTATACCCTGCGCGGCGCGCTGGTGCGTGATGCGCTGAGTTGGTCGAAACATATCAATGACGCGCTTTATGAGTTCGGACAGGATGCGGAACTGATGTTCGCCTCGCACTCTTGGCCGCGCTTTGGCAATGATCGTATTCAGGAAGTGATGCGGGCACAGCGCGACACCTATGCCAACCTCAACAACGGGGTGCTGAACCTGGCCAACCAGGGCGTGACCATCAATCAAGTGCACAATGTCTATGAGGTGCCCGAAAGCCTGCAACAGCAATGGGCAGCACGCAGCTATCACGGCTCGGTCGAGCATAACAGCCGGGCGGTGATCAACCGCTATCTGGGCTATTGGGATGCAAACCCGACCACGCTGACGCCTCTGTCCCCCGAAGACAGCGCACCCCTGTTCGTCGAGATGATGGGCGGTGCCGAGCCGATCCTGAACAAAGGGCAGGAACTTATCGACAACGGCAAATATCTTGAGGCCACCGAAATTTTGAACAAGCTGGTCTATGCCGAGCCGCAGAACCAGACGGCGAAAGACCTGCTGGCTGATGCGTTCGAACAGATCGGTTATCAAAAGGAAAGCCCCTCGGTCCGCAACTCGTTCCTGGGTGCGGCCTATGAACTGCGCAACGGCATCCCGCAGGGGGCGACCATCGAAACCACCGGCCCGGACACGATCAAGGCGATGCAGACCACCATGTGGCTGGATTTCATCGGCATCCGTGTCAACAGCGCCAAGGCGGCTGGGATGGAGTTCACCATCAACCTTGCGATCCCCGATCGGGATGAGAACATCGTGGTTGAAATGAGCAACGCCACCCTGACCCACATCGTCGATCAGGTGGCCGAAAACGCGGATCTGTCCATCAGCCTGAACCGGGCCGATCTGGAGAAGGTCATGACCGGCGAGAGCAAACTGACCGACCTGCTGGCCGACGGCACCGCACAGTCCGAAGGTAATACAGATGTGGTGACCCAACTGGCCTCAACACTGGATCAGTTCGATCTGGGCTTTGAGCTGATGCCCGGCACCGGCGCTCAGGACCTGACGCCACCCGCAAATGACTTTGCCCAGCCCGCACTGGCAAATTCCAACGGCGGTTGAGCAGTCTAAAACAAAAAAACAGCCCCGGCCAGATTGCCGGGGCTAGTTGCAAATTTTGGCGGTGCTTGCCCGGCTATCCGGGTTCAGGCCTGAACCGCCTTCATGAACCGGTCACGGATCACTACTGGGTCCATGGTAATCACCGGCATTTTGGCGTTACCGCTTTCACACTTGCTGACGATGATCGTCATCTTGCCACTGTCCAGCGCCTTTTGCAGCGCGGCACCGGTATCTTCTGCCCGACACTCGATTACGTTTTCGCACCCGCAGGCGCTGGCCACGGCCGCCAGCGATGTCTTTTTACCCGCGTAGGTCGGCTGATCACCGGTAGAACCGTAAGAGCCGTTGTCCACGATCAGCAGGATGTAGTTGTCGGCCACATTGTTGGCGATGGTTGGAAGGGTGCCAAGGTTGGTCAGAACCGAACCATCCCCGTCGATCACAATCACCGGCTTCGGTTGCGCCAGCGCCAGACCCAGACCAATGCTTGAAGCCAACCCCATGGTGCCCAGCATGTAGAAATTGGTGGGCTGATCGTCGATCGCGTGCAGTTCCTGACTGGGAATACCGATGTTGCAGACAACCAGTTGGTCGCGAAGGATCGGGGCGATGTTTTCTAACACTTCCGAACGTATCATTGGTCGCCATAACCTCCCCAGAAACTGGCGTCTGTCAGGATTGCAACCGGCTTGTTGCACATGAAGGTGTATTTCAGGATCGCATCCAGCTCTTCGACATCCGCCTGATGATGGAAGTGGTAGGTCGGGATGTTGAGCTGCGCCAGCAATGCCTTGGTGTGGACTGCCATCTCGACCTGGCATGCCACCGGTTCGCGCAATTCACCACGATACGAGATCAGCATGGGCAGCGGCATCCTGTAGTACTGTATCAGCGTCGCCAGCGTATTGATCGTCACTCCGATGGCTGTGTTCTGCATGATGATCGCCGGGCGTTTGCCGCCCATCCACGCCCCGGCGCACAGGCCCATGCCCTCATCTTCCTTGTTGGAAGGGACATGGAGAATTTCGGACCGCCTGTCGACTTCATTGATGACACCGGCCAGTTGCTTGCACGGAACGGTGGTTACGAACTCTATCTGATTGGCAATCAGATCATCCGCGATCCTGGCATCAATGGACATGTTCAGTTCCACATTCTCATGGCGTCACCATCTTTTCCCGCATGAGACCTGCGAAATCAACGCATTTGATCCGGATCAGCCGCCAATAACAGTTCACCACTGCTCCGGATTCAAATTACCTACGACAACGAAGGTTTGGCCGGTCAATCGTAATGTTTGGCTCGGGACATCTTGCCGATGCCGGGGTTCATGCTGTTGGTCGGATCAATCGACTTATAAAACGCGGCAAGGTCCGGCTTGGCCGGGTACAGATGACCCACATTATGCTCGGCCGGGTATTCCGCACCGCGTCGGTCCAGAATCTCAAGCATCGCCGCCTTCAATGCCGCTGGATCCACACCCTTTTTAACGACGTAGTCCTGATGCAACACGTGGCACATGAAATGGCCATAGTAGAGCTTGCTCACCAGTTGGTCCGTGATCTCCACAGGCAGTTCCTCGAACCAGTCCACGTCGTTGCGCCGCAATGCGATATCCAGCGCGATGATGTCTTCGACTTCGCTTGCATGCACTTTCATGTAGCGTATCGCCGCCCCGGCGGCGGCAAATCTGTGCAGACCGGCCATCTTGGCCTCGCGCGGATCGCACTCGAAGAAATCCAGCCGGTTTTGGCCGGTCATGTCCTTCAGCAGCGCGTGTGCCTCTTCAATCCCCTCGTCCCGCATTTTCAGGATCAGATGGTGAGGAAACCGGATGCGAAACTCGCGCATCCGGCGCGGCAGGATGTCAGGCCAGAACCGCATGGCGAACTGCATGAAACGGTCGGTAAAGTTGGAAAGACCCGGCACGCCCTCAAGCCGCGCATCAACCGCGCCCTTGATCGCAAAGAAAGTCGGCAGCCGGTCGGTGCCCAGCTTGTCGATCATCACCATCGTATCTTTGCCGTAACGGTCCGAGATATCGAACACCTCTTCATGCATGTATTCGGCACTGACGGGCAGCGTCTGAAAATCCGACAGGATGCGGCGGCGCAACTCGGTCAGGGCGGCGGTGTCCTGTGCGCCGACATAGAATGTGCGCTCCCTGTTATTCTTGGGATAGGTGTCCAGCCGCACCGCAAAGACGGCCAACTTTCCGGCGCAGCCCGACGCCTCGTACAGTCGCGACTTGTCGGCGTTGAACCTTGCCGGAGTATCCGCATCCACATTTCGCACCCTTCGGGCGTAATCTGTATCAGACGCCTTACGATTGTCGGCTTCGATATCATCGGCGGTAAAGTCGCCCTTTTCCAAACGGGTCAGGATGTCTTCGGGCGTGTCACCCAGGTGGATGCCAAGATGATTGACCAGCTCCAACCGGCCGTCTTGTGTAATCTGGGCATAAAGGGACAATTCAGTATAGGACGGCCCGCGTTCAACCAGCGATCCGCCCGAGTTGTTGCATACACCACCCACAACAGACGCGCCGATACAGGACGATCCGATTACCGAATGCGGCTGCCGCCCGATCGGGTCCAGCTGCTTTTCCAGCGCGAACAGCGTCGATCCCGGAAAGCTGATGACCTGCGTGCCATCATTGATCAGCTGCAACCGGTCCATGCGCCGGGTGTTGATCAGCACCACATCGCGGTCATAACGCCCCTTTGGTGTCGAGCCTTCGGTCAGGCCGGTATTGGCCGCCTGCATGATGACGATCTTGTCGGCTTCAACACAGGCCTTCAACACCTGCCATTGCTCCAGCAGCGTGCCGGGCTGCAGAACCGCCAGCGCTTCGCCCTCGCCCGAACGAAAGCCCTTGCGAAAACGGCGGGTGCGCCGGGCGCCGGTCATCACATGCCGCCGCCCGCAGATGGCCTGAAACCGTTTGATCAGTTCGGCATCGGTCATCCGACGACCCTCCTCAATACGCCACCGAAGGCAGCCATGTTGCCAGTTGCGGCCAGAGGAAGACAAAGAACAGGCCGATCAACTGCAGGATAACAAAAGGAATGATGCCTTTGTAGATGTCGGTAAGCTTGATTTCGGGCGGGCAGACGCCTTTCAGATAGAACAGAGCAAACCCAACCGGTGGCGTCAGGAACGATGTCTGCAATGTTACGGCCACAAGGATCACGAACCACACCAGCGCCGGTTCATCGATGACGCCGAAACCTTCGATGTCCAGTCCCAACCCGTTAACGATCGGGCGCATCAGCGGCAGAACGATCAGCGTGATCTCGATCCAGTCCAGCACAAAGCCCAGAAGGAATACGATGAACAGGATCATGCAGATGGTGCCCGTGGGGCCAAGGCCCGTACCCTGAATCATATCCTCGATCAGCGCGTCGCCGCCCAGCTCACGCAGGACATACGAAAACACCGTCGCGCCAAGGAAAATCGCAAAGATATATGCGGTGGTGTTGAACGTTGCCTTCAACACATTCACCAGCTTGGCCAGCGTCAGCTTGCGATACCCTAGCGCCAGCAAAGTCGCCCCAAGTGCACCCACGCCCGAGGCTTCGGTCGGCGTGGTCAGACCAGCAAAGATCGACCCCAGCACGGCAAGGATAAGACCAAGGGTCGGCAGTACGGCGATCAGCACATCCTTGACCGCAGACCAATCAGGGCGCGTTGCCCCCTCGGGCACCGGGGCCACGTCGCGTTTGATCAGGGCGATCACGAAAATATAGGTCAGGTACAACATGCCGATGATGACACCGGGAAAGACCGCCGCCATGAACAGGTCACCCACCGACAGGGCCATCTGATCGGCCATGATCACCAGCATGATCGAAGGCGGGATCAAAATGCCCAGCGTGCCCGAGGCTGACACCACACCAGCGGCCAGAGAGGGGTTGTATTTCTGTTCCATCATTGACGGCAGCGACAGCACGCCCAGCAGAACAACCGAGGCGCCAATGATACCGGTCGAAGCAGCCAGAATGATGCCAATCATGGTGACTGTAATCGCCAACCCACCGCGCACCGTACCAAACAGGCGCTGCATCGAGGACATCAGCCGCTCGGCCACGCCGGATTCGTCCAGCATCAAACCCATGAAGATGAACATCGGCAGGGCGACCAGAACCGCGTTGGACATGGTGGCGTAGACACGGTTCACAACCGCACCAAGCGTCAGATAATCCAGACCGGTCAGCGTTTCCTCAAGCCCGGTCCAGTTCATCATGCCGTTGTCGAACAGGTAGGCCAGACCGCAATAGGCCACCCCCACACCAGCCAGCGTCCACGCAACCGGGAAGCCGGTAAAAAGCAGCGCTATGAAGGTCAGGAACATGGCGATGACCAGTTTTTCCTCGGTCGATTCCACAAGGAAGGTCAGCGCAACCGCGACAATGGTGAAACCCAGCAAAGCCCAAACGATCAGGCGTAGTCCCTTGCCCTGCCTCTCTTCTTCGAGGTTGACCAGCAGCGCATGAACGTCGTGGATCAGACGCGCCGCCGCCGCCAGCGCGAGCAGGACAAAGCTGACCGGGATCACCGCCTTGAGCGCCCAGCGGGCAGGCAAGCCGGTGGGGCTGTCAGAGGACTCGTTCACCCGCCAGCTTTCGTAGAAATAGTCATACCCCTGATCGATCATCAGCCAGATGAAAGGCACCAGCAGGGCAAATATTCCGATGATCTCGATAATCCGGCGCGCCCGCTGGCTGAGTTGCATGTGCAGCAGGTCAACTCGCACATGACTGTCGGTGACCAGCGCATAGGAAATGCCGATCATTGTCACCAGCCCGTAGAAGTGCCACTGAATCTCGTCCAGCTTGGGATAGTTCTGGTTCAGTAGATAGCGCAGCGCCACCTGTGAAACGATGGCGCCAACCAGCAACAGGTTGGCCCACATGACCACATGCCCGATTGTCTTGACCCCGTTGTCGATGGCCACCGCCAGCCCCTGACGGTCGGGTTCGCCGTGTTCAAGGATGCTTTCATAGACTTCAATCGGGTCATCCTGAGTGCGCTTAATCTCGGCCATGGTCTCCTCCTCAAGGTGCAGGCAACGGGGACGGAAATGCGCCCGGGGTCGGTTTGGAAAATCAAGAAAATCAGAGGTCGGAGGCGGCGGATCAGGCCGCCTCCGGGGAGGCGCAGGTGATCAGATCACTTGCGGGGGAGGAACGCGTTCTCTTTCCACACGGCATAGCCATCGCGGAATTCGTTCATGTCGGTCAGAACCTTGTTGAAGAATTCGTCGTTGGCGGCCTGTTCGGCAGCAACCTCTTCCCATGTGGTGCGGAAAGTGGCCAGCATGTCGTCATTCCACTGCTTGATCTGAACACCGTTGTTTTCGACGTTATCGATCAGGGCAGCGTGCTGGATTGCCTCGCCTTCGGCAAAGCTGTCGGCCATCGACGCCTTACAGGCGTTTTCAATGATTGCCTTATGCTGATCGCTGGCGTCGTTCCAGACGTCTTTGTTGATCATCAGCTCAAACACGGTGGCCTGCTGGTGCCAGCCGGGGAAGTAGTTGTACTTGACCAGCTTGTGGAAACCCAAGCGCGCGTCGATGGCAGGCATCGAGAATTCGGTCGCGTCAATCGCGCCCTTTTCCAGCGCCGGGAAAATCTCACCACCCGGCAGCAACGAGGTCGCAACACCCAGTTTCTGCATGACCTGACCGCCCAGACCGAAGAAACGCATCTTCAGACCGTTCAGGTCTTCGGGGCTGTTGATTTCATTTGCGAACCAGCCCGATGTTTCAGGCGCGATGATGGCGCAGGGGATGACGTGCACGTTGAAGCCGGCCTGATCATACATCTCCTGATACAGGCTCAGACCGTTTCCGTAGTAGAGCCATGCCATGTATTCGCCCGCTTCGGGACCAAAGGGAACTGCCGAAAACAACGGTGCGGCAGGGATTTTACCGGCCCAGTAGCCGGCGGTGGTGTAGCCCGAATTGATCTTTCCCGAGGACACCGCATCCAGAATTTCGAACGGCGGAACCAGCTTGCCCGGCTCATACACTTTCATCTTAAGGGTGCCGCCAGACATCAGGTCCAGCTGCTCGGCCACACGCGGAATCGGCGTTCCAAGGCCAGGCAGAGCGGTCGAAAATGCGATCGGCGTTTTCAGCAGCATCTTGTCGGCAGCATACGCGGCGGGTGCAGTCAGCAGCGAGGCTGCGACAGCAAGCGAGGTCAGGGTATTCTTCATGGTATCTCCTCCAGAGTGCAGGTCAGCCGCATGCGCAGCCGCTGGTCACACCGCATTGGCGGCATGTGTGGTAAATATTCTTGACCACTATATTCAGTCAATAATTTTATTTACCTCTTATAGAAAGGCTGAAAATATCAACTCTCTTCTGGAAGAAGAAAAAATCGCGCAATAAAAACAATTGAAGGTTGTTTTTCGTTTATTTCCCTTGTTTTATTTAAGACGCCGCGATCCGTATTTCTGGGTAATTTTTCTTGCATTAGAACTCAGCAGTGGTAAATTTTTTAAACAACCATCAATTTTGCGAATTTGGCGCGACATGGACGAGATGAGCGAAAACAGCCCCTTTGAGAGGGTCGGCCACGAATCGGTTGCCGATGCCGTGGTGGATCAGATCGAGACAATGATCGTCGATGGAATCCTGAAAGAAGGGCGCAAATTACCGTCCGAACGGGAACTCGCCGAAGCGATGGGCGTATCCCGTCCCAAGCTGCGTGAGGCGCTGCAAGTGCTGGAGCAGTGCGGGTTAGTCAACGTGCGCCACGGCGAAGGGACCTTTATTGCGCCACTAACCGGGCGGGCAATGTCCCCTGCCCTGTTGTCGCTATACGCCCGTCACGGCGGCGCATTTTATGACTATCTGGAATACCGTCGCGAGCAGGAGGCCTTTGCCAGCCGCCTTGCGGCTGAACGGGCTACGCAGTCTGATAAGGAACGCATTGCTGAAATTGTCGAAGATATGCAAAAGGCATGGGAAGACGACGACATAGACGCCAGTCAGGAGGCCGATTTTCGCCTTCACGCCGCCGTGGTCGATGCAAGCCAGAACACGACCCTCATCCACATGATGGCCTCAATCTATGACCTGACCCGGCAGGGCGTTTTTTACAATCGAAGGTTCCTGCGCACGATGGACGGGTCCGGCGAAACGCTTTTGCAGCAGCACAAGGACATCGCGCAGGCCATTCTGGATGGCCACCCCGAACGCGCCGAGGCCGCCGCACGCAGCCACATGGATTTTGTCGAATCCTCATTTCGTATTGGGCAAGAGCAACAGGCGCGCGAAGTCAGGGCCGCCAAACGGCGTCAGCTTTCGCGGTAGGCGCATCCAGTCAACTGGTCACTTCCGGGCCGCCAGATAGCCCGATACGCGGGCAAGCCCTTGCCTCAGAATCTCCGGGTTGTTGGCATAGCCGATGCGGACATAGCCCTCCATGCCCAGGACCGAGCCGGGCGTGAACATCACACCGGTTTCTTTCAGCAAAGACACGCAAAACTCGCGCGAGGTCATCGGAAGATCGAATTTCAGCAAGGCCGTCGTCCCCGAGCGGGGCTTAACCCAAGACATGCGCGGCTGCTGCTGCACCCAGTCCTGCAGGATCGACAGATTGCCCCGCGTGATTGACTGACTGCGGGCAAGCACACGGTCCCGGTTTTCAAGCGCCAGCGCTGCGAAATGGTCGTCGATCATCCCGACCGAGATCGTGTCATAATCGCGGTGAATCGTGACCGCTTCGATCACCTCTGTCGGCGCGGCGACCCAGCCAAGCCGCAAGCCTGCCAGAGAATAGGCCTTTGACATCCCCGCCGTACTGATCCCCTTTTCATAGATATCGGCGATCGAGGCAGTCATGCCCGCCCCCTCCTGATCTGTGCCACGATAGACCTCGTCACACAGAATCCAGGCATCGGCCTGACGGGCAATGGCGGCAATCTCCTCCAGCATGCCGCGATCCATCAGGGCACCGGTTGGATTGTTCGGGTTGTTGATTGCAATCAAACGGGTTTCCGGCGTGACCATTTCGCGCAATTTATCCAGATCGGGCAGAAATCCGTTTTCCTCCCGCAACTTCAACTGGTGAACATCAGCGCCAATACTGGCCGGGATCGAATAGTGCTGCTGATAGGTAGGTACCACCGCCACCACACGATCCCCGGCACTGACCAATGTTCTGTGAATCAGCATGTTGGCGCCGATAGTGCCATGGGTGACGATAGTATTTTCGACCTCCTGCCGCTCATAAAGTGCGGCTATCGCGCGGCGCAACCGGTCAGAACCCTCGATGGCGCCATAGGTCATCTTCATCGCCAGCAGTTCGGACAGGTCGGTTTCGTTCTTGCCCGTCAGCTTCAGCAACTCTTCAATGGTCAGGCTTTCGACACATGTCTCTGCCAGATTCCAATCGCAGCGGGTTTCCCATTCGTTCATCCAGATTTCGACGCCAAAGGGTTCGATATGCACGGGTCCGGGTCCTTTCGTCAGGCGCCTGCTGCGCGACAGATGGCTTTTTCGACAGCGATATCGCCAAGCACCAACACCTTTCTGCTTTGTGAGACAAAGGGGAAAGGCCCTTATTCCCTGCTGACTCGTAACCCAAAGACCCTCGAAAGATGCCGTTCAGCTATATTTCAACAGAGCTTGCCTTCTGAACTCGGTGGATATCGCCTTTATGCGAGCCGAAATATCCCGGCCAAATGTAATTCGCAAATCCAATCTGGCGCGGAAGAAGGTAAAAGACCGCCATTTGGCTGCAACTAGTCCACGACGATCAGATCTATATCCATCGTCTTCAGCATGTCAGTGATCGCCTGCGGAGGTTTCTCGTCTGTACAAAAAACATCGAACTGCACATCCCGACCGATCGAAACCGGTGCGCGTTTGTTGAACTTGTCACGGTCCGCAACCACGATCCGAACCTGCGCGTTGGCGGCCGCTATGCGCGCCAGATTTGCCTCTTCAAGGTCATGCAGCATGAACCCCAGTTCTGCATTTACCGCACCGACCGAAAAGACAGCAAACTGCACGTTCAACCGGCTCACCAGATCCAGAGCCTCGGCACCGAAGGCGCCGCCGTCATGCGCGCGCAGCTCACCGCCTGCCAGAAACACCCGGTTGCCGTTGCGCGTCGCCAGCGTGTTGGCCACAAACGCCGAATTGGTGACGACAAACAGATTACTGCGCTTTTTCAGCTCCATAGCCACAAAGGCCGTTGTCGACCCGATATCCAGAAAGACTGAGTCGCCATCGCTGATCATCTCCACGACAGCGGCGGCGATATTTGCCTTTTCTTCAGCATGGGTTCCCATGCGGCTTTGAAAGGTTGGCTCAATGGCACTTTCGATAAGGTGCACACCGCCGTGAACCTTGCGCACAACATTGGCATCCTCAAGCGTGCGGATGTTGCGCCGTATAGTTTCGTTGGAAACGTCCAGCCTTTGGGCCAGAAAACTTACCCGGCACGATCCCCCTGCTCTTTGCAGCTCGCGCAGGATTTCCTCTTCGCGTTGGTTCGTGGTTTTTCGTGCTTTTGCCATGAGGCCTCCCACAATCGAGGTAGCTCAATAAGCCACAAAAAGCAACATAAAGGCCGGAAATATGTTATTTTCTGCTGCTTTGTGTTGGCAGTATCGCGTTTTAATGTGGCTTTATGTGGTTTTAATTGACGAAACTGTTTGTTTAGTACAACATACCTCAAAATGACGAGAGAACTCGCACAAAATACCACATAACAGGGAGCTAAACATGACCCGGAATATCAAGACCTTAGGCGCATTCGCCTTGGCCGCGGCGGTGACGGCCTCGGCTTCGTGGGCGGCCGAATCCTCTGACCCCATCAAACTGACATTGCATGACTGGTCCGGCCAGCTGATCAATACCAAGATCATGGGCAGCATCCTGCAAGAGGCTGGCTATAACGTCGAATACGTGCAGGCAGACTACATCGCGCAGTTCGCCGGCCTGAAAACCGGCGACCTGCATCTGGCGATGGAAATCTGGGAAACCACCGGACGCGAAGCGCTGGATGAAGCGACCGCCTCTGGCAACGTGGTCAATGTTGGCGAAACCGGCCTGATGGCGATCGAGGAATGGTGGTACCCGTCCTACATGAAAGAGCGCTGCCCCGGCCTGCCGAACTGGGAAGCCCTGAAAGACTGCGCCGAGGAATTTGCCACAGCCGAAACCGACCCTCTGGGCCGGTATGTCGGTGGGCCAGTGACCTGGGGTGGCTTTGACGAGGAACGCGTCGAGGCGCTGGAACTGGAATTCGAGGTTGTCCATGCGGGCACCGATGCGGCACTCTTTGCAGAACTGGAATCCGCCTATCAGCGGCAGGACCCGATCATGCTGTGGGTCTATGTCCCGCACTGGGCACCTGCAAAATACGACGGTGAATTCGTGGAATTCCCACCCTATTCCGCCGAATGCTATGCTGATCCGTCGGTCGGTGTGAACCCGGATCTTGCTTATGACTGCGGCAAACCACGCGGCCCGATCTGGAAAGCGGCCTGGTCCGGACTGCAGGAAAAATGGCCCGGCGCTTATGACATCATCGAGGCCTATAACATCAACAACGATGAAATGAGCGCGATGGTCGGCAAGGCCGATCTGGAGGGCGTCGAAATCGACACCGTTGTCGCGGATTGGATGGAAACCAACAAGGACCGCTGGTCCGGCTGGATTTCCAAGTAGTCCGCAATAGGCCGGGGCGGGCTTCCTCTCTCCCCTCTCTCGTCCCGGCCATTTTTTCTTTCCTCCTGACCGGATGCGAAGATGACTGCCAAGACAAAACTGTCCTGCCGTAATGTGTGGAAACTCTACGGCCCGAACGCCGAGTCCCTGCTGAAACAGACACCGAACCCTTCGGGTCAGGACATTCGCGATGCCGGTGTCATCGGCGCGGTGCGCAATGCCAATATCGACATTGCCGAAGGTGAGATATTTGTCATCATGGGATTGTCGGGTTCAGGCAAATCCACCTTGGTGCGATGCTTGTCGCGACTGATCGAACCTACGGGCGGCGAGGTGCTGTTTGATGGCGTTGACCTGCTGCGCGCAAGTGACGCCGAACTTATCGAAATCCGCCGACACAAGATGGGAATGGTGTTCCAGCACTTTGCCCTGCTGCCGCACCTGACCGTCCTGCAAAATGTTATGTTCCCCCTGACCATTCAGGCGATCCCCAAGGCCGAAGCCGACGCCAAGGCACGTGAGGTTGTCGAATTGGTGGGCCTAAAGGGTCGCGAAGACTATTACCCCCGCGAACTGTCCGGCGGACAGCAACAGCGCGTTGGTATTGCCCGGTCGCTGGTGACCGAACCGGACCTGTGGTTTCTGGATGAACCGTTTTCGGCGCTTGATCCTCTGATCCGGCGCGAGATGCAGGATGAATTCCTGCGCCTGCAGGAGCGACTGCACAAAACCATTGTATTCATCACTCACGACTTTGACGAAGCCGTGCGACTGGCGGACCGGATCGCCATCATGAAGGACGGCGAGGTGATCCAGATCGCCACGCCCGAGGAACTGGTGATGAACCCCGCCACGGATTACGTGGCAGAATTCACGCGCCACATCCCGCGCTCAAAGGTGCTGACCGTCGGCGGCATGATGACCGCAGGTGCCGCAGGTGAAGGCGACCCCATTCCGCAGAACACGCGCGTGTCCGACGTGGCCGAGCGGATCATCGCAGCGGACGCGCCCCTGCCGGTTTCGGATGAGGCCGGACAGATCATCGGCTCCATCGACCGCAAGGCCGTCGCGCATGTGCTGTTCGGCAGCGGGGATGCCGCATGATCCGCCTGACCCGAAATCAGGCGGTCATTCTGGCCTTGGTGGTCTTTACCATCGTGCTGGGCTATTTCGGGCGCGATCTGGCCAAAGCGCTGGACGCGCGGTGGCTGACCAAATTTCCGTCGGCTTGGGTCATTCCTTTCAAAACCTACATCTCGTCCGCCATGACATGGCTGATCGAAGATGCCGCTATCGGGCCGGTGTCCTTTACCGACATCACCCGCTCAATCGCTTGGCTGATCGAACAGCCCTACAATCTGATGCTTGCACTTCTGGCCGACGGGTTTGTCAGAGGTCAGGGCAACGATGCGCAGGTCATCCTGCCGGCAATCAGCTGGATCGTGGTAACAACCGCCGTGATCGCTCTGGGTCAGTATTGCCGTGACTGGGGTCTGGCCGCGCTTGTCGGGGCGTGTTTCCTGTATCTGGCCATATTCGGCCAATGGGACAGCGCCATGGTCACGCTGGCCTCGGTCCTGATCGCAGTACCGATTGGCGCGGGCGGAGGATTGCTGCTGGGTATTTTGGCTTACAGGCATCCGGTTTTAGAAAGAGTGATCTCACCCATTCTGGACCTGATGCAAACGATACCGATCTTCGCCTATCTGGTACCGATCCTGTTCATGTTCGGTTTCGGCCCGATCTCGGCGCTGGTTGCCACGATCATCTACGCCACACCGCCAATGGTACGCATCACGACATTGGCGCTGAAAGCCGTCGATCCCGAAATTCTGGATTTCGGACGTATGGCGGGAACAACGCCCAGACAGCTGATGTGGCGGGTTCTGGTGCCATCAGCCAGCCACAGCCTGATGGTTGGCGTCAATCAGGTGATCATGCTGACGCTGAACATGGTTATCATCGCTTCGATGATCGGCGCCGGAGGGTTGGGTTTCGACGTGCTGGCCGCCCTGCGCCGTCTGGATATCGGCGCGGGTTTCGAAGCCGGCATCGCCATTGTGGTTCTTGCCATCGCCGTGGACCGGCTGAGTCAGGCCTTTGCCGAGCGTATGGGGCAGGTCCATCACGAGGTTCCCGGCTCGTGGGTCGCCCGGCACCGGCGCACAGTTCTGGTGCTGATCCTGCTGGTGCTGACATGGGTGCTGGGACAGTTTTCACCCCTCCTTCTGGAATATCCCGAAAGCCAGACCATCACCACCGGCGCCTTCTGGGACAACACGGTCGAGTACCTGAACGTCAACTATTTCGACGTGTTCGAGGCCATCAAGGTCTTCTTCCTTAACTGGTTCATGGTGCCAATCAAAAAGGTGCTGCTTGGTATCCCATGGCCGTGGGCCATCGCCATGTTAACCCTGCTGGGCTGGTACGCGGGCGGATGGCGGCTGGCGCTGTTGTGCGGCGGCATGGCCTCGCTGATCCTTGTATCGGGTCTGTGGTCCAAGGCGATGGTCACGGTCTATCTATGTGGCGCATCGGTGATCCTCGCGACGCTGATCGGGGTACCTCTGGGCGTGCTGGCGGCGCTGAACAAACGCGCCGGGACCATCATCAATCTGCTGATTGACACCCTGCAGACCCTGCCCAGCTTTGTCTATCTGATCCCTGTGGTGATGCTGTTCCGGGTCGGCGATTTCACCGCGCTGATTGCCATCGTGCTTTATGCGCTAGCCCCGGCGGTACGTTATGCCGCCCACGGTGTGCGTTCGGTCAGCGAGGAGCTGATTGAGGCAGGGCTGGTCTCGGGCTGTACCCGTACACAACTGCTGCGTCATATCCGGCTGCCGATGGCCTTGCCCGAAATTCTGCTGGGCATCAATCAGACCATCATGCTGGCGCTGTCGATGCTGGTCATCACCGCCCTCGTCGGCACCCGCGATCTGGGTCAGGAGGTCTATATCGCCCTGACCAAGGCCGACACGGGCCGTGGTCTAGTCGCCGGTCTTGCCATTGCCTTTATCGCCATCATCGCCGACCGGCTGGTCAATGCCGGGGCGCGTCAGGCCCGCATCCGTTTTGGACTGGAGAGTTGAGATGAGCCAATCCGATCTGATGACCCGCATCCGTGCCTTGCCTATCTGGCAGGGCGAGATCGAGGCCCAGCCTCTGACCGGCGGCATCACCAACGTGAACTACAAGGTGACCGATGCACACGGCGCGTTTGTAGTGCGCGTGGGCGACGATATCCCACTGCACCAAGTCATGCGTTTCAATGAATTGGCAGCCAACAAAGCCGCCCATGCCGCCGGACTATCACCTGCGGTTGTATATGCCGCGGGCGACCTGACAGTTCTGCAGTACATCGACAGCCGTACGCTGAGCGAAGAGGACGTACGCGACCCGCAAATGCTGCCGCGTGTGTTGGATCTGGTCAAACGATGTCACCAAGAGGTGCCCAACCATCTGCGCGGCCCATCGCTTGTGTTCTGGGTCTTCCACGTCATTCGCGACTATGCCGCCACGCTCACGGAACGTGGCAGCGCCCACTCGGCCTTGATCCCGGAACTGGTGCAAACAGGAAACATGCTGGAAGCCGAGGCCGGACCATATGACATGGTGTTTGGCCATAACGATCTGCTGTGTGGCAACTTTCTGGACGACGGCGACCGGTTGTGGCTGATCGATTTCGACTATGCCGGGTTCAACTCGCCTCTGTTCGATCTGGGCGGGCTGGCGTCGAACAATGGCCTGTCGCCGGATCAGGAAAACTGGATGCTGGAAACCTATTTCGGGGCACCAGCCACGGATGATCTACACCATCGCTATGGCGCAATGAAATGCGCCTCACTGCTGCGCGAAACCATGTGGAGTATGGTTTCCGAGCTCACTTCGGACATCGATTTCGACTACGCGGCCTACACGGCCGAGAACCTCGCGCGGTTCCGCGCGGCCCTGACTGAATTCAAAAACACCTGAGGACAGACATGACGGAACTTCCCTCCTCTGCAAAGGCGGTCATCATCGGTGGCGGCATCATCGGCTGTTCGACGGCCTATCATCTGGCCAAAATGGGCTGGACCGACACGGTTCTGCTGGAACGCAAAAAACTGACCTCGGGCACCACGTTTCACGCGGCGGGGCTGGTTGGGCAATTGCGGTCGAACGCCAACATCACCCAGTTGCTGGGCTACTCGGTAGACCTGTACAAGAAGCTGGAAGAGGAAACCGGCCTTGGCACAGGCTGGAAGATGAATGGCGGGTTGCGGCTGGCCTGTAACGAGGAACGCTGGACCGAAGTCAAACGACAGGCCACGACGGCGCATTCCTTTGGCCTGGACATGCAACTTCTGACACCGAAAGAAGCGCAGGACTTGTGGCCTCTGATGGATATCGGTGATGTGATTGGCGCAGCCTTCCTGCCGACAGACGGTCAGGCGAACCCTTCCGACATCACACAGGCCCTGGCCAAGGGCGCGCGCATGGCGGGTGCGAAGATTTTCGAAGATACCAAGGTCACCGATCTTGAGATCGAAAACGGCAAAATCCGCGCCGTTATCACCGAGCATGGACGTATCGAATGTGAAAAGGTGATCGTCTGCGCCGGGCAATGGACCCGCGATTTCGCCGCCAAATTCGGGGTGAACGTTCCGCTGGTGCCGATGGAGCATCAATACATGGTCACCGAACCCTTTGGTGTTCCGGGCGACCTGCCGACGCTGCGCGACCCCGACCGGCTGACCTATTACAAGGAAGAGGTCGGCGGGTTGGTCATGGGCGGGTACGAACCCAACCCGATCCCCTGGGCGGTAAACGGCATACCCAATGGCTTCCACTACACGCTGCTCGACAGCAATTTCGACCACTTCGAGCAGATCATGGAACTGTCGCTGGGCCGCGTTCCCGCACTGGAAACCGCCGGGATCAAAACGCTTACCAACGGCCCCGAGAGCTTTACCCCTGACGGCAATTTCATCGTGGGCGAAGCGCCCGAGCTGAAGAACTTTTTTGTCGGCGCGGGTTTCAACGCATTCGGCATCGCGTCGGGCGGCGGCGCAGGCATGGTGTTGGCGGAATGGGCCGCCAAAGGCGAGCCGCCCTTTGATCTTTGGTCTGCGGACATCCGCCGTTTTGGCCGCCCGCATTTTGATACCGACTGGGTGCGCACCCGCACGGTCGAAGCTTATGGCAAACACTACACCATGGCCTGGCCGCACGAGGAACATGACTCGGGTCGTCCCTGCCGGAAGTCGCCGCTCTACGACACACTCAAGGATCAGGGCGCATGCTTTGGTGAAAAGCTTGGCTGGGAACGCCCGAACTGGTACGCGGACGCATCGCTGGGCGAGACCGCAAAGGACGAATACAGCTTTGGCCGCCAGAACTGGTTTGCAGCCGTCGGGCGCGAACACAAGGCGGCGCGCGAGGCAGCGGTGCTGTTCGATCAGACATCTTTCGCCAAGTTTGCCCTGAAAGGCCCGGACGCACTCGCCGCGATGAACTGGATTTGCGCCAATGACGTGGACAAACCCGTGGGGGCGCTGGTCTATACCCAGATGCTGAACGACAAGGGGGGCATCGAATGTGACCTCACTGTCGGCCGCGTCGCGCATGACGAGTTCTACATCGTCACCGGCACCGGCTATGCCACACATGATTTCGACTGGATCAGTCGCAACATCCCCGAAGGCATGAACTGCCAGCTGTTTGATATCACATCCTCCAATGCCGTTCTGTCGCTGATGGGGCCGAAAGCGCGCGATATCCTGTCCGAAGTCACCCGCGACGACGTTTCGAACGAAGGGTTCAAATTCGGCACTATCCGCACCATCGGAATCGCCGGTTGCCCGGTCAAGGCGCTGCGCGTGACCTATGTGGGCGAGTTGGGATGGGAACTACATCTGCCGGTGGAATACGCCCAGACCGTCTATGCCGCTTTGATGCAGGCAGGCAAGGCGCATGGGTTGGTCAATGCCGGATACCGTGCCATTGAATCTTTGCGCTTGGAAAAGGGCTATCGCGCTTGGGGGTCGGATATCGGTGCCGATCACACCCCGTTCGAAAGCGGGCTGGGCTGGGCCGTGAAACTGCGCAAGGATATCGACTTTAAAGGCCGGGCCGCTGCCGAACAGCAAAAGGCAGAAGGCGTCAAAAAGATGCTGGCCTGTTTCACGGTCGACCCTGATGTGGTTCTGCTGGGCCGCGAGACCATCTATCGCAACGGTGAACGCGTTGGTTGGCTGACCTCGGGTGGTTATGGCTATACCGTTGGTCAGTCCATTGGCTACGGATATGTTCGCAATCCGGACGGCGTGACGGCAGACTACGTTCTGTCCGGCGAATACGAGCTTGAGGTCGCAACGGAACGCGTATCCGCAAAGGTCCATCTTGAGCCGCTATACGACCCCAAAATGCAGCGTGTAAAAGCCTGACATCCCTGAACGGCTGGCAACCGGGCGCGACGATCCGTCGGCCCGGTTGCAATCACATTCAGCCGGCCACGACCTGCTGCTTTTGAACCCCCAGTCCTTCGATGCCCAATTCCATCACATCGCCCGGTTTAAGGTAGGTCGGCGGGTTCTGCCCCATACCCACACCGGGTGGCGTCCCGGTCGAGATCACGTCGCCCGGCTGCAGGGACATGAACTGCGACAGATGGGAAATCACCGTCGCCACGTCAAAATACATCGTTTGGGTCGAGCCGTCCTGATAGCGGTGCCCGTTCACTTCAAGATACATGGAAAGGTTCTGCGGGTCGGCGATTTCATCGCGCGTCACCAGCCATGGCCCGATCGGGCCGAAGGTATCCGCAGATTTGCCTTTCACCCATTGGCCCGAGCGATGCAACTGAAAGTCACGCTCGGACAGGTCATTGATCACGCAATACCCTGCCACATGGTCCAGCGCTTCGGCCTCGGACACGTATTTGGCCTCTTTCCCGATCACGACACCCAGTTCAACCTCCCAATCGGTTTTGCCCGATCCACGCGGGATTTCCACGGTGTCATCCGGTCCGATGATTGCTGAAGTTGCCTTGAAAAAGATCACCGGTTCTTCCGGCAATTCCATCCCGGATTCCGCAGCGTGGTCCGCGTAATTCAGGCCAATGCAAATGAACTTGCCCACATGCCCTACACACGGGCCAAGGCGGGGGGAACCTTCGACCATGGGCAGGTTCGCCGGATCAAGTGCCCTCAGCCGTTCCAGCGCAGCGTCGCTCAGAGCGTCGCCGGACAGATCCTCGATATGCCCGGACAGATCACGAAGGCTCCCATCCTCCGCAATCAGGCCGGGCCTTTCCTGCCCCGCAGGGCCATAGCGTAACAGTTTCATAACTTCTTTTCCTTGCTTCAGATGGTCCAGCCACCGTCGATGGCCATGGCCTGGCCGGTCGTGTACCTGCTTTCGTTACTGGCCAGATAGAGCGCCAGATCGGCAATTTCCCCGGCCGTTCCGATGCGCCCCATAGGCTGGCGGGCAACAAAATCCCGCATCGCCTTGTCGTAGTCGCCGGTTGCGCGCAGCCTGTCATGCAGGCTGGGGCTGTCCACTGTGCCAGGACAGATCGCATTGCACCGTATGCCCTGTTCGACGAAATCCGCCGCGATCGCCTTGGTAAGGCCGATGACCGCCGCCTTTGAGGCACAATAGGCGAACCGGTTCGGCACACCCTTTATCGAGGAAGCCACCGAAGACATATTGATGATGGAGCCCCCGCCCCGCTCCAGCATCCCCGGAAGCGTCAATTTGCACAGGCGATACATGGCCTTGACGTTCAGATCGAAACTGAAATCCCAATCGCTTTCGTCACACTCCAGAATGCTACCACCCGCCACATATCCGGCACAGTTGAACAACACATCCAGCGGTCCAATCTCCACCATTGCACGCGAAACCGCATCAGCATCGGTCACGTCAAGCTGCCGCGCCGTTATTCCGTTCAGCGAATTCAGTTCCTCAAGCGCGGCCGCGTTGATATCGCTGGCGATCACTTCGGCGCCCTGCGCGGCAAACAATTCAGCGGTCGCGCGACCGATGCCCTGACCCGCCGCAGTGATTAGACACCGCTTTCCGGCCAAACGTCCTTTGTCGGTTGCCACCTCGATCTCCTTAACTCTCGTATTCCGGAAGAATGTCTGTTGGCATGTCCTGATAGCAGACAGGGCGCAGGAACCGCCGGATGGACAGCGTCCCGACCGAGGTTGCGCCGAAATTGGTGGATGCCGGATATGGGCCGCCATGCACCATCGCGTCGCAAACCTCGACCCCGGTAGGGAAACCATTGGCGATCAGGCGACCTGCCTTGCGCTCCAGCACCGGTAACAGCTGCGCGGCGCGGTCGCGATCCGCAGCCTCCATGTGCAGGGTACAGGTGAGTTGCCCGTCAAGGGTGCGCGCCACCTGCATCATCTGGTCGAAGTCGGTAACAGTGACCAAAAGACCAAGGGGGCCAAAAACCTCATGATGCAGGTCGGGATTGGTCAGCCAGTCCGCACCCGAAACGGAAAACAATGCCGGGGCCGCTGCCCGCTCGGAACAGGATGGGCTCAATAAGGGCGTTACATTCGCCTGCTGTGCCATCTGGTCCGCACCCGCCCCATAAGCCGCAGCAATGCCTTGCGTCAGCATGGTCTGTGGCCCGGTCTGCTGCAACGCGTGACGCGCAGCATCGGCAAAACGCTCGGCATCCGGCCCGGCCATGGCAATAGCGACACCTGGATTGGTGCAGAACTGCCCCACACCC
Source organism: Ruegeria sp. CF5 (assembly GCF_056537325.1). Taxonomy (NCBI): domain Bacteria; kingdom Pseudomonadati; phylum Pseudomonadota; class Alphaproteobacteria; order Rhodobacterales; family Roseobacteraceae; genus Ruegeria; species Ruegeria sp. CF5. The sequence continues at coordinate 11,100 of NZ_JBQFRI010000004.1, read as the reverse complement.
ATGGTCAGGGACCCTGCCCAGCCTTCACCCAAGGCCTCGGCCTTTGCTGACAAGGCTTCGGGCAGCAGGAACATGGGATTGATCGACCCCAGCTCGCCAAAGAACGGGATCGGTTCGGGTCGCTGCGCACACAGGTCAAACAGGGCGCGTCCGCCGCGCAACGATCCGGTAAAGCCCACGGCGCGGATCAGGGGGTGCTGGACCAACCGTTCCCCAACTTCGCGCGCTCCGCCCTGCACCAGCGAAAAGATACCGGGATGCAGGTCAAGCGCAGTCAGGGCTGCATGGATCGCCTGAGCGACCAGCTCGCCGGTTCCGGGATGGGCCTCGTGCCCTTTGACGACCACCGGACATCCGGCGGCAAGGGCCGCCGCCGTGTCGCCACCCGCGACCGAGAAGGCCAGCGGGAAATTCGATGCACCGAACACCGCCACGGGACCGATGGGGCGCTGCACCAGCCGCAGATCGGACCGTGGCAGGGGTGCGCGGTCAGGCAAGGCCGCGTCGTGGCGCACATCAAGATAGTCTCCCCGTTCGATGTGATCGGCAAAAAGGCGCAGTTGGCCGGTGGTGCGTCCACGTTCGCCAACAAGACGCGCCTCGGGCAATCCGGTTTCCTGACACCCGATTTCGGTGATCGCATCACCACGCGCGTCAATTTCATCCGCGATGCGCCGCAGCAGGGCAGCACGACTGGCGCGCGAGGACCAGCCGAAGCTGGCAAAAGCGGCCTCAGCCCCTTCGACTGCGCGGTCCACAAGCTCTGCATTGCCCATGCAGAATGTGTGTGATGGACCCTTGGCCGGGTCAGAATCGAAACTGTCGTTGCCGCCAACCCAATGGCCGGCAATCAGATGGTGTCCTGTCAGCATGTTTTGCCTATCCTGCATTCATAAAAGGCCGCGCGCGGCCAGATTTCGCATCAGCGCAGTCGCGCCAAAACTCCACTCGGGGCATTCGGTAGACAACCGAACGGTATTGACCAGTTGCCCAAGTTCGGGACAGGCCACTTTCACCACATCGCCCAGCTTGTGCGTGAACCCCTGCCCCGGCGTGTCGCGATCCTGTGTCGGCGCAAACAGCGTGCCAAGAAACAGCATCAGACCATCCGGATACTGATGATGTCGCCCGATGGTCTGCTTAACCAGATCAACGGGGTCGCGGCTGATCTGTGCCATCGATGAGCTTCCGTTCAGCACATATCCGTCCTCGCCAATGACCGTCAGGGTCAGTTCGGCCTGTCGTACATGGTCCAGCGTGAAACCGTCATCGAACAGCCGGATCATCGGTCCGATCGCGCAGGATGCGTTGTTATCCTTGGCCTTGCCCAGCAAAAGCGCCGATCGACCCTCGACATCGCGCAGATTGACGTCGTTGCCCAACGCTGCACCCTGAATCTGCCCGCCCGAGTTCACAGCCAGCACAACCTCGGGTTCGGGGTTGTTCCAGGTCGAGATTGGGTGCAGACCCACATCGGCGCCGAACCCGACCGAGGACAACACCTGCGCCTTGGTGAACACCTCGGCATCAGGTCCGATGCCGACCTCCAGATACTGGCTCCATAATCCTTCGTCGATCAGTGCCCGTTTCACCTCGGCGGCCTTGTCGGATCCGGGAACGATATTCGACAGGCTTTCACCGATCCGTGTGCCGATCCTCTCGCGAATACTGTGGGCACGATCCGGGTCGCCCGCCGCCTGTTCTTCAATCACGCGCTCGACCATCGATCCGGCAAAGGTCACGCCGCAGGCCTTGATCGCCTGAAAGTCACATGGGGCCAGCCAACGATGATCCCCGTTCAGCGGCCATTGATACTTACCGGGGGCGCTGCGTACATATTCGGCGGCGTCGTCGCGTTCGAGAATATCACGGACAGTCGGTGCCGCCCGATCGGTGATATTCACCAGATGGTTTTCGCGCAGGGTTACGACACAAGGTCCGATGCCCGGGACGTCAATTCGGCCCAACCACAGGCCGGCGGGGTCCAGATCAGGGGTCATGTCACTCTCTCAACAGATAAGCGCGGGTCGCGTTGCCGCCAAGGACGGCGTCCCGCTCTGGCCCGGAAAGTTCGGCCAGCAGGGTTTCGGTGGTCTCAATCCAGCGGTCATATGACCCAGCCAGCGTGCAGACCGGCCAGTCACTGCCCCAGATCAGGCGATCCGGTCCAAAGCAGTCAAGCAGATGACCAACATAAGGTTTCAGGTCCGCGACCGACCAATCCGCTGCCGCCTCGGTCATCAGGCCGGACAGTTTACAATAGGCACCTGTCTCACGCGCCAGCGCCGATATATCCAGCGCCCATCCATCAATCAGCTGATCCCGGATTTCTGGCTTTGAACCATGATCAATCACGACGCGCAGGTCAGGATGCCGCTGCAACAGGGTTAGCAGGTTCGGCAGGTGCCTCGGCAATGTCAGGGCCTCGAATGTCAGGTCCTGCGCCAACATTGTCTGGAATGCGGGCGTCAGCGTCTCGCCTAACATCCAGTCAGGGTCGGGTATATCCTGAATCATCGGCCGCAACCCAACCAGTGCGGGATGCCGGGCAAGGTCGGCGATCCGTTCCGGCGCGTCCGGGGCTGAAAAATCGACCCATCCGACCACCCCCCTGATAAACGGATTGCTGTCGGCAAGGTTCAGCATGAACCGGGTCTCAGCTTCCGTGGGCGCTGCCTGAACCAGAATCGTGCCACTGATATCATGCGTCTGCAAAAGCGGTTCCAGATCGTGCGGACTGAAATCCCGGTGGATCGGCCCCAAATCTGGCGTAAGCCAGCCATAATCGCCCCGCTTCAAAGCCCAGAAATGCTGATGCGCGTCGATCCGGCTCATCCAATCACGCCCTTTGTCAGAATGATGTTGCCGTACAATCTGCACTCTCCGGTTTGCACTACGACAAAGGATTGCGCGGCACGTTCGTAGAAATCGAAACGTTCCAGCCCGGCAGCTTGCGCGGGATTATCTGCAACCGAATTAATGATAATCTGAAAATCGGCCACCGCTTCGGGGGTTTCATCCGCGTTGCCGACCACCTGCATCGTCAGCGCCGGGTTCTCTGCATATGTATCCAGCGGCATCACCGACAACACCGCGCGCAGCATGTCGCTGGCAGAAGAGCCATCAGCCCGGATACAGGGCGGGCCAAGACTTTCACCGGGAAAGTTCGCATCAGCAATGACGATCATGTCCCCGTGCCCCATCGCGCGCAGGGCATGCAGAAGGTCAGGCGACAGGATCGGGTCGATGTTACGCAGCATGCGCACCCTCCGTCGGCAAAGGCGCATCGTATCGGATCAGCCCTTCATTGCGCAGGTCCGACCATAGCGCCGTCGGTATCGGGCGTTCAAGCAAAGCGACATTGGCCTGAACTTCGGCTGCGTTAACCGCACCGGGGACAACCGTTTTCACGCAAGGATGCCCCAAAACGAATTGCAGCGCGGCGGCGATCAGCGGAGTTTTATGGGCGGCGCAGACCGCCTCGATCCGCCGGACCCGGTCAAGGATTTCAGGCGGGGCGTCGGCGTAGTTGTATTTCGCACCCGGCACAGCCCCGGTCGCCAGAATGCCCGAATTGTACGGGCCACCCAGAATGATGCCGACATCGCGTTTCACGCATAGGGGCAAAAAACTCTCCAGCGCGTCCTGTTCCAGCAGTGTGTATCGACCGGCCAGCAGGAAACCATCGAAATCACCCAGACCCAGCAGACGTTCGCAGACCTGCCATTCGTTCACACCCGCGCCGATGGCAGCGATTTCTCCGGCAGCGCGCAACTCGGTCAGGGCACGAAAACCGCCGCCATCAAAAAGTTCTCGTACTTTCGCGTCCGATGCTTCCTGTGACCCCTGGCTGAAGGCGCACACATCATGCACCAGCAGAATGTCCGCCTTTTCAACATCCAGCCGGGCCTTGCTGGCCTCGTATGACCGCATTACCCCGTCATATGTATAGTCGAACACGATCCGTTTCTGAGGGACATCGACAAAGGCCTCGGGCGTCACTTCATGCGGTTCGCAATCCATCAGCAGGCGACCGATCTTGGTCGAAAGCTGGATGTTGGTCCGACCGAACCTGCCTATTGCGGGCCCAAACCGCTGCTCCGACCGTCCCAGCCCGTATTGAGGTGCTGTGTCGAAGTATCGGATACCGGCGTCAAACGCCGCCTGCAAAGCGGCCTGCGCATCCTTGTCACTGACCTTGCGATACAGGTTCCCAAGCGGTGCCCCACCAAAGCCCATCCGCGTCAGCGGCACAGACCGGGCAGTACGGGCGTTGAGCAGTGCGGTATCGGTTACTTTCATTACTAATCCTCGTCTCAGGAAGAGCTAAACAGTTCGGGGCGTTGCTGCTCAAGTGGCTCAATTCGCGGCAGCAACTGACCCAGATGGCGGCGCATGGCGGCCTGCGCTGCGGCGGGATCACGGCTGCGAATAGCCTCGAGTATGGCGAGGTGCTCTTCATAGGTTTCCACAGCGCGGCCAGGCGTTGGCAGCAGCAGCACCCGCGCACGGCTGACTTGCAGCGAAACCATCCGGGCGACCGCGATCAGACGCGTAAATCCGGTAAATTGCATCAACATCGCGTGGAATTCCTCATCCGCCTGATAAAACCCGGCAAAATCCTGATCTTCGACCAGCAGACCTTGCAGACGCAGGTTGCGGGTCAGTTGCGCCAATTGCTCATCGGTTCGGTCTTCCGCCACTTTGGCCACGGCAGCCAATTCCAGCGCCTCGCGCAAAAATGCACCTTCGCGGATTTCAGCCATCGAGAAATAGGCAACACGTGTCGCTGATTGGGGAACCACATCCACCAGTCCTTCGGCACTAAGCCGCGCTATCGCTTCGGAGACGGGAGAACGGGATACACCCAGCTGCTCACAGATCGCCCCTTTACGCAAAACCGTGCCCGGCAAAAATTCCAAAGACAGGATGGCGCCCTTGAGCGACAGGTAAACCCGCTGCGCCAGCGACCCTTCAAGCGCGCTTATCTCTTTCAGTTGGGCTGCATCGATTTCCGTTGGGGCGGTCATTTATTCCTCCGTGTCGACTAACATGTTAGTTGACATGCGTCTCAAGTCAAGCTAGCACATACATCACTCGTAGCGAATTCGGACGCAAGGCAGGAGGAAGCTCAGCGTGGACGCGCAAGCCAGTGATGTTGTTCAGTTACAGCCACAGGACAATGTGGTCATTGCACTGCGTGATCTGCCTGCCGGGCAGATTGTAGCGGGCCTGAAAGCACCACTGACCTCAGCCGTCACCCGCGGCCACAAGATCGCCAGCAAGCCGATCGCGGCAGGCGCTAACGTTCTTCGCTATGGCCAGATCATCGGACAAGCTAGAAGCAACATAGCAGTGGGTGATCATGTTCACGTCCAGAATCTGGGCATGGGCGCGCATCAGCAGGATTATGGCTTTGCCAGCCAGAACGATCCCCTTCCCTCCATTGGCAGCAATCGGACATTTCAGGGCTATCACCGCGCCGACGGCAAAGTCGGAACCCGCAACTATGTTGGCATCCTTACTTCGGTGAATTGTGCAGGTTCAGTCGCGCGTTTCATCGCGGAAGCGGCCGAAAAAGCCGGTTTGCTTGACGCCTATCCCAATGTTGACGGGATTGTTCCCATCGTACACGGCACGGGCTGCGGAATGTCCGGCACGGGCGAAGGCTATGACACTTTGTTCCGCACGCTGGCGGGATATGCACAGCACCCGAATTTCGGAGGTATTCTGCTGATCGGTCTTGGGTGCGAGGTGATGCAGGTGGCGGATCTGGTTGGCGGTCGGCCAATCCGGGCTGACGGCATCCTGCGATACATGACTATCCAGCATGAAGGCGGGACGCGAAAGACCATCGAAAAGGGACTGACCGAACTGCAGGGCATTGCCGAACTGGCCAATCAGGCCAGCCGTGCGCCCGCCCCTGTCAGTGAAATTACCGTCGGGATGCAATGCGGCGGATCGGACGGGTATTCGGGGATCACCGCCAATCCGGCCCTTGGCTGCGCCTCGGACCTTCTGGTGCGCCACGGGGGCACCACGATCCTTTCCGAAACCTCGGAAATCTATGGGGCCGAGCATCTTTTGACCCGGCGTGCCGAGACTATTGAAGTCGGCGAAAAACTGGTCGAGCGGGTGCGCTGGTGGGAAGACTATACCGCTCGAAACGGCGGTGAAATGGACAACAATCCCAGTCCGGGCAACAAGCGCGGCGGCCTCACCACCATTCTGGAAAAATCTCTGGGCGCAGTTGCCAAAGGCGGCAGCGCACCCCTGCGCGATGTCTACAAATTCGGAGAGCTTGTCGACAAAAAGGGTTTCGTCTTCATGGACAGCCCCGGGTTTGACCCGTGCTCGGTCACCGGACAGGTTGCCTCGGGCGCGAACCTGATCGTGTTCACCACCGGACGCGGCTCGGTCTCGGGGTATCAGCCGACACCCTGCATCAAGCTGGCCACAAACTCCGAAATGTATGCGCGCATGTCCGAGGACATGGATCTGAACTGCGGCGACATCGTCACCGACGGTGTCAGCATCGAAGCCAAGGGCGAAGAACTGTTCGAACTGATGATCGACGTTGCCAGCGGCAAACAGACCAAAAGCGAAGAACTTGGATTTGGCGGGGTCGAATTCGTCCCCTGGCAGATCGGGGCCGTGATGTGATGCGGAAGGATGACGCAACATGACCGGATCGGGGGAGGAGAAATGACGAAGCTGGTCGAAATGACGGGGATCGAAAAGCACTTCCCCGGCGTGCACGCCCTCAAGACCGTGAGGTTCGATCTGGAGCCCGGAGAAGTTCACGCGCTGATGGGCGAAAACGGAGCGGGTAAATCGACGTTGATGAAAATCCTGTCCGGCATCTACCAGCGTGATGCGGGCGAACTGAAGATCGGCGGTCAAAGCGTCAATCCGGACTCTCCGCGCGCCGCGCAGGACCTTGGCATCGGGATCATCCATCAGGAGCTGAGCCTGATGAACGATCTGACTGCCGCTCAAAACATCTATATCGGGCGTGAGCCGCGCAAGCGGTTTGGTCGTCTGGACGACGCCGCTCTGAACGCACAGGCGGCAGAGGTCTTTGCCTCGATGAATTTGTCGCTGGACCCGAAAACGCTGGTCGGAAACCTGACCATCGCCAAACAGCAGATGATCGAAATCGCAAAAGCACTGTCCTACCGCTCGAAGGTTCTGATCATGGATGAACCCACGGCAGCGCTAAACGATGCCGAGATCGCCGAGCTGTTCGTGATCATCCGGCGCCTCAAGGCCGAAGGCGTGGGCATCGTCTATATCAGCCACAAGATGGACGAGCTCAAACAGATCGCCGACCGAGTGACCGTCATGCGCGATGGGGAATACGTCGGAACGGTCGATGCCGCCGCGACACCCATTTCGCAGATCATCGCCATGATGGTCGGGCGGGAAGTCAAGGAAGAGCCACAGGATATTCCGGACCTGAGCGAAGCCGAAGTATCGTTGGAAGTCGTTGGGCTGAACCGTGGGAGGGAAATTCAGGACGTCAGTTTTTCCGTCCGAAAGGGTGAAATTCTGGGCTTTGCCGGGCTGATGGGCGCAGGCCGGACCGAGGTCGCGCGCGCCATATTCGGGGCTGACGCCAAAGACGCGGGCGAAATTCGCGTGCATGGTCACAGCGTCGGGATTGCATCCCCGGCCGATGCCGTACAGGCGGGGATCGGATACCTTTCCGAAGACCGCAAGCATTTCGGTCTGGCGACCGGCATGAACGTCCGCGACAACATCGCATTGGCCTCGATGAACATGTTTACCCGGCGCGGCGGCGTCCTGAATGACGCCGGTATTTCGCGCACAGCGCAGAACTATATCGCTCAGTTAGGCATTCGCACACCGTCAGACACGCAAGAGGTCAGGCTGCTGTCGGGTGGCAACCAGCAGAAAGTTGTCATCGCCAAATGGCTACTGCGTGACTGCGACATTCTGATTTTCGACGAACCGACGCGCGGGATCGATGTCGGTGCTAAATCCGAAATTTACAAACTTCTCGAAGAACTGGCTGCCGATGGCAAGGCGATCATCGTGATCTCATCGGAACTGCCTGAAATCTTACGGCTGAGCCATCGCATCGCTGTCATGTGCGAAGGGCGCCTGACCGGAATCCTGCCCGGCGGCAAAACGGCCACGCAGGAAGAAATAATGAAACTGGCCACGCAACGCGAAGCGGCAATGCAGGTGTCAGAGCACGCAACGGGGACACATCAATGACCACTGCAACCGACGTGAAGCAAAAAAAGCCGCTGGCTCCGCTGACCGACACGGGCGCCTATCAAAAGCTGCTGGCCTTTGCCAGCCTCATCGCTCTACTGATCGGATTCTCGATAGCGTCGCCCAACTTCATGCAAACCTCGAACATGATCGCCATTTTGCAGGCGACTTCGGTCAATGGGGTGCTTGCCGTGGGCGTGACCCTTGTCATCATTACTGGTGGCATCGATCTGTCGGTGGGCACATTGATGACCTTTTGCGCCGTCATCGCCGGGGTGGTTCTAACCTATCTGGGCATGCCGCTTTTGCTTGGCGTAATTGCGGCCATTGCCGCTGGCGCCTTCTGCGGCCTGTGCTCGGGCACGTTCGTCGCCAAAATGAAGATCCCGCCGTTCATCGCCACGCTCGGCATGATGCTGATCCTCAAGGGTCTGTCGCTGGTGATCTCCGGAACGCGACCGATCTATTTCAATGATACACCCGGCTTTGACCAAATCTCGCGCGGATCGCTGATCGGTGATGTTTTCCCCGGCCTGCCCATCCCGAACGGTGTGCTGATCCTGTTTCTGGTGGCCATTGCCACGTCATACATCCTCAGCCGTACCGTGCTGGGCCGGTACACATTTGCCCTGGGTTCAAACGAAGAGGCGGTGCGCCTGTCCGGTGTGAACACAGATGCCTGGAAAATGCGGATCTATGCCCTTGCTGGCGGTATCTGCGGGATCGCGGGCGTCCTCATCGCCTCGCGCCTGAACTCGGCCCAGCCCGCTTTGGGGCTTGGGTATGAGCTGGAGGCGATTGCCGCGGTGGTCATCGGCGGCACATCCCTGTCCGGCGGGCGGGGTACCATTCTGGGAACGCTGATCGGCGCCCTGATCATGGCAGTTCTGACCAACGGGCTGCGTGTCCTGTCGGTGGCGCAGGAATGGCAGACGGTGGTGACCGGCGCCATCATCATCCTTGCGGTCTACGCCGATATGGTGCGCCGTGGAAAAACGAGCTGAGGCAACTTCAATACAGGCAAAACCAAAAGAAAATTCAACAGGATAAAGACTCAACAGGAGGAGAAGACATGCTTTCACGCCGCTTAATTCTCGGGGCTCTCAGCGCTGTGGCGCTCAGCGTTCCCGCCACCACTGCCTTTGCCGAGGAAATCTATGTTCCGCTGGTCTCGAAAGGTTTCCAGCACCAGTTCTGGCAGGCGGTGAAGGCCGGTGCGGAACAGGCCGCCAACGAAGAGGGTGTTCGGATCACATTCGAAGGTCCCGACAATGAAACGATGGTGGACCGGCAGATCGACATGCTGGCCGCCGCGCTGGCCAACAAGCCCGCCGCCATCGGATTTGCCGCGCTGGATAGTCAGGCCGCCATCCCCCTGCTGCGTCAGGCGCAAGAGGCAGGCATTCCCGTGATCGCCTTTGACAGTGGCGTCGATAGTGACATCCCCCTAGCTACCGCGACCACCGATAATGTCGCCGCCGCATCGCTGGCGGCCGACAAGATGGCCGAGCTGCTCGGCGGCAGCGGCAAGGTGGCAGTTGTTGCACACGACCAGACCAGCCGGACTGGGATCGACCGCCGCGACGGCTTTGTTAATCGCATTGCAGAGAAATACCCGGATATCGAGGTTGTCACAGTACAATACGGTCAGGGCGACCACCTGAAATCCACCGAAGTCACCAAGGCCATTCTGACAGCGAACCCAGACCTGAAAGGTATCTTCGGCACCAATGAGGGGTCAGCGATTGGTGTGGTGAACGGTGTGCAGGAACTTGGCACCAAGGATCTGGTGATCATCGGCTATGACTCGGGCAAGGCTCAGAAGGACGCGATAAAAAGCGGCCTGATGGCCGGAGCAATCACTCAGAACCCGGTTGGCATCGGATACGAGACGGTCAAAGCTGCCGTCGCCGCCACCAAAGGCGGAGAAGTTCCGGGACTGATCGATACCGGCTTCTACTACTATGATGCATCCAACATCGACGATCCGGAAATCGCGGCCGTCCTTTACGACTGAGGTAAAGGCTGTACTTTCAAGGCCCGGCGTACCCACGCCGGGCTGAATTTTCCGGGTGATTGGTGTTTTCAGACAAATCAGCTTTCCGTCTTCTGAAGACCTATGACTGTTTTGAGCCTCCAGAAAACTGCGAAGAATAGTAATAGGCAATCGCCTGTGCCCGGTTCTTCACCGACAATTTTTCATAGATGTTGGACAAATGAAATTTCACCGTATTGGTCGAAATTTGCAGTTCCTTGGACAGGTCCCGATTTGACATCCCCTTGGCCAAAGCATCCAGAATCGCACGCTCTTTGCGGGACAGGCTGTGTATGGGATCCTGCTGCATCTTGCGCACGTCGATAAAGGGGAAAACCATTTTGCCCGCTGCCACTTCGGCACAGGTTTCTAACAACCCTTCGACCTCGCCCGAGCGCGCAGCAAACCCGGCAGCACCGGCCTGCATTGCCAATCTGGGAATATCTCCTGCCGTATCGCCATAGACGACGAACCGGGGCGCGGTTTCCTGTTCGCGCAGCACCTCTATCAATTTTGCAGCCCCAAGAACGGGCAGGTTCCAGTCGATGACGGCGATCTTAACGGGCACGCGCACAACCATTCCCAGAAAGCCTTCTGCGGTTGCCGAGGTTGCGACAAGCGAGAATCGGGTGTCGCGTTCAAAGATTTCGGACATTGCCGAGAGCACCAGCGGATTGCTGTCCGCCAGCATGACGTCGATTGCTTCAGTTGTTTTCCCAAGCATATGAAATTGCCTTTGAATTTGGGATTACCTACCCGTTTTGGTGGTGTGAGTTGCGGTATACGGTGGTATCCTTACCCATTTGGGTAGTTTTTTGCCC